>NZ_JAIWPU010000004.1 GCF_021191705.1 Proluteimonas flavola
CCCTATCCTGGTCCCGCCCGGGTCTCGCGGGTCCCCCCCCCCCCCCTCCCCCCCCCCCCCCCCCCCCCGCTCCCACAGAGCTTTTGCAAGTCCGAGACGAAGCTACATCTCTGGCATCAGTTGATCGCTGGGATCTTGTTGTCTAGAGGCGCTGGATGACCAGCACTCCGCGCTGTTGTAGAGCGCTTCCGGCGTGCGCCGGGATGACGATGGCTCGCGCTTTTCGTCTCGTCGGTCGGCATCCTGATTCGAACACGCGCCTTTCTACGGCCAGGCCGGCGGCGCAGCCTGCCACGCCGCGAACACCTCGGCCAACGTCGCACGCTCCGCGTCGGTCCAGTCGGGCAGCAGCGTCGGGTAGCGCGCCGGATCGCTCCACAGCGCCGGTTCCGTCCGCACTGCGGCGGCGTACCAGCGCACCGCTTCGTCGCGGCGGTCGGCCGACCACAGCGCGATTGCGAGCGTCGGCGGTGCCCACGAGGGACGCACCAGCCGGCCTTCCAGTGCCTGCCACCACTGGTCCAGCGCATCCTCTGGATGGCCGCCGCGGTACAGGTCCCAGCCGTAATTCCAGTGCATCGTGCTGCGCAGGGGCGTACGCGCCGACAGTGATGCGAGCGCCTGCGCGTACATCGCACGGCCGGTCGCTTCGCGCCCGCTGCGCATCAGTGCCTGCGCCAGTTGCGCGCGTGCCTGGTCGGCATTGCGGGCGTTGCGGTCGATCAACTGCTTCAGCCGCGCATGCGTCTGGTCGTCGTCGCCGGCGATCGCGACGATCGGTGCAGTGGTCCGGGTGTCGTTGTCGAAGTAGAACTCGGCCGGCGCCGGCAGCGTTTGCGCGAACGACGTCGACGCGTACAACAGACCCAGGCCGCACAGGCCGGCACGCAGGTATCCCATGTTCCTGTCCCCCGTATGTTTTGCACGTGTCGCGCGGATGACCGCGACATCCCCGGTCCGATTGTAGCCACGACGCGCGGCCAGCCGCGACCGGGTGGACGGGTCACGCGATGACGGGGGCGGCGCATGCGCGGATGCCCGGAACATGATTTCGCGGCCGCCGGCCGGATGCGTCGACACGCATGCGGCTGCGGGGCCGCGATCCGCGGGGGGTGCGGTCGATCGCGATCGCGCGCAATCGGCGCGGTCTCAGCGCCGCCACACCAGGCAGCGGTTGTTCGACGGCATCGCGATGTCGTCCTGCAGGCGCAGGCCGATGCCCGATGCCAGTGCATCGACCGCTTCCAGATCGCGAATACCCGAACGCGGATCGCGTGCCTTGAGCCAGCCGTCGAAATCGCGGTTGCTGTCGCTGGTGTAGGCGCCGCCGACGTTGAACGGCCCGTAGACGACGCACGTCGCGCTGTCGGCAAGCGCCGTATGCAGACCGGCGAAGCACGCCTCGACGTCCGGCCAGCCCATGATGTGCAAGGTGTTCGCGGTGAACGCCGCATCGAACCGGCCGTCGGCGGCCGTGGACACCGGCCAGTCCGCCTGCGCGACATCGAGCGCTACGGGAGACGGCGTATTCGGCAGCGCCGCCTCGTCGAGCCAGGCCGCAATCCCCGACAGGTGCGCCGGGCGTTCCGAGGTCTGCCAGCGCAGCCACGGCATCGCCGCGGCGAAGTGCACCGCGTGCTGGCCCGTGCCGCTGCCGATCTCGAGCACCTGGCGACGGTGCTCGAACTGCGCGCGCAGGACCTCGAGAATCGGCTCGCGGTTGCGATCGCACGCGGGCGCAAACGGTGTGTCGCGGGGGGGCTGCGGTGTCGTCATGCGCGACACGATACGGCACGCGATCGCGCGCGCCCGTCAGTCGATCGGGGTGTCGTCGTTCCAGCGTGGGCCACGCCGCAACCGGATCGGTCCGGAGATCGGCACTTCGGGATCGAGCACGACATCCGACTGCGTGATCCGGATGACGCCATCCGCCGCGAGCGCAACCGCAACGCGGCGTACATCCGGCATCGCGTCGCGCCAGGCATCCTCGGGAGACAGGCGTCGCGCGACTTCGGACGGGCAGATGGATGCATCGGGCGCCCGTACATCCAGCAGCGTGCGGATGTCCGCCGCGATGCGCGCGTCGTCGGACGTCACCGGCTCAGGCCGGTTGCAGCAGCCGCAGGCCGAAGCTGTCGCTGTCGTCGTTCCAGCCATGCGTGACACGCAGGCCGGCCTGCGCCGCGAGCGCGGAGAACGACGCGTCGGTGTACTTCTGGCTGATCTCGACGTGCATGGCCTCGCCCTCGGCGAAATCGAACGCGTGATCGCCGATCCGCACCGTCTGCGCGCGTTCGCTGACCAGGCTCGTTTCGATCCGCATGCGGTCGCGCGCGTACGTCGCACGATGGCGGAACCCGTCGGCGTCGAAATCGCTGCCGATCTCGCGGTTGAGCCGCGTCAGCAGATTCAGCGTGAAGGCCGCTGTGACGCCGGCCGGATCGTTGTAGGCGGCCTCGATGATCGCCGGATCCTTGTCCAGATCGATGCCGATCAACGCGCAGCCCGTGTCGCCCATCGTGCCGCGCATCGAGCGCAGCAGGCGCACGGCCTCGTCGTCGGAGAAGTTGCCCAGCGTCGAGCCCGGAAAGAACACCAAGGTGCGGTGCGCGCGACGGTCGGCGCGCGGCAGCGGCACCGGGCGGGTAAAGTCCGCGCATACCGGCAGCATCTGCACGTCGGGAAAGTGCTGGCCGAGCCGGGTCACGCTGTCCATCAACGCGGTGCGCGAGATCTCGATGGGCGTGTAGGCCACAGGCGCGACGAGGCCTTCGAGCAGCAGTTCGGTCTTGCGCCCGCTGCCGCTGCCGAACTCGACCACGTGCACGCCGTCGCCGATCGCCTGCGCGATCGACGGCATCTGCGCTTCCATCAGCGCCAGTTCGACACGCGTGAGGTAGTACTCGGGCTGGCGCGTGATCGCCTCGAACAGGCGCGAGCCTTCGGCGTCGTAGAAATACTTCGACGGCAAGGTCCTGGGCGTGCGCGACAGGCCGGCGATCGCATCGGCGGCGATGTCGTCGGGCTGCGGACGCAGATCGGTCAGCGCGGCCTGCGCGCGGGCGCGGGCGATGGCGGCATTCATGCGGAATCCTTGGCCAGGCGCAGACCGGCGAACTGCCATCGCGCATCGGAGGGAAAGAAATTGCGGTAGCTGGCGCGCACATGGTCGGCGGAGGTCGCGCAGCTGCCGCCGCGCAGCACCCATTGCGCATCCATGAACTTGCCGTTGTATTCGCCCAGCGTGCCGGGCCACGGCCGGTAGCCGGGATAGGCGGTGTAGGCGCTGGACGTCCATTCCCAGACATCGCCGAACATCTGCTGCAGGCCGGTCGACGCGGTTGCCGGCGCGCAGGGATGCAACCGGCCGCTGTCGACGAAATTGCCGTCCACCGGCAGCGGGGCCGCTGCCCGTTCCCACTCGAACTCGGTCGGCAGGCGCGCACCGGCCCAGCGCGCGAACGCGTCCGCCTCGTAGTAGCTCAGATGGCATACCGGCGCTTCGAGATCGAGCGCGCACCAGCCACCGAGCGTGAACTCGGCATCGCAGCCCTCGTTCCAGTACAGCGGTCGCGTCCAGCCGCGCGCACGCACCGTGTCCCAGCCCGCGCTGAGCCACGCGCCCGCAGTGCGATAGCCGCCGTCTTCGATGAAGGCCAGGAACTCGGCATTGCTGACCGGTCGGCTCGCCAGCGCATGCGCGGGCACCAGCACGCGATGGCGCGGCGATTCGTTGTCGTAGGCGAAGCCGGCATCGCCGGGCCATGCGGCATGGCCGGTTTCGATGATCGACTCCTGGCGTGCGATCCAGTTGAGCGCTGCCGTGCTGCCGCCGGCACGCGGCAGATCGTCGCGATACGCGGGATGGAGCGGATTGCTGAAGAACGCATGCTTGATGTCGGTCAGCAGCAGCTCCTGGTGTTGCTGCTCGTGCTGCAGGCCGAGTTCGACGATGTCGAGCAGCCGCGCATCGAGATCGCCGCGCTGCAGTCGCGTCCGCATGCGCGTCTCGACCGTGTCGCGGTAATCGCAGACCTGTGCGAGCGTGGGTCGCGACAGCACGCCGCGCCGCGGCCGCGCGTGCATCGGTCCGGCGCTCTGGTAATAGCTGTTGAACAGGTAATCCCAGGCGGGATCGAAGGGCGTGTACGGGCCGCCGTCGGCGAGCACGAAACGCTCGAAAAACCAGGTGGTGTGGGCAAGATGCCATTTGGCGGGGCTGGCGTCTTCCATGCTCTGCACCATCGCGTCCTCGGCGCCGATCGGCGCGGCGAGCGCCGCGCTGCGGCCGCGCACGGCATCGAACCGCTGCGCGAGCCAGCGGCATCGCGCGTCGACATCGCCGGCTCCGGAGGAGGGCGGAACAGGATCATGCAGCGCCATCGGGCAAGTCTTCGGTCCGCTGCGTGACGGTGCTGTCGTCGATGCGCGCTCGACGAGCGCGCCGATTCACGCATGCGCCATTTCCTTGAACGACAGCATGGGGATGGCTGGCGAATAACGGAATTTCTACGAAGAGAACGACGCCGGGACCACACGTGCAGGGCGACACTGCGGACCAACATCCATGCAAGGAGTCATCCCATGCGACGTATCGCTTTACCGCTGGTGGCTGCGATGGCCTTCGCGTTCACGGCCTGCAGCAACGACCCGCCGCCGCCGGATGTCCCGCCCATGGACCCGGCCCCGATCAACGACCCGGCGACACCGCCGGTGGACCCGTCGACCGACCCGATGAATCCGCCGCCGACCGATCCCACCTCGCCGACGCCGACCGACCCGACCATGCCGCCGCCGACGGATCCGATGACGCAACCGCCGACCGATCCGACCACCACGCCGCCGGCGACCCCACCGATCGAGGGTGGCGGCACCACGACCGGCGGTACCTGATCGACGCGAGTCCATACGAAACATGCCGTGCCCATGAGACCGGTCCGACGTCGCTGACGTCAGCGCTCCCCGGCGCACTCTCTCTCCGACCGGTTCCAGTTGCCGTCCGCCCCTTCCCCGGGCGGGCGGCTTTTTCTTGTCGACGGTCATGGTTCTGTGGGCGCGCGCTCGCGCGCGATGAGCTTTGCCGGGAACGCCCCATCGCGCGCAAGCGCGCTCCCACAAGCGCTCCCGCGCGGGCAGCCGCTATCCGGCTGCTGGCCAGGACGCGCCACGGTACGTCGCCACGTGCGCGAGCGCGAGCAGGGCGTGGTCCTCGTGCGTGTCGCCGTGCGCATGGACTTCGCGGTATGCGGCTAGGTCGTAGCGCTCACTCACCCGCCGGACTTTCTCGTCAGCCACGCATTGCGCTCCGGCATAGCGACCGGTCATGCGATCACCGTCGCTTTCGAGCGACGAGCAGACGAGTTCGAGGCCCTGCGCCTCGCACCAAGGTGCGAGATAGACATCGAAGCCACCGGACACGACGACGATGGTGTCGCCCTGCGCGCGATGGGCATCGAGACGCGCCTGCATCTCCGGCCGCACCAGCGCCGGCAACACCGTGGCCGCGAAGCGGCGGCCGGCGTCTTCGACGGTCGCACGCGGCAGACCGCCGAATGCATAGCGGATCAGCAGGGTGCGCAGCGCGTGCACCGGCAGCAGCTTGAGCTTGTAGGCCAGCACCGGCAGCACGAACAGCAGCGTGCCGACGTGCAGGCGTCGCGGCGGTGTGGCGAAGCGCAGGAAGTCCGGCAATGTCTCGCGTGTGGTGATGGTGCCGTCGAAATCGAACAGCGCCAGCACCGGACGCGGGTCGTGCGTATCGCGCACGCTCATGCGATCGACAGCGCCGCCTGCGCGATCAGCGCGACCACGCAGCCGAGCGCCGCGAACCACGCGAGACTGCGCAGCCAGGCGACGTCCGCGACGTAGGCGATGCCGTGCAGCAGCCGCAGCACGACGAATGCGATGCCCAGCATTGCGATGCGGTCATGCGCCACGCCGGCGAGCTGCGCCAGCACCACGCCCGCGGCGAACGGCGCGAACGCCTCCAGCGCATTGAGATGCGCGTTGTAGGCCCGCTTCAATCGCGGATGGTCCTGCCGCGCGATCCAGCCCCGCGGATCGCGGTTGTCGTAGCGCGGCACCGACGCCTTCGCGAGCGCGACCCAGCAGTAGGGCAGCAGCGCGGCGATCAGCACGCACCAGTAGGCGGTGGAGAGCGTCATCGGATGGTTCCGTGGATTGCGATTGGTGGCTTATCGCATAGCGGTGTGCACTCTGTCGCCGCTGTAATGCTTGAAGCCCTCCCCCGTGGACGTGGGAGGGCTAAGAAAAAAGGCGGCGACATCACTGTCGCCGCCCTCGTATCACGTGCTGACAAGCGAGGCCTTACGGCGTGCCACCCGCTTCGCTGCGCATCTGGTCGCGCGCGGCCTTGAAGGGGTTGCCCTCGTACCAGTTCGGCCACTGGCCGTCGTCGGCCAGCGTACGCCCCACGCCGTACAGCGCTTCGAGATCCTGCACCACGCCGTCGAGGTTCCAGTCCGGGTTGTATTCGTCGCTGGGCTGGTGATAGCGCTTGGCGTAGTCGTCGGTCGCGGCCTTGCCACCGGCGGTGCCGCCGTCGACGAGATCGTTGCCGCCCTTCGCGTACAGCGCCGGCACGCCGGCCTTGGCGAAGTTGAAGTGGTCGGAGCGGAAGTAGAAACCACCGGCCGTGTTGCCTTCCTCGACCAGGGTGCGGCTCTGCTGGGTGGCGTAGGTTTCGAGGATGTCCTCGAGTTCCGAGTTGCCCTTGCCGGTGACCACGAAATCGCGCGACGGACCGGCTACGCTCATCGCGTCGAGGTTGATCACGCCGACCGTCTGCGCCAGGCCGATGCTCGGCTGCGCCACGTAGTACTTGCTGCCCAGCAGGCCCGACTCCTCGAGCGTGACCGCCAGGAACACCAGCGAGCGCTTCGGCTTCGGTTCGCTGGTGGCGAACTTCTCGGCGATCTCGATGATGCCGGCCACGCCGGTCGCATTGTCGATCGCGCCGTTGTAGATCGTGTCGCCCTCGCCCTCGTGCTTGCCGAGGTGATCCCAGTGCGCGAGATAGAGGATCGCTTCGTCCGGCGCCTCGGTGCCCGGCAGGATGCCGATCACGTTGCGCGAGCTCTTCTCGGCGATCGTGCTCTTGAGATCGAAACCGACCGTCGCGTTGAGCGGCACCGGCTTGAAGTCGCGCGTGTTGGCGGCCTTGATCTGCGCGTCGAGATCGAGACCGGCTTCGGCGAACAGCTGCCTGGCCACGTCGCCGGTGATCCAGCCCTGCGCCGGCAGGCGCGGTTCCGGATCGTCCTCGGCACGCAGGTCGAACTGCGCGCCCGACCAGGAATTCTTCACCACGTCCCAGCCGTACGAGGCGCCGGGCGTGTCGTGGATGATGAGCGCGGCCACCGCGCCCTTGCGCGCGGCTTCCTCGAACTTGTAGGTCCAGCGACCGTAGTAGGTCATCTTCTCGCCGTCGAACAGCGTCGCGTCGTTGGCGTGGAAGCCCGGATCGTTGACCAGCATCACGACGGTCTTGCCCTTGAGATCCAGACCGGCGTAGTCGTTCCAGTTCTGCTCCGGCGCATCGACGCCGTAGCCGACGAACACCAGCTCGCTGTCGGCGACGTTGATCTCAGCTTGGCCGGTGCGCGTGCCGATCACCATCTCGTCGCCGAACTTGAGCTCACGCGTCCCTGCGCTGCTCTGCAGGCGCAGCACGGTGGACGGATCGGCGGTGGTCTCGACCATCGGCACCGTCTGGTACCAGTCGTTGTTGTCGCCGCCCGGTTGCAGGCCGATGCGCTCGAACTGCGCCTTGATGTACTCGACCGTCCGGTCTTCGCCGGCGGTGCCGGGCGCGCGTCCCTCGAATTCGTCGGACGCCAGCACGCGCACCATTTCGCCGAAATCGCCGGCGGTGATGTCGGGCGAGAACGTGTGGGCCGCCTGGGCGTCGGGCGGCGTGGCCGCATCCGGCGCGGCGGTCTTGTCGCCGCACGCGGCGAGCACCAGCGCAGCCGGCAGCGCCAGCAGCAGAAGGGGTTTGCGCATCCTGGAATCTCCGAAACATCGTGGAGGCCGCACTATACGTGCGTTCAGGGGGCGATGCTTTTGCGCGGACCAATGTGCGCTGTGTCGTGCAGCGTGATGCAGATTGCAGGCGGAGCAGAGCGGCTTTGGCTGCGCGATAGGTAAGCCCCTTCCCTTTGGAGTGAGGCGGCACGCTTGCGAGCCATCGGCTCGCGTGTCGACGAACGCCCTCGCGCCAGTGCAAGAGCCGGGCCGCGGAGGTTGAGGTGAGGGTGCTTTTCGGGCTCCATGCGTAAAACTCAGCCCTCACCCGAAGCGCTGCGCGCTTCGACCCCGGATCACGTCCGGGGCAGGCTCTCTCCCGGAGGGAGAGGTGTCTGTTTCCTGCGATCTGCAACGCGCCGCGACATCTATCGAGCGCGCGGAACGTTGATACGCGATGTGGCGGTACGCCCCTTACTCCTGCGGCGCCCGCGCGCTGTCGTACGGTACTGCCGTCGCGCCGCTGATCGCGCCGGTCTTCGCGCTCGTGTGCACGTACAGCGTGACTTCGCGCTTGAACTCCAGCGGGCCGTCGATGACCGCATCGGGGCCGATGATCACGCGCGGATTGCGGCGGCTGATCGTCACCGGGAACCAGTTCGACGACGGCTTGTCGATCACCAGCTTGCCGCGCACGTGCGAGCCGGTGCCGATGGTGACGTCGCCGTTGACCGTCTTCACGTCGCCGGTGATCTCGGTGCCGACCACGCCGATCGCGCCGTTGACGGTCGAGACGTTGCCGTCGATGCGGCCGCCGCGGTCGACGAACACGCCGCCGCTGACACTCTCGACGTTGCCGCCGAGCCTGGCTTCGGTGCCCACGCGGATGCCGCCGTTGACGGTGGTCAACGATTTCGCCTGCGCGCGCGCGCCGATCTGGATGCTGCCGTTGACGGTTTCCATGTCCTCGACCGCGACGTCGTCGCCGGCGCGGATACCGCCGTTGACCGTCTCCACGTCGCGCGCCTTCGCGCCGTCGCCGATGCGGATGCCGCCGTTGACCGTGCTCAGGTCGCGGTAGGTCTGGCCGGCCTCGGCTTCGACGCCGCCGTTGACCTTGGAGATGTCCGCCTGCGCTGAGGCGGCGCCGCATGCCAGCGCGAGGGCGGCGGCGAGCAGCAGGGGAGCGGCGCGCAGGCGCGCATGGGCAGGGAACAACATGGCCGTGACCTCGTGAATGGATGGGCGGGCCGGAACCCGTCGACAGGTAGCTTGCCCCCGCTTCGCTACAATCGCATCTGTCTTTGGTCACTGGGTCGATCGTCGTGCCGCACGCCGCCAGCTCTCCCCGTCCGCGCCCCGTCGTCCTGCTGATCCTCGATGGCTGGGGGCACCGCGACGATCCGCGCGACAATGCCCTGGCGCTCGCCGACCTGCCCAACTGGCGCCGTCTGCTGGCCGAGCATCCGTCCACGCTGATCCACACCGAGGGCCGCCACGTCGGCCTGCCGGACGGACAGATGGGCAATTCCGAAGTCGGCCACATGAACATCGGCGCCGGCCGCATCGTCTACCAGGACCTGACCCGCATCGACGCGGCGATCGAGGACGGCAGCTTCTTCGACAACGCCGAGCTGCTGGCCGCCTGCGATGCGGTGCGCGCAGGCGGCGGCACGCTGCACGTCATGGGCCTGCTGTCGC
The DNA here is from genome assembly GCF_021191705.1 of Proluteimonas flavola. Lineage (GTDB taxonomy): Bacteria > Pseudomonadota > Gammaproteobacteria > Xanthomonadales > Xanthomonadaceae > Luteimonas > Luteimonas flavola. The sequence goes on from NZ_JAIWPU010000004.1 coordinate 9,688, forward strand.
CCGGCGGCGTGCACAGTCACGAAGCGCATCTGGCGGCGATGCTCGACCTCGCCGCCAAACGCGGCGTCGCCCGCGTTGCCGTGCATGCATTCACCGACGGCCGCGACATGCCGCCGCGTTCGGCCGAACCCAGCCTGCGCGCGCTGCAGGATCACTGCGACGCGCTCGGCAATGCGCACGTCGCCAGTGTGTCCGGCCGTTACTACGCGATGGACCGTGACAATCGCTGGGAGCGCGTGCGCCTGGCCTGGGATGCGATCGTCGATGCGACGTCGCCGCACCACGCGCCCGATGCGGTTGCCGCACTGCAGGCCGCGTATGCGCGCGATGAGAACGACGAGTTCGTACTGCCGACCGTCATCGACGGCGCCAGGCCGATGGCCGATGGCGACGCCGTCGTCTTCATGAACTTCCGCGCCGACCGTGCGCGCCAGCTGACCGCCGCGTTCGTCGATCCCGCGTTCGCCGGCTTCAGCGTTGCCGGTCAGGGCGTGCGGCGCCCGCAACTCGCGCGTTTCGTCTGCCTCACCGAATACGACGCGCGCCTGCCGGCGCCGCTCGCGTTCGCGCCCGACAACCTGCCGAACACCCTGGGCGAAGTGCTCGGTGCGAACGGCCTGACCCAGCTGCGCATCGCCGAAACCGAGAAGTACGCGCACGTGACGTTCTTCATGAGCGGCGGCCGCGAGGATCCCTATCCGGGCGAGGACCGCATCCTGGTGCCGAGCCCCAAGGTCGCCACCTACGACCTGCAGCCGGAGATGAGTGCGCCGGAAGTCTGCGCACAGCTCGTGCAGGCCGTGCGCGACCAGCGTTTCGACGTGGTGATCTGCAACTTCGCCAACCCGGACATGGTCGGCCACACCGGCGTGCTCGAAGCCGCGATCAAGGCGGTGGAAACCGTCGACAGGGCCGTGGGCGAAATCATCGATGCGGTGCGCGCGCAGGGCGGCGAACTGCTGGTCACCGCCGACCACGGCAACGTCGAGATGATGCGCGACCCGGAAACCGGCGAGCCGCACACCTCGCACACCGTCGGGCCGGTGGATCTGGTCTATGTCGGCGGTCGCGACGTACCGCTGCGCGGCGGCGGCGCGTTGCGCGATCTCGCACCGACGATCCTCGATCTGCTCGGCATCGCGCCGCCGGCCGAGATGACCGGCCGCAGCCTGCTGCAGGCTGCCGGCTGACCATGTCCCGCGGCCGTGCGCTGCTGCTGACTGCGCTGCTCGTCGCGGCGCTGCCCGTGCTCGACGCCGCGGCGCAGAACAGCCGCGAGACCGAGCGCCGGCTCGAACGCGTGCGCAAGGAACTGCGCGATGTCGCCGCCGAGCGGCGGCGTCTCGAAGGCCAGCGCGGTGCCGCGGCGCGCGAACTGCGTGCGGCGGACGAACAGGTCTCGACCTCCGCGCGCGCGCTGCGCGACACGCGGATCAAGCTCGCCGAGGAGCAGGCCGCACTCGAGACACTGCAGGCGCGCCGGACCGAACTCGAATCCACCGTCGAGACGCGCCGCCAGGAACTCGCCGCACTGGTGCGGGCCGCCTATACCGTCGGCGACGAGGCCGCGCTGAAGCTCATGCTCGCGCAGGATCGCGTCGCCGATGCCGGCCGCCTGCTGACCTACCACCGCTACCTGCAGCAGCAGCGCAGTACGCGCATCTCCGAACTGCGCGCGGAGATGGCCGAACTCGACGGCATCGAAGCCGCGATCCAGGACCGCCGCGCCGCGCTGGAAGCCGCGCAGGCCGAGCAGCGCGCGCAGCTGGCCAAGGTCGAAGCCGATCGCAGCCGGCGTGCGGAGGCGGTCAAGGGCATCGAATCGCGTTTCAGCGACCGCAGCGCACGCGAAAAGGCGCTCGGCCGCGATGCCCGTTCGCTCGAACGCGTGCTCGCCCAGTTGCGCGAAGCCGCGCGCCGCGCCGAGGCCGAACGCCGCGCGGCCGCGGCTGCGGCGCGCGAACGCGAAGCACGCGCGGCCCGCGAAGCCGATGCCGCCGGTCGCCCGCGCCCGCCGCCGCGTCCACCGACCCAGGTCGCCCGTACCAGCGCGCCGCAGGTCGGCGGCCTCGGCTGGCCGGTCAGCGGCAGCCTGCTCACCGCCTATGGCGGCAAGCTGCCCGATGGCCGCAGCAGTACCGGCATCCTGATCGGCGCGCCCGCCGGCACGTCGGTGAAAGCCGTCGCCGACGGCACCGTGGTGTTCGCCGAGTGGATGACCGGCTACGGCATGCTGCTGATCGTCGACCACGGCAACGGCTACATGAGCCTGTACGGACACAACGACGGCCTGCTCAAAAGTGTCGGCAACGCCGTGCGCCGCGGCGACACCGTGGCCAGTGTCGGGAGTTCCGGCGGGCAGGGCCGCAGCGGCCTGTATTTCGAACTGCGCCAGAACGGTGCGCCGGTCAATCCGACCACGTGGCTGCAGCGACGCTGAGCGGGGGCGCGCCCGGGGCGACGCACCCGGGTCCTGTGTGCTGGTCCGATCGATGCCGCACCCGCACCTGGGGCGTGCGCGCGGATTACTGCGCCTTGATCGCCAGTGCGGGCAAGCCCCCGTTGCCGAGCTTCTGCTTGGCTTCCGCCAGGTCGGTCGCGGTGCCGTAGGGCCCCATGCGGACGCGGTAGACGGTGCGGCCCGCGGCTTCGCCCGATTCCACGCGTGCGCTCAGGCCGAGCAGGGCGATACGGGCCTTCAGCGCCTCGGCGTCGCCCGACGCGCTGAACGAGCCGGCCTGCAGGATGTAGCGGGCATCACCGGAACCGGTTGCAGCCGGGGTCGGGGCGGGGGGCGATGCAGCGCTGGCTGGCGCTGCCTGCTGCGGCGATGCGGGTTCCGGCAGCGGTCGCGGTCCTGTGGTCGCGCCGCCCGCGAGATCCGCGGCATCGGGATGCCGCGCCTGCAGCGCCTGCTGCTGCGTCTCGGCACGCCGCTGGCGCTCGGCCTCGGCGCGCGCGCTGGCGGCGAGCTCGGCGTCCGTCATCGGAACCTCCTGCTCGGGCAGCATCGTGTAGAAGTCGTAGTCGGTCGACGCGGCCTGCTGGTCCGCAGGCCGCTGGCGCTGACCGGCCGGCGCCGGCAGTTCCGGTTCCGGTTCCACCGTGCTGACCGCGGGCTGCGCATCGGGATTCGGGCGCGGGCGGAAGAAGCCGTCGTCGGCATCGGGTTTGAGCAGGCGTGGCACCGCCAGCACGAGGCCCAGTGCGAGCACCACGCCGATGATCATCCACGCCCAGCCGGGCAGGCCGCCGGAGCTGCCGCCGCTGCGTCGTGCCTGGGATTTGCCGCGTCTTGCCGCCATCACATCATCTCCGGGGCCTGCACGCCGAGCAGCGTGAGGCCGTTGCGCAGTACCTGTCGCACTGCAGTGGCCAGCGCCAGACGTGCATCGCGCACGTCGGCGTCGTCGACCAGGAACTGGTGATCGTTGTAGTACGTCTGGAAGCCCTGTGCCAGCTCCAGCAGGTAGGTCGCGATCAGGTGGGGTTCAAGCTGGGCGCCCGCGGCAGCCACGATTTCCGGCCAGCGCGACAGGTCGATCAGCACGTCGCGCAGCGCGACATCCGCCATGTCCGGCACCTGCGCCAGGCCGCTCTGCAGATCGAACGCGAGACCCGCGTCGCCAAGCTTGCGCAGCAGGCCGCAGATGCGCGCATGCGACAGCTGCACGTAGTAGACCGGGTTGTCGAGCGACTGGCTGCGCGCCAGGTCGATGTCGAACACCAGCTGCGAATCGGGCTTGCGCGCGACCAGGAACCAGCGCGTCGCATCGCGGCCGGCCTCGTCGATCAGATCGCGCAGCGTGAGATAGCTGCCGGCGCGCTTGGAGAGTTTCACCTCTTCGCCGCCGCGCATCACCGTGACCATCTGGTGCAGCACGTATTCCGGCCAGCCCTGCGGAATGCCGGCATCCAATGCCTGCAGACCGGCGTGCACGCGCGCCAGCGAGCCGTGGTGGTCGGCGCCCAGTTCGGTGATCGCGCGCGTGTAGCCGCGCTGCCATTTGCTCAGGTGATAGGCGACGTCCGGCACGAAGTACGTGTAGGTACCGTCGGACTTGCGCATCACGCGGTCCTTGTCGTCGCCGTAGTCGGTGCTGCGCAGCCACAGCGCGCCGCCTTCCTCGTAGGTGTGGCCGTGGGCGACGAGCTCGCGCACGGTTTCCTCCACCTTGCCGTCGGCATACAGCGACGACTCGAGGAAATACACGTCGAAGCCGACGCCGAACGCGGCGAGGTCCTCGTTCTGTTCCCGGCGCAGCCAGGCCACGGCGAAGCGGCGGATCGCGTCGAGATCGTCGGCATCGTCGACGCCCGCAACGGTTTGGCCGTCGACCTCGACGGTCGCGCCATCGAGATAGGCGCGCGCGACATCGCCGATGTAGTCGCCGTTGTAGGCGTCGGCCGGCCACTGCGCGTCGCCGGGCTTGAAGCCCTTCGCGCGCGCCTGGGTCGAACGGGCGAGATTCTCGATCTGCACGCCGGCGTCGTTGTAATAGAACTCGCGCTTGACGTGCCAGCCGTTGGCATCGAGCACGCGCGCGATGCAGTCGCCGATCACCGCCGCGCGGCCGTGGCCGACATGCAGCGGGCCGGTCGGATTCGCCGATACGTATTCCACGCCCGCGGTCTGCGAGGCGCCGCTGTCGTTGCGGCCGAACGCGTCGCCCTGCGTGTGCACGGCGACCAGCTGGTCGCGCCATGCGGTCGCGGTCAGGCGGAAATTGAGGAAACCGGGGCCGGCGATCTCGACCGAGGCGATCGAGTCGTTGACCGGCAGCGCATCCACCAGCGCCTGGGCGATCGCGCGCGGATTCGACTTCGCGGGCTTGGCCAGCAGCATCGCCGCGTTCGTCGACGCGTCGCCGTGGCTGCGGTCCTTCGGGCGTTCGACGGTGAAGGCGGGCGTGGCGAAGTCGGCAGGCAACGTGCCGGTGTCGCGCAGGGCGGCGATGGCCTGCGCGACCAGCGGCTCGATCAGGGCGCGGAGCTGGGATTTCACGGAATTTCGATCGCGGACAAACGGCCCGGCATTGTACGCGAGCGGGTGGGCCGACCCTGAGGTCAGGGCCTGCCGTGTGCTTCCGCCATGGACGACGCCCTGGTGATCGAAGCCCTCCCCCGCGAGGCGGGGGAGGGTTGGGAGGGGGCAAACGCTCCGATCGCTCCAGGCTGATCCAGCGCGACGAGGGCCGTCGCACGAACCCGGTCGTTCCCATCGCTGATGGTTCGCCCCCACCCAACCCTCCCCCACAAGTGGGGGAGGGCCAAGAGTTGCTCGGCCCCAGTCTGCGCGTATGCTTGCCGCCCCCCGATGTCGGCCGCTCACGTGGACGCGCTGTTTCCCGAACTGATCTGGCTGGTCTGCATCGCCTTCATGGCGGGTCTGGTGGACGCGGCGGTCGGCGGGGGCGGGCTGGTGCAGTTGCCGGGTCTGTTCACCGCGCTGCCGCAACACGCGCCCGCGGCGCTGCTGGGCACCAACAAGTTCAGTTCCGTGTTCGGGACCGCCGCCGCCGGCTGGCGCTATGCGCGCAATGTGCGCTTTCCGTGGGCGCCGGTGCTGTTCGCGGCGGCGACCGCGTTCGTGTTCTCGTTCGCCGGGGCCACCGCGGTGACACTGCTGCCGCGCGATGCGGTGCGGCCGCTGATCCTCGTGCTGCTGATCGCGATGCTGGCCTACACCCTGGTCAAGAAGGATTTCGGCGCGCTGCACCAGCCGCGCGACGTCGGCCGCCGCGAACTCCGTCTGGCCCTGTCGATGGGCGCGGCGATCGGCTTCTACGACGGACTGTTCGGGCCCGGCACCGGCAGTTTCCTGATCTTCCTGTTCATCCGCTTCTTCGGGCTCGACTTCCTGCGCGCCACTGCGGCCTCGAAGATCGTCAACATCGCGACCAATCTCGCCGCGCTGGCGTTCTTCGTGCCTTCTGGCCACGTGCTGCTGGCGTTCGCGGTGCCGATGGCGGTGGCCAATGTCGCCGGCGCGTTCGCCGGCACGCGGCTCGCGCTGCGTGGCGGCACGCCGCTGATCCGCAAGCTGTTCGTGGCGCTGGTGGTCGTGCTGATCGCGAAGATGGGCTGGGACACGTTCGCCGGGTGACGCGCCGGCCGGGTGCTCAGCGGCGGGTGCCGCCCACTTCGATGAAGCGCAGGAACTCGGCGCGGGTGCGCGCGTCTTCGCGGAAGCTGCCGAGCATCGTCGAGGTGATCATGCTCACGCCGCGCTTGTGCACGCCGCGGGTGGTCATGCACTCGTGCGCGCCTTCGACCACCACGCCCACGCCCAGCGGCGCCAGCGCGCGCTGGATGCAGCCGGCGATCTGCGCGGTCATCTTCTCCTGCACCTGGAAGCGCTTGGCATAGGCCTCGACCACGCGCGCCAGCTTGCTGATGCCCACGACCTTGCCGGCCGGCAGGTAGCCCACGTGGACCTTGCCGATGATCGGCGCCATGTGGTGCTCGCAGTGGCTTTCGTACTCGATGTCGCGCAGCACGATCATCTCGTCGTAGCCGGCCACTTCCTCGAACGTCCGTGCGAGGTAGGCATCGGCGTCGGTCGCATAGCCGCTGAACCATTCGGTATAGGCGTCGGCGACGCGGCGCGGCGTGTCGAGCAGGCCCTCGCGTGCGGGGTCCTCGCCGGCCCAGCGCAGCAATGTGCGGACCGCCGATTCGGCGGCGTCGCGGCTGACGCCGTGGCGGGCGTCGGAATCAGAAGAACGGGTCATGGGCGGGCACCGCGCAAAGAACGCCATGGTACCGCGTCGTATTCACCGGATCGGCGACGCCGCTCAGCCGACCCTGGGGACGGGGGCATCGAGCGCGACGTCGGTGCCGTCCTCCGGTGTGCGCGACCAGGCATCCTCCACTGCGCCGCGGGCCTCGATCCAGCCGAGCCGGGACTTGTCGCGTGCGCCGCTCCATTCCTGCTCCAGCTGGTGCTCGATGTCCTCGAAGCGGCTGCCGGCATGGCGCCGGCGACTGTCGCGACCGAAGCGATAGGCAGGCGCGTAGTCGTTCCAGTGGCGGCCGACGGAGTAATACGACGCCTGGGGAAGGTCGGCCTTGAACTGGGCTTCGAGCGCCTCATGGTCCTCTGCCGCAGCATCCGCGGGCGGGGGGGGATCTGGCGGTGTGGCGTCGTCGTACAGGTCGTTGGTCATGGCGGGTCCGGCAGCGCTTGCGCCGACAAGGCGTGTGGACAGGCGCGCTGCCGATGCAACGCTAGGGCCGGGTTTGTCGGATACCGGTGAAAGACACCTGTTCGCGCTGCCCGACGCCAGCTGCGATTCAGCGCAGCCAGGCGGCCCTGTCGGTCGGGTCGCCCGGATGCCTGCCGACCCGCGGCGGCGGGCGTGGTGACGGGCAGCAATGGCCGCAACCGAGCGAGGCGCATCGGCATTCAGGGCGGCGGGGCTGAACGCCGGTGCGGGCGTCGCGCTTTGCCGCGCGGCCGGCGGCGGGCATCATGTCGGCCCGGACCCACGCACGACACGGAGCAGGACATGACAGACGCCACTGGCGCACGACGCATCAAGCGTTCGAAGACGACGGCCCTGCTGCTGATGGGCACCGCGCCGTTGCTGTTCAGCGCCTGCCAGCGCACCGCGCCGGTCGAAGTGCAGGACGGCCTCTACACCTCGGTCGAAAGCTGTGCGCAGGCGGTCGGCGATACCGCCACCTGCCGCATCGCGTTCGAACAGGCCAAGCTCCAGGCCGCCGACACCGCGCCGCAGTACAGCAGCCGCGCGGCCTGCGAAGCCGAGTTCCCGGCCGAGCAGTGCGTCGAGCAGAAGACCTCGACCGGTCATTCCTTCATCGGTCCGCTGATGGCGGGTTTCTTCCTGTCGCAGATGATGGGCGGCAACCGCGCCGGCCTCGCCCAGCAGACACCGCAGGCCTCGCCGGCGTTCCGCGACAACCGCCAGGGCTGGCTGCGCCCCAACGGCGCACCGGGCGCCGGCCGTGCCGGCATGGCGCCCGTGTCGGCGACGCCCGACCGCGCGGTCACCGCGAATCGCGGCGGCTTCGGCCGTTCGGCCAACGGTCGCAGCACCGGCGGCTGAGGTGCGGCGCATTCCGATCGTCGAACGCGGCGACTGGCAGGCGCAGGCCGCCGAATGCGGCTTCCGGTTCCACACCATCGATGGCGCGCGCTACTGGGACGAGCGCGCGTACTACGCGTTCTCGATGGCGCAGATCGAACACGATCTCGAAGACCCGAGCCTCGAAGTGCACCGGATGGCGATGGGCCTGGTCGACGAGATCGTCGCCAGCGACACGCTGATGCAGCGCCTGGCGATTCCCGAGGCCTTCCGCGACTGGATCGCCGAGAGCTGGCGCCGCCGCGAACCGCATCTCTACGGCCGCCTGGATTTCGCCTACGACGGCACCGGCCCGGCCAAGCTGTACGAACTCAATTACGACACGCCGACCTCGCTGTTCGAAGCCGCGTTCTTCCAGTGGCAGTGGCTCGAGGACCAGCGCGCGAGCGGCCGCCTGCCGCGCGACGCGGACCAGTTCAACTCGATCCACGAAGCGCTGGTCGACCGCTTCGCCGAACTCGCATCGAGCCTGCCGCCACCGCTGCTGTTCGCCGCCGTGCGCGAATCGGAAGAAGACCAGGGCACGATCGCCTACCTGCGCGACTGCGCAGCGCAGGCCGGCCTGCACGGCGCGGCGATCGCGCTGGAAGACATCGGCCTGTCCGAAGACGGCCGCTACACCGATCTCGACGACACCGTGATCGGTTCGCTGTTCAAGCTGTATCCGCTCGAAGACCTGTTCGCCGACGACTTCGGCCGCGCGCTGCCCAAGTCCGGCCTGCGCCTGATCGAGCCGCCGTGGAAGGCGGTGCTCAGCAACAAGGGCCTGCTGCCGCTGCTGTGGGAGCGCCATCGCGGGCACCCGAACCTGCTCGCGGCCGAATTCGACCCCGGCGGCGACCTGCCTGCCGGCTGGGTACGCAAGCCGCTGCATTCGCGTGAAGGCGCGAATATCGAACTGCACCTCGCCGACGGCCAGCGCCTGCACAGCGACGGCCCCTACTCCGGCCCGGGCATCCGCCAGGCCGCGCATCCGCTGCCGGCGTTCGATGGTCATTACCCGATGGTCGGCAGCTGGATCGTCGGCGACACCGCCTGCGGCATCGGCATCCGCGAAGACGATTCGCCGATCACCCGCGACAGCGCGCGGTTCGTGCCGCACGCGATCGTCGAAGCGGATGCGCCGGCGACGTTTTACGCCTGAGGCTTGAGGCACTAAGCGCGAGCGGGGGGTGAGAGCGGTCCGCTTGCGCGGCATGCCGCGCGGATCGATCGAACGACCGGCGCGCTGCGCCGGGCCGGATGGGTTGGGTGGGGGCAAACGTTCCGCCCACGCACGACTCAATCCATGCGCACATCCTGCGCTTCGATCCACGCATCCACCACGCGACAGACACCATCCGGATTCGACAGCACGTCGTCGTTCCAGAAGCGCAGCACATGAAATCCGCACCGGCGTAGATACGCATCGCGCGTTGCATCGGATCGCGAACCGTTGTGCTGACCACCGTCCACTTCGATCACCAGCGCAGGCTGGAGACACGCGAAGTCGACGACGAACGGTCCGATCGGGTGCTGCCTTCGGAACTTCAGGTTGCAGCGCTGCCGTGCGCGCAGATGACGCCAGAGGGCGTGCTCGGCGGGTGTCATCGTTCGTCGCAGACGTTGTGCCAGCAGGGTGCGTTGGCCAGCGCGCATGGAGGATGTTCGGCAGAAGTTGGATCGACAGGCTGTGCTTTTCGCGAACCGGCGGCCAGCGGAGCAATGACCTCGCGAGCGTGGGGTTTGCCCCCACCCAACCCTCCCCCGCAGGCGGGGGAGGGCTCTGAGCGCGGCGTCGCAAGCATCCAGCACAGTGGCCGGTCTGCGCCGTGCGCTTTAGCCCTCCCCCGCCTGCGGGGGAGGGTTGGGTGGGGGCGGTCCGTCCAGCGCTGGAGATCTCATCGTGCGCAGCTGAGAGACCGGCCCGCCCTCCCGGCCCCGGGGCCCGCGTCCAACGCAGCTCATCCGATACAAGACCCCCACTCCTGCGATCATGTACGCATGACCACGCCTCTCCCGTTCTCCGCGCTCGCGCTGCCGCCCGCCCTGCTGCAGGGCGTCGATGCCCTCGGCTACACGTCGATGACCCCGATCCAGGCCGAGTCGCTGCCGCCGATCCTCGAAGGCCGCGACGTCATCGCCCAAGCGCCGACCGGCAGCGGCAAGACTGCGGCGTTCGGCCTCGGCCTGCTGCAGAAGATCGACACCGGACTCATCGAGACCCAGGCGCTGGTGCTGTGCCCGACCCGCGAACTCGCCGACCAGGTCGGCAAGCAGCTGCGCAGGCTCGCGCTCGGCATTCCGAACCTGAAGCTCTCGCTGCTGTGCGGCGGCATTCCGCTCGGCCCGCAGCTGGCCTCGCTGACGCATCCGCCGCATGTCGTCGTCGGCACGCCCGGCCGCATCCAGGAACTGGCGAAGAAGAAGGCGCTGCATCTGCGCCACGTGCGCACGCTGGTGCTGGACGAAGCCGACCGCATGCTCGACATGGGCTTCGAGGAATCCATCCGCGACATCGTCAAGCGCGTGCCGCCGAACCGGCAGGGCCTGCTGTTCTCGGCCACGTTCCCGGACGGAATCCGCGACCTCGGCACCGCGATGCTGCGCGAGCCGGTGCAGATCGGCGTCGAAGGCGACGCGCCGGCGCCGAAGATCGAGCAGATTTTCCACGAGGTCGAGCCGTCGCGCCGCGCGCCCCAGCTGGCCGCGCTGCTGCTGCGCCATCGCCCGGAATCGGCGGTGGTGTTCTGCAACACCCGCGCCGACGTCAACGAGGTCGCCGGTTCGCTCGCGCACTACGGCTTCGACGCGCTCGCACTGCACGGCGACATGGAACAGCGCGACCGCGACGAGGTGCTGGTGCGGTTCGCCAACCGCAGCTGCAACGTGCTGGTGGCCAGCGATGTCGCCGCGCGCGGGCTCGATGTCGAGGACATCGGCGCGGTCGTGAACTACGAACTGCCGCACGATACCGACACATACGTGCACCGCATCGGCCGCACCGGTCGCGCGGGCCGCTCGGGCCTCGCGCTGAGCCTGGTCACGCCGCGCGAACTGCCGCGCACCGCGCTGGTCGAAGCGCAGTTCGGCGCGCCGCTGCGCTGGGAAAAACTGTTGCCGCTCAGCGGCAAGGGCAGCGACGTGCCGGCCGCGCCGATGGTCACGCTGCGCATCGACGCCGGCCGCACCGACAAGCTGCGCCCCGGCGACATCGTCGGCGCGCTGACCGGCGACGCCGGCCTGCACAAGGACGCGATCGGCAAGATCGATGTCTTCGCCACGCGCAGCTACGTCGCCATCGCGCGCGGCAAGGCGCAGCAGGCGGTGTCGCGCCTGCGCGACGGCAGGATCAAGGGCCGCCGCTTCCGGATCAATCCGCTCTGACGCGTATTTCCCGCGAAAGCATGAGAACTCAGGAAATGTCTGACGTGCTAGCTTCTCCGTCCACCCCGAGTCTCGGCAGTGCGCAACAATGGTCGAAGGGCTATCGAAATGAAGAACGGCGCCATCGGAACTGGTGATATTGACCGCGCGCGCGCACGTAATCCGAGCGCATCGGGACACGCACACGATGTGCGCGGCGCGAACTCGGACCGTCTGGATGACGCGCAGCCTTTCGGCAACGAGATCCATGCCAATGCCGCCAAGGGCATGCTGTCCTTCGAAGAGGCAGCACGGACACGCCGGTCTTTTCGCGGCTTTCAGAGGACGCCCGTCCCGGAGAGCATCATTCGCGAGGTACTGGAAGACGCCCAATGCGCCCCTTCCAACTGCAACACCCAACCGTGGAACGTCCACATTGTCTCGGGCGCAAAGCTCGAGGGCCTGTCCCGGGTGCTGCACGCCAGGAGCGACGCGGGCGACTTCACGCCCGACTTCCCCTTCGACATGGACGAGTTCTACGGACCCTATGAAGCGCGCAAGAACGCACAGGGCAAGGCCTACTACGAAGCCATGAACGTCATGCGGGATGACAGGGAGGGCAGGCAGCGGGCCGCTGCGATGAACTACTCGTTCTTCAACGCCCCGCATGTCGCCCTGCTCTTCATGCCTTCGTTCGGCGACAACGTGCGCGTCGCGGGCGACGTCGGTATGTACGGCCAGACCTTCTTGTTGTCGCTGGCGGCGCGGGGTCTGGGCGGCGTCCCGCAAACGGCGCTCGGGTTTTTCGCGGGCGCGATCCGTGACTATCTCGGCATTCCGGAAAACTTGAAGATGCTGTTCGGTATCTCGTTCGGCTATCCGGACGAAGAAGCGCCCGGGAATCGAATTCGCATGGATCGCGCGCCCATTTCGGAGAGCGTCACCTTCCATCGGTGATGGTTGCTGCCCCTTTTCAGGGGCATTAGGCAGCAGCGCCTTGTGCGGCGGCAGGCCGCCGCGTCAGCGGCCCGGGTTGAACCTGTTGCGCCTGCAGCGGTGCGAACGCCGCCGGTCTGCAGGCGGTTGCGCGTTGCGTACGCTCTACCTCGGCCATTGCGGCGGGCATGCGGCCCCTGCGGTCGTCAGAGCCGTCCCGCCGCGCGCAATGCGTCCAGTTCGCGCGCGTCGAACAGGCGGGAGCGCACGTGGAAGCGCACGCCTTCGCCGTTCTCGAGCGAGAACATGCCGCCGCGGCCTTCGACCACGTCGATGATCAATTGCGTGTGTTTCCAGTACGCGAACTGCGACGCGCTGATGTAGAACGCCGCGCCGCCGATCTCGCCCAGTTGCACGTCGCGGTCGCCCACGATGAAGTCGTCGACCGGGAAGCACATCGGCGAGGAGCCGTCGCAGCATCCGCCGGACTGGTGGAACAGCACCGGCCCGTGCCGGCGCCGCAGCCTGTCGATCAGCTGCAGCGCCGGCAATGTCGCCACCACCTGTTCGGGGAGGGGATCGCCGGTGATGGCGGCCACGGGCAGGGTGCCGGTCGCCGCTCAGGCGGCCATGTCGAGCACGATGCGGCCTTCGATCTGGCCCTTGTGCATGCGCGCGAAGATGTCGTTGATGTTCTCCAGGCGGTCGGTGGCGACGGTCGCCTTGACCTTGCCCATCGCCGCGAACTCCAGCGATTCCTGCAGGTCCAGGCGGGTGCCGACGATCGAGCCGCGCACCGTCACGCCGTTGAGCACGAGGCCGAAGATGTCGAGCGGGAAGTCGCCCGGCGGCAGGCCGTTGAGCGACACCGTGCCGCCGCGCCGGACCATGCCGATCGCCTGTTCGAAGGCCTTGGGCGACACGGCGGTGACCAGCGCGCCGTGGGCGCCGCCGATCTCCCGTTTCAGGAATGCGACCGGATCGGTGGTCTTCGCATTGACCGTCACCGAAGCGCCCAGGCGGGTGGCGAGGTCGAGCTTGGCGTCGTCGACATCGACCGCCGCCACGTTGAGTCCCATCGCCTTGGCGTATTGCACCGCCATGTGGCCCAGGCCGCCGATGCCGGAGATCACCACCCAGTCGCCCGGGCGCGTGTCGGTGACCTTGAGCCCCTTGTAGACCGTGACGCCTGCGCACAGCACCGGTGCGATCTCGACGAAGCCGACTTCCTTCGGCAGGTGCCCCACATAGCCGGCATTCGCCAGTGCGTATTCGGCGAAGCCGCCGTTGACCGAATAACCGGTGTTCTGCTGGCTTTCGCACAGCGTCTCCCAGCCGCCGAGGCAGTGCTCGCAGTAGCCGCAGGCCGAATAGAGCCAGGGCACGCCGACGCGGTCGCCTTCCTTCACGTGCTTGACCCCGTCGCCGACCGCGACGACATGGCCCACGCCTTCGTGGCCGGGAATGAAGGGCGGATTCGGCTTGACCGGCCAGTCGCCTTCGGCGGCGTGCAGGTCGGTGTGGCAGACACCGCAGGCCTCGATCTTGACCAGGATGTCGCCGGTGCCCGGACGCGGCACCGGCACTTCCTCGATCGCCAGGGGCGCACCGAACGCGCGGACCACCGCGGCTTTCATCGTCTTGTCCATTGCATGTTCCTTCGGTTGGTTGTGGTCACCATGCCCCAGGCGGGGCGCTGGTGCGTTGATCGGGATCAACGTTCCGGACATCGGCCGGCCGCGCCGCGTGCGCGCGTGCCGGTCGCGGCCGGCGCGTCAGAAGAAGCCGAGCTTGGTGGGCGAGTAGCTGACCAGCAGGTTCTTGGTCTGCTGGTAGTGGTCGAGCATCATCTTGTGGTTCTCGCGACCGATGCCCGACTGCTTGTAGCCACCGAACGCGGCATGGGCGGGATAGGCGTGGTAGCAGTTGGTCCACACCCGGCCGGCCTGTATCGCGCGGCCCATGCGGTACAGCCGCGATGCATCGCGGCTCCACACGCCGGCGCCGAGGCCGTAGAGCGTGTCGTTCGCGATCGCGAGCGCTTCGGCGTCGGTGCTGAACGTCGTGACCGAGACCACCGGCCCGAAGATCTCCTCCTGGAACACGCGCATCCGGTTGTGGCCCTTGAACACGGTCGGCTTCACGTAGAAACCGCCTTCGAGGTCGCCGCCCAGCACGTTCCGCTCGCCGCCGATCAGCACTTCCGCGCCCTCCTGGCGGCCGATGTCGAAGTAGGACAGGATCTTCTCCAGCTGCTCGCCCGATGCCTGGGCGCCGATCATGGTGTTCGGATCGAGCGGATTGCCCTGCACGATCGCCTCGATGCGCTCGAGTACGCGGGCCATGAAGGCGTCGTAGATCGATTCGTGGATGAGCGCGCGCGACGGGCAGGTACACACCTCGCCCTGGTTGAACGCGAACAGCACGAAGCCTTCGATCGCCTTGTCGAGGAAGTCGTCGTCCTGCGCCATCACGTCGGCGAAGAAGATGTTCGGCGACTTGCCGCCCAGCTCGAGCGTCACCGGAATCAGGTTCTGCGAGGCGTACTGCATGATCAGGCGGCCGGTGGTGGTCTCGCCGGTGAAGGCGATCTTGGCGATGCGCGGGTTCGACGCCAGCGGCTTGCCCGCCTCCACGCCGAAGCCGTTGACCACGTTGAGCACGCCGGCGGGCAGCAGGTCGCCGATGACCGCCATCAGCACCAGGATCGAGGCCGGCGTCTGCTCGGCGGGCTTGAGCACCACGCAGTTGCCGGCGGCCAGCGCAGGCGCGAGTTTCCAGCACGCCATCAGCAGCGGGAAATTCCACGGGATGATCTGGCCGACCACGCCGAGCGGCTCATGGAAGTGGTAGGCGATGGTGTCGCCGTCGATCTCGCCGATCGAGCCTTCCTGCGCGCGGATGGCGCTCGCGAAGTAGCGGAAATGGTCCGCGCACAGCGGGATGTCGGCGTTGAGCGTCTCGCGGATCGGCTTGCCGTTGTCCCAGGTCTCGGCGTGTGCCAGCAGGTCGAGATTCGCCTCGATGCGGTCGGCGATCTTCAGCAGGATGTTCGCGCGCGTCGTCGTCGACGCCTTGCCCCACGCATCCTTCGCCGCATGCGCGGCGTCGAGCGCGGCTTCGATGTCGTCGGCGTTCGAGCGCGCCACCTGCGTGAACACCTTGCCGGTCACCGGCGTGGTGTTGTCGAAGTAGCGGCCCGACCTGGGTGCCACCCACGCGCCGCCGATGAAGTTGTCGTAGCGCGGCTTGAACAGGCTCGATGGATCGGTCGCGTGGGGGCGGGTGGCGGTGACGGCGTTCATCCGGATCTCCTGGAATGCATTGCGTGGTGGAGGCCCATGGCGGGCGGGTCCCTCCATGGGCGCAAACGACGTGCCAGGTCCGGGTGTTGCGCCGCGTCACGCATCCACGCCGCGCCGCCATGCGGATCGCCGCCGCCGCCGTGTTGCGGCGCAGCGTTACAGACTGTCGCAGCCTGTGATGTGTATGGAGACAGGACTGTGCACCGCTGTCGCATCCTGCGACACATGGGTGCGACCGGAGACAGACGATGGCCCCAGGGATCCAGACCGACCAGCTCGCGCAGGCGCGACGCACCTTCTTCGAATGGGGCGGGGCGCCGGTGGGACAGGTGCCGGCCACCATCCTGAAATCGTGGTCGCGCTGCCGGAACGCGGGACTGGAAGCGGTGCGCGATCCGGGGATCGAACCGGTGGACGCGATGCGCCTGCGCGAGATGCGCCAGCGGCACGAGATCCTGTGGCGCTTGGCGCGTGCGGAGATCGAACTGCTGTCGAGCGATGCCGACGCCAACGGCAGCATGGTCATCCTCACCGACGCCGACGGCTGGATCCTCGATGCCGGGGGCGACACGGGCTTCCTCGACAAGGCCGGGCGCGTGGCGCTGATGCCGGGTGCGTGCTGGCACGAGTCCAGGGTGGGGACGAACGCGATCGGCACCGCGATCCACGAGCAGCGCCATGTCGAAGTGCACGGCGGCGAGCATTACCTGCCGCCGCACCGGATCCTGTCCTGCAGCGCCGCGCCGATCTTCGATCCGCATGGCCACCTGGTCGGCGTGCTCGACATCTCCGGCGAATCGAGCATGCCGCAGCGGCATGCGATGGGCCTGGTGCGGCTGGCGATCGCCAACATCGAGCACCGCTATTTCGACGAGGGCATTGCCGATGCCGAACTGCTGCGCGTGCACCGGGATCCAGCGTTGCTCGGCTCCTCGCGCGAGGGCCTGCTGGCGTTCCGCAACGGCAGGCTGGTCGCCGCCAACCAGGTCGGACTGGGCCTGTTCGGCCTGGCGCGCGGCGAACTCGGTCGCGCGAGTTTCGATGCACTGTTCGACGAACCGCTGTCGCGCCTGCGCAGCGACGGTGCCTTCCACGACCGCCACGGCCGCGCCTTCTACGGCCGCGTCGACAGTGCCGGACGGCAGCGTCGCGCGACGATGCGCACGCCGATCACGGTGTCCCCGGCAACGCGCCATGCGCGCGACGACGCCCCCATCTTCGATGCCGCGCTCGATGCCGGACTGCAGCGCTCGGTGCGTGTGCTCGACGCCGGCATTCCGGTGCTGGTGCAGGGCGAGACCGGTTGCGGCAAGGAAGTGTTCGCGCGTGAACTGCACCGTCGCTGCGCGCGTGCCGGCAAGCCCTTCGTCGCCGTGAACTGCGCGGCGCTGCCCGAAGGCCTGATCGAGGCCGAACTGTTCGGTTACGAGGACGGCGCGTTCACCGGCGCGCGCAAGGCCGGCAACCCCGGACTGCTGCGCCAGGCCGACGGCGGGGTGCTGTTCCTCGACGAGATCGGCGACATGCCGCTCGCGCTGCAACCGCGCCTGCTGCGCGTGCTGCAGGACCGCGAACTGTCGCCGCTCGGGGGCGGCAAGCCGGTCAAGCTGGATTTCGCGCTGGTCTGCGCCACCCACCGTGCGCTGGACGCGGCGATCGATGACGGCCGGTTCCGCGCCGACCTCTACTACCGGCTTGCCCACCACGTGGTCGAACTGCCGCCGCTGCGCGCGCATGCCGACCGCGTCGGTCTCGTCGACGAACTCTGGCAGCGCCTCGGCGAAGGCCGCCGGCTCACCGACGACACCCGCGCCGCGCTCGCCGACTACGACTGGCCCGGCAACCTGCGTCAGTTGGTCGCCTGTCTGCGTACCGTGGTCGCGTTGTCGGAGCCGGGCGCGACGGTCACCACCGACGGCCTGCCGGCCTACCTGCGCCGCGTGCCCGCCGGCGAGGCGCCTACGGCCGCGCGTAACGTGTCGCCGTCGACCGATCTGCAGGCACTGAACCGGCAGGCCATGCGCGCCGCGATCGAAGCCTGCAACGGCAACGTGGTCCACGCCGCGCGCCGGCTCGGCATCAGCCGCAGCACGCTGTACCGGCAACTGGGGCGCGACCTGCGGGACGGGCGCTGAAGCACGGTCTTTCTATCGTCATTCCCGCGCAGGCGGGAATCCATGGACGTGTGCACGTCTCCTTGAAAGTCCCTGGATGACCGGACATGCGTCCGTTGAAAGCCCCGCCTGCGCGGGAATGACGTGCTTCAGGAGACCTCGCGTGCCGGTTCCCGGAACCCCCGCACATGCGCGATCAGCGCCCGCAGCTTCGGTGGCGGATTGCGTCGGTCGGGGAAGTACAGGAAGAAGCCGGGAAACGCCGGCAGGAAATCCTCGAGCACGGCGACCAGTTCGCCGCGCGCGATCCACGGCGCGAACGTGTCCTCGATGCCGATCGTCAGGCCGCCGCCGGCCAGTGCGGTGCGCACCATCAGCAGCATGTCGTTGGTGGTGACCTGCGGCTGCACGGCCACGTCGAAATCCTGGCCGTGCTGCGCGAATTCCCAGCGGTAGGGCGCGACGCCGGGTGCAGGCCGCCAGCCGATGCAGCGGTGCGCGACCAGCTCGCGCGGATGCGTCGGCGTGCCGTGTGCTTCGAGATAACCGGGCGTCGCCACGACGACCTGGCGCACCGGACCGGTCAGCGGCACCGCGATCATGTCCTGCTCGATCACCTCGCCCAGCCGCACGCCCGCATCGAAGCCCTCGGCGACGATGTCCGACTCGGCGTCGGTCACGGTCACGTCCAGCACGATCTGCGGATACGCCTGCGCGAACGACGCCACCAGCGGGCCGGACAGGAAGCGCTCGGCGATCGAGGTCACCGCGACGCGCAGCAGGCCGCGCGGCGGGCCGTCATCGAGCGCGTCGTCGAGGGCGGCGCCGATCTGCGCCAGCGGCTGCGCGAGTTGCTGGTGCAGGCGGTGTCCGGCCTCGGTCAGCCGCATGCTGCGGGTCGAGCGCGTCACCAGTGCGACGCCCAGCCGGTCTTCCAGCTTGCGCATGCCCTGGCTGACGGCCGAGCGGGTCACGCCGAGGCGATCGGCGGCGGCGCGGAAGTTGTCGCTCCCGGCGACCGCGACGAATACGCGCAGCAGGTTGAGGTCGAGGTCCATTGGTGAGCGAGTCTAACCACGGCATCCAGCCACGAGGGATTCTCGCGACACCGGGCGGCGCCTACCGTATCGGCACCGGGCCAGAACGCCCTCTCGCAGGAACCTTCCCATGCAGCAGGATCTCGTGAACCGCATCGTCCTGATCACCGGCGCCAGCAGCGGCATCGGCGCCGCCACCGCGCGCGAACTCGCCGCCCGTGGCGCCACCGTCGTGCTCGGCGCGCGTCGCGTCGATCGTCTCGATGCACTGGTCGACGCGATCACCGCCGCCGGCGGCCGCGCCGAAGCGCGCGCGCTGGATGTGGTGTCGGCGGACGACGTGCAGGCCTTCGCCGACCAAGCGCTCGCCGCGCACGGCCGCATCGACGCCATCGTCAACAACGCCGGCGTCATGCCGCTCTCGCCGTTGTCGGCGCGCAAGCGCGACGAGTGGGACCGCATGATCGACGTCAACATCCGCGGCGTCCTGCACGGCATCGCCGCGGTGCTGCCGGCAATGGAACGGCAGGGCTTCGGCCACGTGATCAACGTCGCCTCGATCGGCGCGCACCGGGTGTTCCCCACCTCGGCCGTCTACTGCGCCACCAAGTACGCGGTGTGGGCGATCTCGGAAGGCCTGCGCCAGGAGACCGCCACCCTGCGCGTGACCGTGGTCAGCCCCGGCACCACGACCTCCGAACTCGCCGACACCATCACCCACGAAGCGTCCGCCGAAGGCATGCGCGATTTCCGCCGCATCACCATCGAGCCCGAGGCCATCGCGCGCGCCATCGCATTCGCGATGACCCAGCCTGCCGACGTCGATGTCAGCGAGCTGATCGTGCGTCCCGTCGCGAGCCCGTACTGATGGCCGCCCGCACAGTGCCGCGCTGCTGCCGGCTTGCCGGCCTCGCGATCGCGATGGGGCTCGCGGTGCCGGTGGTGTCCGTGCACGCCGGCACCGCGCCGACGACCGCCACGGCGCACGACAATGCCGCGCAGATCCGCGCCGCGTTCGAGGCCTGGCGACTCGGGCAGGGCAGCGTGTTCGACCTGCTCGCCGACGATGTGGTCTGGACCGTCGCCGGCGACAGTCCGGTGTCGGGCACGTACCGGTCGAAACAGGCGTTCCTCGACGATGCGGTCGCGCCGATCACCGCGAAGCTCGCGACACCGATCGTGCCGCAGGTGACGCGCATCGTCGCCGATGGCGCCCACGTCGTGGTGATGTGGCAGGGCACCGCCACCGCGCACAGCGGCGCCGCGTACCGCAACCACTACGCCTGGCATCTCGAACTCGCCGACGGCCGCATCGTGCGCGTGACCGCCTTCCTCGATACCTGGGCGCTCGCGCAGCTGCTCGACGACGCCTGAACACGCGGCGCGCCGCGCGGGGCTACACTCGTCCTACGGATCTGGGGAGACCGCGCATGCATCACGAGACCGACGCCGCATCGCGGCCCGTCGACAGCACGCCGATTCCGACCGAGCCTGGCGGCCGCATCAGCTTCGAGCGCCTGCGCGAGCGCAGCGACGAACTCGAGCTGCTGATCTCCGGCCTGCTGGTCTTCGGCCTGTTCACCGTGCCGGGGCGGCTGTTCGAGGCCTGGGTCTCGAACGCCATCCATGCCGACGGCATCGCCGAGTATGCGATCTGGTTCGGCTTCGCGGTCGGCGTGGGTGTCAGCTATGCGCTGGCGGCCGCCTTCATGGTGCACATCGCGATCCGCGGTTACTGGGTCGCCCTGATCGGTCTGAAAACGACGTTTCCCGGCGGCGTCCGCTGGGAGCGGCTGTCGTCGGCGGGACCGGTGTCGCGCGCGTTCCGCCGGGAGTTGGTCGGCGACATGGGGCAGGCGATCGACCGCGCCGACCGCATGGCCTCGATCCTGTTCGCGATGAGCATCCTGATGGCGACGACCGTCGCCAGCATCGGCCTGTTCGCGGCGGTGCTCATGGCGCTCGGCAGCCTGGTCGGTGCGCTGTTCGGGGTGTCCGAACGGGTCACGATGATCGTCGTCGGGGGGCTGTATGCCGCGTTCATCGCCGGCGCCCTCGCCATGGCGGTATCCGACAAGCTGATTTCGCGCTGCGAGTCGGCCGGGCGTCCGGAAGCGGGCCCGCGCCGTATGCTGCGCAGATTGCTGGGCTTCTACAGCATGCTGGGTCCGCAGCGTCTCGTCGCGCCGATGCAGCTCACGCTGCAGAGCAATCTCAACGGCCGCGCGTTCCAGGTCGTCTACGCGCTCGTCATCGGCGGTGCGATGGTGATCGGCAGCCTGCAGGTCGTCAATTCGGTGAAGTTCTCGCTGCTGCCGGGCTACGACGTCGTCACCGGAGAGGCCGTCGATCACGGCATGCTCGGCGCGCACTACGAGAACCTGCGCGCCGAGCACGATGCACTGCTGCGCTTCCCGATGATCCCCTCGGACCGCATCGCCGAAACGCATCTGCGGCTCTTCATTCCGCATCAGCCGCAGCGCGACAACGCACTCGCGCGTCGTCTATGTCCGATGCTGACCGACGGCCGCAACACGGCCGAAGGCGCAGCCGCCACCCGCAATGCCATCGACTGCATGGCCGCCATGTGGACGGTCAGCATCGACGGCGCCGCAATCCCGCTCGACGATTTCGTCCCGATCGAACGTCGCGACCTCGGCATGCGTGGACTCGTCGGCTATATCCCGCTCGGCGAGCGTCAGCCGGGCCGCCACACCCTCGAACTGACCTGGAACGCGGACGGTGACGAAGACGGCAAGCAGCGCCGCCGCGACTACCGCATCCCGTTCTGGTTCATTCCGCAGATCGCCGAGCGCGTGCAGCGGGGGTAGTGTCGCGCCACGCATCGGATGCCGGTCTGCACTTGCCCTCGGCGCGCAACCTGCGACATCTGATGCGGGACGCGACACTCGTCGATCCGCAGCCCACGTGCGCTGCGGGAATCGTGATGCGACACGCATTTCCGGACATCGGGACGCGTCGCGCGCCGGCCCGGTGTCCGGTTCCCGCAGACCACGGCGTTTCCATCAGTCGAACCGACGACGCACTGCCTGCCGGCAGCTCCGGGTCCATCGCATCGATTCGCTCGCGCGCCACTGCGCGCGATGACGGAGGAGTACGCGTGATGAAAGGCATTGTGGACGACACCACGGGAAATCCGCTCACCCTGCCGGACGTGCCCGGCATCCACGGAAAATGGACGCCCATCGACGGCGTCGACGCCAAGCAACTGGAAGATGTCTGGCAGACACTCGAAGCGCAGCGGGAGCAGCACCGCCGGCTGGCCGCGTCGCAGATTCCCGATGCACTGGCGCGTTTCGCGAAAGACCAGGACCTGCAGGTCGACGATGTCCCGATCACGCCCGCTCAGGTGACCCTGCGCTTCACGCAGCCCGATGGGCGACCCGTCACGGGTGCCCGTGTCCGGCTCGCCGCCGCCACCGGAGACGAAGGCGAGCTGGGGGCGCTGCACGTGCGCACGCAGGCGCTGTTGTCGGACGGCTCCGCTGTCCTGAAGCTGCCGACCGAATGGCACGCCAGGCCCATCCAGGCGTTGAAGCTGGTGCTGATCGGCGGCAACGGCATGCAGGCGATCACGATTCCGCTGCCGCGCGGCACGGTCGATGGCGACCTGCTGCCTGCGACCGTGCGCGAGCAGGTCGAGCCGCTGTCGCTCGGCGTGTTGAGCAACCTGGCCGATGCTGCCGCGGGCGGTGATCGCGAGGACATCGCGCACGCGGTGCCGGTGCAGCCCGAAGTCGCGCTGGGCGAGGGCGATTGCGGCATGGTGTTCCGTTCCGATCCGTCCCAGGACCGGTTCTCCTACAGCCTGATGTTCCGCCTGACCGATCCTGCGTTGAGTCGCAAGACGCTCGCACGCCTGTCCCACCTGCAGAAGGAGGGCGGTACGCTGCAACCGGTCTATCCGGGCATCCCGGTCGCGGGACGCGATCCCCTGTTCGCGGTTGATCGGGTTGCGATCGATCGGCCGATTTCGACGGAATCCTTCCGTCGCGCGATCTCGGGTGTCGGCGCGGTCTCGACGACGCCGCTCGCCGCCACGCTGGCGATCGGGTACGTGGTGACGCTCGCGCAGCGCTGGACTCAGAACGGGCTGGCGCTCGGCGACCTCGTCTACTCGCTGCCGCTCGCGCCCGGCGAGCAGCAGCGCATCGCCGTCGTCGAACGCACCGAAACCGCGAGCGTCATGGAGCGCGAAGCGCTGGAGCAGCGCGAGGACATGCGCTTCGACCAGGCCGATTCGAGTTCGGTGCAGGCCACGTTCGCCGCCGGCTTCAGCGAGTCGGCGCAGGGCGGCTCGGAGTACAGCGCGAGTTCCAGTTCGTTCTCCGTGGCCGCGGCGGCCGGTGGCGGTGGCGTGTTTCCGTTCGGTGCGTTCGCAGGCGGCGTGGCCACGAGCTATGGGCAGGCGAGTACGGAAGGCTCCACCTCGACCTGGATGTCCGGGGCCCGGCAATCGACCTCGAACGCGGCCCAGAACACCCAGGCATCGGTCAGCCGGCATGCGAGCGCGGTGCGCAGTGCGTCGCGCGCGTCGATGCGGCTCGCCACCGCCAGCGAGACCACGCAGGTCACCACCAAGGTCATCACCAACCACAACAAGACGCGCGCGCTGACCATGCAGTACTGGGAAGTGCTGCGGCTGTTCGATGTCACCACCGTGGTGCAGGACGTCAGCCTCGTCTGCCTGGTGCCGCTGGATGTCGTCGATTTCCTGCCGGCGGGCCAGGCCGCCACGTTGTCGACATCGGCCTTGAACAGGCACCAGTTGCTGAACCGCTACGCCAAGTTGCTCACACACGCCGATGTACTCCAGCGCGAAGTGCCGTGGCGCCTGCGCAAGGGCCTGCAGGCGCTGATCGAGTTCGCCGCCGACCCGCGCAGCGACGTGCAGGGGCCGACGGGACCGGCCATCACGACGATCGTCGTGAAAGTGACGGGTGGATTCACCGTACTCGACCAGCCGCAGGTGCAACTGCTGTTCCGCAACGGCGTGCGCTCCCAGGCGGTGCGGCTGGGTGGCAGTCCGCCATCGCCGCCGACGGGCGAGCATGCCTTTTCCGAAGAGATCGAACTGTTCGACTGGCTGCGCAGGTCGCGCGACGGCGCCCTCGAACTGAAGGCCTGCATCCCGCTGCCGCGATCGCTGCCGCTCAACGACGTGGTCGGCGCCGTGGTGACGAGCGGCGCGCGCCGGTTGGACTACGTGTTCGCGCCGAAGGGGGCATCCACGGCGCAGTCGTTGCTCGGCGCGAACCCGGTCGAACTTGCGGGCCTGCTCGGCAAGCTCGCACTGGACGTGCGGGTGTCGAAGTCCTATCCGGCCGAGCGCGTCGAACGCGAGTGCGGCGACCTGGACGTGACCGTGAGTGCCGGGATACAGGACGGTGGTGGCGCCCAGCCGCTGGATGTGATTCCGACGTCCAACGGCACGATCGTGCCTGGTAGCGGCCTGACGGTTTCGGCCAACCGCATGGCCGCGCTGTTGTCCTACGACGACCTGCTGGAGATCGAGAAGACCCTGCAGTGGGTCCTGCGCAACGCCGTCCGCTGCAGCATCCGCGTGGTCGCATCGTTGACGGCCGAGGAACGCACGATGCTGCTCGAACGCTACTCGGTGACCCCGCCGTTGCTGGACAAGAACGGCGACGTGCAGGAAGGCGTGCCGCTGCTGTCGTGTGTCTCGAACAAGGTCCTCGGCTTTTACGGCAATTCCATCGTCATGCCGTTCCAGATCCCCGCCGTGCTCGCCGAGGAGATCGGGGTCGACACCGGCAAGCTGCAGCGCGCGCTCAAGCGCTTCCACATGGAGGCCTTCGATCAGCCCGTCTCGACCATTGCGCTGCCGACGCGCGGCGTGCTCGGCGAAGCGGTGCTGGGGCGGTGCCCCTCCGCCGAGAAGATCGACCTCACCCGGTTCTGGAACTGGAAGGATTCGCCCGGCGACGAAGCCACGGCGATCGATGCGATCGACGTGCCGTCCGGCAGTTTGACCGCGGGCCAGGCCGCGCCCAATACCCTCGGTCCGGCCACGCCGATCATCAACAATTTCTCGACCAGTGGCACCGCCGCCGACAGCTCGCTGGCCGCGGCGATCGCGCAGCGTGCGATCGATCTGGGCACGCCGTTCGACGTGGCGGCCCTGACCAACGCCGGCAACCTCAAGGAGGTCGCGAACAAGACCACCGATACCGCCGAGTCCGCGCGCAAGGATGCGCTGTCGGCGGCCAAGGAAGTCGCGATCAAGGCGATGGAAACCGCGGCGGCCTACAAGGGCGTCAAGCCCGCGTCCGGCGGCAAGGACGCCGCGGGCGGCAAGCAGGCGGAACCGGAGACCCCGACGCCCGCGCCCACACCCCCGCCTTCACCGCAGCCGGCGCCACCGGGAGACCCGGTCGTACCGCCCGCAGCGAAACCTGCGCGCCTGCAAGTGTTCTTCGATCGCGACCAGGTCGTCATCCCAACGGAAACCGCGGAGGGACGCATCAACGACCAGGCGCGTTTCGACGCCTTCATCGACGGGGCGAAGGCGTACAAGGCGCAGCGCATCCTGGTGCGCGGATCGGCTTCGCCGGAAGGGCAGCGCGGGCACAACCACGACCTGGCGACCGCCCGCCGCGATGCGCTCATCGCCAGGATCGGCGAAGCGTTGCCGGATGTCCGGATAGACCCCGGGGCGGTGGACATCCACCCGGGCGCACCGTCCGACCAGTACCCCGATCTCCGGCGTGCGGACGCCGACATCACCGCGCCCTGAGCGCGGACGCAGAGGACACGGACATGGCAGACGGATTCGATCCGATCGACGAAGCGCTGGCCGCGGTGATCCGCGCAGCGGCCTCGCCGGACGTGCAGGAGGCGCAGGTGCTGATGCTGCGCAGGCTCGCGCTCGAGGGCAGCGTGGTGCCGTCGCGCATTCCCGCCCCCCTCAACATCACCGAACTGGGGGGCTACCTCAACCTGCTGTCGACGTCGGGCGACACCGCACTGCGCACCTCCGCCATCGCGGCCGCGCTCGGTCTCGCCAGCCCCGGCGCGATGGCCTGGGAGGATGCACCGCCGGGCATCGGCTTCGGCCAGATCGGCAATGACGCCACCGGCATCGCCGATGCCGCGGGGGTTCTGTTGTCGGTGCCGATGCGGGCCGATTTCGCGCAAGCCTGGCGGCAGCACGTGCTGCCGCGGCTGGCCGGACTCGGTGCAACGCTGCCGTTGTGGGCGCCCGCGTTGCGCCTGCCGGTCGCGGACCCCGGCGCCGCCCCGGTCGATCCCATGTTCCTGCTGGGACGCCGGGTATGGATCGCCCCGGAGGCAGCGCTGGCCGATCCCGATACCGATCCCGTCCGGC
Source organism: Proluteimonas flavola (assembly GCF_021191705.1). Taxonomy (GTDB): domain Bacteria; phylum Pseudomonadota; class Gammaproteobacteria; order Xanthomonadales; family Xanthomonadaceae; genus Luteimonas; species Luteimonas flavola. Next base: position 35,905 of record NZ_JAIWPU010000004.1, read on the forward strand.
TCGGGCGAGGCGATGCCGATCCGGAAGACACGCAACGCGTCACCGTACGGGCAAGCCGTGGCGTCATCGGCGCGCCCTGGCATGCGCTGGTCTGGGACCCGACAGCCGATACGCTTGTCGAGCGTGCACTGGCCGAGGTCGGTGGTGCCGACGTCGGCCCGATCGTGGCCCTGGCCGGATTCCGGCTGGAGCCGGCGGCGGCACCGCCGTCGCAACGGTTCGACCTGTCGTGGGGGCGGCTCACGAATCTCACCGGCCTGATGCCTGGCGTCAGTCGGCTCGGCGATGAACTCGAAGCCGTCTGGTCGCCGCGTGCGATTGCGCGCAGTGCGTTCGCATCCCGCGTGGGCGAGGTCTGGAACGGTGCCGGCTTCGCGACTCCAGACTGAGTGATGCGACCGGAGAATCAGCGCGTTTCGAGCGTGATGTTCGGATGCGCGGCGATGATCTCCAGTACCAGATCGAAGAACGTCGGTCCGCTGCCGGCCTCGAGCGCATCGAGGTCGCGGCGGATGCGCGCCTTGTCGTAGCGGCCTGGTGTGTCGAGCTTGTCCTGCAACCACGCGCGCGTGGCGTCGACGTCGAGATCGCCGCGGTTCTTCTCGAAGTCCGTCCAGACCAGTGTGACTGGCGCATCGCCATCGAGCGCGCCGTAACCGCCGTAGAGCATGTCGTCGAGCGCATCGAGGCTGTGGCCGAGCTGCCAGCCCACACCCGTCATGAACACCCGGTTGACCTCGTCGTAGAACGCGGCGAGATCGTGGATGCGGCTGCCGTCGAGGGTCAGGATGCGGGACATGGGCGATGCTGCGAGGCGGAAACCGGGCGAAGCCATCATGGCGCAGTGCATGTGATGCAGGCGCGGCAATCACGCGCACCAGGCGCGGATCAACCCACGGATACCGCGGCCGATGAAAGACTCCGCTGCGGCAGTTCGATGTCGACGGGCTTGCGCATCAGCCATGCAGCCGTCAGCGCAAACCCGAACATGGCGACCAGCATGAACACGAACACCGCGAGCAGGATCCTGATGCCGCGCGACATCGGCGCCGAACGTCTGCGCGGATAGCCGCATCGGGGGCATGCGAATGCGTGTTCGCTGATCTCGCGTCCGCATTCCTCGCAATGGATCAGAGCCATCGGGACATCCTTTCAATCGAACCGGACCAGATCCGCGCCGTCAATGGAGCGTGGCGGCCCTCAATCTACAGCGCGAAGCCGGTGCCGGCGTGTCGTTGCAACCGCACGCGTCTTTCATTCCTCTTTTGCGGACGCGGCCATACACTCGGCGTTCCCCGCATCGGAGTGACCCGCATGGGCCTGTTCTCGAAGATCGCCGACCGTGTTTTCGGCCGCAAGAAGGATGTACCCGCCGCCGCGCCCGCCAAGCCGGCGCCCGTGATCTTCACCGGCAGCGAGAACGACCCCAAGGTCTCGCCGCCCTCGCACACCCCCGCGCCTGCCGCGCCCGCGCAGCCGGCCGAGCCGGTCGATGTCGAGGCGGTGCTGACCGGCCTGGCCGCCGAGAAGGGCGGCAAGAGCGACTGGCGCCATTCGATCGTCGACCTGCTGAAGCTGCTCGATCTCGATTCCAACCTCGAGGCGCGCAAGGAACTCGCCGCCGAACTCGGCGTCAACGCCGGCGCCCACGGCAGCGCCGAGCAGAACCTCGCCCTGCACAAGGCGGTGATGCGCAAGCTCGCCGAGAACGGCGGCAAGGTACCGGACGATCTCAAGGACTGAAGCTTCACGCATGACAACGGGCCGGCGCCTCGAAAGCGCCGGCCCGCTGCGTTTCAGGCATCCGCCGGACGCGTGATTCAGCTGCGTCCGGCAGGCTGCACCGTGACTTCGATCGCGCCATTGCCGCCGCGCGCCGCGCGGACCTCGAACAGCTGGCCGCCTTCGACATCGGTCATGAAGAACTCGACCGCGCCATCGGCCGCGAAGCGCGGCGGATGGAAGCTGTAGCCGCCACGCTCGATCGCGCCGCGGTGCGCATCGCTGGAGATGCTGGATTCGGTTTTCGGCACGCGTCCCGGCGGCACACCTTCGCCGAATGCCGCGACCGCCTCGGCCCACAGCGCCGCACTCGCCCCGTCACCGCAGGCCTCCAGCACGCGGGCCAGCGCGTCGGGATCGCCACGGCCGACCACCGTGTCGCCGTGCAGCACCGCATAGGTCTTCGTCGAAGCCGACAGCACGTTGTTCGAGCGCACACCGACCAGGCGGCAGTCGCCCGCGGCGCCGTCGGGCAGATCGGTCACGACGACATCCGCCACGTTCCATCCGTAGGCGTTCGCGGCCACTTCGGCCACCCGTGTGCTGGTTGCGTCCATCGTCTCCGCCGTCGATTCGCCAGGGGTCGCCGCGGGTGCGGCCGCCTGCTGCGCGCACCCGGACGGGGCGACGATCAACAGGCAACACCCCACAGCATGGATCAGCTTAGCCATTGGTCAGATTGTTCGTGCCATCGGGGCCGGTGGTGACGCCCGCCGACCGGGTCAATTCGGGCGGCAGCGGAGTGCCATGGGTCTCGGCGTCCTTCTTTGCCTGCAGCAGCGCGTTGACCTCGGCGCGTGCATTGTCGACGGTCAGATCGCTGCGGCCAAGGATCGTGTTGAGGTGGTCCACGATCTCCTGCGCATCCTGGCCCTTCGCGTCGAGCAGCGCGGCGAGATGGTCGTAGCTGCCATCGACGTTGACGAAGCCGGCCACGCGGTCGATGACGTCGGCCACGGTCGGCGTGCGCCCGTGCTGCGCCTGCGAACCGACGTAGAACGCGCGGTATTCCTCATGGAAGCCGTAGGACGAGTTCAACGACAGGCTCTTGTCCCAGTTGCGCATGTGGTTGACCTCATGCACGAAGGTGTGGCCGATCACCCGCAACTCGCCCGAGCGCGTCGAAGCCGCCGACATGTCGACGGGATTGTTGTCGGCGCCGATGTAGTTCGGATTCATCTGGAACAGGTCGCCGGGTTCGGGCGGCACGGAGCCGTAGGCCGAGGTCTCGCCGAAGTCGAAGCGGTAGGGCGCATCGTCGGCCAGGAACAGATCCAGCGTGTTGTCGATGATGGTCATGTCGCCGGCATCGTTCTGCGACAGATACGCCACCGCCTTCAACGCGCGCTGGCTGTCGCCCAGGTCGAAGTCGCGGAACCAGTCCTTGCCGATCAGCTGCCCGAGGTTCTCGACCGAACGCGAGTCGGGATAGTTGCGCACCTGGCTCAGCAGCGCGGTGCGTTCGTCGGCGCCGAACCTGTCGCTGGACTGGAAGTCCGCGCTCTCGATCAGGGTCTTGAGCGCGGCCGGCAGATCGGTGTCGCCCGGCTTGCGGTTGGCCAGCGCCTCCGTCACCAGCCGCTGGTCGGCCGGCGACAGCGCCTTGAACTCGGGTGTCTGCAGCAACGCCGCCTCGCTCAATGCGGCGGTGCGCTGCGCCGGCGTCATCGCCTGGAACGACGGGTCGCCGACCAGGGTCGCGAGGTCGCGCGCGACCGAGGCCGATCCGCCCGAATCGACGAACGCCTGTGCCACCAGCGCACGGTCCGGATCCGACAGCGCCGTGTAGGCCGGCGCATTCTGCAGCGCGCTCGCGGCGGCCGCGCCTTCGGGCGTCAGGCCGCGCAGCAGTTCGCTGGCGCGGGTGGTGTCGCCGGCCTGCTGCAGCAACTGCAGCGTGTCCTTCACGTCCTGCGGCACGCCAGGGTCGGCGAGCGCCGCCGCGATGTCGCCATCGCCCACGTTGCCGTCGCGCGCCGCGGAGAACGGATTCCATGCGGACGCGCGCTGTCCGGCCGCGGTGTCGAGCAGGGCGTTGTAGGCCTCCGGTCCGGCCAGTTCCCGGACGGCGGCCTGCAGGTCGTCGCGGCTGATGCGGCCGTCGAAACCGCCCGAGCCGTTGGCGGTGTCGAGATAGCGCTGCGAGACCTCGCTGTCGAGCAGGAATTGCGCGGCGTCGCGCAGGTCCTGCGGCGTCGAGCCGTCGGCGACCAGGGCTTCGAGATCGCTGGCGGTGATCCGCGAGGCGTCGCTGAAGAAGCCGGTATCAGCGGCCGCGGCGCGGTCGTAATGGGTGAGCAGCGTGTTCGTGGCGGAAGACAATGCAGTGGTCATGGCCGGAACCTGGCGCGCGCGGGACGTGGCGTCAGCGTGCAACCTGCCCGACGCCTCGCCCAGTGGGGCCGGCCCTAGGAGCGTGGGCGGCAGAAATCGTCCGGGCTGCAAAGCCCGCTGCACGGTCCATATTGACCAGCTTCGCTGTTGTGAAGCGCTTCCGCCGGTTTTTGGCCCGTAGCACCACTACGAGCCTGCAAACCGGCGAAATGCTCTGCAACAGCGAAGCTGGTCAAATCTTGCCTCGTGCAGCGAACTTTTCGCCTCGAACATTTCTGCCGCCCATGCTCCTAGGGCCTGTGGCTCGCACGCCCCGTTCAGGCGATCGCCACGACGCGGCCGCGACCGCCGGCAAGCACTGGCGACGCTCCGCACGTTTGCCGCATCACCCGGTGCACCTACCCCCGACCTGCATGCGACCTTGACCGGGACACGCGCGGCCCCGTGTTTGCCCGCCCGCGCGCGTTACGATGCCGGTCCCCACGCCGCACCTCCAGATTCCGCATGAAGGCCCGCACCTCCGACGCATTGCAGGCGGCATGAGCAAGGCGTTCCGCCGTGCGGAGGGCCGGGCCCCGTCCCGGACCGAACGCCTGCAGCCCTGGTTCGCCGCGCTCGTCAGCGCGGTGCTGCATGTGCTGTTCGCGTATCTGCTGCTGACCTCCCAGCCCATCGTCTTCAAGACGCCGCAGGGGTCATCGGCCGGCAGCCCCATGGCGGTCGAGTACATCGGCATCACCCCGCCGCAGCCGGTGACCGCGCCGATTGCGAGCCCGCCACCGCAGACGCCGCCCACGCAGGCCGCGCCCGTGACCTCGCGGGTGCAGACCACGCGCGTCGAAGAACCCGCCGAACCCTTGCCGCCCGACGAGGCCGCGCCCGTCGAAGCCCTCACCGAAGTGCGTCCGCCACGCCCCGCGCCGCCGGCCGCGCCGACACCGCCGCAACCCGTGCAGTCGCAGGCCGCCGCCAGCCCGCCCGATGCCCGGCGTCGCTCGCGTGTCTGGGGCCAGCCGCCCGGCATGCTGTCCGAGGCCACCGCACCGGTGAACGCCGGCCGCGAACGCACCGCGCGCATCGGCCAGGGCCGCGGCCGCGATTCCACCTCCGACCAGCCCAGCCTCGAAGTCGGCGGCTACCAGGTGGTCTACGACACCACCAGCGAAACCCGCCTGCGGCAATGGCGCGACGAAGGCGTCACCGAACTCTTCATCCCGCTGCCGGGCACCCGCGACTACATGGTCTGTCCGCTGGAAACCGCGCTGCGCCGCGAGTCCAGCGACTGCCGCATGCTCGCCCCGGAAGACCCGGAGATGGCCGACATCCGCGATTCGCGCGAAGTCATCGGCTTCCACCGCGTCTATCGCCGCGGCGAAGTGGTGTGGCGCGGGCCCGGGCCGTATCGCTGAGAATCTGTTCACATGCCCGGCCCGCAGGGTGGCCGCAACGCGGCCACGCGACGCGCGTCGGAATCGTGAACAGGTTCTGGTGGCGCTTTTGCCGCAAGGCGCGCGCAGCACGCGCGGACGCCTGCACCGTCGCGGGAATGACGGGCTGGTCCATGCCCTGGGGGCGCCCCCAGTGTTCCACCCGCCGCGCCGCGACTACTGTCACGGCTGACTCCCTGCGGATGGACCCACCATGGCAGCCGCCATTGCCCTTGCCGATACCGGCCGCGTCTACGCCCTGCCGCAGCGGGCCGCCTCGCCTACGCCGCCGGTCGCCGACGATTACCGCGCCGGCAACCACGGCCTGAGCGACAGCATCCGCGGCACCGCACCGGATTCGCGCGACCAGGTCTTCGCGATGATGGCCAACGGCGCGTACGCGCCGGACAGCCCGGAATACCAGCAGGCGCTTGCCGATGCCGGCTGGACCGCGCTCACCCCGCACGCCGACGGCGTCAGCCTGACCGACCAGCACGGCAATCGCATTCCGCTCGACCCGGCCCTGCTCAGCGACGACCGTTCCGGCTTCAGCGCCGAGATCTACCAGCATGAGGACGGCGGCTATGTCGTCGCCTATCGCGGCTCGGAAGTCGGTGGCCAGCAGAGCGAGATCATGGACTGGGTCAACAATGGCCAGCAGGGGCTGGGCATGGACTCGTCCCAGTACAGCAGCGCGATCGAGCTGGCCAAGCGCGCCGAACGCGTCTTCGGCGACGGCAACGTCGCCCTGACCGGGCATTCGCTCGGCGGCGGCCTGGCCTCGGCGGCCTCGCTGGCCACCGGCGCTTCCGCCGTCACCTTCAACAGTTCCGGCCTGAGCAATGCAACCCTCGAAAGCCTGGGCTTCAATCCCAACGCCATCCGCGACAGCGTCGCCGACAGCGGCCAGGTGCGCCGCTACGCCGTCAACGGCGACCAGCTCACCGCCGCGCAGGAAGACATCCCGCTGCTTCCCATCGTCGGCTCGCCGCCCGAGGCCGTCGGCCATGCCCTGCGCATCGATCCGCCGCCGGGCACGGGCTTCGGCGACCTGCATGGCGGTGGCGGCCCGGATGCGGTGTACGTCGAAGCCTTCGACCATGCCACGCCGACCGACCCCGCGCTCGCCCCCAGCGGCGGCGACGTGCTCGGCGGCCTGGCCAACACCGGCATCGATACCGCCGGCGATGCCCTCGCCACGGGCCTGGACACCGTCGGCGACGTGCTGCGCAACGGCCCCGGCGCCACGCCGCAAAGCTGGGTGGTCGGCAGCCTGCTCAACGGCGCCAGCGTGCTCGTCGACCACGGCAGCGATGCGCTGGGCAACGTGGTCGGCGCCACCACCGCCTTCGGCACCGACACCCTCGTCGCCGGCGTCGAAGCCATCGGCGATCTGCAGTTCAATACGCTCGCCTCCGGCATCCGCGAGATCACCGATCTGGGCGGCGATCTCGGCGGCACCTTCTCCGGACTGAAGACCGGCGCCGGCGATTTCATCCACGACGTCTCGCAGGGCAATGGCGTGGCCGCCACCTACGGCCTGCTGGGTGACGTGGCCGATGCCGGCATCGACACCATCGGCGATGTCGTCGACGGCGGCGTGCGCTTCGTCGGCGATACCGTGCAGAACACCACCACTGCCGCCGGCGGCTTCGTCCGCGACCTCGGCCGCATCAGCGGCCTCGAAACGCCGGCCGATGCGGTCGCCGGCTTCGTCGAAGGCACCGGCAATGTGGTCGGCAACGTGGCCGATGGCCTCGGCAGCGTGGTCGACGTGGCCACCGACACGCTCGGCGACAGCGTGGAGGCCGTCGCCGACTTCGCCGGTGACGTGGCCCAGGGCGTGAGCGATTTCGCCGGTGGCGTCGCGCAGAATGTTGCCGAGGGCGCCCGCGACTTCGGCCGTGGCGTGGCCGAGGGCGCCGGCAAAGTCGTCGACTTCATCAACCCCTTCAAGTGAACCCGCGCCGGGTCATGCAGCCCGCAGCGAAGTGGGGCACCGGATGCGCCCGACTGATCTACATGCACGCGTCTTAACGCGCGCTGGGGCATGCTCCGCCCCATGACCCGCCGCCCATTCCCGCTTCCGCACCTGCTGCTGGCCGCACTGCTGCTGGCGGCCACCGGTTGCACGCAAGGACACGAATCCATGACCACGGACGCGCGCTCGTTCGACAATCCCGCACAGGCGCAGTTCGTCGCCGCCGTCCGCGACGGCAACGCCGCACTGGCCCGCGAACTGCTGGCATCCGGCGCCAATGCCAACGCCGCCACCGAAGAGGGCACGCCCGCCCTCAACTGGCTGATCCGCCAGGGCGACCGCGACGCGGTCCGCCTGCTGCTCGAACTCGGCGCCGACCCCACGCGCGGCGATGCCAAGGGCCGCACCGCCCTGCACGAGGCCGCGCTGTCGAAGGACGCGAACTGGATCGACCTGCTGCTCGAACGCGGCGTGCCGGTCGACGTGCCCAACACCCGCAACGGGCAGACCGCGCTGTTCGACGCCCTGCGCGCCCGCGAGGCCGACAACATCGACCGCCTGCTCGCCGCCGGTGCGAAGGTGGACGTGCGCGACCGCACCGGCACCACGCCGCTGCACCAGGCCGCTCTCGTCAACGACATCCCCTCGGTCAAGCGCTTCATGGAAGCCGGCGCCGACCCGCACGCCACCGACGACACCGGCGCCACCTTCGCCAGCTACCTCTACGACGGCGATCCCTCGGTGCTGGCTGCGCCGGTGCGTCGGGATTACCAGTGGATCCGCGAACGGCTGGGCGGCGCGACCACGCACTGAGGCATGCGCTGCGTGCCCGGTCCGCACCGTCGCCCGGTGTAGTGGACCTGGAGCCTGTCGTTCGACACCAGGATCAGCGGCGCTTCTTTCACGGGTCGAGCGACTTGCGGCTTGTTGCCCCTGACACCGCTACCGCGCGCACCGGGAGCCGTCACGCGCGCCAGTGGGGCGTAGCTGTCGGGTTCGTAGACGTAGCGCCAATTGTCCCTGGCACCATTACGCCACGCTGAGTCTTGTCGTAGTCTATCCAGGATGAGAGGTATTTCAGCAGCCTGCTAAGGTGTGTAGAAAGTTTGAAAGGTAATATTACCAAGGATTTTTCACTACACGGAGAATGGTGTGAAGTTTTTTGCAACAGCTGTTTTTTTGGTTTTGGCTATCTTTTCCAATGCTGCACAAGCGCAGTATATCAGTGGTTTCAATGACCAGTCGAACGGGACATTTAGGGTCACGACCTCTGAAGGTGTTGTGATTGTTGCGGACCCACAGACACAACGCATCTATATCGCAGATATAAATGGCGCAATGCACGAGGTGGGTTTTGAGCAGGCGATTGGCATCGCCGAGCAAGATCCTGTGCAAAGGGATTCCATGAGGGCGTCATTCTGGGGTGCGCTCACTAACCCGACCCTGGCAGGAGCCTTCGCGATTCCTTTCGCGAGTTTTGACTATTTCCATGTACCCAACAACCCTTGTGATGCCGGCGCCAACCCTGGAGGTTGGGAGGAAGAGTGCACTATAAGTGGATTCGGTGCTATCGGAGTTGTGAGCAGCGGCGGAGATGATTCACTTGAGAAGCCTGTTGACCTCGAAAAAGTCCATGCTCTTCGCCCGCATCTGATTGAGAACACTGGGGGAGCGGCTTTCTATTCCAGCGGAAACCTTGGAAACTATAACTACACGGATGGGGGCGGGTACGTTGACTACCAGCGCTACTATGCGGATGACTTCAACTCTTGGAGCAGAAATCGTTCAAATTCGTGCATCGCGGCAGCGGCTAATGGCGTCGCCATGGTCGCAGCTGGTGTTGGAGCTGGCGTCGGCTGCTTATCTACGCCCGTTGTGGGAGTAACGGCTGCAGTATGTGCGGCTGGAATTGTTACCACGGTCGCACTTTGGGCGAATTATGCGGTTTCGGCTAACGCATGCATGAGTTCCTATCCGGGGCCTGGTAAATGGTGAGCGATATGAACTTCTGGATTTGGGCGCCTTTATTATTAATCGTCCCAATTACAGCCATGGCGTTGACGTTCTTCAGATCTAAGTCTGATGCCACGCGTCGCGATTTCATGATTTTTTTAATAGGATTCTTTACTTGCGCGATTTTGCTTAGCGTCCCGCCACTCCTGGCGAAGATTTTTCTACCTACCTAGTATCTCGTCACGCATCAAATGTCGGATAAAGTATTTTGAGTTTGACGCGAGCATCCGCGCAGGTGAAGCGCCAGTTGACCTTGGCGTTGAGTTGATCGCGTTGGCAGGCGGCGACCTCGCGGCGCACCTTGTCGATGCAATCCAGACGCCGATTCAGGCATTGGCCAATCATCACATTGAGCTCAATCTCGGCCATGTTCAGCCAACTGCCATGCTTGGGTGTGTAGACGAACTCGAAGCGATCCCACAGTGGTCAGCCTGACTGGGGACGGTCGCAGGTTCGCCCGGCGCCTCTGCTGCTAGATACAAGACTATTCCTACAAGGATAAGGGGCTTCCCCCGATTCCCATGAGCGATTTGATTCATCAGGTTTGTCGGGCAGATTGCGGCTGGTTGATCGCCGCGGCCTGCTTCACCCAACTTAATTCGGAGAATTCCATGAAGAATCGTATGGGAAAGGTGGCAGCAGCGATCACCATCAGTCTCGCTTTGTCATCCGGGTCGGTTTTCGCGCAGGGCTTCCCTGGGCCATCGGAACCCTGCATCTACAATGGGCAGCAGGGTGTCGTTGAGACGAACCGCGGCCAGCGCCATTTCACTTGCTGGGAGGGCCAGTGGGAGTTCAGCTACGAGTGCTGGTACTCCGATGGTCCCGGCAGTTACTGCGTGATCCTCTGATAACGGACCGTCTCCTAGGCCCGAGGTGATCACTCGGGCCTGGGCTTGATGCGCAGCTAGCGGTGTCAGGATGTCAGGTTCACTTGAGGGAGGAAGGTCTTTAAAAGCCGTCGAACTGAGCGAGGTCGCGCCATATCGGACGCATGATGCCGTCGTCGGTCTCTACGGCGCCGCCGTTTCTTTCAGGAAATCCACGAATGCCCGCAGCGGTGAGGGCATGTGGCGGCGATCGTTGTAGTACAGGTACGGGCCTTCGAATGCCTGCCACCAGTCTTCGAGCACGGGCACCAGTTCGCCCCGGTCGAGCGATGGCCGGAGGTGTTCTTCGAAGGTGTAGATGATCCCTACGCCTGCCACGGCGGCGCCCACCTCCAGGTCATGCGAGGACGAGAGCAGCGGTCCCTGCGGCGGCACCCGGATGGTGGTGCCCGCGCGCTCGAACTCCCACACGCCGAGCTTCCCGGTTTCGAAGCGATGGCCGATCAGGCGGTGGCCGAGCAGGTCGCTCGGGTGCACCGGCAGGCCGTGCTTCTGCAGATAGCCGGGCGAGGCCGCGGCGACGAAGCGCTGCCGTCGCGGGCCGATGGGCACGGCGATCATGTCCTTGGCCAGGCTTTCCTCGTAGCGCACGCCGGCGTCGTAGCCGGCGGCGACGATGTCGATGTGGGCGTTGTCCATCGCCACCTCCACGCTCACGCCGGGATACCGCGCCAGAAAGGCGGGAATGAGCCGCGGCAGCACAAAGCGCGCGGTCGGCACCGGCACGCTGAGTCGCAAGGTGCCCACCGGTCGCTGGGTGCTGTCGTCGAGATCGTTGAAGGCGGCGTCGATCTCGTCCAGGGCCGGGCGCAGACGTTCGAGCAGGCGGGCGCCGGCTTCGGTCGGGGTGACGCTGCGGGTGGTGCGGTTGAGCAGCCGCACGCCGAGCTCGGCTTCGAGGCGGCGGATGCTGTCGCTGACCGATGAGGCCGACAGGCCGCGCCGGTGCGCGGCGACCCGGAAGCCGCCGGCTTCGACCACGGCCGCGAACAGGGCGACGTAACTCAGATTGGGCTGGCGCACGCGCGGGCGTCCTCCTGGTGACGATTGTGCGACTGACCGTACGCCGCATCCGTCTTTATACGGCTTATCGGAAGCGATCAGGCGGTCGACACTCCTGTGACCGCGGCAGCCCGGCCTGCCGGGCCGCGGACCACCACATCGAGAGGGTCGCACCATGACGAAGATTCGAATGACGCCGCAGTCGAGCGGCGAACGCACGCAGCGCAGCGGGTTGCTGGCGCTGGGCCTGCTGCTGGGCGGCGTGTTCCAGGTGGGCAACGCCTTCGCGCAGAGCGCGCCGAAGCCGGACTGGAACACCGCCGATATCCCGTCGCAGGCAGGCCGCATCTTCCTGGTGACCGGCGGTACCAGCGGCATGGGCTACGAGGATGCCAAGGCGCTGGCCGGCGCCGGCGCGCGCGTGGTCATCGCCGCCCGCAACCCGGCGCGGGGCGAGGCGGCCATCGCGCGCATCCGCGAGGCGCATCCCGTGGCCCAGGTGGCGTTCGAGGCGGTGGACCTGGCCGATCTCGCCTCGGTGCGGGCGCTGGGCGCGCGCCTCAACACGACGCTGCCGCGCCTCGACGGCCTGATCAACAATGCGGCGATCATGGCGCCGCCCGAGCGCACCACATCGGCCGACGGTTTCGAGGCGCAGCTGGCCACCAATTACCTGGGCCACTTCGCGCTGACGGCCGAGGTGCTGCCCCTGCTGCGCAAAAGCGATGCCGCGCGCGTGGTCACCCTGTCCAGCATCGCCGCCGCCCGCGGCCGCATCGATTTCGACGATCTGCAATCCGAGCGCGCCTACGATCCGTATGCGGCCTATGCCCAGTCCAAGCTGGCGGGCCTGATGTTCGCGTTCGAACTGCAGCGGCGCAGCGAGGCGGAAGGCTGGGGCATCCAGAGCTTTGCCGCGCATCCGGGCGTCGCGGTCACGGAACTGATCGAACGCGGCCCGGGCCTGGACAGCGCGTTCGGACGCAACTGGGCCAGGGATCGCGATCAGTACCACTCGCCTGCCCAGGGCGCCTTGTCCACGCTGTACGCCGCCACTGCGGTCGAGGCGCAGGCCGGGCAGTACTACGGCCCGGCCGGCGACGACGAACGGCGTGGACCGCTCGGTCTCGCCACGGTGCCCGCCGCTGCGCGGGATGCGGACACGGCGGCCCGCCTGTGGTCGGTCAGCGAAGACCTCACCGGCGCACGTTTCCCGTCGCGGAAACGCTGATCGCACGTCTCAGAACAGGTTCTCAGGATTCCGTCGCGATACGCACCCCGGGCAGCCGCCGCATGACTCGAACCACGCCATCCACATCCCGTCGTCCGCGCCTGCTTCAGGACGCACTCAACCTGCGACACGGGGAGCTCGGGCCGGTGCTGATCGCCGCGCTGTTCTTCTTCTGCGTGCTGACCGCACTGATGCTGCTGCGGCCGGCGCGCGATGCGCTGGGCATGGCGCGCGGCATCGAAAGCATCCGCTGGCTGTTCATCGGCACGGCGGTGGTCACGCTGGCGGTGAATCCGGTGTTCGGCTGGCTGGTCAGCCGGCTGCGGCGGCTGCAGTTCATCGGCGCGACCTACGGCTTCTTCGTGGCGAGCCTGGTGGGTTTCTGGGCGCTGCTGGTGTTCGCGCCCGACGCCGTGGGCGATCGCAGCGGGCAGGTGTTCTTCGTCTGGTTCAGCGTGTTCAACCTGTTCGTGACCATGGTGTTCTGGGCGCTGCTGGCCGATCGCTTCAGCAGCGACCAGGGCAAGCGGTTCTTCGCGTTGATCTCGATCGGCGGCACGCTGGGCGCGATCTTCGGGCCGTGGCTCACCTCGCGACTGGCCGAGCCGCTGGGCACGCCCAGCCTGCTGCTGGTGGCTGGCGCGTTCCTGTTGCTGGCGCTGGTGGCCGCATGGCTGCTAGTGCGCGTGGTGCCCGATCGCGCGGCCGATCGCGCGGCCGATGCCACGGCCGGTGTCGTCGCCGGGGCCGAGCGTATCGGCGGCAGTGCGTGGGCGGGCCTGCGCGCGGTCGTGCGCTCGCCGTATCTGAGCGGGATCGCCGGCTACGTGTTGCTGATGACGGTGATGGCGACGCTGGTCTACTTCACCCGTTTGCAGATGGTGGCGGCGGTCGCCGACGACACCGACGCGCGCGCGGCGCTGCTCGGCAGCATCGACATGTGGACGCAGGTCGCGGTGCTGGTGCTGCAGCTCACGCTCACCGGACGGCTCATCCGGCGCTTCGGCCTCGGCGTGGCGCTGGCGATCCTGCCGGTCGCCACCGCGCTCGGCTTCATCGGCCTGGCGATCTACGGCTCGTTCGTGGTGCTGATCCTGCTCGAAGCGACCAACCGCGCCGTGCAGCGCGGCATCACCCGACCGGCGCGCGAAGCCCTGTTCACCGTCGCCAGCCGCGAGGACAAATACAAGGCCAAGGCCTTCATCGACACCTTCGTCTACCGCGCCGGCGACGTGGCCGGCGCGCAGACCGAAGGCCTGCTCGGCCGGCTGGGCCTGGCGATGGGCGGCCTGGTCAGCGTGGTGCTGCCGCTCGCGCTGCTGTGGGCGGCGCTGGCGCTGTGGCTGGGCCGGGCCCAGGAACGCGAAGCCGGCGCGGCGGATGTGTCCGGGGTCACGCGGATCCGTTAGGCCTGTTGCGGGTGCGGTCGGCGTTCGACACGCGGCGCTCGCGCATCGCAAACGCAATCGCCGCCCGAAGGCGGCGATCGTGTACCGGTCGGGCAGCAGACCGGCGCTGCGCGCCTCGTAGCGAGCGTTCGTGTGCCACACGCTGCATCGCCTCGTGCCTGACGGCACCTGCGCCCTGAAGCACGTCGCGGTCGTTGAACTCCAGCGGCCGGTCCACGCTGTTCTTCGCCGAAATCCAGAACAAGCTGCGGTACGCGGTCACCCGGAAGACGGCGGCCGAACTCATCGTCGCCCGTGCGGACGCCGCCCTATCTCCGAATAGTTCGTTCAGCTTCAACCTCGCCGTCCGCATAGATCGCGGACAGGTGTTTGTTGAGGGTGGGCACCGTGACGTTGAACAGCTCTGCCATCTGTCGCTGCGTCAGCCATGCCGACTCACCATGCAGCCGCACCTGGATGCGCGTCTGCGCATCCTCGGTGCGATACGGGATCGGATCGGACGGGGTCATGTTCCGATCTTCCGTGCGCATGTGGCGTCCCTGGCCCTGGCGTGCATCAGAACAGCGCGCCCTGGCTCGGCGGCGATTCGGGCGCGCGCTGTGCGGGTGGAGAAGACAGCGCCTCCGGCGCGCCCAGCCGCCAGCCCAGCCCCGACCAGCGGCTGGCGTGCCGCGCCAGTGCATCGGTGACGACGTCGGCGCGGGCGGCGATGTGCAGCGCGCTGCGGGCGCGGGTCATGCCGGTGTAGACGAGTTCGCGCGACAGCACGCGGTTGAAGCGCTCGGGCAGCACCAGCCAGACCTCGTCGAACTCCGAGCCCTGCGCCTTGTGCACGGTCATCGCGAACGCGCTGTCGTGCGCGGGCAGGGCGGCGGGATGGAAGGGGCGCGGATGCTGCGGGTCGTCGCCGGGGAACCAGGCCATGACGGCGCCGGTGCCGTCGGTCAGACAGATGCCGATGTCGCCGTTGAACAGGCGGTGGCGGTAGCTGTTCTCCGTGACCAGCAACAGACGGCCGTGGAAGTAGCCCGGCCCGGCACCGCGGCGCGTATTGCCGCCCAGCAGTTCTTCGATGCGCGCGTTGAGTCCGCGTGCGCCCTGCGGCCCCTCGCGCATCGCGGTGAGGATGCGCAGGCGGCCGGCGAGCGCGAGCGCTTGTCCGGGGTCGGTGGTCCCGGCGAGTGCGGTCCAGTGCGCGAGCAGATGCTCGCGGTGCGCGGCCAGCGGGTCGGACTGGCCTTCGTGGAAGTGCACGCCTGCGAGTTCGCCGGTCCGCAGCAGCGACAGCGCGGTGCCGGCATCGCCTTCGCGCACGGCGGTGGCGAGCGGCGCGAGATCCAGGGCGGCGCTCTGGCGGTAGCCGCGTTGCAGGTGGATGCGGCGGCCGGGGAATTGTGCGCCGTCATTCCCGCCTGCGCGGGAATGACGAGCCAAGGCAGGTGAAGCCGAAGTCGCTGGGCCCCGGCCTGCGCCGGGGCGACGAGCCAGCATGCCGAGCAAGGCTTGCAATGCGTCGGCGTCGTCAGCGGCGATGTCGGTGCCGTCGCCGGCCGCGCGCAGGATGCCGCTGAGCACGTCGCCGGCCTCGACCGAAGGCAGCTGGTCGGGATCGCCGAGCAGCACGAGGCGCGCGCCGTCGGCGACGGCGTCGACCAGCTTGGCCATCAGCGGCAGGTCGATCATCGAGGCTTCGTCGACGACGACGACATCGAACGGCAGCGGGTTGTCGGCATGGTGGCGGAAGCGCGGACTGTCGGGAATCGTGCCGAGCAGGCGGTGCAGCGTGGTGCCGGCAGTGGGCAATGGGCCGAGCAGCGCGGCATCGATACCGGAAGCGGCCAGCGCCTGCACGGCCTTGCGCACGCTCTCGGCCATGCGCTCGGCGGCGCGGCCGGTCGGTGCGGCGAGCGCGATGCGCGGCACCGGATTTCCGGCCTGCTGCGCCTGCGCGGCGAGCAGCACGAGCAGGCGTGTGATCGTGGTGGTCTTGCCGGTACCGGGACCACCGGTGACGAGCACGAGGTTGTGACGCAGCGCGACCGCGGCGGCGCGGGCCTGCAGGTCCTTACCGGTGCCGGCATCGGGAAAGAGCCCTGCGAACAGCGGCGCCAACGCGTCGGTGGCTTCCGTTTCCGGCGCTTGTGCACCGATACGACGCAGACCGAGCGCGAGACGGCGCTCGTACTCGCGATAGCGGCGCAGGTAGAGCAGGCCATGTTCGAACACCAGCGGTGTGTCGGCGATGGATTCGGCGTCGCCGTCGCCGGGTTGCGAGATCCACGGAGAGGCTTCCAACGCCGCGCGCCAGGTGTCGGGCGAGGGCCAGTCGATGTCGGCGTCGACGAGGCGCTGCGGCGCGGCAGGATCGAAGCCGGCGTGGCCGTTGGTGACGGCGAGGGACGCGAGCGCGGCGGCGGCGAGCACGGTGTCGGGCGTCGCGGGATCGAGGCGACGCAGCGATTGCGCGAGCGCGTTGTCGAGCGTGCGCAGGGCGCCGGCCTCGCGGAGGCTTTGGAGGAGGACGGGGGTGCTCATGGGGCGACAGCCGGACAAATCGCGGCGAACCGCCCCTTCCCCCGCACGCGGGGGAAGGTTGGGATGGGGGCGAGGGGTCCGATTGCGGAGAACACGGGCTCGTCCCGGGAGTTCTGGCGGATGGCGATTTCCTCAGAGGGCTGATGGTTTGCCCCCCCCCAACCCTTCCCCGCAAGCGTGGAAGGGCTCTGATCCTGCGCGTGCTCGAAATGGATTGAGCGCCCGTCACTCACGCCGCCACCCCCACGTCCCGCCCCGCGAACAACCCGTCCAATGCGTTCACCAGTTCCGGCGCGAAGCGCCACGCCTGCACACCTGGTGCGTCATCACGCGTCGCATCCAGTCCGCGGCAGAACAGATAGCGCACGCCGCCGAAGTCACGCGCGTAGTCGTAGCCGTCGCCCAGGCGGAAGCGCAGCCAGCGGTGCAGGGCGACGGTGTAGATCAACGCCTGCAGGTCGTACTCGCTGTGCGCCATCGCAGCGTCGAGTTGCGCGGGGCCGTAGCCGGGCAGGCGGTTGGTCTTGTAGTCGAGCACGTACCAGCGGCCGTCGTGCACGTAGGTCAGATCGATCAGGCCGGTCATCAGGCCTTCGAGCTGGCGACGCGTGCCGAAACCGCTGCGCGCAGCGAGCACGTCGTGGCGGTGCAGCAGGGCGAGCAGGGCGTCGATGCGTGTGGGCGCAAGCGCGAACTGGAACTCGATTTCCGGACGGCGCGCATCCGGCGGCACGTCGGCGAGGCGCACGCCTTCGGGCAGGGTGACGGTCAGGGTCTGGCCGACCAGCGGGGTCAGCACATTGATCCCATCGTCGAGATCGGCATCGGCATAACCGGCGGCGCGCAGGCGCTCTTTGATCACGTCCGCATCGGCTTCTGGCGCAGGCGCATCGGGCGTCCACGCCGACCACTGCGCGAAGTCGCTGCGTTCGAGCACGTCGTGCAGCACCACGCCGAAGCGCGCACCGGCGAAGCGTGGATCGTAGGCATCGGTCTCGGACGCTGCATCGGGATCGACGGCGGGCTCGTCCAGACCGCCGGGCGCGGCCTGCGTGGATGCGCTCGACGCGTCGTGGCCGGCCCCAGCATTCGCCAGCTGGGTGAAGCTGTAGACCCACCAGTCGCTCAGCAGCGAGCGCGTGGCGACGCGCGCGGCCGGCACGGCGTCTTCGGATTCGGGCGGCAGCCACGGCAGCGACGCGGGTGGCGTCTGCGTGTCGATGCGGATGGCAGCGCCCAGCGTTTCGGCAAGCGCGTCCGGCGCATCGATCATGTGCGCGACCGCGGCCTTCTCAAAGCCGTAGAACTTCCCGCCCGCGAGCCACAGCGCATGGCGCGCGCGGGTCAGGCCGACGTAGAGCAGGCGCGCGTCTTCGGCGCGCTGCCCGTGCTGCCAGCGTTGCTTCGCCTCGTTCCAGCCCGAGCGCGACGGCAGCAGTTTCCAGTGCAGGGCGCGGCCGTCGTCGTCGGCCACGGTAACGTGGCGTCCGGCGTCGCGTGTTTTGCCACCGATGCCGGCGAACGGCAGGAACACCAGCGGATATTCGAGGCCCTTGCTCTTGTGCAGCGTGACCACCTGCACGCGGCGCGCGTCGGATTCGAGGCGCAGCAGCTGGCTGTCGTCATCGCTGCTGGCGGACGCGATGGCGCGCGACAGCCAGTCGACGAGGCCGTGCAGGCCGAGCGCGTGCGCCTGCGCCTCCTGCAGCAGTTCGGCGAGTTGCAGATAGTTCGTCAGGCGACGCTCGCCATCGAGCAGGCCAAGCAGGCGGCCCGCATGTCCGGCGCAGAGATCGGTGATCAGGGCGAGCGGTCCGCCGCGCTGCAGGCGGTCGCGCCAGCCGAGCGCGGCGAGCTGCCAGCTGCGCAGCGCGTCGCCATCCTCGTCGAGCGCGGCGACGTGCGTCGCGTCCTCGCCGATCAGCACCGTCGACAGCGCCATGCGCAGGCGGCCGTCGTCGGCGCCGTGCAGCAGCGCGAGCAGAAGCGCATGCACGTCGCGTGCTTCGGCCGTCGCGAACAGGCTCTGCTTGCCGGCCGCGACCGCGGGAATGCCGACCATCGCCAGCGCGGCGCGGATGCGCGTGGCCTCACTGTGCGAGCGCACCAGCACTGCGATGTCGCCGGGCTGCACCGGGCGGCCCTCGATCAAGGCCGTGCCTGCGCGTGCATCGCTGAGCACGCGGTGGATCTCGGCGACGCAGGCTTGTGTCGCGAGTTCGCGCGAGCGGCCGGCGCTCCAGGGTTTGACCTTGCCCTTGTGGTCCGGTGGCGGGTCAGGCGCCTGCCATAAGGTGAGCGCAGGCGCGGGTGCGCCATCGCGCAGATAGTCGTCATCGCGACGCACGCCGCCGGGGCCGACTTCGCGGAAGCGGATGCGGGCGTCGACGAATGGCGGATGTCCTGACGCTTCGGCCTGCGCGTAGAGCGCCGCGACCGCGCGCAGCACGCCGGGGCGCGAGCGGAAGTTCAGCGCAAGCGGCGGCGCGAGTTCGGCCGAGGCCTGCGCGGCGAGATAGGTTTCGACATCGCCGCCGCGGAAACCGTAGATCGCCTGCTTGGGATCGCCGATGACGAACAGCGCCGGCGCGCCGCTGGCTTCGCCGAACACGCGTTCGAAGATGCGCCACTGGCGCGGATCGGTGTCCTGGAATTCGTCGACCAGCGCGACCCGGTACTGCGCACGCAGCTGCGCGACCAGCGCATCGGCCTGCGGGCCATCGACGGCATCGGCCACGCGGTCGATCAGATCGTCGTAGGTCTGCACGCGCTGCTGCTGCTTGAAGCGGTCGACGCGGGCGCGCGCGTCATCGCGCAGGCGATGCAGCAGTTCGACGCGGCGCGCATCCTGCCATTCGGCGATCTCGTCGAGCGCATCGAGATACGCGGGAATCGCATCGCACACGGGCGAGTCCGGCGTCGGTCCCTTTGCGGTCTTGTTGGTCTTCTCGACCAACCGCTCGCGACGCAGATGCGGCAGCTTGGCGTGGTGAAACGGTGTGTCGTGATCGCCGGCCGCGCACCAGCTGCGCAGATCGGCGAACAGCGCGGTGATCCAGTCGGCCTTGTAGCTGGCGCCGTGCAAAATCCTGTTGTCGACGGCCTCGATCAGCGACGCGCGGAAGTCGTCGCCATGCGCGTGGAACGCATGCGCGAGCGCGGCACCGGCGGCGCGCAGACGCGGTGCGGGATCGTCGGGCAAATCGGTGAGTGCAGGTCGCAGCACGCGTTCGCGTATCAGCGGCGACAGGTCTCCGGCGAAGGCGCGCGGACCACCGGGCCACAGGGCGAGCAGATCGTCGGCCGCATCGGGTTCGACGCCATGCGAACGCCACAGATCGGCGGCGATGGCCTCGCGCAATGCGGTGTCGCTGGCCATCAGTTCCGGTGCGTCGAAGCCCTGCCCGGCTTCCAGCGCATGTTCGCGCAGCACGCGCGCGCAGAAGCCGTGGATGGTGAAGATCGCGGCGAGGTCGATCTCGTCGGCCGCCGCGCGCAGGCGGCGCCGCAAGGCATCGGCGCTTTCTTCGCCGCGCGCGAGATGCTGGGCGAGCACGGCGCTGGTCAGTGCGGCTTCCGGCGAGGCGTCGTCGCCGATGTCGGCCTCGACCAGCGCCTCGGCCATCTTCAGGCGCCTGTGGATGCGGCTGCGCAGTTCCTGGGTCGCGGCCTCGGTGAAGGTCACGGCGAGGATCTCGCCGACGCGCAGGCCGCCTTCGACGACGAGCCGCACGACCAGCGTCGCCAGCGTGAATGTCTTGCCGGTCCCGGCGGAGGCTTCGATGGCGCGCACGCCGTCGAGTGGCAGCAGCAGATAGGGATCGGGGCTGCTCATTCCGATTCCTCCACGTCGAGTTCCGCGGCGAGCGCGCGCAGCGCGTCGGGATCGGTGCCGCCGTAGACCATGCCGGAGACGACCGCACTGAAGACCGTCATCGCCTGATCGACGAACGCGAGCTGCGTGGCCTCGTCGGTGAACGGATCGCGCCCGCGCAACGCGAGGCGCAGGGCTTCGGTATTGCCTTCGCCCCAGCTGCGGTCGCTGCCGTGCCACTTCTTCGCCGCGTTCTGGAGGCCGCGTTCGAGCGTCGGCGCGTTGAAGAGTTCCCAGCCGCTGTAGGGCGCGAACGGCAACGGCGTACGCAGGCCCTGGGCGCGCAGTGCGATCAGATGCGCGAGCAGGGCGCGGGCCTCGTGTGGTGCGAGCGTGGCGCGCGTGTGCGGACCGGGGCCCGCATCGCCGCCATCGAGGAACTGCACCAGCGGCGTCTCGAGTCCGGCCGCGCTGGCGAGCAGCCAGTCGAGGCCATCGCGGATCGACGAGTTGCCGTTCGGCGCGTCGAAGCGGATGCGCGCGATGCCGTGCGGATACACATCGGCGAGTCGCCCGTGCAGGCGCATCCCATCGATGTCGGCCTCGAGTCTCGGCGCATCGGCGACCGCATCGCCACGCCATGCGCGGAACGCCTCGGCGTAACCGTCGACTTCGCGCCGTACCGCTTCGAGCGTGCGACGCCCCAGCGGTCCGGATGGCAACAAACCGCGTGCGCGCAGCAGTGCCTGCGTGGTCGCATCGTCGTCGCCGCGCAGACGCGCTTCGAACACAGCGCGCTGCAGCTGCTGCTTCGCCAGGCCGCGGCCTGGCGCGAGCAACGGTTCGACATCGCCTTCGAGCGTGTCGACTTCGGCCAGCCGCATGCCCAGCCGCTGGCGCAGGAAGGTCTCGGTCGGCGCCTGCAGGAACCGGCGCAGCGCATCGAGCGACAGCGCGTCGTCCGCCTCTTCGATGGGCGGCAGCACGGTGCCGTCGAACCACGCCGGCAAGGCGACACGGCGCTGCACCGGCTGCGATGCAGCCTGCCACCACTGCTGGCGGTACGAGAACCGGCGCGGCTCATCGCCGGCGCCGAACGCCGCGGGCGCGAACGGCTGTAGCGGGTGATGCACGACGAGACCGGCTGCCGCGTGTGCACCCGGCGCGTGCTGCGCATCGGCGGCGGCCAGCAATTCGGTGACCAGCACCGAAGGCTCGCGCACGCTGCCGTCGCGCGGATCCGCGCCCTGGTAGCTGATGTAGAACACGTCCTGCGCGGCGGCGAACAGCTGCAGGAACAGGAAGCGGTCGTCGTCGCGCGTGCTGCGGTCGCCGATCTGTCGTCGATCGGTGCCGAGTTCGGCAGTCAGGCGATTCAAGCCAGCTGCGGAATCGCGACGCGGAAAGTCGCCGTCGTCCATGCCGAGCAGACAGATCGCGCGGAACGGCAGCAGGCGCATCGGCACCATGCGGCCAACGCTGACGCCGCCGGTCAGTAACGGCGCGCGCGTATCGGCCTCGCCGAGGACGGCGGCGAAATGCGCGCGCACGGCCTCCGACGGCACCGGTGCATCGAAACCGGCGCGCTTGGCATCGGCGGCGAAGGCATCGATGAGGCTGCGCAGGCGATCGAGCGCGCGCTGGGTCGCGGGCACGGACGGCGGTTTCGGCAGCAGTGCGTCCAGCAGGCGCAGCAGGCGATCGCGCCAGGCGTCGGGCGGCATCGCGTCGCCGAGGTCCTGCGCATGGCGTGCGAGCACGCGCAGCAGGCGGATCAGCGTGTCGAGCGCATCGAGCGCGCTGCCTTCGAGTTCCGGCAATGGCGCGATGAGGTGTCCCGACGCCGTCGCGATCGGTGCATCGCTGCCGCTGGCGTGTCCGAGCAGCAGGCGGTCGAGCGCGAACGCCCAGGTGTAGGCATCGTCGGCCGGCGCATCGAGGCGCGCGCGATGCGCGGCGTCGATGCCCCAGCGCGCACCGGCCGCGAACAGCCACGCATGCAGCCGCGCGAACGCGCCGGCATCGAGCCCGGCGGACTCGGCCAGCGGCGGACTCGCCAGCAGGTCCAGCGTTTCCTCCAGGCCGAAACGCGCGACCGGCAGTGCGAGCAGGCGCAGGAAGACGTCGGCCAGCGATTCGCCGGCGAGCGGGCTGGCATCGGCGAGTGCGTAGGGAATTGCCTGATTGAAGCCGGAGTCCTCGCGGCCGCGACCGCCGAACACCGCATCGAGATACGGGATGTAGGGATCGATGTCCGGCGCCAGCACCGCGACGTCGCGCGGCTGCAGCGGCGGATCGAAGCGCGGATCCTCGAACAGGGCGCGCAGCTGGTCGTGCAGTACCTGCAGTTCGCGCAGACGCGTGTGGCAGGCATGCACCTGCAGGCTGGGATCGTCGCGTCGCAGTGCGGGCAGACGCGTGCGCGGATCAAACGTGGTCGGCGTCAGCGGCGGTGACGGCAGCCGCTGGAACAGGTCCGACTGCAAGCGCCGCAGCAGGCTGCCGTGCAGCGCGCCGCCGCCTTCACCGGGATCGGCATCGCTGCGCAGTTCGACATCGGGATGCACGACTTCGTAGCTGCCGAGCACGGCCATGAAATCGCGGCCGGCGTGGCCCCAGGCCTGCAGCAACGGATTCTCGGTGCGTGCGGCCTCGGCGCCGCCGGCGCGCACGCGCTGCAGATCGCCCCAGTAGTCGCGGCTGGGCGAGGGCACGTAGACATGCAGCGTGCCGACGCGCGCCTGCGTGGCGAGCACGCGCAGCACGTCGGGCGAGACGTTGAGCGTGGCGAACGCGAACAGCCGCGGCGGCAGGCCGACGGGCAACGGCGCGCCGGCGCTTTCGAAGCGGTCGAGATACTGCTGGATGCGCCGCGCGCGATGCTGGCGGCCGCGCGCGATGCGCCGCCACAGGATGGCCTGCGGATCGTCGGCATCCGCGCCCGCTTCCCAGCGCAGCAGCCAGTCGCGGCGCCAGGCCTGGTACTTCTCGAACACCGAGGCGAGTTCGCCGGCCAGCGCCCATGGCCGCAGCGGATCGTTGCCGTCGACGTGCGCGCGCAGCGCGGCGAGCGCGGGCTGGGCGAGGAATGACGGATCGGTCAGCGCGGCATACAGATGCCAGCGCAGCGCGGCGGCATCGAGTTCATCGTCGGCGGGACCGGGAACCTGCCCCGGACTTGATCCGGGGTTCGCCGCCAGCGCACGGCCGACGAATTCGCCGGGCGTCACGAACTCCAGATTCGCGGCGACGCCGTGTTCGGCGGCGAGCGTGGCCTGCAGCCAGCGCCGCATCGCGACCTGCGGGATCAGCACCACGTCCGGCGTCAGCAGCGACTGCCCGGGCGCCGGCGTGCGCAGCGCATGCGCCATCAGGCCCGCCAGCACCTCCAACGCGTTGGAGTGGTAGAGGCGGAAGTCGGCTGCGGCATCGGGCATCCGGCCATGATGCCGGAGCGGGATCGCAGGAGGCGATACGGGGTGCGCGCCCGCATGTCGGGGGCGGTGCGGCCTGCCTTCGACCGCGATCGCGCGAAGTCGCTGGGCCCCGGCCTTCGCCGGGGCGACGGCATGCATACGCGTGGATCCTTATCCCGGCCCATCGAGCTTCAGACTTTTCTCGTCATCCCAGCGCACGCTGGGATCCATTTTGATCTGTGGGCTTTTGCTCGCTTACTTCAGAACAGCAATGGACCGCAGCTTGATCGGACATGCGTCTGTTGGAGCTGCTGGGGCGACGGAGCACTGATTGCCTGACTCGCCCGGCATCTCCCAGCGGCATTCGACAGACAGGTGCCTTTCCGATGCCGTCGCGATGTCGGGTTCGCGGTCGGAACGGCGCGCAGTCGTGCCGGCCGGGACACTCCGCCCCGCCGCCGGGACAATTCCTGTACTCGCCAGTACAGCGACTGGGTTAAGATTCAGTGTGTGCCCGCCATCCTCTGCGGGTTTCGCGCGCCAACCGCCGCGCGCCTTCCCCCGTTTCCCTGCGAACCGAATGCCCGACGCCACCGCCCCCGCCGTGCTGCTGCGCGATGTCCGCCTCGACCGCGGCGGGCGCACGATCCTGTCCGGCATCGACCTCACGGTGCCGCGCGGCAGCGTGACCGCGGTGCTGGGCCCGTCGGGCAGCGGCAAGTCGACGCTGCTCTCGGCGCTGACCGGCGAACTGGTACCGGCTGCCGGCACGGTCGAAGTCTTCGGCCAGCGCGTGCCCACCCGCACGCGCGAACTGCTGGACCTGCGCAAGGGCATCGGCGTGCTGCTGCAGGGCAACGGCCTGCTGACCGATCTGACCGCAGGCGAGAACATCGCGCTGCCGCTGCGGCTGCACACCAAGCTGCCGAAACCGGTGATCGCGCGTCTGGTCGCGATGAAGCTGCAGGCGGTCGGCCTGCGGACCGCCGTCGACCTGTATCCGCGCGAGCTGTCGGGCGGCATGGCGCGTCGCGTCGCCCTGGCGCGCGCGCTGGCGCTCGATCCGCCGTTGATGATCTACGACGAGCCGCTGACCGGGCTGGACCCGATCGCCTCGGGTGTGATCATGAGCCTGATCGGCCGCCTCAACGCCTCGCTCGGGCTGACCAGCATCATCGTCACCCACCATGTGCACGAAACGCTGCCGGTGGCCGACCACGCCATCGTGATCGCCAACGGCCGCATCGTCTTCCAGGGCACGCCGGCGCAGCTCGAGGCCAGCACCGATCCGCTGGTGCGCCAGTTCCTGCGCGGCGAGCCGGACGGCCCGATCGCATTCGACCGCGGCGATCTCGCCCGCCAGAAGGTGGCGTGATGGATACCCGTTTCGTGGGAGCGGCCTCGGCCGCGATGGGCGTTGCCGGGCAAGCCTGTGGCAGCGGCCCTGGTCGCGATGCGGACCTGGCGGGCGGCCTGTCGCGCGCAAGCGCGCTCCCACGAGTGCCCCCTATGCGCTCCCACCGGAGAACTGCACGATGACCGCCGCGATCCGCTCGCTCGGCCGCGCCGGGATGTTCTCGCTGTCGGTGCTGCGCGCGTCGAAGCCCACGGCCGATTTCTTCGCCGAGCTGGTCCGCGAGATCTACAAGATCGGCGGCCGCTCCCTGCCGATCATCGCGGTCGGCGGCGCCTTCGTCGGCCTGTCGCTGACCCTGCTGGGCTACCGCGCGCTGGAGACCTACGGCGCCAGCAACCAGGTCAGCGTGCTGATCGGTCTGGGCCTGTACCGCGAACTGGCCCCGGTGCTGACCGCGCTGCTGTTCGTCGGTCGCGCCGGCAGTTCGATCTCCGCCGAACTGGGCCTGATGCGCGCCACCGACCAGATCACCGCGCTCGGCCTGATGGCGATCGATCCGGTAGCCAAGGTCGTCGCGCCGCGCTTCTGGGCGGCGGTGATCTGCGTGCCGCTGCTGACCGCGTTCTTCTGCAGCCTGGCGCTGTCGGCGAGCTGGTTCCAGGCGGTGCAGGTGCTGGGCATCGACAACGGCATGTTCTGGCAGTCGATGCAGGATGCGGTCGATTTCCGCCACGACTTCCTCACCGCGTTCGTGAAGTCGGCGGTGTTCGGCGGCACAGCGGCGCTGGTCGCGTCCTACGTCGGCTTCCACGCCGAGCCGACGATCGAGGGCACCTCGGTCGCGACGACGCGCGCGGTGGTCAACGCCTCGCTGCTGGTGCTGATGTTCAATTTCGTGATGTCCGCCTTCCTGTTCCGCTGATGTCGGCGGCCTGAACGCCGATTCCTTCTTTCACCGCCACGCCCGGCGGTCCGCTGCAAAGGTGACACCCATGACAAGCGCCCGTGGTCCCCGTCTCGAACTCGCCGTCGGTGCATTCCTGCTGCTCGCGCTCGCCTCGCTGCTGGTGCTGGCGATCGCCTCGACCAACGGCCAGTTCGGCTTCAGCCGCGGCGGCACCTACGCGCTCACCGCCCGCTTCAGCAATCTCGGCCAGCTGCGTCCCAACGCGCCGGTCAAGGTGGGCGGCGTGACCATCGGCCGCGTGACCGGCATCGATCTGGATCCGGTGCGCTTCGATTCGATCGTCTCGATGAAGATCGAGGACCGTTTCAACGAGATCCCGGCCGACACCTCGGCGGCGATCCTCACCGGCGGCCTGCTCGGCGAGAGCTACATCGGCCTGTCGGTCGGTGGCGATCTCGAAGTGCTGCAGCCGGGCGAGGAGATCGCGTTCACCTCGCCGGCGGTGGATCTGATGCAGATGGTCGGCAAGTACATGTTCGGTGGCGGCGGCGAAGGTGCCGACGCCGCCCAGCCAGCCGCGCCCGAAGCCGGCATCGCGTCGCCCGACGCGCCCCACAGTGACGAAGGAGTCCTTCCATGATCCGTATGCCCCTGATCCGTCGCGCCCTGCCGCTCGCCCTCGCTGCCGCGCTGGTGCTGCCCGCCGCCGCGTTCGCGCAGGCCCGCCCGGCCGCCGCGCCCGCCGCCAGCACCGCGCAGGCCGGCTCGCCGAGCCAACTGGTGCTCGGCAACACCGAGCGCGTGCTCACGACGCTGGAATCGCGTCGCGCCGAGTTCACCCGCGACCGCGCCGCGCTGCAGACCTTCATCGATGGCGAATTCAACACCATGTTCGACCGCGATTATGCGGCGCGGCAGGTGCTGGGCCGCCACGGCCGCGGCGCGTCGGATGCCGACGTCAAGGCCTTCGGCGATGCGCTGGCCGAGAACCTGATGCGCAGGTACGGCTCGTCGCTGCTGGACTTCAACACCCAGCTGCGCGTGCGCATCAAGTCCGAGGCCCCGCTGCCGCGTGGCCTCGGCGTGCGCGTGTCGAGCGAACTGCTGCGCAGCGGCGGCGAGCCGATTCCGGTCGACTACCTGATGCGCCAGAGCGGCGGCACCTGGAAGGTGTTCGACGTGATGGTCGAAGGCGTGTCGTTCGTGCGCACGTTCCGCGAGCAGTTCGATACGCCGCTGCAGCGCACGTCCATCCAGCAGGTCGCGCGCGAACTGCGCAGCGGCCAGATCCAGGCGACCGCCGAGTGATGGGCACGGCCGCGGCTTCGGTCCGGCGCGACGGCGATGCGCTGGCGTTCGCCGGCGATGTCGTCGCCGCATCGGTGCCGGCGCTGTGGTCGCAGGCGCAGGCCGGTCGCGCCGGCACCGCGCGGCTGGACCTGTCCGCCGTCACCACGCTCGACAGCGCCGGTCTCGCCCTGCTGGCCGAACTCGCCGGCGGTGGCGCGTTGGCGGTCGCCGGCAACCCGCCAGGCCTGGCCGAACTGTGCCGGGCCTATCGTTTGACGCCGACGCTGGCCTACGTGTCCGCGTGAGCCTCCCACCCACCCCGGCCCCCCACGGGATTCCGACGATGTCGAGCCTTGCCCCGTTCCGTTTCCTGCTGCCGCTGATCGCGTCCGCAGCGCTCGTCGCCTGCGCCGGCACCGGCGCCCCCCGGGACCGCGTGCCTTCGCCGGTGGCGGAGACGGTCGGCGCGCCCGCGCCTGCGATCGCCGACGTGCCCACCGCCGCGGATGCCGACGCCGCCGACGTGCCGGCCGCGCCCGACACCGGCGTGGTCATCGAAGCCTTCGACGATGCCGCACGTGTGGCCGGCGACGCATCGCCAGCCAGTGGCACGCCGACCGATGCCGAGCTCGACTACGCCGCGCTCTACGGCGAGCCGGTCTACGACCCGGTCTACGATCCCACCCTGCCCGAAGCCGCGCAGATGCCGCGCAGCTACGATCCGTGGGAGCCGCTCAACCGCAAGGTGTTCGCGTTCAACAGCGCGATCGACCGCGGTTTCGCCAAGCCGCTGGCGAAGGCCTACGCGAAGGTCGTGCCGCGTCCGGTGCGCTTGGGCGTGACCAACTTCTTCAGCAACCTCGGCCAGCCGGTCAGCGCGCTCAATGCCTTGCTGCAGGGCCGCCCGAAGGCGGCGGGCCAGTCGCTGGGCCGCTTCCTGGTCAACAGCACGCTGGGCATCGGCGGCATCTTCGATCCGGCGACGGACGCGGAAATCCCCCACCAGAGCGCCGACTTCGGCCAGACGATGGGTGTGTGGGGCTGGCGCGACTCGCGTTACCTCGAACTGCCGCTGTTCGGCCCGCGCACCCTGCGCGATGGCTTCGGCCTGGTCGGCGACGCCCCGCTGTCGCCGCTGCGCCAGGTCAGCGACGACCCGGTGCGCTACGGCCTGCAGGGCCTGCAACTGGTCGATCTGCGCACGCGCCTGTTCGCCGTCGACAGCATGCGCGAAGGCGCGACCGACGAGTACGCGCTGATCCGGGATGCGTGGATGCAGCGCCGTGCCTACCAGATCGAATCGGTCCGCCGCGCCAACGGCGACGACGGAGAGACCGGCCTGCCGGACTATCTCTACGAGGACGATGCGATGCCGACGGTCCCGGTCGATGTGATGCCGATGGTGCCGCTGTCGCCGACGCCTTGATGGGTTGAGTGTGTTGTTGAAGTCATCAGAAAAGCCCCGCGAAAGCGGGGCTTTTTGTTTTTTGCTCCTTCCCCCGCCTGCGGGGGAAGGTCGGGATGGGGCGAACGGCCAGGTCGCGAGTCATCCGGTCCAGGCGCTACACCATGCGTCGAGTCGGGATCCTTGGCGGGCGGACGCCTTGCCCCCACCCAACCCTCCCCCGCGGACGGGGGAGGGCTCGCAACAGATCACTCTCCCGCCAACGCCGCCTCCACCGCTGCACGCACGCGCGGATCGTCCGCCGTCACGTCCGGCGCGAACCGGCCCACCACATGCCCATGCCGGTCGATCAGGAACTTCTCGAAGTTCCACAGCACGCCCGGCGCCGGATTCGGCGGGCCGTAGGCGCGCAGCTTTTCGCGCATCGGGCCTTCGCCGGTCGCCTCCGGCTGCGCGTGCGTCAGCGCCGTGTACAGCGGATGGATCGAATCGCCCGTCACCGCGATCTTCGAGAACAGCGGGAAGCTGACGTCGTAGCGCAGGCTGCAGAACTGCTGGATCTCGGCATCGCTGCCCGGTTCCTGCCCGGCGAAGTCGTTGGCCGGAAACCCCAGCACTTCCAGCCCCGCATCGCGCTTTTCGCGGTACAGCGCTTCCAGACCTGCGTACTGCGGCGTCAGGCCGCATTTCGATGCGACGTTGACCACCAGCAGCACCTTGCCGGCATACGCGCCGAGCGTGGTCGTGTCGCCGTCGATGGTCTTGAGCGGGATGTCGGTCAGCGGTGCGGTCATGGCGGTGCGCTCGCGAAGAAGAAGGCGCCCGATGCTATCGCGCATCGCGTCCGGAAACTGTGGCCTGGACACCACCCGCAGGATGGGTAGAGCGCAGCGGAACCCATCGCGCAGGCACGCGCTTGCACGCGACAGGAACCGCCAGCAACGCCACATCGCGCGCGAGCGCGCTCCCACAAAACTTATGAAGGCTTCCGCCGCGCTCTAGTCGTCCTGCCGATCGTCGTCGGCGTCATCATCCGCCACGTCGTCCAGCGCCTCGCCCGGCAACGCCTGCGCATCGGGCCCCGGCAGCGATTCCACGCCACGCAGGCGGCGCTCGATGGTCCGGGTCTTGCGGCTCGCCTCGCCGAGGCTCTTGCCGACGGTGCCGATCTGTTTCTCGGCCTTTTCGAGAATGCCGGCGAACTTGCCGAACTCGCTCTTCACCGCGCCCAGCACCTGCCAGACCTCGCTGGAGCGCTGCTCGATCGCCAGCGTGCGGAAGCCCATCTGCAGGCTGTTGAGCAGGGCGGTGACCGTGGTCGGGCCGGCCAGCACCACGCGATGCTCGCGCTGCAGCAGGTCGACGAGCCCGGCGCGGCGGATCACTTCGGCGTACAGGCCTTCGGTCGGCAGGAACATCACCGCGAAATCGGTCGTATGCGGCGGGCACACGTACTTGTCGCTGATCGACTTCGCCTGCACGCGGATCGCGCGTTCGAGCTGCGCGGCCGAACTCTTGACCGCGTCGGCGTCGCCCTTCTCCTGCGCATCGATCAGGCGTTCGTAGTCCTCGCGCGGGAACTTGGCATCCACCGGCAGCCACACCACGGTGTCGTCGCCGCGGCCGGGCAGGCGGATCGCGAAATCCACCGCTTCCGCGCTGTCGGGCTTCACCCGCACGGCGCGCGCGTACTGCTCCATCGTCAGCGTCTGCTCGAGGATGTTCTCCAGCTGCACTTCGCCCCAGCCGCCGCGGTCCTTGACGTTGGTCAGCACGCGCTTGAGATCGCCCACGCCGGTCGCCAGCTGCTGCATTTCGCCGAGGCCGCGCTGTACCTGCTCCAGGCGCTCGGAGACGATCTTGAACGACGCGTCGAGCCGCGTATTGAGCGTGGTCTGCAGTTTCTCGTCGACGGTCGCGCGCATCTGGTCGAGCTTGCTGGCGTTGTCGGCCTGCAGGCGCTGCAGCTGCTGTTCGAGCGTCGCGCGCATCTCGCCGATGCGCTGCTCGTTGCGCTGGGTCAGTTCGTTCAGGCGTGCGCCGAGTGCATCGGCGAAGCGTTGCTGCTGCTCCGCGCCTTCGATACGCGTCTTGCGTGCATCCTCGGTCAGCGCCGCGCGCAACACGCCCAGGCGCTCGTCGGTGGTGCGGGTGAATGTGTCGAGCCGTGCGTCGATGCGCAGGGTGAGCTCGTCGAGGCGCTGGTCGGTCCGGGCGGCGACGGCCTGCAGCTGCGCGCCGAAGGCATCGATGCGCTGCGCCTGCGACGCCGCCGAGGCATCCAGCTGCTGGCGGAGTTCGCCGCGGCCGTCGCGCTGCTCCTCGCGCAGCACGCGTTCCAGGGTTTCGCCGCCCTGGCCGGGCCGGCGCAGCAGCAGGACGATGAGCAGGCCGGTCGCGATGGCGACGAGCAGCAGGATCAGGGCGAGCAGGACGAGCGTGGCATTCATGCGGTGATTCTAGCGGTCGCCATCTCAGCACCTGCGCCGGAGCGCGCGACGTACCGGTGGTCGTGCCCTGTACGTGGTCCTGTCGCGTTCTGTCCGGAACGCGACCATGCGGCGCCGGCGTCCCGCAACGCATTCGACGCTACGCTGCGCATACTGTTTCGAGTTGCAGACCCGCCATGTCCGGCCACCCTTCCCTGCTCGACGTCGCGCCGGGCCGTTATCGCCACTACAAGGGGCGCGACTACGACGTCATCGGTGTGGCGCGCCACAGCGAGACGCTCGAGCCGGTGGTCGTCTACCGGCCGCTGTATGGAGACGGCGCGCTGTGGGTAAGGCCCCATGCGATGTTCGTCGGAACCGTGACGATCGAGGGACGGGAAGTGCCGCGGTTCGCGCCCGTCGCTGCGCCGCCGCCGACGGATGGCCGCTGAGCCGGGCTGCGCCTGGCCAGACGTGATGGACTAGCGTACGGATTCACGCACCGCACGGAGCAGAGCCGCATGACGGGGAACACGCTGCGAAACGCGACGCTGGCCGTTGCCCTTGGACTGCTCTGCGGCTGCGCCGGCAATGGCGGTGACCGGGCATCGCCGGCGGCATCCGTGCGCGATGCGACGCCCGGCGTCGATACCGGCACGCTCGACGGCGCGCCGTACCGCGTCCAGGTTCCCGCGGACTGGAACGGCGAGCTGGTCGTGCTGCTGCACGGCTACGAGCCGCGCGGCGTGCCGCGTGCCGACCCGTGGCCGGCGAACGAGGCGACGCCGCTGTTCCTCGCGCGCGGCTATGCGGTGGCCGAAAGCGGCTACGCATCCCAGGGCTGGGCAGTCGCCGACGCGATCGCGGACAGCGAGCGCCTGCGTGCGCGCGTCGTGGACCGTCACGCGCCGCGGCGCAGCTGGCTGGTCGGCTTCTCGATGGGCGGGCTGATCGCGCTCGCAAGCCTGGAGCGTCACGGTGCGGCGTACGACGGCGCACTGTCGCTGTGCGGTGCGAACGTGCCGGCCACGCAGGTGTTCGACGACGCGCTGCGCTCGCTGGTGGCGTTCGATTACTTCTTCCCCGACGCGGGCCTGCCCGGCGCCGGTCTGTCCGATCCCGAGGCGTCGCCGCTCGAAGACCTGCCGGCCGACCAGATCGCATTGATGCAGGCCGTCGGCACGGCACTGGCGACCGACCCCGCGGCCGCAGCCATGCTGGCGCAGGCGCTGGAAGTGCCTGCCGACGGCCTGGTCGGCGCACTCGGCCTGCACGCGCTGCTGTTGCGCGAGATGACCGCGCGCGCGGGCGGTCTGCCGGTCGACAATCGCGAGACCGTCTACAGCGGATTCGGCGACGATGCGGCGTTCAACGCCGGCGTGCGCCGGTATCCCGCGGATGCGCAGGCGGTGACGTACCTCGCTGGTGTCGCAGATCTGCGCGGGACGATCGGCAAGCCGCTGGTCCTGCGCTACAACCACGACGATCCGACGATCCCGCCGCGCTATCACGCGGTCTATCCGGCGCTCGCAGCCCAAGCCGGGCACGGCGAGCGGATCACCGTGCTGACGCCCGCCGGCGAGGGGCATTGCGCATTTTCGCCGGAACAGATCGGCGAGGCTTTCGATGCGCTGGTGGATGGCGCAGCGCGCGCTGCTCCGCCGTAGTGACGAAGGCCCGACGTCCTGTAGGAGCGCGCTTGCGCGCGATGGGGTTCTACCTGTGAAGCCTATCGCGCGCGCGCGCTCCTACGGAGCAGTTCGACTCAACCCGCGCCGGGCACCGGCGCGTGTGCGGTGATGATCTCCGCGTCGCGCAGATCCGACCACACGCCGGCCGGAATCGCGACCGACATCGACTCGATGTTCGCGGCCACCTGTTCGGCATTGCGCGCGCCCGGCACGATCGCCGAGACGACTTCCGGCGCATTGGCGAACTGCAGCGCGACCGTGCGCAGGTCCACACCGTGCGCACGCACGATCGCTTCGGCCTGTGCGCGCTTGCGCTGCGAATCCGGCGGCACCGGCTGCGAGCCGTAGAGATAGCGGTCGCGACCGGCGAGGAAGCCGGCCAGCAGCGGCGAGCCGACGATCACCGAGATGCCGCGCGTGGCGAGGTGCGGGAAGGTGTGTTCGAGCGCGTGCGCGTGGTCGAGCAGCGAGTACTGGCAGGCGAGCAGGAAAATGTCGGGATCGGCGACTTCGATTGCGCGCATCGCCGGGTCCGGCGTGTTGACGCCCATGCCCCAGGCCTTGATCAGGCCTTCCTCGCGCATCTTCGTCAGTTCCGGGAATGCGCCGGTGCGCGCCTGCTCGAAGTATTCGAGCCAGCGCTCGCCCATGTCGCCGTTGTCGGGGGAGAGGTCGTGCACCAGCACGATGTCGAGCGAATCGATGCCTAGACGCTGCAGGCTGTCCTCGACCGAGCGGCGCGTGCCCGCGGCGCTGTAGTCGTAGCGATAGGCGAACGGCGGCGGTTCCTTCCAGCTGACCTTCGGCGTCTCCGTCGTTGCGGTCAGCAGGCGGCCGACCTTGCTGGAGATGACGTACTCCTCGCGCGGCTTCTGGCCCAGCACATGGCCGAAGCGACGCTCGGAGCGGCCGAGGCCGTACCAGGGCGAGGTGTCGAACAGGCGCATGCCGCCGTCCCAGGCCGCTTCCAGCGTGGCCTGCGCGTCGTCTTCGGTGACGACCGCCCAGTTGTTGCCGAGCGGTGCGCCACCCAGACCGACGCGCGCGGTCGGGCGGTACTTGCGGCCGCCCGCGGGATTGGTCGGCAGCGGGCTGGCGCCGCGACGGCCCTGCGTGGGCAGGACATCGCCGGGCGTGGTCTGCGCGCTGGCGATCAGCGGCGCGGCGGCAAGGGTGGCGGCACCGAGCGCGGCGGCGGACAGAAAGGTGCGACGTGAATGCATGGGGATCTCCTGCGGCAGGGAATTGCGACCATCGCCTCCCGGCCGTCCGGCCGCCCTGCGTCGATGCCCGCGACTGCATACCGTGCCAGCCGCGCCGCCGAGGCGCCGTGAACCGGTATCGAAACCGCCGCTGCACTGCGCATCGCGCGTGTGGGCGGGTGCGTCGTCTGCGTATCATTCGCGCTCGATCCGCGGCGGTGACGACATGGGCTGGATGGGCATTTCCGATGTGCCGACCTTCGTGGTCGCGGTGCTCGTATTCCTGGCGATCCCGGGGCCGGGCACCTTCGCACTGCTGACCGCGACCGCGCGGGGCGGCGTGCGCGGCGGCTATGCGGCGTTCTTCGGCCTGGCGCTCGGCGACCAGGTGCTGCTGTGGCTGGCCGCGGGCGGCATGGCCGCTTTGCTCGCCGCCAATCCGATGCTGTTCCGCGGCGTGCAGTGGCTGGGCGCGGCGTATCTGGTGTGGATCGGCGTGCAGCTGTTGCGCAGTCGCGGCGACGGCGCGGGCATGGTGACGATAGGCAGCGGCCACTGGTTCCGCCAGGGTCTGTTGATCACATTGCTCAATCCGAAGGCCGTGCTGTTCTACATGGCGTTCTTTCCCCTGTTCATCGATCCGGCGCAGCACCGCGGCCTCGCGACGTTCGTGGCGATGTCGGTGCTGATCTGCCTGCTCGGGCTGCTGTACTGCTCGCTGCTGATCCTCGCTGGGCACGTGGCGCGCGCACGCGTCGCCCGCGATCCGCGCATTGCGACGTGGCTGCGGCGGATCGCCGGTGCGTGCCTGGTCGGATTCGGCGTCAGGCTCGCGTCGACCTGAGCCCCCGCGGCTTCAGTACAGCCGGATCGGCAACTCGCGCGTTGCGGTGTTGCCGCTGGCATCGCGCACGAGGGCGCGCAGCACGTAGTCGCCGATCGGCAGGCCTGCCGGATCCCATCGCGTTGGCTCGAGGCGACCGTCACGCACGAGGTTGTTGACCGCGTAGCGGAAGCGCGTGCGCGAGGCGCCATGCACGGTGATGCCGCTGTCGGCGGAATAGGCGACGCGCACCGCTTCGCGATGCGGCGGCATGCGGCCGAAATCGATCGTGAAGCGCGGCGTCTCGAAGCCGGGCATCGGGCTGCCGTCGGCGGCCAGCAACTGCCAGCCCAGCGTGTGCAGGCCGAGGCGCCGGCGCGGCAGGTTGCCGTCCACCTGGTCCCAGGCCTCGACGATGATCTGCAGGCCGCCGCCGTCGCCCGGCAGGATCACGCGGCCGTCTTCGCGCGAGGTCATCGGCATGTCGAGGGCATCGAGCAGCGCGAGATCGTCGATGCGCGGCGCGATGGTGTCGACGAAGTTGCGGAAGCCCAGCGCCACCGCATTGCGCTGGTAGCCCGACGGGCCGAGCGCGAGGTGCACATGCGCCTGCGCATTGATCGTGCCGATGGGTTCACCGGCGCGGACATGCGTGCCGCGCGGGATGCGCACGCGCATCGGCCGGCCGTCGTCGCCCGCGATCAGTTGGAAGCGCGGGTCGAGCGCTTCACCACGCGGCGTGCGGCCGACGCGCATGTGGATGTAGGTGAGGGTGTCGATCGCGAGGCGCTCGGCCTGGTCGCCGAATGCGGACGCGGCATAGGGACTCGCGACCTTGGCGTCGGCGATCGCCAGCACCGGGCTGCCGACATCGCCGCGCACGTCGAAACCGTCGTGCAGATGGCTGCGCGATTCGCCGCGGAAATTGCCGCGCACCTCGCCCAGCGTACCGACGACTTCGTGCCAGCCGTCCTGCGGCGCCAGCGGCCAGCGGCCGCGGGTCTCGGGCAGGGCGGCGTCGGGCGCGGGGCCGACCGCGACGTTGGCGAGGTTCTGCTTCGCGCCGGCGCGGCGCACCTGCACGATGCGATGCACGCGATAGGCTGCGGCATCGGCCACCCACAGCCGGCCGAAGCGATCGAACGCGAGACCGGCCGGACGCGCGAGCCGTTGCGTCATGTCGCGACCGGTCAGCACGTGCGCGCGACCGTCGGGTTCGACCTGCAGCACGCGGCCGCGCGCGAGTTCGCCGACGTACAGCCGTTGCTGCGCATCGATGGCGATGGACACCGGCGACACCGCCGGCCCGGCATCGGGATCGTCGCCATGCAGGGCCAGCGTCGTCGTCGTGCCGTCCGGCGCGACCCGGCGCAGCGCATGGTTGCCGGTGTCGGCGACCCACAGCGCACCGGTCGCATCGAGCGCGAGTCCGCCCGGCGTATCGAAGCGCGCCTGCGCGCCGGGACCGTCGAGAAGCCCCGGTCGTCCGTCGCCGGCCAGCGTGCGCACGGCGCCGGCCTCGATCACCCGGATGCGGTCGTTGAAGCCATCGGCGACGAACACGCGCCCCGTTGCATCGACCGCCACAGCGGCCGGCGCATGGAAGCGCGCCTGCGTGGCCGGGCCATCGGCGAAACCGGCGTCTCCGGTGCCTGCGAGTGTCGTCACCGTGCCGTTGGGCGCGATGCGCCGGATCGCATGGTTGCCGGTGTCGGCGACATAGAGCGTGCCGCCCGCATCGATCGCAAGACCGGACGGTGTGTGAAAGCGCGCATCCGCGCCGCGCCCATCGACAAAGCCTTCGAGACTGCCGGCGAGCGTGTCGACGCGGCCATCGGGGTGCACGCGCCGGATGCGGTTCGACGCGCCGCCATCGGCGACGAACGCGGTGCCGTCCGCCGCAACGGCGATGCCGAAGGGATCGTCGAACCGTGCCTCGGATCGCGCGCCATCGCGCACGCCGCGATGACCGTCGCCGGCCACACCTTCGATACGCGCCGGCAGGCCGGCGGGCGGCGGGCCGAGTGACACGCGCGCCGGCGTTTGCCATTCCCACAGGAAGCTGGCGACGAGCGCCGCGACGGTCAGCGCCGCGATGCCCCACAGTGCCCGGCGCGCGCCAGGTCGCAAGCGCCGAGTCATACCCTCGTAGGAGCGCGCTTGCGCGCGATGGCGCGTTCGCGGAGAGACCCGATCGCGCGTCCCCGAAAAGGGGGTGCGAGCACAAGCGCCGCTCCCACGAGGTGCCGCATCAGTCCACGACGCGGCAGAACACCGCCTTCAGATAACGCGATTCCTGCACGTGCGCCATGAACGGATGGTCCGCGCCAGCGCCCGAGACCTTGAGGATCTGGATCGTGCGGTTGGCGTAGAACGCCGCGCGCCGCAGCATGTCGAGGAACTGCTCCTCGCTGACCAGGCCCGTGCACGAGAAGGTCGCCAGCAGGCCGCCCGGCTTGACCACGCCCAGCGCGAGCTTGTTCATGTCCAGGTACTTCTTCAGCGCCGGAATCACCTGCTCGCGGTCGCGGGTCATCTTGGCCGGGTCGAGCACGACGACGTCGTAGGCATCCCCCGCGTTCGATGCATCGCGCAGCCACGGGAAGATGTCGGCCTGCACGAATTTGATGCGCGCATCGTTGAGCCTGGCGTTGCCCCTGGCGATCTCGATGACGTCCTCGTCGATGTCGATGCCGACGACTTCGCTGGCGCCGCGCGCCGCTGCGTACACACCGAAACCGCCGGTGTTGCAGCACAGGTCGAGCACGCGCTTGCCGGCGACGTGGCGGCTCAGCCACTCGCGGTTCTCGCGCTGGTCGGCGAAGAAACCGGTCTTGTGCGCGCCGGCCGGATCGGCGCAGAAGCGGATGCCGTACTCGGTGATGATCGCCGGATCGGC
This sequence comes from Proluteimonas flavola, assembly GCF_021191705.1. Classification (GTDB taxonomy): domain Bacteria; phylum Pseudomonadota; class Gammaproteobacteria; order Xanthomonadales; family Xanthomonadaceae; genus Luteimonas; species Luteimonas flavola. The sequence continues at coordinate 73,742 of NZ_JAIWPU010000004.1, forward strand.
GGGCACGCTGCCGCGGTAGTCGAAGCTCTCCTGCTTCTGCACGTGTTCGTCGGCGAAGCTGTGGAAGCGGCAGCCGGGGAACTGTTCGGTCAGCGCTTCGTAGATCCATTCGCGATGGCGGAACATGCCGGCGCTGAAGAACTCGACGACCAGCAGGTCGCCGTAGCGGTCGACGACCAGGCCCGACAGGCCGTCGCCTTCGCTGTGCACGACGCGCCAGGCATCGGACACCTCATCGAGCTTCAGCACCTCGCGGCGCAGCGACACCGCCTCGGCGATCCTGCGCGAGAACCAGCCGGCATCGACCGGCACATCGGGGTGCGTTTCGAGGATGCGCACGGCGATGCGCGAATGGCCATTGTAGAAACCGCGGCCGATCCATTCGCCTTCGACGCCGACGACATCGACGATGCTGCCCGGCTTGGGGCGCTGCGCCGGCTTTTCGACCAGGCGCTGGAAGATCCACGGATGGCTGGAGCGCCAGGCGTTCTTCAGCCGGACGACGGGATAGGAAGTCTGCATGGCGGCATTCTACGCGGTGGCCGGTGGCGAAGCCCGTGGGCTGCCCGTCATTCCGGCTTCCGCCGGAATGACGACGTTGAGGGTGCCAGTCCCGCCAAGGTTCGCATTCCGCTACGCGCTTGCTTTCCCCGCATTTGTCGCCATCCATCGGTGATGCATCTCGACAGTCCCGACGCGCCCGCCGATCCCGACGCCCAGCGCCTGCACGACCGCCGGCGGCTGTCGAACGCGCTCAAGGCCAGCATCGCTTTCGTGCTGCTGCTGGTCATCATGTTCGGCCTGCAGGCCGCGTTCGACTGGCGGCCGCTGGCGGTGCGCCCTGGCGAATGGGCCGGGCTCGCGGGCCTGCTGACCGCGCCGCTGCTGCACGGCTCGCCCGGCCACCTGATCGCCAACGCCAGCGCGCTACTGCTGCTCGGCTCGCTGGCGCTGGCGGTCTACCCGCGCGCCACGCTGCGCGGCCTGCCGCTGATGTGGCTGGGCTCGGGCCTGGGCGCCTGGCTGATGGGCAACCCCGGCTCGCATCATCTGGGCGCCAGCGGCGTGACCCACGGCCTGATGTTCCTGGTGTTCGTGCTGGGCCTGCTGCGCCGCGACCGGCCCTCGATCGCCGCCGGCATGATCGCCTTCCTGTTCTACGGCGGCATGCTGCTGACGATCCTGCCGCAGGAGCCGGGTGTGTCCTGGCAGTCGCACATGGGCGGCGCGATCGGCGGCGTGCTGGCCGCGTTCTGGTTCCGCTACGCCGACCCGATCCCGCCGCGCCGGCGCTACAGCTGGGAGATCGAAGAGGAAGAGGCTGCGCGCGCCGAGCGAGAACGCAGCGACACCTTCGAACCGCCCGCGCCGCACGACGTGCCGGTGTTGTGGGAGCGCCCGACCGAGGAACCGCGGGGTGTGGTACTGCGGTTTCCCGGACGCCACGTCGGCAGCGACGGGACGGCGGATACGCACGACACCCGCGACACGCGTCACGACTAAGCCGAACGGTTCGATGCGCGGCAGGTTCCTCGCCGCGTTCGCAATGACAGGCCGTCGGGTCCATGCTTGAGGACCAACGATCACCGCTTGTCCCGCGAATAATCAGGACGATTATTTCCGAATGAAAACCGCGCCAATGGAGCCGGGAACGAACAACCCATTTACCCTGAATCCGCCAAGGCAAAACGATCTTTCCAGATCGAAGTGCGGCGAGAAAAGTTCCGAAACGCTGGCATGCGTAAAGAAGTTGACATGCGTCGATTCCAGTAAATGCCATGGCACGACATTTGCCGGAAAGCAGCTCGGAATGGAAGTTATATCAGGCGTTGTAATATAAACGCGACCGCCGGGAGAAAGTATACGCGCAAACTCTGTTATATATTCCTGGATATTTGGAATATGCTCGATGACCTCCGTAGACACAATGGAGTCAAATGTCCGGTCATCAAAGGGCAGTTGCGTTCCGCCGCGGTATAGGGTCACGAAATTCGCAGATCCCGGTTTGAGATGGTTCCGGATTCTCGGTTCGTCCAGTTCAACACCCTCAGCGTCGCATCCCCGTCGCCTGAGATGAAGCAAGAGGTCACCATTTCCGCAGCCGAAGTCCAGAATTCTGCCGGAAGCCAACGATGCAAACGACTTGAATTCGTCCGAAACATCGACTGGTGGGCCAGAGCCATATATCGATCCGCGGCCCAGAATTCTTTTTTCCTCGAGCAAATGGACGTAATGGGGGGTTACAAGTCCATATTCTTTCGATTCTTCACCGAACGTGAATACCTCGCTTTCGCCGCAGAGTATGGAAATCGGTTTCTCATCGCCTTCCAGAAGATAGTCAATGCGGAATCCGCAGAATTCGCTATTCCGTCGATCGGCGCCACTGACATCCAGTCTGCGACTCCTTAAAGAAAGATTTGGTGATGATTTTATGCCGCAGCTCGTTCGAAGGGCGAGTCTAGGCACTTCAATGCCGGAAAACCATCCTGAAAGTCTCACGATAGGAAGTGGTGATCCTTCCACCGAGTCCAGGAATCCCACTTCGCCCTCGAACGAGAAGGGAGCCGGAAGCCTCGCCCCTGCGGCCGAACTTCTCTTCGCCAATAGGCGGCGAATTACTTTTTTGATTATCGACATTTTTTATCCGGCTGATGGAAATGTTGTGGACCTTCAAGGATGGATTAGTCGTCCCTGAAGTATCGATATGATGCTACAGCCGCGATCCGCATCGACGGCTGACCTGAGTTGCTCGGCGCTGCCATCGCCAAGATCCAGGCCCACGAAAACACGATCCACCGCAGCAGCCAGCGGATGTTGTAGCCGGCCGCACAGGCGATCACGTGCACCGCATCGCCGTCGGCTCCTTGAGATGGCGGCGTGCAACCTGCACTAGTCCTTCAGGTGCCCTATTACCGACTCTACGGCCTGCCTGCGCTTGACCCAAGCCCATTACCGTCACGTCAGCGACTTCGGGTTGCCCCGGTGCAGACGCAGCCTGCTGTCAGTCGGGCGGGCGGCCGCCTTCTCCCGCACCGTCGTATTCACGATCATCCGCGACAGCTCCCGCCCGGGCATCGACGAAGCGCCAAGAAATCACGGCGCTGCCGCGCCCCAGCCATACACAATGTTTTGTGTACCCTGATTTAATAATCTGTTCGTACAGTTTGAAAATACGTTTTGAGCAGCAAAATTTCCAGATGATCCCGATTGCATCCAGATGCCCGTAGTGCACCCATCAAAGTGATTTCCCGTTATCGATACACGCACCGGTCCCGCAGGAACCACCACTCCCGTGGTATTTCTTTCGCGTACTCCATAAAAAATGTTATCCCTAACCAAGACATCCTGAGAAAGCCCAAAAATTCTGATCCCGAATGCGTCATCCCCGTAATATATTAAATTGTTGGAGTATATGGCCTGTAACGCATTGGAATGAATTCCTGCTGAATATGCATTGATGTGAACGCCCCTTACAAACAACAAAGGTTCTGAAGATGTCGTATTAAAAATCACGCCACTCCCTACATTAATAAAGGCACCTTGATTGACGTACACTCCTTCTGGCCCATTTCCAGAGCCAGTTCCTCCCCGCACCTCTAGTCCGATATTTGAAAAAACTACTGTTGTATTATCTATATAATATTCTGTCGAAGATCCATTGCTATTTATTCTTATCCCATATGACATTGCGCTGTAACTGGAATTTCGACCATATAAGGAAACATTCATTATCTTGGAGAATTTTGCCCCCTCCAGCTCTATTCCGCCGCTCCAGTTCTTCGTAAAATCGCTTCCTCTTATTTCTACGTCCTTTATATTAAAGGTGGAGGTGACTCGTCCAGAAGTTTCAGGCCACACAGCTCTTATGGCAACACCTCCCCCGGCAACAGCTGTTCTCATTGTTATATTTGATACTGAAAATTCTCGGCTGTTATCCGCCCCGGATCCAGCTGCATCTATTGTTGGCTGATATAGTATTCCTCCTGAGGAAGTGGTCCATTCCAAGTTGGATATGCCAATCCCGTCTCCGGTTATGGAAATTCTCTTGTCAGGGAGATTAATTCTGCTTTGCAATAAGTAACGGCCGGATGGAAAGTATATAACTCCGCCTCGAGCCGGGATTGATGCTATTGCTGAATTTACGGCTGCTGTGTCGTTAGAAACTCCGTTTCCCAAAGCTCCAAAGTCTTTTACATTAATCCATTGGTTTTGAGCAAATGCGAGTTCGTTAAATGCCAAAAATAATAAGGCCAGTAAGATTTTTTTAAACATGACTTCGCTCCGTCGTTGCCATTTTATATTGATTTAAATTCCGCGGCTTTGATTTATTGGCCGCCCATGAATAATCCGTATCAGGCCGCCATGGCGATGTATTGCTATTGCAATACTAAAATGTGCTGGATTACCATTGCACGCACCCAGGCACGCAGAAAGGCGATCCACCGCAGCAGCCAGCGGATGTTATAACCCGCCGCGCAGGCGAGCACGTGTATACACGGGGGAGGGCTTAGTCAAAAAAGCCTGATCAGCCTGTCGGCCCCCCACCCTGATGCACTACATTGGTGCAATGGCCGACGAGACCCCACCGCCGCACCCCTTCGATGCGCTGACCACGCCGCTGGTCTGGGCCGACGCCGACGGGCGCATCCGTGCCTGCAATGTGGCCTTCGCGCGCTGGCTCGGTGTCGGGCGCAAGCGTCTGATCGACCAGCCGCTGGCGGCACTGGAGGTCGACGGCGAAGTCCTGCGGCTGGCGCTGCGCGCGCCCGGCGATCCGGCTGACGGCCCGATGCGCGTGCGCCGTCTGGTGCTCGCCTTCCTCGGTGGCGAGCCGCGTTTCGCCGATGCCTGGCTGTCGCGCGAGGCCGATGGCGGGCTGCTGCTCGAAGCGCATCCGGTCGACGAATTCCCGGGCGCCGATCCGACGCTCGCGATGCCGCTGGCGCTGTCGGCGGCGCTGCGCGGCCTCGCCCACGAACTGCGCAATCCGCTGGCCGGCCTCAAGGGCGCCGCGCAACTGCTGGCCCGGCGCGTCAGCGACGGCGAATCGCGCGAACTGGTCGCGCTGGTCGATACCGAAGTCGCGCGGCTCGGCACGCTGGTCGACCAGTTGCTGTCGCCGCGTTCGCCCACGCCGCACCGCGCGCTCAACATCCACGGCGTGCTCGAACAGGTGCTGCGCCTGGCCGAAGCCGACGCCGGCTGGGCGGTGCGCATGCTGCGCGATTACGACCCGAGCCTGCCCGAGCTCTCCGGCGATCCCGACCGCCTGACCCAGGCGATCTGGAATCTCGTGCGCAATGCGATCCAGGCCGGCGCCGCCAACATCACCCTGCGCACCCGCGCCGCGCTCGGCGTGCGCATCGGCGACGAGGTGCACGCGATGGTGCTGCGGCTGGAGGTCGTCGACGACGGCCGCGGCGTGCCGGACGACATGGTCGAGCAGATCTTCCTGCCGCTGGTGTCCGGGCGCCCCGACGGCAGCGGCCTGGGTCTGGCGATGGCGCAGCAGGTCGCGCGCGAACATCGCGGCGCGCTGGTCTACCGCTCGCGTACCGGGCATACCGTGTTCACCCTGCAATTGCCGTTTCCTGTCGAGGACGACGTGCCCGACGCAGTCGCCGCCAATGCGCCGGAGGCGCCCGCCGCATGAGTACGCCCGCTCCGCGTATCTGGGTCGTCGATGACGACCGCTCCGTCCGTTTCGTACTGGCCACCGCGCTCAGCGAAGCCGGTTACGACGTCTCCGGTTTCGACGGCGCGCAGGCCGTGCGCGATGCCCTGGCCAAGCGGCCGCCGCCGGACATGCTGTTCACCGACGTGCGCATGCCCGGCGATTCGGGCCTGCAGCTGCTCGACGCGCTCAAGCAGAAACATCCGCACTTGCCGGTCGTGGTGATGTCGGCCTACACCGATGTCGCGAGCACCGCCGGCGCGTTCCGCGGCGGCGCGCACGAATTCCTGTCCAAGCCCTTCGATCTCGACGAGGCGGTCGCCTTGGCCGCCCGCGTGCTCGGCGACCATGACACCGCGCCCGACGACGCCCCGCAGCCGACCGGCGACAGCGATGCGCTGGTCGGCGATACCGCGCAGATGCGCCAGCTGTTCCGCGCGATCGGCCGCCTCGCGCAGGCGCCGGTGTCGGTGCTGGTCACCGGCGAGACCGGCACCGGCAAGGAACTCGTCGCGCGCGCGCTGCACCGCGAATCGCCGCGCGCACGCAAGCCCTTCGTCGCGCTCAACACCGCGGCCATTCCGGCCGAACTGCTGGAGAGCGAGCTGTTCGGCCACGAGGCCGGTGCGTTCACCGGCGCGTCTCGGCGCTACCTCGGCCGCTTCGAACAGGCCGACGGCGGCACGCTGTTCCTCGACGAGATCGGCGACATGCCGGCCTCGTTGCAGACGCGCCTGCTGCGCGTGCTGGCCGAGGACGAGTTCTTCCGCGTCGGCGGGCGCGAACTGATCCGCGTCGACGTGCGTGTGATCGCCGCGACCCATCAGGACCTCGAGCGGCTGGTCGCCGAAGGCCGGTTCCGCGCCGACCTGCTGCATCGCCTCGATGTCGTGCGGCTGCGCCTGCCGCCGCTGCGCGACCGGCGCGAGGATGTCGGCCAGCTCGCCGAACGTTTCCTGCAGGCCGCGGCCGAGAAACTCGACGCGCCGCCCAAGCGGCTCGGCCGTGCCGCGCTGCAGCGCCTGCGCGAACACGCGTGGCCGGGCAACGTGCGCGAACTGCAGAACCTGTGCTGGCGTCTGGCCGCACTGGCGCCGGCCGATCTGGTCACGCCGCAGGATCTCGACGGCCTGCTGAGCGCGAGCGCGTCGGTGCCGGATGCGCCTGCACCTGTGGCCGCAGGCGACTGGGACGACGCCCTGCGCGCCTGGGCCGATGCGCGGCTGCGCGCCGGCGACGACGACATCCATGCGCAGGCGCGCGAACGCCTGGACCGTGCGCTGCTGGAAACCGCCCTGGTGCACACCGGCGGCCGCCGCGCCGAGGCCGCCACGCGTCTGGGCGTCGGTCGCAACACGCTGACCCGCAAACTCGGCGCGCGCCGGCGTCGCAGTTGAATCCCCTTCATCGACGCGCCATGTGCGCGGGCTAAGGTGGCCGCCATGACACGCATGACCCGACTCCCGATCCTCGCGGCCGCTGCCGCGACCCTGCTCGCCGGCTGCGCCAGTGCGCCCCGTCCCGCCGCGCAGACCGCGCCGCCGCCCGCCGCCGCCACGATCGCCAGCACCGGCACCGCGCAGGGCGCCATCGCCAATCTCGCTTCCGCGTCGGGCTCCCTGGTCAGCGGACGCGTGGTGCTGTCGCCCGATGTCGGCGGCGTGCGCGTACGCGGCGAGGTCGGCGGCCTGGTCCGCAACGGCACCCACAACCTGCGCCTGCACGCGCGCGGCGACTGCAGCGCGGTCGACGCGATCAGCGCCGGTCCCGAGTTCGATGCGCAGCAGGGCGCGCCGTCGCGGCAGTCCGATTCCGGCGAGCGCGGCCGCATCGTCGCCAACGGCAGCGGCGTGGCGACGCTGGATCTGCTGCTGCCCGGCGCGGTGCTTGGCGGCGGCGCGACCAACGACATCGTCGGCCGCGCGCTGCTGATCCTGGGCGCCACACCCGGCGCGATCAGCGCCCGCGTGGCCTGCGGCATCGTCCAGGTCCAATGAATGCACGCGTCGCACTCACGTGGTTCCGACCCGGCCGCGGGGATGCTGGCGGCTGCGATACCGCGCGCCAGACGCGCCCCACCCGATTCGAGGAGAGCTCCATGCGCACCCACACATTCCTGATGCCGATTCCCGCCGCGCTGGCCCTCGCGCTGGCCGCCTGCGGCGGCGGTGCCGACAACGCGAACTCCGGCGACAACGCAGCGGCCGAAGCCGACCGCGCCGCCGACACCGCCACTGCCACCCCGCCCGCGACGCCGCCGGCCCCCGCGACCGCAGCCGCTGCGACCGCGATGGCCGCTTTGCAGCCGACCGCCGGCAACCAGACCGCAGGCGAACTGCGCTTCGCTCTGGTCGATGGCCGCATCGAGGTCACCGGCACCGTGACCGGCCTGCCGGGCGGCGGCACCCATGGTTTCCACGTGCATGAAACCGGCGACTGCAGCGCACCCGACGCCAGCAGCGCCGGCGGCCACTTCAATCCGGGCAGCACCGACCACGGCCGCGTCGGCCAGGGCGCCCACCACGCAGGCGACAGCGACAACATCACCGCCGGCACGGACGGCAGCGCGCAGGTCCGCGGCTGGCTCGAAGGCGCGACGATCGGCGACGGCGCCGCGACGGACATCGTCGGCAAGGGCGTCATCGTCCATACCGATGCCGACGACTATGCGACGCAGCCGACCGGAAACGCCGGCGACCGTCTGGCGTGCGGTGTGATCCAGGCGGGATAAGCGCTACGCGCAATCGCGCAGCAGGAGAATACTGGCGCCCGTCTCCTGATGGAGGCGGGCGTTTTCATTTGCGTGCAGGGGTGTCGTCGGGTGGAGCGGCCGTGGTTGCCGGCTCAAGAAAGCATGCGCAGCAGCACCGGAGTTCGATCCGAATGGGCGCATATGTTCCAGTTCGGGTGATTCAACGCCTGTCCCTACGGGAGGGATCGACCATCAACGTGCGTTGGGTGCGGGTCTTTTCGCCTTTCAGTCCAGCAAGAAGAACACCCGCGCCCGCGGCGCATCAGTGCAATGCCGTCGCCGGATCCTGCCCCGGCGCCACGTGCACGAACACCACCGGCACGGCGTGCGCCTGCAGCACCGCGGAGAGCTGCCGCTGACGCGCTTCGTACATCGCGAACCCCTTCGCGAGCCGGTCGTCGTCCGACTCGCCTGCCGCACATCGCCGACGCCAGTCATCGGGCGCGAGCATCGCGATCCGCACTTCGCCGTCCACATGCCGCAGCAGCGGCTCCGGCGGTGCGTCGAGCCAGGCTTCGGACTCGGGTGCGAGCAGCGCGGTTTCCAGCATGTCCCACAACGGCTCCAGGCCCTGGTTGCGGTACTGCAGCGCGGTCATCGCCAGCAGGTCGTGCAGCGTGAGATAGCGCGCGTGTTCGATGCGCGCGCCGAAGGCTTCCTGCGCGCACAGGGCGGTGTCGGCCTGGGCCATGCCGAGGTCGAGCAGCATCGATTCCATGTGCGCCGACACCGCCCCGGTCGCCGCCGGTTCGCCGACGAACAGGTACGGCAGCACGCGCAGGCGGCCGCCGGCGAGCTGCGGATCGGACTGGAAGGGCAGCGGCACCGCGCCACCTGCATCGGCGCCGAACGCGATGATGCGCGGGCCCTGTCCGGCCTGCGGCGCGCGCACCCGCAACTCTTCGAGGCGCCGGTGCACCGGCCAGCCCGGGCGCAGCAGTTCGGCGGGATCGAAGTGGGCGGCGGCGAACGACAGGTCCAGATCGCGCACGCCCGGCACCAGTGCGCCCAGGTCGCGGCCCAGCAGCCTGGCGAGTTCGCCCGCGGCCTCCTGTCCCAGCGCGCCGCGGGCGGGCGTCGAGTCGTCGCTCAGCTCGAGGGCGAGCACGCCGAGCACCTGTGGGGCGGGAATTTGTCGGGAAATGTCGGGATCTGCGGTCATTGGCCGTGCACATCGTCAGCGATACACTCGTTCACATTATGCCCGTCCCGTGTCAGGGACAGTCTCACGCAGGTCCTGTCGAGGTCATTCCGATGCTGCTAGGTCGTCCCGTCGCCGTGCTCGGCGGTGTCCGTATTCCGTTCTGCCGCCAGAACACCGCCTATGCGGACGTCGGAAATCTCGGGATGTCGGTACGCACGCTCGGGGCCCTGGTCGAGAAGTTCGGCCTGCACGGCCAGCAGCTCGGCGAAGTCGCGATGGGCGCGGTGATCAAGCACTCCAGCGACTGGAACCTGGGCCGCGAGGCCGCGCTGTCCTCGGGCCTGTCGGCGTTGACGCCGGGCATCACCCTGCAGCGCGCCTGCGGCACGTCGCTGGATTCGATCATCACCATCGGCAACAAGATCGCCGCCGGCCAGATCGAGTCGGGCATCGGCGGCGGTTCGGACACCACGTCCGACGTGCCGATCGTCTACGGCCGCGCGCTGCGCCGCCGTCTGCTGGCCGCGAATGCGGCGAAGACGACCAAGGACAAGCTGGCCGCGTTCAAGGGCTTCCGCCTGCGCGAACTCAAGCCGGATTTCCCGGGCGTGGCCGAGCCGCGCACCGGCAAGTCGATGGGCGAGCACTGCGAGGACATGGCGAAAGAGTGGAACATCGCGCGCGATTCGCAGGACGAACTCGCCGTCGCCTCGCACCACAAGCTGGCCGCTGCCTACGAGCGCGGCTTCTTCGACGATCTGGTGGTGAGTTTCCGCGGCGTCTCGCGCGACAACATCCTGCGTCCCGACACCTCGCTGGCGAAGCTGGCCACGCTCAAGCCCGCGTTCGACAAGGTCTCGGGCCGCGGCACGCTGACCGCCGCCAACTCCACGCCGCTGACCGACGGCGCGTCCGCGTGCCTGCTGGCCAGCGACGAATGGGCCGCGACGCACGGGCACGAAGTGCTGTGCCACATCCGCGACGCGCACGTGTCGGCGGTCGACTTCGTGCACGGCGAAGGCCTGCTGATGGCGCCGACCGTTGCAGTCGCCGAGATGCTCGCGCGCAACCACCTGACGCTGCAGGATTTCGACCTCTACGAAATCCACGAGGCCTTCGCCGCGCAGGTGCTGTGCACGCTGCGCGCGTGGGAGAGCGAGGACTACTGCCGCACGCGCCTCGGCCTCGACGCGCCGCTCGGCCGCATCGATCCGGCGAAGCTCAATCCGGTCGGCTCGTCGCTGGCCGCGGGTCACCCGTTCGCGGCGACCGGTGCGCGCGTCGTCGCCACGGCAGCGAAGCAGCTGAAGGAGCGCGGCGGTGGCCGCGCGTTGATCTCGATCTGCACCGCCGGCGGCATGGGCGTCGTCGCGATCCTCGAACGCTGATCGCAGGGCGCGTCCTCATGTCCGTGTTCCGTATTCCGGGCCGTCTCGGCCTGCTCGCCGTCGCCGTGTGTGCGTTCGCCGCGTGCGGCACGGAAGACGCCCAAGCACCGCAGCAGACCGCTTCAGGTCCGCAGCTGGTTTCGGCGCCGCCGCCGCGCGATGCCTTGCCGGACTGTCCGCGTCTGGCATCGACGCTCGGCGGCATGGTGGCCGGGCTCGATGCGGTCGACGACGCCGGCACCCGGCAGGACAGCCCCGAAAGCTATGGCATCAGTTGCGCCTGGCGTTCGCCCGACGACGGCGCGGCGGTCGGCGCGATCGTCATCGTCGACAACGAACCGCTGACCGCACACGACATGCAGCGTGCCGGCATGTATGTCGAGGATCCGCGCGTGGCTGCGCTGGGCGGATTCGTCGCGATTCCGGATGCGCTGCTCGACGGCAATGCGCCGCTCGGTCCCGTCGGCCCGCAGGTCATCGTCGGGCCGGTCACGGTCACGCTGGCGAGCAACGGGCGTGGCCGTGCGGCGGACATCACGCTGGATCAGGCGGTCGATGGCGCGGTGGCGGTGCACCGGTCGATGCGTTGATCAGCGCGACACGATGCGACATGACGCAGATCGCGGCTGCGCAACGGAATCGTGAAGCCAGTCTCCTTCCTCCGCGTGCGGGGGAAGGGTGGGATGGGGGCGAAACATCAGACCGTGACCGTGTCGAGACCCGCACTCACTACACGGGTCGTCAAATCATCCTGGGGGTCCGACGGTCTATCTCCACCGAACCCTCTACCCGTAACGGGCGCACAGGGGAGGGCTGAATCCCGCTTCGTCGTCAGAACCGGTCCGTCGAATGCGGCGGCGCATCGCCGTGCACATACGGCAGACCCTGCGCATCGCGCGTCCCGGGTTCGATCAGATCGTCGCGCGGTGCGAGCGGTGGCGGCGGAAGCGCCCCCACCGGCTCGTTGCGTGCGGCGCGGATCGCGTTGGCATAGCACAGGCGTGCGTTGCGATCGTCGCCGTCCGCGGCGTAGCCGTCGCCCAGCTGCACCCAGGCATCGCTGCCGGCGCCCTGGTCGATCGCGCGCTGCAGATAGTCGCGCGCGTTCGGCCAGTCGCGCTGCATATGGTGCAGCCGCGCCAGTCCGAGCATCACGCCGGGGCTCGACGGATGTGCGTTGAGCCAGCGTTCCAGGCGCGACTGGCGGTGCGCGGGATCGCCGACTTCCAGCGATGCGTAGCGCGCGGCGACGCGCTCGTCCCAGCGCGCATCGAGCGCGTTTTCCAGGCTCTTGAGCGCGGCGTCGTTCCAGCCCAGCGCGACGGCGCGATCGGCGTACGCCAGCACCACCGGCGTTTCGGTGCGGATGTGCTTGGGCAGCGCTTCCCAGCGCTCGGCGAGCACATTGGCATCGGCCGCTTCGTGCAGCGATGCCGCGGCCCAGCGGATCTCGCGGCGTTCGAGCTGCGCATCGGGCAACGCATTCTGGCGACGCAGCGCACCGAGCAGGCCATAGGCTTCGGCGGCGTGGCCGGTCATCGCCCAGGCATCGGCGCGCAACGCGAGACCGCGCGGCGGCAACGGCTGCGCGGCCGGGGTGTCGAGTGCGGTCAGGGCATCGATCGGGCGTTCGTCGAGCAGCGCCAGTTCGGCCAATGCGATCGCGCGCGTCGCCGGATGACGATCGCCGAACCTGTCGAGATGCGCACGCGCACCGGCGGCGTCGCCGCGTCCGATCGCCGCCTGGGTCGCGGCGATGCGCGCGGCGGGCTCGTAATGCGGGTTCTCGTCGGCCGACTGCGCCAGCAGCTTTTCGGCGCGGGCGTAATTGCCCTGGTGCAGCGCATCGAGGCCTTCGCCGACGCGGCTCTGCGCCTTGGTTTCGCGGTATCGGCCCCAGCTGCGGAATGGCAGCAGGAGCAGCGTGACCAGCAGCCAGACCACGACCATCGCGCCGAGCAGCATCGCGATCGCATTGATGACCGTCGTCGTGTAGTCGATGCCACCGCGGCGGACCAGCACATGGCCGGGATCGCCCGACAGCAGCAGTTGCGCGGCCAGCGCGCCGAGGAGGGCGATGACGATCCAGACCAGCAGGGCACGGAGCAGGGACATGGCGGAATTTCCGGATGGCGCGGGAGGCTGGCAGATACGGTGCCAGAGGCCGTCGTGACGGGTCCGTCGCGGGCCCGGGTATCCATTCAGTCTGACATGCGCGGTGGAACGGCCGCGGCCAGCAGCGCGGCCGGACGCGCATCCGTCGCTTGCTCGATCTGCGCGAATCCTGCATCCCGTGCAAGCCCGGCGAGTCGCGTGCTGGCGGCGAGCACGCACGCGTCGCGCAGGCGCGCAGCGGCATCCGGCGGCAACGCCGCGAGCGTGCGCGACAAGGCCTCGCCGCTGCTCAACGGCAGCAGCCAGGGCGCAGGCAGCGTCATCAATCGCGCGATGCGCAAGGGGGAGGGTGGGGTCGGCACGCGGACGTAGACATCGGCGCGGCGCAGGTCCGCGCCGGCCTCGCAAAGCGCCCGTGCGATCACGCCACGCCCGCCCGGGGCGGTGACCAGGCCGACGCTGCGGCCTGCCACTGCCGACAGCGCGGGCAGTGCCAGCAGGCCCTCGCTGTCCATGCGGCCGGGCGCCTGGATGTCGCCGACGCCGGCGCGCTGGAGTGCGGTCGCGGTGCCGGCCCCCACCGCGAGCCAGGTCTGTGCTTGGCGTGCAACGAGGGGTTGCAGCGCCTGCGCCGCGGCGACGGCCCGCGGGCTGGTGAAGACCACGAGATCGGCATCAAGCGCGTGTCGCAACGCCTCGTGCGTGGCCGCATCGGCGCGATGCGCGATGCGCCAGGGCGACAGGGCGAACGTGCGCGCGCCCAGGCGCGCAGCCTCACGCCGCAGGCCTCCGTGCGCACCGGCTGGCCGCAACGAGATGACGTAACATCCCGCCAGATGCGGGAAAGCCGGCGCGGCATGCATGCGCCAAGCTTGGTGGCTGCGGCACAGCGGCGCAAGCCGGACTGACCGTACCCCCACAGGACTCCGCATGACGCTCGACGATTCGCTCCGCGCCCTCGAGGCTTACTACGGTTCGATGCCGCCGGTCGCGGTGATGGACGTGTCCGTTGCCGGTTACGACGGCGATTCGCTACGCCTGCACGCGCCCCTGTCCTCGCACGTCAACGACAAGGGCTCGGCCTTCGGCGGCAGCCTGGTCTCGGTGATGACGCTCGCGGCCTGGGGTCTGGTGACCCTGCGCGTGGAACAGGCGGGCCTCGATGCCGAGGTGTATGTGGCCGATTCGACGGTCCGCTATCGCGCGCCGCTGCTCGCCGATCTCCAAGCCGAAGCCACGCTCGACGCGGCCGGCGACTGGTCGACGTTCGCGCGCACGCTGCGCGAGCGTGGACGTGCGCGGGTCGCGCTGACCGCGCGTATCGCATTGCCCGATGGCAGCACGGCGACCGAAATGCAGGCGCGTTATGTGGCGATCCGGCGGCCGACTGCGAACGTCTGAGGCTGCAAGCAGGTCCGGTGGGGCAGGCGTCCGCTGCGGCATGCCTGCCGTGACGACGCCCGGTTGCTGAAGGGACGCGTGGCGGCACTTGCGCGCGGCATCGCCGTTGCCAAGAATCCGCGCTCCTTTCCAGTGTTCGCGATCCCCGGGGTCGTCCCAATGCGCCATCCGTGTATGACCTGTGGGGCCTGCTGCAGCCAGTACCGGGTGTCCATGCACTGGATGGAGACGGACGCGTCCGGCGGCGACGTGCCGCATGCGCTGACCGAGGCATTCGGCCCGCACCAGGTCGTGATGCGCGGCACCTGGGAGTCGCAACCGCGCTGCATCGCGCTCGAGGCCGAGATCGGCACCTGTTCGCGTTGCACGATCCATGCGGTCCGGCCACAGGCCTGCCGCGACGTGCAGGCGTCCTGGGAATCCGGCGAGGCGAGTCCGCAATGCGATCGAGCGCGCGCCGCACACGGGTTGCCGGCGCTGCGCGCGGAGGATTGGGCGCCTGGGATCGAAGTCGTCCTGGTCGATGCGCTGACGGCGTCGTTCGATGGCGGGGCGAGGACGCCGGCAAACAGTGCAGTGCCCGCCTGAGTCGACTTCGGATCTGGGAGCACGCTTGCGCGCGATCGAGCGTTGCCGGGCAGGCAACATCGCGCGCAAGCGCGCTCCCACAGTCCTGTGGTGCTGCATGCCTTCCGATCCACTAGCATCGACCGGTCTCCCGTCGAGGATCCGCCGATGCATCGTCTCGCCACCGCGCTGCTCTGCGCCTGCGCCGCCCTGCCCGCCCTGTCGCATGCGCAAGGTCCGCAACGTCCCGAAGTCGCCAGCGCCGCGACCGCGCTGCAGGCCAGGGTCGTCGACTGGCGCCGCGACATCCACCAGCATCCCGAGCTCGGCAACCGCGAGACGCGCACCGCGGCGCTGGTCGCCGAGCACCTGCGCAGCCTCGGCCTCGAACCGAAGACCGGCATCGCGCATACCGGCGTGACCGCCGTGCTCAAGGGCGGCCGCCCCGGCCCGAGGATCGCGCTGCGCGCCGACATGGACGCGTTGCCGGTCACCGAACAGACCGGCCTGCCCTTCGCCTCGACCGCGACGACCACTTACCGCGGCGAAACCACCGGCGTCATGCACGCCTGCGGCCATGACGCGCACGTCGCGATCCTGATGGGCGTCGCCGAAGCGCTGGTCGGCATGCGCGAGCAACTGGCCGGCGAAGTGCTGTTCGTGTTCCAGCCCGCCGAGGAAGGTCCGCCCGACGACGAGGACGGCGGCGCCTCGATGATGCTGTCCGAAGGCATCTTCCGCGACTTCAAGCCGGACGCGATCTTCGGCCTGCACGTGTTCTCGACCCTGCAGGCCGGCCAGCTCGGCGTGCGCGGCGGCCCGCTGATGGCCGCGTCGGACCGCTTCAACATCAAGGTGATCGGCCGGCAGACGCACGGCTCGCGGCCCTGGGGCGGCATCGACCCGATCGTCGCCGCGGCCGACCTGATCGGCACCGCGCAGACCATCGTCAGCCGCCGCACCAACATCTCCACGCTGCCGGCCGTGGTGACCTTCGGCGCGATCAAGGGCGGCATCCGCTACAACATCATTCCGGACAGCGTCGAACTGGTCGGCACGATCCGCACCTTCGACGAAGACGTGCGCAGCGACATCTTCGCCGACCTCAAGAACGTCGCCGAACACGTCGCCGCCGCGCATGGCGCCACCGTCGAGGCCCACGTGCCCGACGCCACGGGCAACCCGGTCACCGTCAACGATCCCGCCCTGACCGCGCGCCTGCTGCCGAGCCTGCAGGCCGTCGCCGGCGCGGGGAACGTCGTCGAAACCCCGCTCAACATGGGCGCCGAGGATTTCGCTTACTACGCCAAGGACGTCCCCGCGATGTTCTTCTTCGTCGGCGCGACGGCGGCGGGCAAGGACCCGGCGACCGCGCCGAGCAACCATTCCCCGCAGTTCGACCTCGACGAGTCCGCGCTGGATCTCGGACTGCGCGCGATGTTGCAGGTGAGCCTGGATTATCTGGATGAGGGGGAGGGCTGAGGGCTGCGCGTGAGTCACTGGGCCCCGGCCTGCGCCGGGGCGACGGGCGGGCGCAGGCCGGCAACGAGTACAGGGTGCTGGCCACCCAGCGGCTTGGGCGCATTGGCGACAGGTCTCTGAATCTCTCCGCCGTCATCCCAGCGCACGCTGGGATCCATTTTCGCTGTCGCCCTCACAGCGCGCGATCCAGATCAAAATGGACCCCAGCGTGCGCTGGGGCGACGGGCTGATGATTGATGGGCCGACTGACGGACTGACGGACTGATGACGACGCCAGAATCCTCATTCCACGCCATTCGCCGCCCCAACGCTAAAATTCCTCCATGTCATCCCATCCTCCCGCCGCGGCCGCGCCGCCCATTCCGCTCGGCCGCGAGGTCGCCTATCCGCGCCACTACGCCCCCGGTCTGCTGTTCCCGGTCGCGCGCACGCTCGGTCGCGCCGAGATCGGCATTGGCGAGACGCTGCCCTTCATCGGCCACGACCGCTGGCATGCCTACGAACTGAGCTGGCTGGACACACGCGGCAAGCCGGTCGTGGCGACGGCGACGATCACCGTGCCGGGCGATTCGCCGCACCTGGTCGAGTCGAAGTCGCTGAAGCTCTATCTCAACTCGCTCAACCACACGCGCTTCGACGGTGCCGACGCCGTGCGAGCGCGCGTCGTCGAAGATCTGTCCAAGGCCGCCGGTGCAGACGTCGATGTCGTGTTCGGCCTGCCCGCCATGTCCGGCATTGCAGACGACAGTGCGTCAATCGACGGCCTCGATGTCGAGATCGCCAGCTACGGCCCGCCGGATGCCTCGCTGCTCGCAGCCGACGCTGACGAGATCGTCGAAGAACCGCTGAGCTCGGCACTGCTGAAATCGAACTGTCCGGTCACCGGTCAGCCCGACTGGGCCAGCCTGCACATCGCCTACCGCGGGCCGCGCATCGATCGCGCCGCGCTGCTGCGGTATCTGGTGTCGTTCCGCGATCACGCCGAGTTCCACGAGCAGTGCGTCGAGCGCGTGTTCGTCGATCTGCTGGCGCGCTGCCGGCCGCAGACGCTGTCGGTCGAAGCGCGCTATACGCGCCGCGGCGGGCTGGACATCAACCCGTGGCGCGCGACGCCCGGCCATGCGATGCCCGCGCCCCTGCGCGACGAACGGCAGTAGTCGATTGCACGCCCCGCGCGATGGATTCTTAACGCGGAGCGTGGGAGCCTGCGCCGTCGCCTCCACGCACGTCCGGCCATGACGCCTTCCCGCATTCCCGACGCACAGCCGATGCGCACCTATGTCGTGCGCAAGGGCGACAGCCTGTCCGGGATCGCCGAGTCCGAACTCGGCGCGCAGGACCGCTGGCGCGACCTGTTCGAGGCCAACCGCGATGTGCTCGACGATCCCGATGCCCTCCATGCCGGCCAGGTGCTGCAGCTGCCTGCCGCGTGACCGATTCCCGACTCCAGGAGTTTCCATGACCCGACCCGTCGTCCTGACCCTGGCTGCCGCATTCGGCGGCGTGCTGCTGCTCGCCGGCTGCAACCGCGATGCGCCCACCACCACGCCGCCGCCAGCACCGACCGCGCCCGAACCGCCGCCGGCGCCCACGCCGCCTGCACCGGCCACGGTCACCAGCGTCGAACTCGGCAACGCCGTCGACGACCAGAACCGCGTGTCGACGCCGGCCTCGGCGTTCGCGACCACCGACACCATCTACGCGTCGGTCGGCACCGAGGGCGAAAGCGCGGCCAAGCTCGCGGCGCGCTGGACGTTCGGCGAAGGCCAGCTCGTCCGCAACACCGAGGCCGATGTCGCCGCCGGCCCGCAGGTCATCGCCTTCGACATCCACCATCCCGAAGGCTGGCCGGTCGGCACGTACAAGCTCGAGGTCTCGCTCGACGGCACGGTGGTGGAAACGCGTGAGTTCTCGGTGCGGTAGGACACGCTGTGCGTGCTTCGTGCAGCGAACCAGCTTCGGCAGAAGCTTCGCCGGGATCTCCATTTCTGAGCTGCCTGCGCGGCAGCGAACGTAGCTGCGCTCGCTCATGCCGCGGCCGAGACTTTCTGAGCTGCCTGCGCGGCAGCGAACGAAGCCCGCCACGCAGCAGTGGCGCGCATGTTTTTCTGAGCTGCCTGCGCGGCAGCGAACCCAAAACGCATCCGGCAGACCACCGTCGAACATTTCTGAGCTGCCTGCGCGACAGCGAACCGTGGCTTCGCCTACGGCAAGACCGGCGTTCTTTTCTGAGCTGCCTGCGCGGCAGCGAACGATCGCGCGGTCGACGGCACCTTCCTCGCGGCTTTCTGAGCTGCCTGCGCGGCAGCGAACGACTGGGCCTACGTGTCGGCCAAGGCCGTCGATTTCTGAGCTGCCTGCGCGGCAGCTAACGCGGTCGGGTCTTCCGCTTCGCTCGGCCGTACTTTCTGAGCTGCCTGCGCGGCAGCGAACCAGGCGCGGCTTGAGCATCGACCACAGGGTGGTTTCTGAGCTGCCTGCGCGGCAGCGAACGCCATGACCCACGGGTTATCGCGGCCATAGGTTTTCTGAGCTGCCTGCGCGGCAGCGAACATCGAACCGCTGGATGGCGAGATCTGCATCAATTTCTGAGCTGCCTGCGCGGCAGCGAACTCGGCCGTTGCGATGCGCCTGCACCGCTGGCATTTCTGAGCTGCCTGCGCGGCAGCGAACGCGCTGCTACGGCGAGGGTCGCGCGCCGGAGTTTTCTGAGCTGCCTGCGCGGCAGCGAACTCCCAAACCCGCTCGGTCGTCGCCTTCGTCTTTTTCTGAGCTGCCTGCGCGGCAGCGAACAGCAAGCCGGCACGTCCGCTGATCACCCACAATTTCTGAGCTGCCTGCGCGGCAGCGAACGATCATGCGTCACTCCGATGCCGCATGATAGCTTTCTGAGCTGCCTGCGCGGCAGCGAACTAGTGGGGTTGTGGCGAGGGGGGATGGTTCATTTTCTGAGCTGCCTGCGCGGCAGCGAACGGCGAAGAACTGCGACGACAGGTTCCCGATCGTTTCTGAGCTGCCTGCGCGGCAGCGAACTCGCCGCCGGTGCCACTGCGCTTGTCGCGTCGGTTTCTGAGCTGCCTGCGCGGCAGCGAACACCAACGCCGGCTCGAGGAATCAGGGTGAGAATTTCTGAGCTGCCTGCGCGGCAGCGAACGGCGAGGCCGGCGTCAAGATCATCGCCGCGATTTTCTGAGCTGCCTGCGCGGCAGCGAACGTGGCGAGTTGCGCATCCTGGAGTCGCTGACCTTTCTGAGCTGCCTGCGCGGCAGCGAACGCCGCCTCCGGCGGCATACAGGCCGGTCGTCATTTCTGAGCTGCCTGCGCGGCAGCGAACTTCATGCGTGATCACTACGCCGCCCGTTCCAATTTCTGAGCTGCCTGCGCGGCAGCGAACGCTGTCGATGAACGCGGCGCGGCGCTTCCACATTTCTGAGCTGCCTGCGCGGCAGCGAACGCACGTCCAGCGTTATCTGCGGCGTCTATTCCTTTCTGAGCTGCCTGCGCGGCAGCGAACTCGAACGCACCGGCTCCAATGGCTCCATGCATTTTCTGAGCTGCCTGCGCGGCAGCGAACTGAAGAAAATTGCCCCCGCGGCGTCGGAGATATTTCTGAGCTGCCTGCGCGGCAGCGAACATCACCGTTCGGCAGCTGACCGGTTGCCAGATTTTCTGAGCTGCCTGCGCGGCAGCGAACGCCGACCCACAGCACCGGCGTAGCGTCGTTGATTTCTGAGCTGCCTGCGCGGCAGCGAACCACGACCTCGAGGCCGAGCGGCACGCCATCCATTTCTGAGCTGCCTGCGCGGCAGCGAACCAGAAGAAGGAACTGCAGGCGGTGGCCCTGCATTTCTGAGCTGCCTGCGCGGCAGCGAACGCAACGTGTCGCCGCTGGGGAGATTGAGCGCATTTCTGAGCTGCCTGCGCGGCAGCGAACGCTGAAACCGATCCGCCGCGCGTCTCGATTTCTTTCTGAGCTGCCTGCGCGGCAGCGAACGAGGACTGACCATCAGCAGCTGCTGACGATCGTTTCTGAGCTGCCTGCGCGGCAGCGAACGACCTGGTCCAGAAGGCCGGCAAACTCTACAATTTCTGAGCTGCCTGCGCGGCAGCGAACGACCTGCCCGAGCTCCGGGTGCATCGCGTGGATTTCTGAGCTGCCTGCGCGGCAGCGAACCTGACGGCTCGCACGTCGGCTTGATCGAAATGTTTCTGAGCTGCCTGCGCGGCAGCGAACGTGTTCGTCAACCCGAGGACCGCCGATCGACTTTTCTGAGCTGCCTGCGCGGCAGCGAACCAGTGCACTGGCGGTTGCCCCGTCACTTTCCATTTCTGAGCTGCCTGCGCGGCAGCGAACTTCGTGGCGCGCACGGTGGCGCCCTGGTCACTTTTCTGAGCTGCCTGCGCGGCAGCGAACTCGAACCAGACCACCACGCGCGCGCCCTCGTATTTCTGAGCTGCCTGCGCGGCAGCGAACGGCTTCATGCGCTCGCCGTTGGAGCGGGCAGTTTTCTGAGCTGCCTGCGCGGCAGCGAACCCGAACATGCTGACGAACATCGATCAGCTGATTTTCTGAGCTGCCTGCGCGGCAGCGAACCCTGAATGCTGTTCTTGCCGCCGCTGTCGTCGTTTCTGAGCTGCCTGCGCGGCAGCGAACGTCGCGATCATCACCGCGTTGGCCGGGAAGGATTTCTGAGCTGCCTGCGCGGCAGCGAACCTGGTGAAGGTGTTCCCGGGCGAAGACCCCGATTTCTGAGCTGCCTGCGCGGCAGCGAACCGCAGCTGTGGACCATCGGCGGCATCGTCGTTTTTCTGAGCTGCCTGCGCGGCAGCGAACGCTGCGATTGCGGTGGGCTTCAAGTGGGCCAATTTCTGAGCTGCCTGCGCGGCAGCGAACGAGCATCAGATGTTGCCCAAGCGTCCGCCTTCTTTCTGAGCTGCCTGCGCGGCAGCGAACAGGGCCGGTCGCGAACTCAGCGCCCTGCACTTTTTCTGAGCTGCCTGCGCGGCAGCGAACGACTTGGCACCGAATCGCGGCGTCGAGCATGCATTTCTGAGCTGCCTGCGCGGCAGCGAACTCTGCGCAAGGATCGGGTCGCCGCTGGACACATTTCTGAGCTGCCTGCGCGGCAGCGAACGAAGCGGGCGCGGCAGGGGCGGCGGACAGGGCTTTCTGAGCTGCCTGCGCGGCAGCGAACGTTCCGCCCAGTAAGGCAGATCATGTCCGGGTTTTCTGAGCTGCCTGCGCGGCAGCGAACCGCCGGCGTTCGGCTTCGGTGTTTCCGGTTTCTTTCTGAGCTGCCTGCGCGGCAGCGAACGCTCAACATCAGCCGGTCGGCCGTGTCGGCATTTTCTGAGCTGCCTGCGCGGCAGCGAACACCGAAATGCTTCCAACCGTCGAACAGGCTCATTTCTGAGCTGCCTGCGCGGCAGCGAACGAGCGCGGCGCGGCGTTCGGCAGCAACCACCGTTTCTGAGCTGCCTGCGCGGCAGCGAACACATGATGGTTCCTCGGGTGATGCCGCTGGGCTTTCTGAGCTGCCTGCGCGGCAGCGAACCAGCGGCCGCATTGAGCGACGCCATGACGATATTTCTGAGCTGCCTGCGCGGCAGCGAACGAGGTCCTCGCGGCGAACTGGAACGTCGTCCATTTCTGAGCTGCCTGCGCGGCAGCGAACATCTCCGAGGCCGACTTCCTCGCCGCCAAGAATTTCTGAGCTGCCTGCGCGGCAGCGAACAGTTCATCGTGCATCGTCCGCGCCTGCGCACCTTTCTGAGCTGCCTGCGCGGCAGCGAACGATCCCCCACCGCCTCCACCGAAGTTGAGCGCTTTCTGAGCTGCCTGCGCGGCAGCGAACTCAGGTTCACCGGGTTGTTCCCGAAGGCTCCCTTTCTGAGCTGCCTGCGCGGCAGCGAACCGCCGGATGCGGCAGCAGCCTCGGACGACGTTTTTCTGAGCTGCCTGCGCGGCAGCGAACAGGGTAACGCGGTGGTTTGGCCTTTCGCCGTTTTTCTGAGCTGCCTGCGCGGCAGCGAACGCAATCGCCTTGAACGCGAACTCGCTCGACACTTTCTGAGCTGCCTGCGCGGCAGCGAACGAGCCTGCCAGCAGCCAGGCCGTGCGCGCGGCTTTCTGAGCTGCCTGCGCGGCAGCGAACGATCCGTGCGACGAGAGCGTGCCCTCGGCCGATTTCTGAGCTGCCTGCGCGGCAGCGAACACCGATGCGACCGAGACAACCTGGCATTTTCGTTTCTGAGCTGCCTGCGCGGCAGCGAACACCAGGTTGTCGGGGCCGAACGGAAGGGCGGATTTCTGAGCTGCCTGCGCGGCAGCGAACGTGGTGTGGCGCGAGAACGTGCCCGCCGTGCATTTCTGAGCTGCCTGCGCGGCAGCGAACACGTACGACACGAAGTCCGGGATGCTGTCGGTTTTCTGAGCTGCCTGCGCGGCAGCGAACCAGTGCGGGGCCAGCCGCCTGCCACTGGTGCCTTTCTGAGCTGCCTGCGCGGCAGCGAACCAACCAACCAGTGCGAACAGCCGCAGTGTCCCTTTCTGAGCTGCCTGCGCGGCAGCGAACTCCATATCCACGGCGACATCGCTGCGTACCGCTTTTCTGAGCTGCCTGCGCGGCAGCGAACCGGTGCTGGGCCCATACGTCGTCCACGGTCCATTTCTGAGCTGCCTGCGCGGCAGCGAACTGGCGAAGAACTGCGACGACAGGTTGCCGATATTTCTGAGCTGCCTGCGCGGCAGCGAACTCGCTGATTTTCAAGCTGCTCTCGCGCGGACTTTTCTGAGCTGCCTGCGCGGCAGCGAACCCGCCCGGCGTCGAGACGGCGGTGCTGCTGATTTTCTGAGCTGCCTGCGCGGCAGCGAACCGCATAATGTACATAGCGGCTGACCGTTCGTCTTTCTGAGCTGCCTGCGCGGCAGCGAACGTTTGGTGAGGCCCGAGGCATCCGAGCCGCCCTTTCTGAGCTGCCTGCGCGGCAGCGAACTATGTGCGGTGCCTTGGGCATGGCGTTCTCCTTTTTCTGAGCTGCCTGCGCGGCAGCGAACGCGTCAGGGGCGGCAACACTGGCTGGTGGTAATTTCTGAGCTGCCTGCGCGGCAGCGAACATCTACGTGTTCATGGGCCTCGGTGATCGGCTTTTTCTGAGCTGCCTGCGCGGCAGCGAACGGCACGACGGCGCTGGCGAGCGACACGGTCAGTTTCTGAGCTGCCTGCGCGGCAGCGAACTAGACGCTTTTGGCGCCAAGCGATTGGCAATACTAATGAAATTTCCAAACAAAGCCCGCCCCCCAAATTTTGGGAGCACTCGCAAGCGATTGATTTTCAAAGAACCATGAACGCCACTTCGAAAAAGGGTCAGAACCAGGGAACGGTGGCTGTCCCGCTCAATCCATAACTATTGAACTGCCTCGCGATGGCCTCCTCTACCGGTGGACCCAATGCGATGAACAGGCAGAACGGCTGCCCCGTACTGCGACTACGCAGATGCACGTAGGGCAGGTTCGGGCGTCGTTCCACAGTGCCGGGGATGGCGTCGGCTGCCTGCTGTTCGGTTTCTCCCTTGCGTCGCATGCGACGCCTGCGCAGGCGGTCGGCATTCGTCTTGAACTGGCGACGCTGTACCGTCCGGTGCAGTGTATCCGCGGGAGCTGGTGCGATTTCCGACAGGCGGGTATGGTCTCGCATCCCCTTGAGCCAGTCTGTCCGCAGGAAGTCCTGCAAGATTTCGCCGCCCCCATGCAAGCGCAACACATTGCCCAACGCGCGCGGATTGAGACTGTAGCCGGGGAAGCTGACGCCGATGTTGCCCAGCCGCTGCTGCACCAGAGCCAAGTGCAGGCGATCGTACAAGGCGCCGAGCAACTGCGCTGTACTGAATTCGGGATCGGGGACGACACGCAGGTCGACATAGTGGGTCGTCATGGCGATCAGCCCGCATCGCCGAACACGCCGCCACGGATCAGGGTGGCGATGACGAAATGCTGCTGCTCCACCTCGGGCGCCTTGTCCTTGATGACCCAGCCATCGAGCAGGCTGTAGAAATCCAGCTTCGCCTTGGGCTGGCGATACGCCTTGCCTTGCGTGGTGACCGAGCCATAGGGCTCGATGGCGATCGGGCCGTTCTCGTCGGCTTCCGGGTACCAGGTGTCGATGGTGCGCAGGGCGTTGCCAATTTTTTGAGTGTGTATGCCCGCCACTGTTTCACCACCAAAAGCAACGGAGTACAGCGTCTTGCTTTTCTTAACTGCCTTTCCGTTGACAGTTCTTGTTTGACTTTGATCGAGGATCAGTTCCTGCGAGGGAAACACTTCCTGCCCCGCGCCCACGCGCACGAAGGCGGTGATCTGCAGCAATACATGCGAAGTGCCCGCCAACCCGGCTTCGATCAGCGACGCGAGCGCGGCAAGGTCGGCAGACTCCCCCTCCGGTGCGGACAGCGTGCGCAAGGAATGATCGTGTGCCTGGAAGGTCCACTGCGAGACCGGCTTGCCATCCTTCAAGTGCGCGACCTGCACTTCGACCTGCTCGGCGCCGATGCGGTTGCGCCACAGGAAGCGGCCGTTGGCCAGGTTGGCGGCATAGCGCCGCGCCAGTTCGCCGAAGCCGTGCTGCTGCGCGTAGCCGCCAACGGTGGCGATCAGCTTCTTGCGGTAGTCGGCATCGTTGCAGGCGGAAGGCTCACCCGTTCCGCCCAACACGCGCAGGGTGAACTGCACCTTGAGTGTGTCGGCCTCCAGCGGCAAGGCCGCCACGTCCACGGCCTGAAGGTTGGGATTCTCGATGGCGGCATCGAGCTTGGCCGGGTCCTGGTCCTTGGTCTTGAGCCGGTTGGAAATGGTGCCGCGCACCGATTTCTCGCGGATCTTCACCGGTTGCCAGCCGGCCGAGGCGGCGCGAGCGTCCCAGTCGCCGGAGAAGAACAGCGCATCGGAAGGATCGAGCTTGCGCTCGAAGGCGAGGACGGAGGCGGTCTTGAGCGTTTCGTTTGCCATGATGAGTTCCTTGTCTTGATGGACGGTCAGTCGAAGTCGTAGAGCTGCTCGAACGGGTCGGCAGCGGGACGGTAGTGGTTGCGGCAGCGGTACAGACGGTCATCTGGCCGGCTATCGGCGTACCAAAGCAGTTGTTGCGGCGAAGCCAGGCGATGCGGGCTGATCCATTCGCCAATGGAGTACAGGCTTTCGACGAAGCGGAACGGGGTGGTCGCATCGCGCGCGTTGGCGACGCTGCCCGGTGGATGAAGCTCGCCGAGCGCGCCATAGCCCACCGGGATCGGCACGATCCAGCCCTGGCCCTTGCGATCGTTGAGCCATTCGCCCTTGCCGTCCTTTCCGTTCGGCTGGTAACGCCAGTTGATGCGCGACAGCGACAGCCAGGCGTCCAGACGGTTGGCCGCAGGTTCCGTCGTTTGCAGTTCAGCCAGGCGGGTGTCCAGCAGGTCGTCGCGCGACACCAGTGCAAAACCCGGCAGCAGGCGCATGCGGGCCTTGCGGAATTCCGCAGCGCAGTCGTCTTCGGTCCCGGTCAGTTCGACGCTCCAGGAGCGGTCGCGGAATCGCCCCGGCTGCTCGGGAGGCAGCACGCTTCCTCCAGCGATGCGCATGCCGGCCAGCAGCTCGGCCACGGTCGCGATGTCGCCGTCCCGGCTTTCCGGTTCGCGCTTCCAGCGTTCGCTGCTGACCGCGAACACCAGACTCAGCTGCAGGTGGATGCGGCCTTCCTCGACGATGGCGGCGGTACCACCGTCCTTGCCCACCGGGTTGCGGGTCAGGCGGAAGGACTTCACGAAGCCGCCCTCGGTGACCTGTTCCTGATGGTCGTGGCAGACCGTGCCGACGGCCTTGAAGGCAAGGTCCAGCCCGGCGTGTTCGGTCTTGCGCTGGAGCGCCCACATCAGGCCCATGAAGGCGGTCATCGACGGGAAGCCGTGGGTCAGCGGGCTGGAGACCGCATTGGCGTTCTGGACCCGCAGGCGCGGCAGCACCAGCAGGTAGTCGAAACGGAGACTGCCGCTCATGACTGGCCTCCGACCGGCGCGCGTCGCTGCATCGGTACCGGCCAGGCCGCATCGACGATGGCCTGCCTTGCCCAGTGCTTGTATTCCGCATCGCCAACAGCGGTCATCCCGGCTTCGCGCAACTGTGAGTTGACCCAGTTGACGAAGCGGCCGGCAACCTCGTCCAACCAGTCGCCACGGTCGTAGGCGGCCTTGAAGTCTTGGTCTTCCTGTTCGTGTGCTTCTCGCGGTGGGAGTTCGATGCGCTCGGGATCGAGCCAGAGCTGTTCGCACAGCGGCAGGTGGCAATCGGGATCGCGGGTCCAGCCTGGCTCGAGGCGGGCGTGGATGCTGGCGGCGAACACCGGCAGTTGGGAACCCAGCGCCTGTTCGATGGCTTCGCGCCTGTCCCGCGTCTCCTTGTTCCTGTCCGGATCGGACTGCAGGAAATCGGCCAGCGTCCTCACCAGCGGGCGCACGCCTTCGAAGTAGGTGAACTTTTCCAGCACCGATTCCAGGTGGAGCAGGTTCTGTGGCGACTCGCCGGTCCACGTCGGCGGCAGCGAGGCCAGCAGGTAGTTCACGCCGCCACGTTCGCTGTTGAGCTGGGAGATGTTTTGCGGCTTGGTCCCGCCCAGCTTGCGTGCGACCAGATTGCGGTAGTCGCGATAGGGGACTTCGTGCGTCTCCTTCACCCTGAACGCCTGCCGCGCCAGCTTGTTGGCCTCGCCGAACCGGGCATCCTGGATATCGGCATGCACTGCATGAGCCAGACTGCTGGAGAACAGCGGCTGCAGCAGGTGGTAGTCGGTATCGTTCGATGGTCGATCGCTGACCAGCCAGTAGACCTGCTTGGCAGCTTCGTGCGAGCTGGGTGCCGGGTCGCTGCGTACCAGATTGCCGAATGCCTCCATCCAGCCGGTGGCGATATCGGCATCCGGGTGCAGGACGCTGCGCAGGTCGGCATCGCCGGCCTGCATCCAGTCCAGCAGCCGGCGACCCTCCACCTCGATCTTGAGGAACTTGAACACGTCCAGCGCCGCGGCGTTGCCGACCACGTCCTCGGCATAGTCTTCGCCCAGCAGGTGGCTGCCGATTTCCACATGTGGCGGCAGGCTGCGGGGCGCGACGTGCAGGCTGCTGCCGCGCGCGTCGGGATGGGTGGCCTTGAGCACGTGGGTCACGGCCTGGATCTGGCCGACCCGGCGCGCCGCATCGGCCAACCACGTCGCATAGTCGTACCTCGATGTCGTGCCGGCATCGTCCTCCTTGCCCTTCAGCTTGGCCTCACGCCGCGCTTCGATGAAGGCGGCGATGGCATTGCGGAAGGCTCTTCCTCTTTCCGTCAGATCAGACATTCCTTGGATCCCCGTTCATTCAGCAAAAGCCGTGATAGCAGGTGGTCATCTCATCAAATGAGATGAGCAATCGGGCATTCCCGTCGCCCGTACAAGACAGCGCCAGGTCAATATTATCCAATCTTGTGTTTGTGTTAAAAATCCAATCCACTGCCGGACAGGCAGCTCAGGAAAATCTCGTGTTCGTGTGATACCTCGATTCAACTGCCGCGCAGGCAGCGCTCATCAGTCAATGACTACAATGCAGTCATTGACTGATGAGGTTCCGGACATGGCGACCATGACGATTCGCAACATCGATGACGACGTGAAGGCGCGCCTTCGGGTACGGGCGGCGCAGCATGGGCGCTCGATGGAGGAGGAAGCCCGCAGCATCCTGCGAACGGCGCTTGCCACGGACCCCAGGCCGGGAACCGGAGCCACCCTGGTCGCCGATATCCGGGCGCTGGTGGAACCGTTCGGCGGTGTCGAACTGGAACTGCCGCCGCGCACGCCCATGCCTGCCCCTCCCGATTTCAGCGAGGGCAGGTCTGGCGAATGATCCTCCTCGACACCAATGTCATCTCCGAACTATTCAATCCGGTGCCCAGCGCGAAGGTGGTGGATTGGCTGCAGCGACAGGCCGATGGCGAGGTGTTCACGACCGCCATCACGCGTGGCGAACTGCTGTTCGGTGTCCATATCCTCCGGCAAGGCCGGCGGCGGGATACCTTGCTTGCCGGCCTGTCGCGGATATTCCAGGTGCGTTTCCCGGAACGCGTGCTGCCCTATGACGAGGCCGCCGCCGATGCGCATGCGGAAATCGCCGCCCAGCGCCGTGCGAGAGGACGGACGAGCAGCCAATCCGACCTGATGATCGCCGGCATCGCCCGCTCCCGTGGCGCGGAACTGGCGACACGCAATGTCAGGGATTTCGAGGATTGCGGGATCAGCGTGATCGATCCATGGAATATCTGATCCCCTTTCGCATGCAAGCTCTCAGGCGCTGCTGAAGCCCAGCCACGGGTGCCAGTTCCAGCCTTGGGTGCTCTCCGGCACTTCCACGACGGCGAACTTCTTCGCGGCGTCTTCCAGCGACAGCTCCAGCGGTCGGATCTGTTCGGCAAGCAGTGCGACAAGATCGAACTCGCCCCAGGCGCCGATGCGCTCGCCCGCTCCCAGCGTCACCGCGTGCAGTAGGCTGCGCTCGATGGGGACGTAGAGATTGCGGCCGCGTCGCGCCGGGTCGTCCTCGACGCGATGCAGGACCAGGCGATCCTCGTCCTCATCCGGCAGGAACACCAGCGTCGCGGTCGGCATGGCATCGTCACGGAAGGGCTGTTGCTGCGGCAGCACGCCGGTCAAGGCCGCCTGCGGATGCTGCCAGCCGCTGGCGGCGTTCAATCCGTGAACCTGTCCACTCGTGTCGCCCGCATACGGCAGCATGCAGTCGGCCATGCGCGCCTGCTCCAGATCGACGATGCGCTGCTTGGGCAGGCAATCCCCGGCAACGCGCGGACGAATGCGCGGCAACGCGGTGAGTACCCGGTACTCCTCCGGCGACATCAGCTTGCCCAGGCGATGGGCCGTCAGGCGGAAGGGATGGCTAGCCGGTGCATGGTCTTTCTCGAAGCCTGGTCGCACGAAGACCGCAGGCGGCCTGCCATCGGGCCCGGTGCCGGGCCGGAAATGGCGCATGTTGGTGTCGAACACCAACATGTTCGCTGTGTCGCCGCGCTTGTGCCGATGCCGCTGCACGCGCCCGGCAAGCTGGATCAGCGATCGCATCGAGGACGGTTCGGCCACGGCCCAGTCCGCATCCCAGTCGCGGCCGACCTCGCAGACCGGGGACGCGAGGACGACGAACAGATGGTCGTGTTCGGGATGGACATCGAGCGCATTGCGGATGACCGGCAGGCCATAGACGCCCTGCCCATCGCCACGCCGGTTGAAC
The DNA here is from genome assembly GCF_021191705.1 of Proluteimonas flavola. GTDB lineage: Bacteria > Pseudomonadota > Gammaproteobacteria > Xanthomonadales > Xanthomonadaceae > Luteimonas > Luteimonas flavola. The sequence goes on from NZ_JAIWPU010000004.1 coordinate 103,564, forward strand.
GCGGCATCGAGCTGGTGCTCGATGGCCGAGCGTTGCAGCAAGGGGAAGCGGGCGTGGTAGACGCACAGGTGGATGCGGGTGTTTTCCGGTGCGCCCAGCGCGAACAGCGCCTGCGCCACGTCGAACAGCGGATCGATGTTGGCCATGCGCACGATGCCGAAGCTGACGCGCTTGCCGCCGATCGGATCGATTTCGGCATGGCTGCGATGCAGCCGCAGGCAGGCGTCGAGGACGTAGCGGGCGAATTCGGCGCGGACCTTCGCCTCCGGCAGGTTCCTGGCGATGTCCAGCGCAACCAGCTCGGCCCGTCGCAGCGGCTCGGCCTTTTCCAGCTTCGCTGCGCGCTTGCCGACGAATTGTGCGTGCCTGCCGGCAAAATCCGCCGCGTCGGGACAGGTCGCAACCTGCACGCCGAATTCATCGGTCCACAGGCAGGGAACGTCCACCCGATCCGTGTTTTGTCCGCCGTGATTGCCGCGGTTGCGCCGGTACTGGATGCGCCCGGCGCGATAGGCCTGGAACATGCCCTCGACCAGCGCCGGCGGCAGTGTGGCCGAGGACAGCAGCACGCGCGTGCCGAGCATGCCGGCCCAATGCACGAGCCGGGTCAGTGCGGGCAGGTCGCCGAGGTCGTAGTCGTCCAGTTCGTCCAGCACCAGGTCGGCGCTCATCAACCGCAGCATCGGCGCGATCTGGCGACCGGCGCGCAATGCCTCGGTGGCGGGCACCAGGTGGTCCACGGTGCAAACCAGCATCGGCGCCGACAGCAGCGCGCGGATGTCGGGATCGTGCAGGGCGCGCGACAGCAGCGGATGGTCGGCGGTCACGCCTTCGTACAGGACGTGGCTGTCCTCCTCGATCAGGTCCTGCACCGATGCGGAGCCATGCCGCTCGGCCTTGTCCTCGTAGAACTCGAACAGGGCGCGGCTGGCCGAACCGCCGACGCGGATCGCCAGTTCGTCCTCGCCCAGGTGCAGGTCGCTGCGGTAGCTGCGCCCGGTCTGCAGGGTCAGGGTGCGTAGGCCCAGGGCGTAGGTGGCACGCAGCCCCTGCTGCGGGTCGGCCAGCGCGTAGAGGATGCGGGCATTGGCCAGGGTCTTGCCGCAACCGGTGGAGGCCATGTTGACGATGAAGCCGCCGTGTTCGCGGGCCACCTCGCGCAACCCGGCAGCCGCGTCGAAAGCCTTGTCCTGCCAAGAGAACCTGGGATCGGCGCTGCGCTTGCGCAGGCCGCGATGGTTGGCCAGCCGCGGCAGATGGCGCTCGAAGCCGGGCAGCGCGTGGGCGATCAGGCCGGCATCGCGGGCCACGCCCAGCAGGTGCTCGTCCAGCGGCTGCTTGAGGCCGCCGTCGCGATCGGTATTGGCGTACAGGCGGGTGTTGCCGTCGCCGCGCAGGCGCTGGGTGGAATCCTTCGCCAGGCCGGAATAGTGGTGATCGGCCAGCATCAGGCTGAGCCGGGCCAGGTGCATGACGTAGGGATTGCCGAGCCAGTCGCCGCCACGGCGCTGGCGCAGGTCCAGCAGCCGCCGCGCCAGGCGTGCGGCTTGCGCACGCCACTTCGGTTCGGTCACCGGCAGCGGCCCGGCGGGTTGCCAGTAGGGTTCGATGCGTGCGCGCTCTGCGGGCTGGCGGATTTCATTCCAGTCGTGCGCCACCTGCGATAGCGGGTCTTGCAGCCAGAGCGGGTTGTGGCCGCGCCTGCGTCTTCCCAGCCGCGCCTGGGTGCCGTCGTCGTTCTCCACCGGCACCACCGGCAGGCGATGATGCGTGGCCACCAGCCAGGCGATGGCCGATGCCAGCGGCGGCAGGCCGCGAAACGGGGGTGAGGCCGCGCTATCCAACCCGTCGCGTCGATAACGGCCCGGCGCAATCCATGCCGATTCATCGGCAACGTCCGGGTCTGCCAGCCGCCGCAGCCAGGCTTCGTCGTCGTCCTGGCCGACGAAGGCCAGGAACAGGCGCAGCGAGACCCATTCGTGGCGATACAGGTTCCTCTCCTGCAAGCGGCCTTGCAGCCGTGCCTGGAAAGCGACGCTGGCCTTGCCCAGGTCGTGCATCAGCGCGGCCAGTTGCGCGAGCAGGCGGATGTCCTCGGCCGTGTGCCAGTCGTTCTCGTCGCCGCGCCGCAGCACGTTGCGCACGGTCGTGTCGGTCGGCACCGCGCCCTCGGCATTGAAACGACGGGCATCGCCGACGATCCACAGCAGTTCGCTGTGGTCGCGGCCGCGGATCCAGTGGCAGGCCACGGCGGTGTTCTTGCGCGCGGTCCTGCGCAGCAGCTTGCGCAGGGTATCCAGGCCCGCCTCGGTGATCGGAGTCTGCCAAGTGCGGTCGCCACGGCGTTCGGCGAACTGGTCGAGGATGCGGCGGGTCTCGGTCAGCGCGCGTTTGCCGCACTGGGAGATCAGCAGGATGTTCACGCGCCCACCTGCGCGGCAGTCTCCAGGGCCACGGCCTTGAGGGTGTCGATCATGAAATCCAGCGATTCGTTGCGGGTCAGCGCCTCGATGCAGTTGCGGCGGAACTGCTGCTCGTCGTCTCCGCGCATCGCCGACAGGAAGGCCTGCGGCAGGATGCTGGCGTCCTTGACCAGGTCGGCCGCGTCGAACACCAGCCCGCCGCGGCGGGTCTTGCCGTGGAGCACCGCCAGCCCGTGCGGCAGGCCCAACACCCAGGTAGCGGTGGCGCCCAGCCCATAGGCCAGGTAGTTGCCGTGATCGAGGAAGCGGTTGGCCGGGTCGCTGCCGCTGCCGCGCTTGGCGCGGGTGAAATCGCCATAGCCGACGGTGTCGACCGCCAGCTTGAACAGCGCCTTGGTCAGGCGCGCCTCCTCAGTCAGCAGGGCGGTGTTGTCCTGGGCCAGCTCGATGTTGCGCGCCGTGCGCGCCAGCAGTTCGTCCAGACGGCCGGCATCGGCCTGAAAGCCAGCGTCGCGCAGATGCCGATGCGTCCACTGTCTGCGCAGGCGGTCGACACGGGCGCGCTGGAAGGCCTTGGCCGCGTGCAGCCGCAGATCGTCGTCGAACCAGAAGCGCACCCAGGCCTGCAGGTACTCGGTGGGGCGGTACTCGCTCTGCGGCGAGAACCAGGCCACTTCCACGTCCATCTCGTTGGCCGAGAACAGCGGCGTGCCACCGCCGCCGCAGAAGCCGACCAGCACCCCGGCCTTGGCCAGTTCGCGCATCGCCGCCTGGGTGATGGAGGTGCCGGTGCCGAGCAACACCGTCGTGGTGTTGGCGATCGGGATGTTCCAGTACAGCGAGCGCTTGCCGGCATCGGTGACGTACTCGACGCGACCGCCGTTGACCAGTACCCGGCAGTGCTGCAGGTAATAGAGGTTGGCCCGCTTGGAATGCAGGATGGTCTTCAGATCCGACGGCGCGATATCGTCCATGCATGGTTCCCGACTTCCGTTATTGAAATATCGCCCTTGCCGATCTCACATGTCGAGACAGTGCGAGCATGCGATTGCGCTCCCCGTAGAGGCACCTCCGAGCCCGCTAAGCATCCAGAACGTTCCTCGTCACCTCATCTGAATTCGTACCGGCCTTCTCGGAGCACACGCCCAGGCGACCCGATTCTCCACTGCCGCCAGGCGCACCGACGGACGACGAGGCATGGCGTCGGCAGCAGGTGGAACGTATCCCGGAAGGTGACGGGCCTGACGCAGGAATAGATAGAAGCCCGGTTCGTCGGATCGACCGCCGCCGATGGTGGTCGCCGCGTCCGCAACACAGCTTGCAGAGCCGCGCCGCTGCCATGCCATGGTGCGCGGCATTGCGAGCCCACATTCGACATGAACGACGGATCGGGTCCGGCGCCACCATGCTCGATCGTTTTGCCCTGCTTCGATCGAAGCGTGACAATACGGGACTGCACTCCCTGCCCGCTTCCGAGACGAGACACGCCGCATGTCCAACACGCCGAAGATCCTCTACACGCTCACCGACGAAGCCCCATACCTGGCGACGCAGTCGCTGCTTCCGATCGTCGAGGCGTTCACCAGACCGGCGGGCATCGCGGTCGAGACGCGCGACATTTCGCTGGCCGGCCGCATCCTGGCGCAGTTCCCGGACGCGCTGAGCGACGCGCAGAAGATCGACGACCATCTCGCCGAACTCGGCCAGCTGGCGACCACGCCCGAAGCCAACATCATCAAGCTGCCGAACATCAGCGCCTCGGTGCCGCAGCTGAAAGCTGCGATCAAGGAACTGCAGAGCCAGGGTTTCGATCTGCCCGACTATCCGGATGCGCCGTCGAATGACGAGCAGCGGGACATCCAGGCGCGCTACGACCGGACCAAGGGCAGCGCGGTGAACCCGGTGCTGCGCGAAGGCAACTCGGACCGCCGCGCGCCGAAGTCGGTCAAGGCGTTCGCGCGCAAGCATCCGCATCGCATGGGCAAGTGGGCCAGCGATTCGAAGTCGCACGTCGCGCACATGAGCGAAGGTGATTTCTACGGCAGCGAACGCTCCGCGACGCTCGAGAAGGCCGGCGCGCTGAAGATCGAACTCGTCGGCGCGGATGGCGCAACGACCGTGCTCAAGGACGCGGTGAAGGTGCAGGCCGGCGAGATCGTCGATGCCGCGGTGATGTCGCGCAAGGCGCTGTCGAGCTTCATCGAAGCGCAGATCGAAGACGCGAAGGCGCAGGGTGTGCTGTTCTCGCTGCACCTCAAGGCGACGATGATGAAGGTCTCCGACCCGATCATGTTCGGCATCGTCGTGCAGGCGTTCTACCGCCAGGTGCTGGAGAAGCATGCCGACGTACTGGCCCAGGTGGGCTTCGATGCCAACAACGGCATCGGCGACCTGTACGCGCGCATCCAGACCCTGCCGCAGGACCAGCAGGACGCGATCCGCGCCGACATCGACGCGCTCTACGCCACGCGCCCGGCGCTGGCGATGGTCAATTCCGACAAGGGCATCACCAACCTGCACGTGCCGTCCGACGTCATCGTCGACGCCTCGATGCCCGCGATGATCCGCGACTCGGGCGGCATGTGGAACGCCGAAGGCAAGCTGCAGGACGCCAAGGCCGTGATCCCGGACCGCTGTTACGCCGATGTGTTCCAGGGGGTCATCGACGACTGCAAGACGCATGGCGCGCTCGATCCGACGACGATGGGCTCGGTGCCGAACGTCGGCCTGATGGCGCAGAAGGCCGAGGAATACGGCAGCCACGACAAGACCTTCCAGATCCCCGGCGACGGCACCGTGCGCGTCACCGACGGCGACGGCAACGTGGTGTTCGAGCAGGCGGTCGAGAGCGGCGACATCTGGCGCATGTGCCAGACCAAGGACGCGCCGATCCAGGACTGGGTGAAGCTCGCCGTGAACCGCGCGCGCCTGTCGGAAACGCCGGCCGTGTTCTGGCTCGACAAGCGCCGTGCGCACGATGCGCAGGTGATCGCCAAGGTCGAGACGTATCTGAAGGACCACGACACCGCCGGTCTCGACCTGCGCGTGCTGCCGCCGGTCGAGGCGACGACGTTCTCGCTGGAGCGCATCCGCAAGGGTGAGGACACGATCTCGGTCACCGGCAACGTGCTGCGCGACTACCTGACCGACCTGTTCCCGATCATGGAGCTGGGCACCAGCGCCAAGATGCTGTCGATCGTGCCGCTGATGGCCGGTGGCGGCCTGTTCGAAACCGGCGCAGGCGGCAGCGCACCCAAGCACGTGCAGCAGTTCGTCGAGGAGAACTACCTGCGCTGGGATTCGCTCGGCGAATTCCTCGCCCTGGCCGCCTCGCTCGAACACCTCGGCAACGCCTACGACAACCCGAAGGCCAAGGTCCTGGCCGCCGCGCTCGATGTCGCCAACGGCCGCATCCTCGACGAGAACCGTTCGCCCGCACGCAAGGTCGGCGAACTCGACAACCGCGGCAGCCACTTCTACCTCGCCCAGTACTGGGCGCAGGCGCTGGCCGACCAGGACGACGATGCCGACCTGAAGGCGACGTTCGCGCCGGTCGCCAAGGCCCTGACCGACGGCGAAGCGGCGATCCTGACCGAACTCAACGGCGCGCAGGGCAAGCCGGTGGAGATCGGCGGTTACTACCACCCGGATCTGGCGAAGGTGGTCGAGGCGATGCGTCCGAGCGCCACGCTCAATGCGGCGATCGATTCGCTCAAGGGGTAAGCGTTCGCTTCATTGTGTGATCGACAGGCCCGCATGTGCGGGCCTGTCGCTTTGGGGGCTTCGCTTTGCTCAGCTTCGTCTCGGGCTGTTGCTGCTGCTTTTCATGACGCCCCTGCGCCGATTTTGAGGCGTTGAGACTCGGCAAGAGCGGAGCGACTGCGACGCTACGGCTGCGCCGCAGCATCCGCCGGAATCGTCCACCCCTGCACCAGCGCATGGAGGATCCGCTGATCCTCCACATCCAGCGTCCCCTCCGCCAAGCCCCGGAACCGCAACCGGAACGCCCGCGACGTCGCGTCGAGGTCGTCGACCGGATACCCCACGATCCGCAAGGCCTGCACCACATCGAAGTCCGCCGGCGCGGGCGGTGTGTCGTCGCGCGGCCAGACGCCGTAGCCATGCTGCGCGAGACGCTTCCACGGGAAATGCACGCCGGGGTCGACCTTGCGGCCAGGCGCGAGGTCCGAGTGGCCAATGAAGTTCTCGGCAGGAATGCGCCAGCGCGTCTTCAGGTCCCCGAGCAGCACCAGCAGGCTCTCGACCAGCGGTTCGGTGAAGGGCACGCGGCCGTTGTTGTCGAGTTCGATGCCGATCGATGCGGAGTTCACGTCCGACACCGCGCCCCAGCTGCCGGCGCCGGCATGCCAGGCGCGATCGAGGTCGGAGACGAGCTGGTAGCGCTCGCCGTTCTGGCCGATCAGGTAATGCGAACTCACGCGGCCGCCGCTGTTGGCGCTGCGCAGCGTGTCGAGGCTGCGCTGCACCGAATCCTGCTCGGTGTAATGCAGCACCACCAGCACCGGCCGGCGCGCATCGTGATTCGGCGACGGCACCCAGGTGGCGAGCGGATTGCGCGGCGCATGGTGGGCGCAGGCGGAGAGCAGCAGGGCGGCGAGCGCGGCAAGCAGAATTTTCGACATGGCCGCATTGCACCGCGCCGCGCCGGGCGACGCAAGCCGCACACAAAAAAGCGGGCGCCGGCCTTCCCCGCCGTCGCCCGCTCGCCCCGCTTTCGTTGCCGGCGTCCGCGCGGCTGCGCGGACGCCGGTGACCTGCTTACTTCTCGTAGGCCGATTCGCCGTGCGAGACGATGTCCAGACCTTCGCGCTCTTCGTCCTCGGTCACGCGCAGACCGACGACGAGCTTGACGATCAGCATCACCACCGCGGTCACCACGGCGCACCACAGCACGGTGAACGCGACGCTGACCAGCTGCACCCAGACCTGCGCGCCGATCGCGAGATCCGCTTCGGTGCCGCCCAGCGACTGCGCGCTGAAGACGCCGGTCAGCAACGCGCCGACGATGCCGCCGATGCCGTGCACGCCGAACACGTCGAGGCTGTCGTCGACGCGCAGCAGACGCTTCAGGCCGGTGACGCCCCAGACGCACAGCGCGCCCGCTGCGAGGCCGATGACCAGTGCGCCCATCGGGCCCACGGTGCCGGCGGCCGGGGTGATGCCGACCAGGCCGGCGATCGCACCGGAGGCCGCGCCCAGGGCCGATGGACGGCCCTTGGTGAAGGCTTCGACGATGCTCCAGGCGACCACGCCGGCCGAGGTGGCGACCATGGTGTTGAGCATGGCCAGCGACGCGCTGGCATCGGCGGCGAGCGCCGAGCCCGCGTTGAAGCCGAACCAGCCCACCCACAGCAGCGCCGCGCCGATGAAGGTGAAGGGCACGCTGTGCGGCTTGATCGCCTCACGGCCATAGCCCAGGCGCTTGCCGAGGAAGTACGCACCCACCAGGCCCGCGACGCCGGCGTTGATGTGCACCACCGTACCGCCGGCGAAGTCGATCACGCCCTTGTGGGCGAGGAAGCCCGCGTCGCCGCTCCACACCATGTGCACCATCGGCAGGTAGGCGAACGTCATCCACAGGATCGAGAACAGCAGCACCGCCGAGAACTTGATGCGCTCGGCGAACGAGCCGACGACCAGCGCCGTGGTGATGCCGGCGAACGTCGACTGGAACACGATGAACAGGAATTCCGGCAATCCGTCGGCATCGGTCTCGGCGGTGATGCCGCGCAGGAACGCCTTCTCGGTGAACGAGCCGAAGAACGCGTTGCCCTCGGTGAACGCCGCGCTGTAGCCGTAGGCGATCCACAGGATGACCACCACCGAGAACACCACCAGCACCTGCATGATCACCGACAGCACGTTCTTCGCCCGCACCATGCCGCCGTAGAACAGGGCCAGGCCCGGCACCACCATCAGCAGCACCAGCAGCGTGGAGGTGAGCATCCACGCCACGTTGCCGCTGTCGAACGTCACGGCCTCGGCCGTCTCCACCACCGCCACCTCGGCCGGCGGCAGGTCCTGCGCGAACGCGCCACCTGCAACGCCCAGCAGTGCGAACGCGCACAGCAGCATCAGGCACAGCGCCTGCATCCGGGTCTTCCACCCGCGGATTTCGATCGTCTTCATAAAACCTCCGAGGGGTTAAAGTGCGTCCGCGCCGATTTCGCCGGTGCGGATGCGCAGGGCCTGTTCCAGTGCGAGCACGAACACCTTGCCGTCGCCGACCTTGCCGGTGCCCGCAGCCTTGGTGATCGCCTCGATCGCCGCTTCGAACACGTCGTCGCTGACCGCGCATTCGATCTTCAGCTTGGGCAGGAAATCGACGACGTATTCGGCGCCGCGATAGAGTTCGGTATGGCCTTTCTGGCGGCCGAAGCCCTTGACCTCGGTGACGGTCAGGCCGGTGACGCCGGCCTCGCCGAGTGCTTCGCGCACCTCGTCGAGCTTGAATGGCCGGATGATCGCGATGATCAGTTTCATGTGGGTCTCCAGGTGCGCGCGCCGCGTCAGAACGACTTGGTGATCGCGAGGGTGATGGTGTCGTCGGGACCGATCAGGTCGTTGTCGTTGAAGTTCAGGGCGATGTCGAAGCCGTTGTCGAACGACTTGCCCACGCCCGCCGACCAGAATGCGTAGGTCGCGGTGCCCGCGCTGCCGGCGACCCACTGCTTGCCCACGGCGCCGTTGAGCGTCCAACTGGGCGCGAACTCCCAGCCGACGGCGATGTCGAGGTTGCTGCTGCCGTCGGAGTCGGGAATGCCGAACAGGTCGGTGACCGCATAGGAGTATTTGGCGCTGAGGATGTTCCAGCTCACGCCTGCGTAGAGCTCGGTGGTGTCGGCCTTGTTGAAGCCGGCGGGATAGCTGCCCGGATACCAGTAGTACACGGCGCCGACGTCGTAGCCGAAGCCGCTGTCGCCGAAGTCGCCGCGGAACCCGAGGTAGCCGTCGAGTTCGAGCTGGCTGGAGATGTCGGGATCCGAATCGGACAGCCAGCTGATGCTGCTGCCCCAGGTTCCGACGTAGAAGCCGCTCTCGTGCGCCCATTCGACCCCGCCCTGCAGCGCGGGCTTTTCGTCGGTCTGGGAGACGCCGCGGAACAGGTAATCGCTGGTCAGCGTGATCGAGCCGGAGACTTCCGCGTGGACGGTCCCTGCGCACAGCAGACCTGCGCACAGCAATGTGGCGAGTGCGTTCTTGCGTGACGACATGACAGGCTCCTCGAATGGATGGAAAGCCCTCCCCGGTCATTGCGTATTGCGTGTGTTGTTGGTCTTTTCGCAGGCAGAACGTTCGACGCCGGCGTGCCCCCTGGCTGCCGTCGCCGCGACCGACGCTCTATGGCGCCTGTGCGGCCGCTGTCCAATCCATCGATGAATCCCGGACTCCGGTGTGCCTGCCGGCAGTGCCGCCCACCGTGGGGGAGGGAGGCGCCGCCATCGGGCGGTGGAACGCAACGGGGCCGGCCCGTGGCCGACCCCGTGAAGGTGCGTCAGATCGCGTAGTACATCTGGTATTCCAGCGGGTGGGTCGCGCCGCGGAACGCGGTGACTTCCTTCATCTTCAGCGCGATGTAGGCATCGATGAAGTCGTCGGTGAACACGCCGCCCGCCTTGAGAAACTCGCGGTCGTTGTCGAGCGCGTCGAGGGCCTGGTCCAGCGAGTGGCACACGGTCGGGAAGTTCTTCTCTTCCTCGGGCGGCAGGTCGTAGAGATCCTTGTCGCTCGGGCCGCCCGGATCGATCTGGTTCTTGATGCCGTCCAGGCCCGCCATCATCAACGCGGCGAAGGTCAGGTAGCCGGACTGCATCGGGTCGGGGAAGCGCATCTCGATGCGGCGCGCCTTCGGGTTGGCGACGTACGGGATGCGGCACGAAGCCGAGCGGTTGGACGCCGAGTAGGCCAGCATCACCGGCGCTTCGTAACCAGGCACCAGGCGCTTGTAGGAGTTGGTCGACGCGTTGGAGAACGCGTTGATCGCGCGGGCGTGCTTGAACACGCCGCCGATGTACCACAGCGCGGTCTGGGAGAGGCCGCCGTAGCCGTCGCCGGTGAACAGGTTGGTGCCGCCCTTGGCCAGCGACTGGTGCACGTGCATGCCGCTGCCGTTGTCGCCGACGATCGGCTTGGGCATGAAGGTCGCGGTCTTGCCATTGCGGAAGGCGACGTTCTTGACGATGTACTTCAGCGTCTGCAGTTCGTCGGACTTGGCGACCAGCGAATTGAAGCGGGTGCCGATCTCGCACTGGCCCGCGTTCGCGACTTCGTGGTGGTGCACCTCGACCTCGATGCCGACCTGGGCCAGCGTCTTGCACATCTCGGCGCGGATGTCGTGCAGCGAGTCGAGCGGCGCGACCGGGAAGTAGCCGCCCTTGATGCCCGGGCGATAGCCGCTGTTCCCGCCTTCGTATTCCTTGGCCGAGTTCCAGTGCGCCTCTTCGGAATCGATGTGGAAGAAGGTATGGCCCATGTCGTTGCCGTAGCGCACCGAATCGAAGACGAAGAACTCGGGCTCGGGGCCGAAGAACGCCTGGTCGGCGATGCCGCTGGACTTGAGGAAGGACTCGGCCTTTTTCGCGATGCCGCGCGGGTCGCGCTCGTAGGACTGCATCGTGGTCGGGTCGAGGATGTCGCAGGTGATCACCAGCGTCGGGTCGGCGGTGAAGGGATCGACGAACGCGGTCGAGGCATCCGGCAGCAGCACCATGTCGGAGTTCTGGATGCCCTTCCAGCCGCTGATCGACGAGCCGTCGAACATCTTGCCGTCCTCGAACAGGCCGGGCTCGATGATCGACTTCGGGAACGAGACGTGATGCTGCACGCCGCGCATGTCGGTGAACCGCAGATCGATGAACTCGATCTTGTGGTCCTTGATCAGCTTCTCGAGATTTTCGGTGGACATCGGAACGACCGCCTTGCGTGTTGAATGTGTCCTGACCCACGCAATCGCCGTGCCAACTCCCTTGCTCAGTCCAATCAATCGTTTACACATTTCGCCGCGTCAAACACCCCCTGTTCACTTACATGATTGGTGCGTTATTTCCAGAAACGCACCAATCGAGTGCTTCAGCGCGGCAAGGGGAGGCCGCAGTCCGCCTTGACCGTGCGCAGCACGAAACTGGAATTCACGTCGTCGACCGCAGGCTGGTTGAGCAGGCGGTCGAGCAGGAAGCGCGAGAAGTGTTCAAGGTCGCGCACGACCACCTGCAGCAGATAGTCCATGTCGCCGGTCAGGGCGTGGCAGGCGACGACCTCCTCCCATCCGTTGACGATCGATGCGAAGCCGGCGACCGCGGCGCTGTCGTGGTGCTTGAGCTGGACGCGCACAAAGGCCTGCAGGCCCAGGCCCAGGCGCTCGGCGCTCACCTCGGCGCGGTAGCCGGCGATGACGCCATCGCGTTCCAGCCGCTGCACCCGGCGCAGGCAGGCCGAGGGCGACAGGTGCACGCGCTCCGCGAGGTCGGCATTGGTCAGCCGGCCGTTGCGCTGCAGTTCGGCCAGCAACAGCAGGTCGGTGCGGTCGAGTTCTGCGGCAGCCATGATCGTTGTCCTGGATTGCGTATCTACGCACGATTATTGCGCGATGAGGCCATGAGTACGCAATGACGCAAGCCTGTTGCGGGGAATCGGCGCTATTGTCTTCGATCACACGGAAGCCATGCCCGGAGTCGCCATGTCCGCCCAGCCGTCGAATGCCCCGCGCCGCGTCGAGAACCTGCAGACCGACAAGGGCAAGGTGCCGGTCTATGCCACCGGCATCGTCGAGCAGCCGTGGGAGGGCTACAACGCCGACGACCATGCGACCTGGGCCACGCTCTACGCGCGCCAGCGCGAACTTCTGGTCGGTCGCGCCTGCGACGAATTCCTGCAGGCGCAGGACGCGATGGGCATGACCCCGGATGCGATTCCGAAATTCTCCGAACTCAACGAAGTGCTGGAAGCCGCGACCGGCTGGACGCTGCTCGGCGTCGAAGGCCTGCTGCCGGAACTCGACTTCTTCGACCACCTCGCCAATCGCCGCTTTCCGGTGACGTGGTGGATCCGCCGCCCGGACCAGATCGACTACATCGAAGAGCCCGATCTCTTCCACGACCTGTTCGGCCACGTGCCGCTGCTGATGAATCCGGTGTTCGCGGACTACATGGAGGCCTACGGCAAGGGCGGCGTCAAAGCGCACGGCATCGGCCCGGACGCGCTGCAGAACCTGACACGGCTGTACTGGTACACGGTCGAGTTCGGCCTGATCCAGCAGGCCGATGGTCTGCGCATCTTCGGCGCCGGCATCGTCTCGTCGAAGGGCGAATCGATCTACTCGCTGGAAGCCGACGCGCCCAACCGCATCGGCTTCGACCTGGAACGCATCATGCGCACGCGCTACCGCATCGACACCTACCAGAAGACCTACTTCGTCATCGACAGCTTCGAACAGCTGATGGACGCGACCGGGCCCGACTTCACCCCGATCTATGCGCGTCTGGCGACGCAGGACACGGTGGGCGCGGGCACGGTGCGCGACGCCGATCGCGTGTTCCATCGCGGCACGGGCGAGGGCTGGACGGCGGGTGGGGATGTTTGAGGTTAGGGGTTGGCGAAAGCGCTGACCTTCGAGATCGCTTGCCTGTGTGACCCGTCGCCCCAGCGCACGCTGGGGCCCATTTTGATCTTGGCTCAACGAGATCTGTTGGAGCACTGCGAACATGGGTCCCAGCTTGACCAGACATGCGTCTGTTGAAAGCCGCTGGGACGACGATCGCTTTTCACTGAGACGGCGCACGATCAATCCCGCGGTCCGATGAACTTGGAACACCGTCATTCCGGCGAAAGCCGGAATCCAGCGCCTCCGCGCTCACTCGTCAGAAATCGTGAGATCTCCCGTCTTGGTGTAAGACACTGGATTCCGGCTTTCGCCGGAATGACGAGTCAGAGTGACTAGACAAGGTTCGAGCCGCTCAGCTCAGCGATTCCACGTCCACTGCGCCCCCACCATCACCCCACGCCCCGGGCCCGGTTCGAAGAACCGGCCATTGCCTTCGTTGACGATCACCGAGCCGATGTAGGCGTGGTCGAGCACGTTGTCGACGCGCACGAAGGTCCGCAACTCGCCGGCATCGAAGCGCCAGCGCCGCGCGCCTTCGAGATGCAGCAGCGCGTACCCCGCCGCGCGCCCCGTCGCGAGATCGTTGACGACGACATCGCCGACGCCGACACCTTCGATCGCCGCGCTCCACGGCCCGCCGCTCCAGTCGAGCCGTGCGAACAGCTGCCGCGCCGGCACGCCCGGAATCCGCGCGCCTGCCGCGACCGGCGTCGCCGGCACGGTGCAGCCCGCACCGGTGCAGACGAGGTAGTCGTCGCGGAAGGTCGCATCGAGCCAGGTCGCGGCGACGCTCAGGTCGAACGATTCGCCCAGCGGCTGGCGCAGCGACAGTTCCGCGCCCTGGCGACGTGCGCGGCCAATGTTCTGGAAGCTGCTGCGGCCACCCACGTTGCGCGCGACCGCGAGCTCGTCGTCGGTGTCGGCGCGGAACAGCGCGGCATTGAGCGTCGCGCCCGAACGCGCACGCCATTTGGTGCCCAGCTCGAGGTTGTCGCTGATCGCGGGCGCGAGATCGAGCGCGAGCCCGGCGCCGCCGTCGGCGCGGTAGCCGAGTTCGTTGAAGGTCGGTGTCTCGAAACCGCGGCCGGCCGAGACGTACACGCGCAGGTCGTCGTTCGGCGCGAACGTGAGACCGGCGACCGGCGAGGTCTGGCGGAACGCGATGCGGCCGCTGTCGTCGGGATTGGTCGCGGTGACGTAGGCATCGCGCGATTCGAACTCGACCTCGCTGTGGCGCACGCCGGCCAGCAGCGACCAGCGCGGCGCGAAGGTCCAGTACGCCTGCGCGAACTGGTCGCGGTTCTCGACGGTGTTGCGCTCGTCGCGGCGCAGCCGGCCGCGCACGCCGAGCGTGTCGCCGACGAAGTTCTCGAAGCCCTGCCGGTCCTGGCGCTGGCGATCGGCGTTCGCGCCGACCGTCGCTTCGAGCGGACGTCCGGCGAACGTGCCTTCCCAGCTCCAGCGCAGATCGAGTCCGCCGTAGCGGTTGTCGAGATCGATGACGCCGCCGGAATTCAGCGGATTGGCCTGCGCGGCGACGGGCAGCGGCAGCACCTGCATCACCGCGCGCGTGCCGCCATACGCCATCGCGCGCAGCGTGTGCGCATCGCCGATGCCGTGTTCGTAGACCGCGCCGGCCTGGGTTTGGCGCACGGTCTTGCGCGTGTCGAACTGCAGCGCGACGGGCGCGACCTGTCGCGGATTGTCGCGCACCTGCGCGGCGGTCAGGCCCAGCGGGTCCTGCGCGTCGATGTCGACGTGATTCGCGACCAGGTCGAGCCGGCGACGCTCGCCGAAATCGAAGCGCAGCTTGGCGTTCGCTGAGTCGCGGCGCGCGGCGCTGTGATCGCGCCAGCCATCGGTGTCGAACCGCGACAGCGCAAGGTTGTAGCCGACCGTCTCGGTGCCACCGCGCAGCTGTGTCGACAGGCTGGTCGTGTCGTCGCGTCCGTGGCTGGCCTTGAAGCGCCAGGGATCGCCGGGCGTGCCGTCGGCGCTCCACAGCTGCACGACGCCGCCCGAGGAATTGCCGTACAGCGCCGAGAACGGGCCGCGCATGATCTCGATGCGGTCGCCACCGACGAGACTGAAATGGGAAAGCTGGCCCTGGCCGTCGGGCATCGAGGCCGGAATGCCGTCGGCGAACAGACGCACGCCGCGCACGCCGAAGGTCGAGCGCGCACCGAAGCCGCGGATCGACAGCTGCGTGTCCTGCGCGTGGTTCTGGCGGTCGCGCGCCAGCAGGCCAGGGACGCCCGACAGCGGCTCGGAGGCGACGGTGCCGGCGCGGTTGCTGTTCGCCTCGTCGAGGCGGATCGCATCGACGGAGGCCGGCGTGTCGAAATCGCTGACGCCGCGCAGGCGCGTCGCATCGACGCGCACGCGTTCGAGCGTGGTGGAGACATCGCTGGCCGCCTGCGCATGTACGAAGCCGGGCGACAACAGGGCAAGCGACAGCGCGGACGCGAGCGCGGCGGGGGCCGCGCGCATCAGCCGAACACCAGCTTGCCGCGCATCACGTTCCAGTGGCCGGGGAAGGAACAGAAGAAGGTGTAGTCGCCGCCGCGCGTCAGGCCCGTGGTGGGAAAGGTGACCGTCGTCGTCTCGCCGCCGCCGATGACCTTCGTGTGCGCGATGACGCGTGTGTCGCCCGGCGGCAGATAGCTGTGGGCGAGGCTGCCGCGGCCACCCGCGATCGCGACCGGGCGGTAGTCGGCGGTGCGGGTCAGCACCCAGTTGTGGCCCATCGCCGCGGCCATCTGGCGGCCGGTGTGGCGCAGGGTGAGGCGCACCTGCGTGCAGTCGGCGGCGACGCGCAACTCGCTTTTGTCGAAGCGCATCGCATCGTTGCTGCCGATGGACAGATCGCAGGTACGCGCGAACGCGCCGGTGGCGGGCAACAACAGCAGCAGCGCAAGCGCGCCGCGCAGAGCGCGGTTCGGCATGACATCTCCGGAGGGAAGCGGGGGCGTGCGATGCGACGCATCGCGTCGCGCATTGTCGCAAAGGGCGGCGTGAACGGCCCGGGACGGAATGTCGCAGGCGAGCCTTGTGACAGCAGCTGTGCGGCTCCTCTCGATACACCCACAGCACTGCATACCGTCGCCCCAGCGCACGCTGGGGTCCATTTTGACGTTGCCCGTTTCATGCGATCCGGACGGTTACCGCAAACATGGGTGACCAGCCTGCAGCTGTTGTAGAGCGCCTCCAGCGTTCGCTGGAACGACGAAGAAGAGAATTTCGACTCTTGCGACGCCCGCCTCAGATCACCTGCAACGTGATCGCCTTCAGCACCGCACGCGTGCGGTCGCGGGTGCCGAGCTTTTCGAGGATCGCCGACACGTAGTTCTTCACCGTGCCCTCGGCGAGGAACAGGCTGCGCGCGATCTCCTTGTTGGAATAGCCGCCGGCGAGCAGGCGCAGGATCGCGACCTCGCGCTCGGTGAAGGTTTCGCGCGGGGCGTTGTCGTCGTGGAAGCGGTAGCGCGCGCGGACGGGTTCGGTGCTGACCGGTTGCAGCAGGGTTTCACCCGCCGCCACGCGCGCGATCGCGTCGCGCAGCTCTTCGGGCGCCGCGTCCTTGAGCAGGAAACCCTGGGCGCCGGCATCGGCGGCGCGCAGCAGCAGGTCGCTGTCGTCGAAGGTGGTCAGCAGCAGCGCCGGTGTCGTGTCGCCGCGGGCGCGCAAGGTTGTCAGCGCTTCGATGCCGTCGAGGCCGGGCATGCGGATGTCGCTGAGGATCACGTCGACCGGATGCGAGGCGAGCTGTTCGAGCAGCGTCGCGCCCGAATCGGCCTCGAACACGATGGCGATGCCGTGGCGTTCGAGCAGCGCGCGCAGCCCGGCGCGCACCAGCGCCTGGTCGTCGGCGAGCGCGACGCGGACCGGCGCCGCGCTCATGCCGGCAGCTCCGCATCGATGCGCATCGCGCCGCTGCGATTGCGCGCCAGGCGCACGCGTCCCTGCAGCGCGGCAAGACGTTCGCGCATGCCGGCGATGCCGTTGCCTTCGCGCCAGCCCTCGCGCACCCGGCCATCGTCTTCGATGGTCACGTGCAGCAGATCGCCATCGCGATGCAGGACGACATCGAGCGTGTCCGCGTCGGCGTGCCTGGCGGCATTGGTCAGCGCTTCCTGCACCAGCCGCAGCACGGCTTCGGCGATCGCGGGATCGGCCACGCGCACGTCGTCGGCGATGCTGAGCCGCAACCGCGGGCGCGGCATCGGCGCGGCAAGTGCACGCAATGCGGTGGCGAGGTCGAGCCCGCCGCTGTCGCGCAGCGCCTGCACCACGTTGCGGATGTCGCCGAGCAGTTCGCCCGACAGCTGTTCGGCGATGCGCAGTTGCGGGTTGCCGGCGAATGCCGGTTCGTCGACCAGCGCGCGCAGGTTGAGGCGCATCGCGGTGAGCTTGTGGCCGGCGACATCGTGCAGCTCCCGCGCCACGCGCAGGCGCTCGGCATCGCGTGCGCTGTCGGCGAGCAGTGCGCGGGTGGCGAGCAGGTCGGCATTGACCCGCGCCAGCGTGTCGCGTGCGTGTTCGGCGCTGCGTGCGTAATGCATGCACAGCGCGGCGAAGATCTGGAAGCCGGCGAAGATCAGCACCGACATCAGCGGCGCGCCGAAGCCGGCGATGTGCTTGAGGATCAGATAGTAGATCGTGTCGACGAGCACCAGCGCCACGGTTGCCGCACGCGGCGACCAGTCCGAGAACGCCACGCCGACCCAGATCACCAGCAGCACCGGCGCGGTGCCGGGCTTGGGGTCGATTGCGATGAGTGCCAGCGCCACCACCGGCAACGCGCCGATCACCAGGTGTTCGACCCGCCGCAGTCGCGGCGGCCAGACCGACAGCGACAGGAATCCGAGCGAAAACAAGCCCAGCAGCATCCAGGCCGTCGCCTGGCGCGCAGGGTCGACGTAGCGCATCGAGAACGCCACCGCGCCCAGCGTCAGCAACGCGGCGAGATTCAGCGGTTCGAGCAGGCGATGGGGCTTGACCATGGCGCCATGCTGCAAGCCGTCGCCGGCGGCGGCAATGGGCGCACGACAGAAAGTGACTTCCGGCAGGTCGGATCGATGACCAACGGCAGCTGGCAGCGACGCGCCGCGCACCGAGGCTGATCCCCACCACTCCCCACGAAGCATCGCCATGTGCCGCATCTCCGTCGCCTTCGCTGCGCCCCTGGTCCGGCTGCCATACGCGTTTCCACCAGGCGTCCACGGCCATTTCGCCCAGGCCCCCGCATGACGTCGCACCACCTACTGCGCTGGTGGCGCATCGGCGCGCTGCTGGCGGCGCTAGTGATCTGCCTGTGGATCGGCTGGCGCGATTTCGACCTGTGGATCACACAGGACGCCATCCGCGAGGCGATCCGCGTCACGATCCGGCGCAGCGCGCAGGTTGCGGTGCAGTTCGTCGCACCCGCGGCCCTGGCCGCGCTGCTGACGCGCGAGCTGCGCGGATGGCTGCGCCCGACACGGCGCCACACCTGATCCCTCTGCGTGGGAGCAACTGTCTTCTACGCGGGCAGCGTGATCCATTCAGTCCTGTCGCGCGCCATGGCGTTGAGCCTGACCAGCAGTACGCGCATGCACGCGGTCACGGCAAGCTTGGCGCACTTGCCTTGGCCGCGCAGCCGGTCGTACCGGGCCTTGAATTCGGGCTGCATGCGGATCACCGACCAGCACGCCATGTAGAGCACGCGGCGGATCGCCCCGCGGCCGCCGCGAATGCGGCGCTTGCCGGCCCGTTGGCCGCTGTCGACGTTGTAGGGCGCCAGGCCAGCGAGCGCTGCGATCCGGCGGCGGTCCAGCTGGCCCAGTTCGGGCAGATAGGCCAGCAGACTTGCGGCCGTGACCTCGCCGATGCCCGCCACCGCCAGCAGGCGATCGCACAGATCCGAGTCCACATGCCGACGCGCCTGGACGATGTCCCGGCCCAGGGCCGCGATCTGCTGGCGCAGATACCCGATGTGCG
>NZ_JAIWPU010000034.1 GCF_021191705.1 Proluteimonas flavola
AGGCGATGGGCACGCTGGCCAAGACCGATCCGATCGATGCGGCGATGCTCGCCCGCATGGCCGAAGTGGTCGTGCAGACGCGGGTCGCGCCCAGCCCGGAGCAGGAGGATCTGCGAGCCTTGGTGCAACGGCGTGAGCAACTGGTCCAGCAGCGCGACGACGAACGTCGACGCCTCCAGCAGACCACGTTGCCGCAGGTCCGCGACTCGCTGATCGCGCACATCGGGTATCTGCGCCAGCAGATCGCGGCCCTGGGCCCGGACATCGTCCAGGCGCGTCGGCATGTGGACTCGGATCTGTGCGATCGCCTGCTGGCGGTGGCGGGCATCGGCGAGGTCACGGCCGCAAGTCTGCTGGCCTATCTGCCCGAACTGGGCCAACTGGACCGCCGCCGGATCGCAGCGCTTGCTGGCCTGGCGCCCTACAACGTCGACAGCGGCCAACGGGCCGGCAAGCGCCGCATTCGCGGCGGCCGCGGGGCGATCCGCCGTGTGCTCTACATGGCGTGCTGGTCGGTGATCCGCATGCAGCCCGAATTCAAGGCCCGGTACGACCGGCTGCGCGGCCAAGGCAAGTGCGCCAAGCTCGCCGTGACCGCGTGCATGCGCGTACTGCTGGTCAGGCTCAACGCCATGGCGCGCGACAGGACTGAATGGATCACGCTGCCCGCGTAGAAGACAGTTGCTCCCACAGGCGCACAGATATTCCTGGGGATGGCCCATGATCGCGATGGGAATTACCGGGAAAGTGTCATCGCGGCCATCGACCGCTCCTACAAGCGCTCAGCCCGGGACGCCGAGCGCCCGCAGCGTGCCGCGGGCCTTGGCGCGGGTTTCCTCCAGTTCGCGCTGCGGATCGGAGTCGGCGACGATGCCCGCGCCGGTGCGGAAGCGCACAGCGTCGCCTTCGACTTCCGCGCTGCGGATCAGGATGTTGAGATCCAGGTCGCCATCGCGGTTGAGCCAGCCCATCGCACCGGTATAGGCCCCACGCCCCTGCCCTTCGAGCTCGGCGATGATCTGCATGCAGCGCACCTTGGGGCAGCCGGTGATCGTGCCGCCGGGAAACACTGCGGCGATCGTGCGGCCGGGCGTCGCGTCGGATCGCAAACGGCCGCGGACGTTGCTGACGATGTGGTGGACGTGCGCGTAGCTCTCCACGCACATCAGTTCGTCGACTTCCACGCTGCCCGGCACGCAGACGCGGCCCAGATCATTGCGTTCGAGATCGACCAGCATCACGTGCTCGGCGCGTTCCTTCGGATGGCCGACGAGTTCCTGCACGCGCGCCGCATCGTCGTCGCCGTCGAAACGCGCGCGGGTGCCGGCGATCGGGCGGGTTTCGACCAGATCGCCGCGCACGGACACGAGCCGTTCCGGCGATGCACTCGCGACCGCCCAGCCGTCGCCCTGCAGCAGGCCCGCGAACGGTGCGGGATTGTGTTCGCGCAGGCGTGCGTACAGCGCGGCCGGATCGAGCGCGCCATCGAAGCGCGCCTGCCAGCCGCGCGACAGGTTCGCCTGGAACACGTCGCCGGCGGCGAGGTAGTCGAGTACGCGGCGCACGCCGTCGGTGAAGCGTGCCGGCGCATCCTCATCGAGCGTCTCGGGCGCCCGCCAAGGCTGTGGTGGTGCAACCGGGACGCCTGCAGCAGCGACGAGATCCGCGAGCAACGCTTCGGCGCCGGCTTCGGCGACGGCGATGCATTCGCCGGTCGCGTGGTCGCGCAGCACCGCAGCCGGACAGCGCCAGGCCACCGCGACCGGCAGGCGGCCGACAGCAGGCGGCAGCTTCAGCACCGGCTCGACCTGCCCTGCCAGTTCGTAGCCCAGATACAGCGCCCAGCCGCCGCGGAACGGCCAGCGCGGCTCTTCGCGCGGCAGGCGCAGTGCCGACCACGCCGCATCGAGCGTATCGAGGAAGCCGCCGTCGATGATCGCGCCCCCCGCGTCGCGCGTGACGCCATCGGTACCCAACTGCAGGCGGATGCCGTTGGTCGCCAGCAACAGATCCCAGCGCGCATGCGCGGTGCCGTGCGCGACCGACTGCAGCAGCAGCGGATGGCGCGCGGGCGCAGCGCGCTGCAGCGCCAGCAGGTCGGTCTCGGCAGGCAGCGGACGGGTGATCAGCATCCCGGTGTCCGGATGCGGCATCCACTTTCGAAGGCGCGCGCGCGATTCAGTGCGCGGTTCCGCTGCGGCATTGCCGGCATCGCGGCCAAGGCCGCTCCCACGCAGGTCGGCCCCGAAAGCGGGGGAGGACTCACTGGTCGAGCTCGGTCCAGCGCAGGTAGGCCGCCTCGAGCGCGTCCTGCGCCTGCTGCAACTGCTGGCCGTGCGCGGCGATGGCTCCGGCGTCGCGCTGGTAGAACGCGGCGGTGTTCATCTCGTCGGTCATCCGTGCGATGTCGCCTTCCAGTTGCTCGATGCGCAGCGGCAACTGTTCGAGTTCGCGCTGGTCCTTGTAGCTGAGCTTGCGCTTGGCGACCGGCGTGGCGACAACCGGCGCCGCGTCCGCGACCGGCGCGGCTTTCGGCGCCAGCGTGGTCCCCGGCAGCGCCGCGCCCGGCTGCGGGCGCTGCCGAAGCCAGTCCTCGTAGCCGCCGATGTATTCGCCGACGCGGCCGTCGCCTTCCATCACCAGCGTCGAGGTCACCACGTTGTCGAGGAAGTCGCGGTCATGGCTGACCAGCAGCAGCGTGCCGGGATAGTCGCCCAGCAGCTCTTCGAGCAGTTCCAGCGTCTCGACGTCGAGATCGTTGGTCGGTTCGTCCATGACCAGCAGGTTCGACGGCTGCGCGAACAGCTTGGCCAGCAGCAGACGGTTGCGCTCGCCGCCCGACAGGCGCGTGATCGGCGCGCGCGCGCGTTCGGGCGTGAACAGGAAGTCCTGCAGATACCCGATCACGTGCTTGCGCGTGCCGTTGATCTCGACGAAATCCTGGCCTTCGGCGACGTTCTCCAGCGCGTTCCAGTCTTCGCGCAGCGTCGCGCGGTACTGGTCGAAGTAGGCGATCTGCAGCTGGGTGCCGGTCTTGACCTCGCCCGCCTGCGGCCGCAGCTCGCCGAGCAGCAGTTTCAGCAACGTGGTCTTGCCGGTGCCGTTGGCGCCGATCAGGCCGATGCGGTCGCCGCGGAAGATCGTCGTCGAGAAATCCTGGATGAGCCTGCGCTCGCTGAACGCGAACGACACATCCTGCATCTCGACGACCTTCTTGCCCGACGCATTCGCCGACGCGGCCGCCATGCGCACGTTGCCGGTGAGGTCGCGGCGCTGCGAACGTTCCAGACGCATCGCCTTGAGCCGGCGCACGCGGCCTTCGTCGCGGGTACGGCGGGCCTTGATGCCCTGGCGGATCCACGTTTCTTCCTGCGCCAGCAACTTGTCGAAACGCGACTGTTCCTGCGCTTCGGCGTTGAGCCGCTCTTCGCGGCGACGCACGTAGTTGTCCCAGTCGCCGGGCCAACTGGTCAGCCCGCCGCGGTCGATCTCGACGATCCGCGTGGCGAGCGCGCGCAGGAAGCGCCGGTCGTGGGTCACGAACACCAGCGCGCCCGGCCATTGCTTGAGGAAGCCTTCGAGCCAGTCGATCGCGGCGATGTCGAGATGGTTGGTCGGCTCGTCGAGCAGCAGGATGTCGGGCGCCGACACGACCGCGCGCGCCAGCAGCACGCGACGCTTCATGCCGCCCGACAGGCGGGTGAACGCCGCATCGCCATCGAGCTGCAGGCGTTCGAGCACTTCGGTCACGCGCTGGTCGATCCGCCAGCCATCGAGCGCCTCGACCCGCGCCTGCACGTCGGCGAGCGCGTCGTAGTCCTCCGCATGCAGCAGGCGGTGATATTCGGCCAGCGCCGCGCCGGCATCGCCCAGGCCACCGGCGACCACGTCGTACACGCTGCCGTCCGCGCCCGCAGGCACTTCCTGCTCGAGCCGCGTCACGCGCACGCCCTGCTCGCGGCGGATTTCGCCGTCGTCGGGCTTGAGCTCGCCATCGATCAGGCGCATCAGCGTGGACTTGCCGGCGCCGTTGCGGCCGATCAGCGCAATCCGCTCGCCGCGTTCGATCGAAAGCTCGACACCGTCCAGCAGCAAGGGTCCGCCGACGCTGTAGTCGACGTCATTCAAGGTCATCAAAGGCATGCGCGGATTCTACCGGGTCGGAGCCGCGGCAATGCGATCCGCAGGATGGGTGGCTCAGGAACTGCACGACAACATCGAACACCCCGCCTTCGACCGCGCCCAATCCGGGCGCTTGCCGGCGAACGCCTCGCGCCCGGGCTGTTCGTCATAAGGCCTGCGCACGACATCGAGCAGTTCGACGATGCCGGAGGGATCGCCGGCCTGCGCGCGATCGATCGCCTGCTGCGCAAGATAGTTGCGCAGCACGAAACGCGGATTGGCCGCGTGCATCCGGGCGCGTCTCGCGCCGCTGGAATCACCTGTCTCCTGCAACCGCGCAGCGTAATCGCAGACCCAGGCGTCGAACTCGCCCTGCAGCCGCTCGCGTTTCGCGGCGTCATAGAACGCATCCGCAATCACGTCCAGCGACGGCGCTGCAATGTCGAGATCCGCCAGCCCGCGGAAGACCAGCGTCATGTCGACCTCGCCCGCCTGCAGCAGGCCGTGCAGGCGCTGCATGCGTTCGACATCGTCGTCGCGGCACTCGGGCAATCCGAGCTTCGCGGCGATGGCGTCGCGGTCCAGACGTGCATAGGTCGCGGCGTACGCATCGAGCCCGGCCTGCAGCGGCGCGACATCGGCGAACAACGGTGCCAGCGCCTGCGCCAGGCGACCGAGGTTCCAGTGGGCGATCCGCGGCTGCCAGCCGAAACGGTAACGGCGACCCTGCGCGTCCGTGGTGTTGGGCGTCCAGTCGGGGTCGTAGTCGTCGACCCAGCCGTAGGGGCCGTAGTCGATCGTCAATCCGAGGATCGACATGTTGTCGGTGTTCATCACGCCATGCACGAATCCGACGCGCATCCAGCCGGCGATCATCGCCGCGGTACGCGTGCAGACCTCGGCGAACCAGTCGCCGTACAGCGACTCGCCCGCGCCCGCCAGATGCGGGAAATCGCGGGCGATGGTGAAGTCCGTCAGTTGCCGCAGCAGCGCGACATCGCCGCGCGCCGACGGCAGTTCGAAATGGCCGAAGCGGATGAAGGATGGCGCAACCCGGCAGACGATCGCGCCGGGCTCGGGCGCGGCATTGCCGTCGTAGAACATGTCGCGCACCACCGCATCGCCCGTATCGACCAGCGACAGCGCCCGCGTGGTCGGCACGCCCAGATGGTGCATGGCCTCGCTGCACAGGAACTCGCGGATCGACGAGCGCAGCACCGCGCGACCATCGGCCGTGCGCGAAT
Organism: Proluteimonas flavola; assembly: GCF_021191705.1. Taxonomy (GTDB): domain Bacteria; phylum Pseudomonadota; class Gammaproteobacteria; order Xanthomonadales; family Xanthomonadaceae; genus Luteimonas; species Luteimonas flavola. Next base: position 5,367 of record NZ_JAIWPU010000034.1, read on the forward strand.
ACGGCGTGGGTCCGGCGCCCTTGAGCTGCAGCTCCCAGCGCCGGCCGTCGGCAGCGACGCCCTCGCCGAGGGTGATCGCGCGGCCATCGCCGAGCTGCCCGGCCCAGTGGCCGAACTGGTGGCCGCCGTAGTTGGACGCGTACGGCGTCATACCGGGCGTCAGCGCGTTGCCGCCGAAGACCGCGGCGAATGCGGGCGAGGCGATCGTGTCCGCGTCGAATCCCAGCGCGTCGGCCATCTCGGCCGAGTGCGCCAGCAGCCGCGGCGCGGCCACCGGCGTCGGCAGCACCGGCGACCACAGCGCGCCTTCGACCTGCCGGCGTCGCGGACCGGTCTCGGGATCGCCCGGCAGCGAGCGGACGACGCGGTTGTCGAACGTCAACGCGTGCGCAAGCGGCACCGCGGCCGGTGCATCCGCGGTCCCGGTCATCGACCCAGCTCGAACGGACCGCCTGCCGCCAAGGCCCGCTGATACGCCGGCCGCGCATGGATGCGTTCGACGAAGCGGCGGATGTTCGGCCCGGCGCGCTCGGCGACGCGCACCACGGCCGCTTCCAGCGGAAAGCTCATCTGGATGTCGGCGGCGGTGAAGCGGTCGCTGGCGAACCACTGGTAGGCGCCGAGCTCGCGCTCGATGTAGTCCAGATGCGTCGTCAGCTGCGGGCCGATGAAGGTCCGCATCGCCTTGTCGGCGATGCCGCGTGCGAAGGGGCGGGCGAAGAACGGCATCGGTGCACTGCGCAGGCGCGCGAACACCAGAGCCAGCAACATTGGCGGCATCGCCGAGCCTTCCGCGTAATGCAGCCACTGGCGGTAGCGCAGGCGCTCGTCCTCGTCGTCCGCGGACGGCGACAGCGCATGCCCGGGATCGAAGCGCTCGACCAGCGCCTCGATGATCGCGCCCGATTCCACCAGCCGCCGCCCGTCCAGCTCCAGCACCGGCGACTTGCCCAGCGGATGCACGTCGCGCAGCGCCTGCGGCGCCAGCATGGTCGTGGGATCGCGGGCGTAGCGCACCACTTCGTAGGGCTGGCCGAGTTCCTCCAGCAGCCAGAGCACGCGCTGCGAGCGTGAGTTGTTCAGGTGGTGCACGCGGATCATGGTGGCGGACTCGGGGCGGAATCCCGTCATCATGGGGGCGCCTTCGTCCGGATCGAAGCGCAGGGGGACATGATCTTGCGCGCGCATTCGGGCAGGTGAACAGCAGCCATCGACGCTCGCGAATCCAGGCCGCCGCGACTGCGGCATCGCGCGCCACCCGCTACACTACGCGGTTCCCCGACCGGCCGTGCCGGCGCCAAGAGACCGAACCATGAGCGCCGAGTCGCCCATCACGCCTGCCGAGACCCCCAAGTTCACCGATCTCGCCCTGCCCGAGACCCTGCTGCGTGCGCTGACCGCCGTGGGCTACGAATCGCCCTCGCCGATCCAGGCCGCGACCATCCCGCCGCTGCTCGAAGGCCGCGATCTGCTGGGCCAGGCGCAGACCGGTACCGGCAAGACGGCTGCATTCGCGCTGCCCGTGCTGGCGCGCATCGATCCCGCCCAGCGCAAGCCCCAGGCGCTGGTGCTCGCGCCGACGCGCGAACTGGCGATCCAGGTGGCCGAGGCCTTCCAGAAGTACGCGGCGTTCATGCCCGGCTTCCACGTGCTGCCGATCTACGGCGGCCAGGGCTACGCCCAGCAGCTGAGCGCGCTCAAGCGCGGCGTGCAGGTGATCGTCGGCACGCCCGGCCGCGTGATCGACCACCTCGAGCGCGGCTCGCTGGACCTGTCTGAACTGCGCGCCCTGGTGCTCGACGAAGCCGACGAGATGCTGCGCATGGGCTTCATCGACGACGTCGAGGCGGTGCTGAAGAAGACGCCGGAAACGCGCCAGGTCGCCCTGTTCTCGGCGACGATGCCGAGCCAGATCAAGCGCATCGCCCAGACCTATCTGAAGCATCCCGTCGAGATCGCGATCAAGGCGACCACGACCACCGCCGCCAACATCCGCCAGCGTTACTGGATGGTCAGCGGCGTCAACAAGCTCGACGCGCTGACCCGCATCCTCGAAGCCGAGCCCTTCGACGCGATGATCATCTTCGCGCGCACCAAGCTGGCGACCGAGGAACTGGCGCAGAAGCTGTCGGCGCGTGGCCTCTCGGCCGCCGCGATCAACGGCGATCTCGACCAGAAGCAGCGCGAGCGTGCGATCCAGAACCTCAAGGACGGCCGTCTCGACGTGCTGGTCGCGACCGACGTCGCCGCGCGCGGCCTGGACGTCGACCGCATCAGCCACGTGCTGAACTACGACATCCCCTACGACACCGAAAGCTACGTGCACCGCATCGGCCGCACCGGCCGCGCCGGTCGCAGCGGCGAGGCGATCCTGTTCGTCGCCCCGCGCGAGCGCGGCATGCTCGGCGCGATCGAGCGCGCGACGCGGCAGAAGATCGAGCAGATGCAGCTGCCGAGCGTCGAGACGGTCAACGAGGCGCGCGTGTCGAAGTTCCTCGAGAAGATCACCACCGCGCTGGGCAGCAGCGAGCTGGGCATGTTCCGCGAGCTGATCGAACGCTACGAGCGCGAGCACAACGTGCCGGCGGCCGAGATCGCCGCTGCGCTGGCCAAGGTGGTCCAGGGCGAGACGCCGCTGCTGCTGGAGCCGCCGCGCAAGCCGGAGAAGCCGGCATTCGAACGCGAGTTCGTCGAGCGTCCGGGTGGCCGCGAGGCCTCGCGTTCCGCGCGCGAGCCCCGCGAACCGCGTGCGCCGCGCCCCGATACCGGTCCGCGCGATCCGGACGTCGGCATGGAGACCTTCCGCATCGAAGTCGGCTACGTGCACGGCGTGCAGCCGGGCAACATCGTCGGCGCGATCGCCAACGAAGCGGACCTCGAGAGCAAGTTCATCGGCCGCATCGACATCCGCGACGACTACAGCCTGGTCGACCTGCCGGAAGGCATGCCGCGCGAACTGCTGGAGCACCTGAAGAAGGTGCGTGTCGGCGGCCAGCCGATCCGCATCCGCCGCGCCGAAGACGCCGACATGACCGCGGCCCCGCCGCGCGCCAAGCGCCCGTTCGGCGCCAAGCCGCCGGGTCACAAGCCGGGTGGCTTCAAGCCGGGCGGCCCGCGCAAGGGGCCGCCGCGTCGCGATCCGCGCTGAGTTCCTTCAAGGCGTCGGGCTTGAGGCGCAAGGTGTGAGTACGTAAAGCAAATGTGTGGCAGGCGGTTCGCCGTCAGCTCGTCGCCCCAGCGAAAGCTGGGGCCCATCTTGATCTTCCGCGGCGAACCTGAAAATCAAAATGGATGACCAGCCATTCGGCTGTTGAGAAGCGCCTCCAGCGTGATCGGACATTCGTCCGTTGAACGCCGCTGGGATGACGGTCGGGAGAGGGCCGGCGGCTGCCCGATTATCGAGTCAGCCGAAAAGGCATCACTCGAGCGTGCCCACTAGAATCACCCCATGTCCCGCATCCTCGTCTTCCAGCACGTCGCCGCCGAACCGCTGGGTACGCTCGATCCGCTGATCCGTCGGCGCGGGCACCGCATCCGCTTCGTCAATTTCGAACGCGAACCCGACGCGCAACCAAGCGTGGATCGCTACCGTGGCCTGATCGTGCTCGGCGGTCCGATGAATGTCGAAGAACGCGACGCGCGCCCGCATCTGCTGACCGAGCTGCGCGCGATCGAACGCATGCTCGAACTCGGCCGGCCCGTGCTCGGCATCTGCCTCGGCGCGCAACTGCTGGCGCACGTGCTCGGCGCGCCGGTACGGCGGATCGAACGCCCCGAGATCGGCTGGTATCCGCTGCTGACGACCGAAGCCGGACGCACCGACCCGGTGCTCGCGCCACTCGGCGCGGCATCCCCGGTGTTCCAGTGGCATGGCCGGCATTTCGAAGTGCCGGCGACGGCGGTGCATCTTGCCCGTACCGACAGCTGCGAGCAGCAGGCCTTCCGTTACGGCGACAACGCCTACGGCTTCCAGTTCCACCTGGAAATGGACCCGCCGCTGATCGAGCGCTGGCTCGCGACGCCCGCCTACCGGGACGAACTGGCCGCCTCTGGCCTGCCGCATGACGATGCCGCGATCCGTGCATTGACGCAGACGCATATCGCCCCGATGCAGGCGCAGGCTGATGCGGTCTTCAACAGTTTCCTCGATCTGGTCGGTCGTCCCGACCGCCGCTTCGTGCTGCCGTCGCGCGAGTTCGGCTGATCTCCAGATCGTCTGCGGATGATGGGCTTCTGTGGGAGCGCGCTCGCGCGCGATGGGGCTTTACGAGTGAAGCCCATTCGCGCGCAAGCGCGCTCCCACGGAAGGATCAGGGGAGCTTGAGCTCAGGAAGGGGCATGTCCGGCATGCGCACGTCGGGACCGAGCACATGGAACAGTTCGCCCAGCGTGGGCCAGCCGAATACCGGGGCGAGCCACCAATAGGCGGCGACCACGATCAGCACGGTGACGATCAGCCGCAGCACCACGCCGGCGACCTTGAAGGCCAGCCAGATCCCGAGGATCACGAGGACGAAGCCGAGCCAGGTCATGCGGGCACGCCGTCCTGCAGCGGGCGCAGTTGCGGATCGAGCGCGACGCGGTCATCGAACACGAAACAGCGTCCGTCGTAACCGAAACCGCCGACCTGCTCGAAGTAGCCGAGGATGCCGCCGTCGAGCTGCAGCACGTTGTCCATGCCGTCGGCGCGCATCCACAGCGCGGCCTTCTCGCAACGGATGCCGCCGGTGCAGAAGCTCACGACGGTCGCATCGCGCAGCGCCTCGCGATGCGGGGCCAGCGCGTCGGGCAGTTCGGTGAAGTTGTCGATCGGCAGCGTCAGCGCATCGGTGAACGTACCGAAGCCGAACTCCTCGCGGTTGCGCGTGTCGAGCAGCGCGAGGCGCCTGCCGGAGTCGTCATGGCCCTGCGCGATCCAGCGCGCCAGTGTCTGCGGCGCCACATCCGGGGCACGCGCCGGTGCATCGAGCGGCATGGCGTCGGGTTTGCGGAAGCTGATGATCTCCGGCTTGACCTTGACCTTCAGCCGCGCGAACGGCACTGCCTCGCTGCGGCTGCGCTTGACCTGCAGCGTCGCGAACCGCGCGTCGCCGCGCACAGCCACGATCAAGGCATCGATGGCATCGACGCTGCCGGCGAGGAACAGGTTGATGCCTTCGGGCGCGACCAGCACTGTGCCGCGCAGGTCGCCCGCCTCGGCCAGCGCGCGCAGCCACGCGGCGACGGCGTCGGGGTCGTCAATGGCGACGAAGTGGTAGGCGGCGAGGTTGTCGATCATGGGGGAATTGTAGCGGGGGACGTTCGTCCTATCCCGCAGATCGCAGGACAGAAAGCCCTCCCCCGCTCGCGGGGGAGGGTTGGGTGGGGGCGATCCGACAGTGCGCGAGAAAGCGGAACTGTGCGCAGACGTGTTCGCTACAACGATTGGATACGCGATCCGACCGTCTCCCCCATCCCAACCTTTCGAGCGCAATGCGTGCACGGGAAAGGCATTGCGTGCCCCGCCTCGCCTGCCTGCGCGACGCGCGAAGCACGCCTCAACGCTCGTAATTTTCCCGCACGAACCGGTCGAACAGCCGCACGCCATATGCCGACGCACCTGCCGGGGTCGTCGACAGTTCGTTGCCGTCCCGCCAGGCCATGCCGGCGATGTCGAGGTGCGCCCAGGGACGGCCGGCGTCGATCCATTCGCCGATGAAATGCGCCGCCGTGCCCGAGCCCGGGCGGCCACCACCGTTGCGCATGTCGGCGATCGGCGATTCGAGCATCTTGCCGTAGCCCGCATGCATCGGCATGCGCCACACGGGCTCGCCCGCCGCCTCGCCGGCGGCGGTCAGCTGCGCGGCCAGTGCGTCGTCGCGGGTGAACAGGCCGGCGTAGTCGTTGCCGAGTGCGGTGACGATGGCGCCGGTCAGGGTCGCGATGTCGACGATCACGCGCGGGTTGTCCTGGCGCTGCACGTACCAGAGCGCGTCGACCAGCACCATGCGGCCCTCGGCATCGGTGCTGATGACCTCGTAGGTCTTGCCGGCCGCGGTGCGGATCACGTCGCCAGGGCGCGTGGCCGAACCCGACGGCATGTTCTCGGCCAGCGCGGCCACCGCGACGGCGTTGACCTTGGCCTGGCGGCCGGCGAGCGCGAGCACGGCGCCGGTCGCGCTGGCGGCGCCGGTCATGTCGTACTTCATGCGCCACATGTTCTCGCTGCCCTTGATCGAGATGCCGCCCGAATCGAAGGTGATGCCCTTGCCGACGAACGCCACCGGTGCCTCGCCGCGCGCGCCGCCGCTGTAGCGCACGACCAGCATCCGCGGCGGCCGCACGCTGCCCTGCCCGACGGCCAGCAGACTGCCCATGCCGAGCCGCTCCATCGCTGGCACATCCAGCACCTCGATGCTGACATTGGCCTTGCCCGCAAACGCCTCGCGCGCGCGGGCGACGAACTCCTCCGGTCCCAGCGCATTCGCCGGTTCGGTCACCAGATCGCGGGCGAACTTCACGCCTTCGGCGACCGCCTTCCAGTCGCTGTCCCAGGCACTGGCGGCGCCCACGCCGGCCGGACTGCGCACGACCAGCGTGCCGGTGCCGGCGGTATCGTCCGTCTTGCCGGTGGTGCGGTACCGGTCGAAGCGGTACTCGCCCAGCGCGGCGCCGAACGCCAGCTGCGCAGCGGCGCCGGCCTCGGCGCCTTCCCACAGCACATCGACCTGCGGCGCCCTGCTGCGCGCGGCGAAACGGCCGACCAGTCCACCGACATCCTCGATACGCCGCGCGTCGGGCGTGCCGCTGCCGGTCCCGACCAGCAGCACGCGATCGAAGCCGGCGATGCCGGGCAGATCGAGCTGGCTGTCGGCCTTGCCGCTGAAGCCGGCCGCGGTGATCGCACGCGTCAATGCGCCTTGGCTGTCGGCATCGATGCGCGCGAACGCGCCCTCGCGCGTTGCGCCGTCCACCGTTTCCGGTACCGCCAGTACCAGCGTGCCACGTGTTGGCGCCTCGGCAGCCTCGAAGCGGATCTCGCGCTGCGCAGCGGCTGGCAGTGCGGTCAGTGCGGCCATCAGGACGATCGGGGCGGCGAACAGGGTGTGCGAGGGCGTGCGGCGTGAGCGCATGGAATCTCCGGGCGATGGCTGGGGGTGCCGCGCATCGGTGCGGGCAACCATCGACCTTAGCAAGCGTCATCCAACGCGGGCCGTGCCGATGGTCATGCGCGCGATGGGCGTCGCCTGTTCATCGTGGCGATTCGGAAAATGCATCGCATGTCGAACCACGCACGTCCCGCGCTTGGTCAGCTGATCGCGAAGAAGCAGCGCGGGAACATGACCTTGCAACGCTTCGATATCCCGGACGCATCCCTCGCAAACCGCACGCGGCCATTCCACGATCACGCCCTGCGAGCACCGTCTTTCGCGACGTGCCGGCTGGCCCACATGTTGTCGACGAGATTGGGATAGCGGCGACCGGCTTCGTCGGCGCGCTGACGGGCGCGGGCCTTCTGCGCTTCAGTCAGGGTTTCGCGCGCGGCACGCGGTTTCGGATTCGGACGCGTCCACGGCTTTGTTTTCGGCCTGGGATGCGCGCGGTCGTTCGGCGTGGTCATGGACTCGTTCCGGTTGCTCGCCTCCGCCCGGCGACATGACGCCGGCGCGGACGGTAACGGGAGACATCCAGTCTTGCGCGGCGATCGTCGCCGCGAAGTGATGCCGACGCAGACGGCAAATGCGCCTCAGCGCGACAGCATGTAGCCGGGCACGGCCATCAGGCCGATCAGGAACACGATCGCGATCACGATCAGCACCACGCGCTTCGGGTCGGCACGCACGATGTCGCCGAAGGTCTCGGCGGTGCCGTCGCGTTCGGCCTGCGACTGCGCCGCTTTCGCCTTGGCCTGGCGTTCCGTCTGGTATTCGGCCATCAGGGCTTTCGCGCGCGGCAGATCGTCGTTCTCGCGCAGCCAGATGCCGCCCAGCGAGATGCCGAACGGGCTCGGACGGGTCTGGTACCAGGGGATGCCGGCTTCGTCGAGGAACGCGCACACGTCGGCAGCCTCGTCGTCGGGTACGTAACGCAGATTGAGCAGCAGTTTCGCCATGTGCCGATGATAGCGGCACGAGCCCTGTGGGAGCGGGGGGGGGGGGGGGGGGGGGGTGTGGGGGAAGCCCCGTCCCGCGCCAGCGCGCCCCCCCACCACCGGCTCCCACACAAGCGGTTCTCAGCGCTTGGTGGTCACCGCGCGTCGCAGGTTGTGGCGGGCGCGCGCGTCGAGCCGCGCGTGGAAGCCGTCGTCGAGATAGATGCGCGGCTTCGCCAGCAGGGATTTCAGGAACCGGCGCCGGTTCACCGCGTACAGCCAGCGCGGCACGTGCCGGTACTCGGCGGCGATGCCGCGGTCGTAGGCGTCGAACGCGGCATCGTCGGCGGCGAGGATCGCCATGTCGCAGTCGAGGAACCGGCGTGCGTCGTCGGCCTGCGGATCGTCGGCGAAATCCGCAGGCGACAGCTGGCCGTGACGCGCCGTCAGACGGATGAGCTCCGCCACGCGCGCCGCGTCGATACCGGCATCGGGCAGCCAGCGCGCGATGGACTCGATCGCGAGATCGGCCGAACGCGCCTCGTTGTCGCCCGCGCGCGCGTCGTAGATCGCATCGTGGTAGAGGATCGCCAGCCGCACTTCCACCGGCTGCGTCCAGCCGTCGCGCGCCGAAACCTCGTCGAAATGCCCCAGCAAAGTCTCGACGTGTCCGAAGTTGTGATACGCCCGCGGCGGCGTGGCGTAGGCGGATTCGAGCACGGCCTGCATCCCGGCCGGCAACGGAAAGACGCGTGCGTCGGCATTCGACATGGATCAACCGGCCTGCCAGGGGCGCACGACCAGCAGCGCGCCGATGCCGACCAGCAGGGCGCCGACCAGACGCAGCGCATCGACGGGCCGCGGCTGCGCCAGCACGCCGTAATGGTCGAGCAGCAGCGAGCCGACCAGTTGCCCGGCGACGATCAGGCAGATCATCCCGGCCGCGCCGAGCCGCGGCACCAGCAGCGTGCCGCAGAACACGAACACTGCGCCGATCACCCCGCCGCACCACAGCCACAGCGGCAGCGTCGTCAGCGTCCGCATCGACGGCAGCGGCGTGCGCGTGACCAGCAGCACCAGCGCCAGTGCGAGCGTGCCGACCGCGAACGACAGGAACGACGCGAACAGCGCGCCTTCGGTCAGCGCGCCGACGCGCGCATTGAGCAGCGCCTGCAGCGGCAGCAGCATGCCGACCAGCACGGCGACGACGATGCTCAGCAGCAGCCAGTGATGCATGCGCGACTCCGCGGCGGATGGCGGTCCAGTCTAGCGCCCGGCCGGCAGATCGCCCGGTGCGCCATCGCGCGGCAACGTCCACAGCGCGATGAAACTCAGCACCGCCGCGCCCGCGAGATACCCGCCCACCGATGCCAGGCCATGCCGCTCGCCCAGCCAGGTCGCGATGTACGGCGCCAGCGACGCGCCGAAGATGCCGGCCAGATTGAACGCCAGCGATGCGCCGGTGTAGCGCACCGCGGTCGGGAACTGCTCGGCCAGCAGCGTGCCGACCGGGCCGTAGGTCAGGCCCATCAGTCCGAGCCCGATCATCAGGAACGCCAGCGTGGCGATGTGGCTGTCGGCCACGAACAGCGGCGCGAAGCACAGGCCGAACACCACGATGCCGGCGCTCGCGATCAGCATCGCGCGGCGGCGGCCAAAACGGTCGGCATACAGCGCGGAAATGGGGATCGTCGCCGCGAAACAGACCACGCCGGCCATCTGCAGCATCAGGAAATGCTCGCGCGAATATCCCAGGCGCGAGGTGCCCCAGCTCAGCGCGAACACCGTCATCAGGTAGAACAGCACGAAGGTCGCCAGCGCCAGCAGCGTGCCCACGACCACGCCGCGCCACTGGTTGACCAGCACTTCCTGCATCGGCAGGCGCACGCGCGCGCCCTTGTCGAGCACCTTCTGGAAATCCGGGGTCTCGGTGATGCGCAGGCGCACCCACAGCCCGACCAGCACCAGCACCGCGCTGGCCAGGAACGGAATGCGCCAGCCCCAGGCGAAGAACGCGTCGTCGCTCATCACCTCGGTCAGCACGAGGAAGATCGCCGTCGACAGGAAGAACCCAAGCGGCGCGCCGAGCTGCGGAAACATGCCGTACCAGGCGCGCTTGCCGGGCGGTGCGTTCTCGGTGGCCAGCAGCACCGCCCCGCCCCACTCGCCGCCCAGGCCCAGTCCCTGGCCGAACCGGCACAGCGCGAGCAGCAGCGGCGCGGCGACACCGATCTGCGCATACGTCGGCAGCAGGCCGATGACGACCGTCGAGATGCCCATCGTCAGCAATGCCGCGACCAGCGTCGCCTTGCGGCCGACGCGATCGCCGTAATGGCCGAACACCGCCGAGCCGATGGGGCGTGCGAAGAACGCGAGCGCGAATGTCGCCAGCGACTGCAGCGTGGCCGAGGCGGGATCGGCCGATGGGAAGAACAGCTTCGGGAACACCAGCACCGCGGCGGTCGCGTAGATGTAGAAATCGAAGAACTCGATCGTGGTGCCGATCAGGCTCGCGAACAGCACGCGGCCCTTGGAACGGGGGGGAGGAGACGTCTGGGCCATGCGCGACACCGGCGAAGAAGGGTTCCGCATTCTGCCGTGTCGACGCGCCTTGCGCGCGATGCGTTCGGCCGGCCCGCAAGGCAGCGGCGCAAGCGCTGCACGACGGGACGTGATCGCCGAGTTGGCGGAACGGGCTTTACTTCAACGTCGCAGCACGCGTGCTCACAGCGCGAATGTCTGCCCCTGCAACGGCACCGTCGCCGGCCACCCGAGCTCGCGGCCGATACGTTCGCGCAGGGCGTCCGAGGCGGCCGGCTCGCCGTGGACGATGAACACCCGCTGCGGCGGGCGGTGGAAGGCCGACAGCCAGCGCATCAGTTCGTCGCTGTCGGCATGCGCCGAGAGCATCGGCAATTCCGCGACCTCGGCGGCCACCGGTACCCACTGGCCATAGATCCTGGTCTCTCGCGCGCCGTCGAGCAGCTTGCGCCCGCGCGTGCCGGCGGCCTGGAAGCCGGAGAACAGCAGGGTGTTGCGGTGGTCGGGCGCGAAGGCGGCGATGTGGTGCAGCACGCGCCCGCCGGTGGCCATGCCGCTGGCGGAGATGATGACCTTGGGATAGGGATTGGCCGACAGCGCCTTGGATTCCTCGACATCGCGGACATAGCTGACCGCATCGCAGGCGGCCTGGTAGTCGCCTTCGACCAGCCTGTGCTCGTCCGGGTAGCGGTGCAGCAGGCCGGTGGCGCTGGTCGCCATCGGGCTGTCCAGGTACACCGGCACGTTGCGCAGCCCGCCACGCTGGCGCAGCCGCCACAGGTCGTGGATCAGCGCCTGCGCGCGGCCGACGGCGAAGGCCGGAACGACCACCGTGCCGCCGCGGCGCACGGTGCGCTCGATGACCTCGCCCAGCGCGGCGACCGGATCGGCCGGCGCGTGGCGGCGGTTGCCGTAGGTCGACTCGATGACGACGTAGTCGGCCTCGGGCACCGGTTCGGGATCGTGCATCACCGGGTCGTCGTAGCGGCCGAGGTCGCCGGAGAACACTACGCGCCTGCCGCCGATGTCGATCTGCGCGGTCGCCGCGCCGAGGATGTGGCCGGCGCGGCGCAGCAGCAGCCGCGCATCGCCGGGCAGGTCGACCGGATGGTGCAGCGGCTGTGCGCGGAAGCGCTCGAGCGTGCGCTCGGCATCGGCGACCCGGTACAGCGGCAGTGCCGGCTTGTGTTTCGAGAACCCCTTGCGGTTGGCGAACTCGGCATCCTTCTCCTGGATCCACGCGCTGTCGAGCAGGATCAGGCTGGCGACGTCGCGCGTGGCCGGGGTGGCGAGGATGCGGCCGCCGAAACCGTCGAGCAGCAGCCGCGGCAGGTAACCGCAGTGGTCGAGGTGGGCATGGGTCAGCACCACCGCGTCGATGTCGCGCGGCTCGACCGGCAACCGCTGCCAGTTGAGCTCGCGCAGGTTCTTCAGGCCCTGGAACAGGCCGCAGTCGACGAGGATGCGGGTGTCGCCGTGGGTCAGCAGGTGCCGGGAGCCGGTGACGGTGCCGGCGGCGCCGAGGAACGTCAGTGATGGCATCGGGTGGCGGCTTCCTTCATGTCGTGTGCGGGTGTGCGGTCCGCCGGGGCGTGGCCCCCGGACGGGCTGGAGAACCTCGATCGCGCGTCAGCCGGAAATCCCGGAAGACGTCGTCCCCGCGCAGGCCCGGACCGAGGCACTTGCACGCAATCCGGGCGAAAGACGCGGGGGCCCCGCCTGCGCGGGAACGACGGGTATTCCGCTTCCCGCACGGGAAGATCACGCCCCGGCATCGGCAGCCAGCAGGTCGGCCGGCGAACCCGCGCCGTCGACCGCGCGCAGGCGGGCGGCGTCGAGCACCTCGCTGCGCGGCCAGCCGGCGACGGCCGCCGCGGCATCGACCGCATGCGCCCAGGTGCAGCGGTTGGCGAACAGCATGCCGGGCACGTCGAGGGTGCCGCCGCGGCTGATGTAGCCCAGCGCGCGGACCGTCGCCGGGCCATCGTCGAGCCGGCGCAGCACGCCGAGCATCGGTTCGGGGCGGGTATGGGTAAGCAGCACGCGCGGCAGCCCGGGCGGGAACAGGGCACGCACGGTCGCGTCGTCGTCGACGAATGCGGCCTCGATGGCGTCGCGCGGGATGCGCAGGCGGCCGGGTTCGAGGATCACGCTGACGCAGGATGCGAATCCACTGTGCGCCAGATGCGCATGCGCCTTCATCGCCTCCTCCAGCTGGTAGGCGCCGATGGCGACGAATTGCACCTGCGCGGCCGCCGGATCGCCGGCCACATGCGCGGCGCCGTCGCGGACCAGCGCCTGCGCGGCACCGGCATCGAAGCGGTGCGCGACGTCGCGCTTGGATACCACCATGCAGGCCAGCTGCCCGCGCCCGCCGTACACGTCGCGCAGCGCCGCGACCGCGGTGTTGCCGTCGACCGGGAACAGTACGCGCGCGGTGTCGGACATCTCCCCCAGCAGCGCCTCGCCGATCGTCGGGTCCTGGTGCGACTGTTCGTTCTTGCTGTTCTCCCAGGTGTGCGAGGTCACGATCAGCGGCACCGGCAGCCAGCCGGCGGGCTGGCCGATCTCCTTCTGCCGCCGCGCGAAGATGATCTCCTGGCGCAGCATGCCGAGCATCTTCACCGCGAACGCCTCGTAGCTGACGACCAGGTTCAGCCCGCCCTTGTTGCCGAGCGCGGCGCCGGCGACGGCCTCCTCGTTGAGCGCGGTGACGACGTCGCCGAGCAGCGCCTCCGGCACGCCGGGCTCGGGTTCGTTGACCCGATGCTGCAGCAGCGCCAGCGTGGCGCCCATCTTGTTGCTGGCCAGCTCGTCGGGATTGCCGACGCGCACGCGCAGGTCCGGGTTGGCGTGCACCAGCGCGACGAACCAGCGGTCGAGCGTGGTCATCGCACTGCCCTGGCCGCCAACCGGTTCCCAGGCCGGCGGCGGCAGCGTCGGCGTATCGGGATGGCGGCAGGCGACCGGGTTTCCGCTCTCGCGCACGCGCTGCTGGCGCGCGTGCACGTCGAACGCGGCCAGTGCCGCGTCGAGTTCCGCCTGCGGCACGAACAGCGCGCGTGCGCTGGCGTTGAAGGCCTCGCGCGCGGCGGCATCGACATGCGGGTTACCGCCCAGCGGCAGGTTGTGCGCGGCATTGGTGCCGGCGCCGGGAAAGCCGAAGCCCTTCTCGGTCTCGGCGATGACATACGGCAACCGCGCCGGATAGCGCCGGTCCGGCCGCGCGGCGAAGGCGCGCAGCGCGTCCTCGGCGGTGACGATGGCCCAGGCGATCGCTGCCGGGTCGCGGCCGTCGACGGTCAGCGGGTCGAAGCCGTTGTGGCGGACGTCCTCGGCCAGCCACGGCGCGCCGCCTTCCTGCACGATCTGGGTGCGCTGCTCGATGCGGCGGCCGTTGAGGATCATCACCGGGATCGCGAAGCCGCTGTCCTCGGCGCGCCACCAGCGCGGCGCCCAATCCGAGCCGCGCTGTTCCTCGAACGCGCCGTCGCTGAGGAACGCGACCAGGCTCTCGCCCGGCAGCGGCATGTGCACGTACTGCAGTCCGGCGAAACCGAGGTAGCCGCCCTCGGAGATCGCGCCGGCGGTGTTAGGACCGGCATGGCTGCCGACCGGCACCGCCGGATGGCCGGCGGCATCGATGGCGTAGGAATAGAAGTCGCCGATCAGCCGCGACAGCCCGGCCTCGCTGCGGTCGTAGCGGCCGCGCTGCGGCGGCGACACGTCGCCGGTCAGCGCGTTGACCGCCTCGATCGCGGCGGCGCAGTGCCCCTGCCCCATCAGCCAGCCGCGGGTGTCGCCGGTCAGCGCGTTGGCCAGCAGGTAGCCGACGAAGGCCTGCACCATGTTCAGCGCGCCGCCGGTGTGGCCTTCGGGCACGGGCTTGAAGTCCGCGGCCGCCAGCGGCGCGCCGGACAGGTCGATGCGCCGCGCATAGGTCATGTGCGCGACCACGTTCATCGCGGTGCAGGTCAGGCGGTCGGCGGCGGCCAGCAGCGCGTAGGCGTCGTCCGCGTCGGCGATGCGGCCGTCGGCCAGCAGCCGGGCGACCAGCGCATCGATGCGCTCGACGGTGTCGGCCTGGTGGACGATCGGGCCATGGCCCGCACGCCAGCGGGCGCGTGCCTCGGTGCCGTTGCCGGGCGTGCTGCTATTGGGCGTGCCGTTGCCGGCCGTGGTGATGTGCATGGCGATGTTCCTCCCTCGGTATTGCGTGTCTCTGTCGATGGGGCCGATGCCGGTACATCGACGGATGGATCGTCGTCGCGCGTCAGTCGCTCAGGCCACGCAGCAGCGCGTCGGCCAGCAGCGGCGTGGCCTGCAGCGTCGCGGTGGCATCGTGTAAGGCGCCGACAGCGTGGCGTGGCGGTGCAGGTGCGGATCGACCGTGGCCTCGTTGCCGGGCGGCAGGATCAGGCGTTGCATGCATGCCCCCGCGTCACAACCGCACCTTGTCGAAGACGATCAGCACCGCCACGATCCCCGCCAGCAGCACGAACAGCACCCCGCCCCAGTGCTTCTCGATCCCGCCGCGCTTGCGGAAAATCAGGTTCAGCAGCCCCACCGCCAGCAGCGGGAATACCATCAGCACCAGGATCAGTTTCCAGATCTGGGCGTCGAGTCCAAGCAGCATCGCATCGCTCTCCTGTGTGTCGGGCCACGCCCCGCGGCGCGTGGCGTGATGTCATTGCCCGTGCCCGGGCCCGTCCTGCGCCGGCACGTCGTCCAGCGCCAGCGCATCGCGCGCGGCGATCCATTCCTCGTTGGTCGGCTCCACGCCGACGACCACGGCGCTGTCTGCCGCCGAGATCACCAGCGCGTCGTCGGCATTGCGCCGCGGGTCCAGGCGCACGCCGAGGAACGCCAGGCCGTCGCAGACGCGCTGGCGGATCTCCGCGCTGTGCTCGCCGACGCCGGCGGTGAACACCAGCAGGTCGAGCCCGCCGAGCACCGCGACCAGCGCGCCGATCTCGCGGACGATGCGGCGCACGTACAGCGCCAGCGCATCGCGCGCACGCGCGCCGGCGTCGCTGTCCTCCTGCTCCAGCGGCAGCAGCACGCGCGGCTCCGACGAGGTGCCGGACACGCCCAGCAGACCGGATTCGGAATACAGCACGCGACCGACCTGGGCCAGGCTCAGCTTCTCGATCTCCATCAGGTAGAGCACCGCGCCGGGGTCGAGCGCGCCGGTGCGCGTGCCCATCATCAGCCCGTCGAGCGCGGAGAAGCCCATCGTGGTGGCGACGCTGCGCAGGTCCTGCATCGCGCACAGGCTGGCGCCGCTGCCCAGGTGCGCGGCGATCACCCGGCCTCGCGCATGATCGCCATGGCGCTCGTGCAGCGCCAGCGCCAGGTATTCGTAGGACAGGCCGTGGAAGCCGTAGCGGCGCAGGCCGCGCTGCCAGGCATCAAAGGGCAGCGGCAGCAGCTGTTCGACCCTGGGCAGGGTGTGGTGGAACGCGGTGTCGAAGCACGCCACCTGCGGCAGGTCCGGGCGCTGCGCCAGCAGCACCCGGATCGCCTCGAGCGCGAACGGCTGGTGCAGCGGCGCCAGCGGGATCAGCGCGTGCAGGTCGGCCAGCACGGCGGCGTCGACCCGCACCGGCGCGAAGTACCGGCTGCCGCCGTGGACCACGCGATGGGCGATGCTGTGCAGCCGCCGGCCGCCCAGCCGCGCCAGCACGCCCTGCTCGATGCGCCGCAGCGCCGCGTGGTAGGGCTGCTGCGGATCCAGCGCCGCCAGCGGCTCGGGTGCGATGCCGGTCTCGCCGTAGGTCGGCGTCGGCCCGCCGATGCCCTGGACCTTGCCGTTCCACACCGGGGTGCGCGGCAGCGGCACCTGGCCGCTGTCGAACAGCGCGAACTTGATGCTCGACGAGCCGCAGTTGAGCACCAGCACCAGCTCGCCGCGGGTCGGGTAGCGGTCGCGCGCGGACAGGGCGGTCATGCGCGGCGCCCGCCGGCGCGGGCGGCCGGGTCGATCGGCTGCCGGCGCAGGCGCAGCGCATTGCCGATCACCGACACCGAGCTCAGGCTCATCGCCAGCGCGGCGAACATCGGCGACAGCAGCCAGCCGGTCAGCGGGTACAGCACGCCGGCGGCCAGCGGCACGCCGAGGCCGTTGTAGACCAGCGCGAACCCCAGGTTCTGGCGCATGTTGGCGACCGTCGCCCGCGACAGCGCGCGCGCGGTGGCGATACCGCGCAGGTCGCCCTTGACCAGGGTCACCTGCGCGCTGTTCATCGCGACGTCGGTGCCGGTGCCCATGGCGATGCCGACGTCGGCGCGCGCCAGCGCCGGCGCGTCGTTGATGCCGTCGCCGGCCATCGCCACGACCCGGCCTTCGCCCTGCAGGCGCTCGACCAGCGCCAGCTTGTCGGCCGGCTGCACCTCGCCATGGACCTCGTCGATGCCGAGCGCCGCGGCGACCGAGCGCGCGGTGGTCAGGCCGTCGCCGGTGGCCATGACGATGCGCAGGCCCTCGGCATGCAGCGCGGCGATCGCCTCGGGCGTGCTGGCCTTGACCGGATCGGCGACCGCCAGCAGGCCGGCCAGGCGGCCGTCGACGGCCAGATGCATGACGCTGGCCCCCTCCCCGCGCAGCGCCTCGGCCTCGCCGGCCAGCGCATCGATCGCGACCCCGGCCTGCTGCATCAGCGCACCGTTGCCCAGCGCCAGCGCATGGCCGTCGACGGTGCCGCGCACGCCGATGCCCGAGCCCGATTCGAACGCCTGCGGCGGCGCCAGCGCCAGCCCGCGCGCCTGCGCCCCGGCGACGATCGCCGCGGCCAGCGGATGCTCGCTGCCCTGGTCGAGGCTGGCCGCGAGCCGCAGCACCGCATCGGCGTCGAACCCTGCCGCAGGCACCACCGCGCGGAACGCCGGCCGGCCCTCGGTCAGGGTGCCGGTCTTGTCGACGATCAGGGTGTCGACCTTGCCCAGGTTCTCGATCGCCGAGGCGTCGCGGAACAGGATGCCGCGGGTCGCGCCGCGGCCGGTGGCGACCATGATCGACATCGGCGTGGCCAGGCCCAGCGCGCAGGGGCAGGCGATGATCAGCACCGAGACCGCGTTGATCAGGCCGTAGACCCAGCCCGGGTCCGGACCGAACAGGCCCCAGGCGAAGAACGCGACCACGGCGACGGCCACGACCGCGACGACGAAGCCGCCGGCCACCCTGTCGGCCATGCGCTGCATCGGCGCGCGCGAGCGCTGGGCGCTGGCGACCATCTGCACGATCCGCGACAGCACCATGTCCGAACCGACCCTGTCGGCGCGCATGACCAGGGTGCCGCCGGCGTTGAGGGTCGCGCCGATCAGCCGATCGCCGGCGCGCTTGCCGACCGGCAGCGGTTCGCCGGTCAGCATCGACTCGTCGACCGAGCTGGCGCCGTCGAGCACCACGCCGTCGACCGGCACCTTCTCGCCGGGGCGCACGCGCAGGCGGTCGCCGACCTGCACCTGCGCCAGCGGCACGTCCGCCTCGCTGCCGTCGTCAAGGATGCGGCGCGCGACGGGCGACGCCAGCGCCAGCAGCGAACGGACCGCCGCCGAGGTCTGCGCCCGCGCGCGCAGTTCCAGCATCTGCCCGAGCAGGGTCAGCGAGACGATCACCGCCGCGGCCTCGAAGTACACCGCCACCCGGCCCATCGACACGAACGAGGCCGGGAACACCTGCGGCGCGACCGTGGCGACCACGCTATAGCCGAACGCCGCGCCGGTGCCCAGCGCGATCAGCGTCCACATGTTGGGGCTGCGGTTGCGCAGCGACTGCCAGCCGCGGACGAAGAACGGCGCGCCGGCCCACAGCACCACCGGCGCGGTCAGCGCCAGCTCGATCCAGCTCTGCGTCGCCATGCCGACCAGGTGCAGGCGGTGACCGGCCATCGCCAGCACGAACACCACCAGGGTCAGCGGCAGTGTCCACCGGAAGCGCCGCGAGAAATCGCGCAGCTCCGGGTTGTCGTCGTCCAGCGATGGCAGTTCCGGCTCCAGCGCCATGCCGCAGATCGGGCAGTGGCCGGGATGGTCCTGGCGGATCTGCGGATGCATCGGGCAGATGTGGATCGTGCCGGGCGGCGCAGCGGCAGGCGCATGGCCGGCCGGCGCGGTGCCGGCGCCGGTTCCGCCGCCGTGAGAGTGGCAGGCGTGCGCGGCCGCGCCCGGCGCGGCCGCATCGGGCGTCGCCGCAGCGGCGTAGCGCGCCGGGTCGGCATCGAAGCGCGCGGCGCAATGCGCGCTGCAGAAATGGAAGTCGTGGCCGTCGTAATGGCGGTGATGCGGAGAGCCGGCGGTCACCGCCATGCCGCAGACCGGGTCGAGCAGCGATGTGCCGGCGCCGGATGCGCCGGCATCGGGCCGGCCATGGTCGTGGCTGCCGTGATCATGGGTGGAATGTCCGCTCATGCCACCGGCGCCTCCCCGTCGGTGCGGGCGTTGCGCCGGTTCACGGCGGCGCCTCGCGGTAGCGGTGGGCCAGCATCAGCGCGATCGCGCACGAGGCGATGCGCGCCTCGTGGCTGTCGGCGCGGCTGGTCAGGATCACCGGCACCTTCGCGCCCATGACGATGCCGGCGCTCGCGGCCTCGCCCATGTACATCAGCTGCTTGGCCAGCATGTTGCCGCTCTCCAGGTCCGGGACGACGAGGACATCGGCCTGCCCGGCGACCGGCGACACGATGCCCTTGGTGCGCGCGGCGGCCGGCGAGACCGCGTTGTCGAACGCCAGCGGGCCGTCGAGCACCCCACCGGCGATCTGGCCGCGGTCGGCCATCTTGCACAGCGCGGCGGCGTCGAGCGTGGCCGGCATCAGCGGGCTGACGGTCTCCACCGCGGCCAGGATCGCGACCCTGGGCTCGGCCACGCCGATCACGTGCGCCAGATCGATCGCGTTGCGGACGATGTCGGCCTTCTGCTCCAGCGTCGGCGCCAGGTTGATCGCCGCGTCGGTGACGATGAACGGCCGCGGATAGTGCGGCGTCTGCAGCACGAAGCAGTGGCTGACCCGGCGCTTGGTCCGCAGCCCGCCGGCGGAGGCCACCACCGCGGCCATCAGTTCGTCGGTATGCAGGCTGCCCTTCATCAGCGCCTCGACCTCACCGCCGGCGGCCAGCTCGACCGCGCGCGCGGCGGCGGCATGGCTGTGCGCCACGTCGTCGAGGGCGATGCCGGACAGGTCCAGCCCCTGCGCTGCCGCGAGCGCCTCGATCCGCGCGCGCGGCCCGACCAGCACCGGCACGATCAAGCCGGCATCGCGCGCGTCGAGGGCGGCCGACAGGCTCGGTGCATCGCAGGGATGCACGACCGCCACGCGCACCGGCTCGAGCGGCGCGACGTGCGCGAGCAGCCGTTCGAGGCCGTCGTGGCCGGCGACGTCGAGCCGGATTTCCGGCAGCGTGGTCCGCGCGCGCTCGATGTGCTCGGTCGGCGCGATCACCCGCGCCTCCCCTTCGATCACCGTGGTGCCGTCCTGGTTGATGCAACTGCATGCCAGGGTCACGCGCCTGGATGCACTGTCCTTGGAGATCACTGTGACCGCGATCGCCAGCCGGTCGCCGAGCCGCACGGGCCCATGGAAATGCAGCGACTGGTCGAGATACACGGTGCCCGGCCCCGGCAGGCGGGTCCCGAGCACTGCCGAGATCAGCGCGCCACCCCACATGCCGTGCGCGATCACGCCGTGGAAGCGCGACGCGGCCGCGAACGCGGGATCGACGTGCTGCGGGTTCACGTCGCCTGAGAGGATCGCGAACAACTGGATGTCCGCCTGGGTCAGCGTCCGCTCGATGCCGGCGCTGTCGCCGACGGCGATCTCGTCGAAGGTGCGGTTGCGCAGCACCTGCAACCCGTCGCCTGCGTTCACCGCGCGGTGCCGACCGGCTCGCGCGTGCCGCGGACGACCAGCGTGTCGGCATCGACGCCGGTGACGATGCGCCGCGCCACGCTGCCGACCGCGAGTTCGTACATCGCACCACGCCCGTGGGTGCCGACGACGACGAGCTCGGTGCCGAAGGTCTCGACATGCTGCTGCGCCAGGCGCGCCGGATCGCCGTACTCGACCACCAGTTCCATGTCCTCGCCGGCCGCGCCGAGCGCGCGCAGGAAGGCCGCGCCCTCGTCCCGAAGCTGCTGGCGACCGCGCGCGACCGCCTCGTCGCGGCCGCTGTCCAGCAGTCCGAGCATCGGGATCGTGAAGCCGTGCAACAGGGTGAACCGCGCATCCGGGAACAACGCACGCGCCCGGCACAATGCGCGCCGCGACGGTTCGCTGAAATCGCTGGCGACCAGCACGCGGCGGTAGTCGCTGCGCACCCAGCCGCGCACCAGCAGCAGCGCGATGTCCGGCCGGCGCAGCAGCCGGTCGACCGTCGACCCCAGCACGGTCGGGCCGAGCACCCCTTCGCGCACCGGACCGCCGACGACGAGCGCGCCGTCGTCGAGCCCGTCCAGCAATGCCGTCAGATGGTCGCCGGCACCGCCTTCCGCCACGCGCAGGGTCCAGTCCACGTCGGCGGACAGCTGGCGTCGCAAGCGCTGCTCCGCCTGGACCAGCGTCGACGGCCGCCGGTACCAGGCCGGCACGTCCTGGCGCAGCATCTCGCGTGCCTGCGCACGTCCGGGCTCGACCGCGGTCGCCGCGATCGCGGGCACGCCGTGACGCGCGGCCAGCTGCGCCGCGCGCGCGGCTGCGCGGTCGCAGCGGAAGCCCAGGTCGGTGGCCAGCAGCACCGTGTCGACGGGCGCCGCGGTCTCGGTCTCGGTCATGGTATCGCTCCCGGTTGCGGGCCGGCCTCGTCGGGCACGGCCTCGAGTTCATCGAAGATACGGAACTTGCGCAGCAGCCATTTCTCGGCTTCCAGCACGATCATCAGCGCCACGCCGACCGCCACGATCACCAGGCCCTCGAACGCCGGCACCGGCCGGGTGTCGAACAGCACCTGCATCCACGGCGTATAGGTGAACGCGAGTTGCGCGAGCACCACCGCCGTCACCGCCCACAGCACTGCAGGCGTGCCGCGCAGGCCGCGCAACGAGAACGAGCTGCCGTGCAGGTAGCGCACGCTGAAGAGATAGGAGATCTCCATCACGCAGAACATGTTCACGACCATCGTACGGGCGGTCGCGACGTCATGCCCGCGCATCTGCGCCCAGGCGAAGATACCGAACGCACCGACGCTGAACAGCAATGAGACCAGCACGATGCGCCACAACATGAAGGGCGAGACCAGCGGTGCATCGCGGCGGCGCGGCGGCCGGCCCATGACGCCACGCTCCGGCGGTTCGAACGCCAGCGCCAGGCCCAGCGTCACCGTCAGCACCATGTTGATCCACAGGATCTGTGCCGGGGTCATCGGCAGCACCCAGCCGAATGCGATCGCCAGCAGCACCGCGACCGCCTCGCCGCCGTTGGTCGGCAGCGTCCACGCCACGACCTTGCGGATGTTGTCGTAGACGGCGCGGCCCTCGTGCACGGCGGCGGCGATCGACGCGAAATTGTCGTCGGCCAGCACCATGCCGCTGGCTTCCTTCGCCGCTTCGGTGCCCTTGTGGCCCATCGCGACGCCGATGTCCGCCTGCTTCAGCGACGGCGCGTCGTTGACGCCGTCGCCGGTCATCGCAACGGTGTGGCGGCGCGACTGCAGCGCGCGCACGATGCGCAGCTTGTGTTCGGGCGTGGTGCGCGCGAACACGCTGGCCGATTCGGCCAGCGCCGGCAGGTCGGCATCCGACACGCCTTCGAGCTCCTGCCCGGTCACCACACGCACATCGTCCGCCAACCGCAGCTGGCCGGCGATCGCGCCCGCGGTCGCGGCGTGGTCGCCGGTGATCATCTTCACCGCGATGCCGGCACTGCGGCAGTCGGCGACCGCGCGCACCGCCTCCTCGCGCGGCGGATCGATGAAGCCGACGATGCCGGCGAACACCAGGTCCTGCACGTCGTCGAGTTCGAAGCGCGGCGGCACGCGCTCGAGCCGGCGCCACGCGAAACCGAGCACGCGCTGGCCCTCGGCGCCGGCGGCGTCGATCGCCTGCTGCCAGAACGCGCCATCGAGCACGCTGGCGTCGCCGCCCGGCGCGTCCTGCGCACGGCTCAGCGCGAGCACCTGTTCCGGCGCGCCCTTGACGCAGACCAGCGCGCCGTCGCCGTCGGCATGCAGCGTCGCCATGAACCGGTGCGCGGCATCGAACGGCACTTCGTCCAGGCGCGGATGCGTTGCGGCGAATGCCGCGCCGTCGAGACCCGCCTTGCCCGCCAGCGCGAGCAGCGCGCCTTCCATCGGGTCGCCGTCGACCCGCCACCCGCGGTCGCCGTCGTGCAGTGTCGCGTCGTTGCACAGCAGGCCGATGCGCGCGACGCGTGATGCCGCGGCGAGCGCGTCTTCGCCGCCGGTGTCGGCCGAAACCGCACCCTGCGGCGCGTAGCCGCTGCCGTCGGCCGACGCGCGGCCGGCCGTCGTGGTCACCGCGCGCGCGGTCATCTCGTTGCGGGTCAGCGTGCCGGTCTTGTCGGAGCAGATCACCGTCGTCGCGCCCAGCGTCTCGACCGCCGGCAGCCGGCGCACGATCGCGTTGCGCGCGGCCATCCGCCGCACGCCGATCGCCAATGTGATCGTGATGACCGCCGGCAGGCTCTCGGGGATCACGCCGACCGCGAGTGCGACGACGACCATCAGCGCATCGAGCCAGCTGTAGCCGCGCAGCGTGATCGCGAACACGAACACCACCAGTGCAGCGACGATCGCGAACGCGGTGAACCTGCGGCCGAAGCGTCCGATCTGCTGCAGCAGCGGCGTGGTCAGCGTCTCGACCTGCCCGAGCAGCGTGCCGATGCGGCCGATCTCGGTCGCCGGCCCGGTGGCGACGACCAGCGCGCTCGCCTGTCCGGCCGACACCAGCGTGCCCGAGTACAGCATCGAATGGCGGCTGCCGAGATCGGCGCCCGCATCGACCGGCGCATCGGTCTTCTCGGCCGGCACGGATTCGCCGGTCAGCACCGATTCGTCGACGCGCAGGCCGCGACCGCGCAGCAGGCGGGCGTCGGCCGGCACGCGATCCCCAGCCTCCAGCAGCAGCACGTCGCCGGGCACGAGATCGGCGACCTCGACCTGGACGCGCGCGCCGTCGCGCAACACCCGCGCCGATGGGGCCAGCATCGAATGCAGCGCCGACAGCGCCTGTTCGGCGCGCCCTTCCTGCACGTAGCCGACGATCGCATTGACGGTGACCACCGCCACGATGACCGCGGCATCGATATGGTGGCCGACCGACAGCGCGATCGCGGCTGCGGCCAGCAGGAACAGGATCAGCGGATCGTTGAAGTGGCGCAGGAAACGCCGCCAGCCCGGTACCCGCTTCGGCGGTGGCAACGCGTTCGGTCCATACCGACGCAGTCGCTCCGCGACCGCGTCCGCGTCCAGCCCATCGCGTGTCGCGGCGAGTCGCTGCAATACAGAGTCTGCACCGAGCGCGTGCCATGCCGGCGCAGCGTCGCGTGTCGTCTCGGAAACCGGGGCCCCGCCCCGTCCCTCAACCACCACGCGACCCACCCCGGGGCTTGCCGCTGCCGGCAGGGGGCGCGAACGCCGACAACAGACGCTCCCAGGGCTCGGCCAGCGCGCGCCACGCCTCGTCGGTCGTCGCATTGCTGCTGGACGCCAGCACCTCGGCGGTCTTGTCCTGCCAGGCGCGCAGCGCGTCGACGAGACCGTCGGTGAACGCGTTCTGCGCGCCGACGGCGACGCGTGCCAGTTCCTGCCCATCGCCGATGCGTTGCTGCATCTGCCGCCAGAACGCATTCGCCGGCAACGCGGCCAATGCCTGCCAGTCCTGCGTGCGCAGCAGATCGCGAAGTTCCGCGTCCTGCTCGACGCGCCCGTCGCCGACCGCACGGCCAGCGAGTTCACTCCACTGCCGGCCGTTTTCCTGGATCAGCGCCGCGATCCGCAGCTGGAGTTCGAGATTGGCCTGGATGAGCCTGAGCGGGAGTTCGGTCGCATCGCGCATGGTCGGTGCCTCCATGTGGGAATCGGGAAACTGCGGGGCCACCTGGCCGCGAGGACGTTCGCAACTGTCCGGTCGTATGCACGCCCGGCGTTGAGCGTCTGAGGCCACGGGGGCCCGGATCATCATCCCCCAACCGGCCGTCGTCTGCATTGATCGAGATCAAGACGACCGGAATTCGCCGCGCCGGCAGCGCGGAGCGCGAGCGGCTGTGCTGTTGCCCCGGGCGTGCAGTCCGGCGATCCACTGCGCCCGCGACATCCGCGGCCCGCAGCCGCGCATACGGCAGGAAGCGGAAACATGTCCGCGGTGCGCGGACAGGATCCCGCGCATCCGCGATGCTTGTTGCCCCGCACCAGCGCACACACAAAAGCCCCGGCGAGGACCGGGGCTTTTGCAGTTATCGACGCCGGCGCAACGCCGGCGAGGCAGCGCTGTCAGTCTTTCTTCATCGCGTGCTTGCGGGCGCGCATGACATCGTGCGAGGCGCGCACCTCGGGCAGCAGGCGGACGACCACGTCGCGCGCGGCAGGCGGCGTGTCGGCGTCGCGGGCAACCTCGTCGAACGCTTCCAGCAGGCGGTCTTCCGATTCCTCCAGTTCGGCCACATAGCCGTATTCCTTGTCGCCCAGCGTCGCACGGACCTTGCCGTACATCTGCTGCATGGTGCCGACGAACGTGCCGGAATCTTCCGGCTTGCCGCCCGCGGCCTGCACGGCCGCACTGAGCTCGCCGACGATCTGCGACTTGGTGGTCGCGATGCGGGCGAACAGCGTGCGCAGCTCGGTATCGTCGACCTTCTGTGCGGCCTCCTCGTAGAAGTCCTTGCCGTCGCGGGCGATGGCGATCAGGTCGTTGAGGGTATGCGCGGTCTTGTTGGACATCGGGTTCTCCATTCGGGGAAATCAGGGGGCGGCGTGACACTGCCGCATCGTCCGGGCGCCTGCCGGACAACGCCGGTGACGCGGTGCGCGACCGGGCATGCCGTGGCGCGGATCGATGGAACGCAAGGTATCGACGGACCGCGGAAAGAGGCGTGACGCGCGGGCGACGGTGGCGTGAATGCGCGGCGTGGATCGGGATGGATCCCACCTCGCGTTGGGATGGCGGGCCAGGGTCCCGAGGCAACAAAGTTCTCGGACCAACAAGAAAGCCGCGCCGGAGACCCGGCGCGGCTTCGGGATCATCGATGGCAGCGGACCTCAGCGCTTGGCGCCCTGCTCCGGCAATGCGTAGTCGATCTCGTACGCCGGCGGCTCGCCGCCCGGGCCCTTGAGGTAATGCGTCATCCACTGCATGAGGCGCAGCGAATAGTCGTAACGCGAGGCGCCGCGGCTGTTGCCGTGGCCTTCGCCCGGATACAGCACCAGCCGCACCGGCGCCTGGCCCGCGAGTTGCAGGTAGCGGTACATCATGTAGGACTGCATCACCGGCACGCGCGGATCGGCCTCGCCGTGCAGGATCAGCGTCGGCGTGCGCGACTTCGACGCATGCGTGATCGGGCTGGCCTGCCGGTACATCTCCGGGTTTTCCCACGGCCAGGTCTGCATGTGCACCAGGTACTGCTCGCGCGGGATGTCGCCGGTGGTCACCAGGCTGGCCTGGTCGGAAATGCCGACGAACATCACCGAGGCGGCGAAGCGCTCGCTGTAGTAGGTCGCGCCCCAGGCGCTGGCGTAGCCGCCGTAGGAGCCGCCGGTGATGCCGACCTTGTCGCGGTCCACCAGACCGGTCTCGACCAGATGGTCGACGCCGTCGACGAGATCGTCGAACTCCTCCATGCCCGGACGCCCGTGGTCGAGCTTGGAGAACGCGACACCGCGACCGGTGCTGGCACGGTAGTTCGGGAAGAACGACGCGAAGCCCTGCGCCGCGGCGACCTGCGCGGGCTGCGAGTAGCCGCTCAGCCAGGCATTGCCGAAGTGCGCTTCGGGACCGCCGTGCACGACCAGGATCAGCGGCACGCGCGCATTGCCGCGGCGCTCGAGCGGATGCACCAGCAGCCCCTCGAGTTCCAGCCCGTCGCGTGCGGTGTAGCGCACCACTTCCTGGCGCGCGAGACGCACGTCCTTCAGCCACGGATTGCTGTCGGTCAGGCGACGCGCCTCGCTGGCGCCGGCGGGAAGATGGAACACTTCGGACGGATGCGTGGGATCGCTGCCGACCAGCGCGACGTCGCCGCGCGGCGACACGCTCAGGCCCATGTGCACCGGGCCGCCCGCGGGCAGCAGCGTGCGCTGGCCGCTGCCGTCGGCCCGGATCTCGGCGAGTCGGCTCTGCACGCCTTCCTGGCTCAGGAACACCAGCGTGTCGGCATCGCGCCAAGCGACGTTCCAGACATGGCCCTCGAGGCCGGGCAGCAGGTCGCGCTGTACGCCGCCATCGCGGCCGACGATGGTCAGACGGCCCTCGCGCGGGTCGTTCCTGTCCGCCGCCGAAATGATGGCCAGATGCGCGCCATCCGCACTCCAGGCCATGTCGCCGAGCTTGCCGGGATTGTCGACGCGGCCCAGTTCACGGCCCTCGACCGAATAGATGCGGACGCGCGCATCGACCATGGTGTCGTCGGTCAACTGGCGCGGCGCGACGATGACCGCGACACGGTCGCCGGCCGGGCTCCAGCGCACTGCCTGCACGCTGCCTTCGATCTCCACGCGACGCGGCGCGGCGTCGCTGTCGAGTTCGGCGATCCACAACTCGACCGGGCGCCAGTCCTCCTCGTGGACCTTCTGCGAAAAGCCCTTGTCGCGCAGCGCCTTGCGCGCGTCGCTCTCGCGCTGCGCCGACAGCAGTGCGGCGCGGCGGCCGTCCGGCGAGAGATCGTAGCTGGAGATGTCCCCGGCGAGTGCGGCCACGCGGGTCGATTCGCCGCCGCGCAGCGGAATCGTGTACAGGCCGCGGGTCTCGTCGCCTTCCCGCCTGGACAGATAGGCCACGCGCTGGCCATCGGGCAGCCAGCGCGGCGAGGCCACGTCGACCTTGCCGGTGATGAAGCCACGGCTGTTGCCGGTGCGGTCCACGACGTGCAGTTCGGTCCGCGCCGGACCATCGGGATCGATGCCGAGCGTGCGCGGCACCGACAGGATGTACGCGACCTCCTGACCGTCCGGGCTGATCTGCGCCTGGGTGACGGCACGCGTCTGCGCGACCTGTTCGAGCGTCATCCCGCCCGTGTTCGTGGCCGCACCCGCGAGCGGCGCGCCGGTTGCCAGCACGAGCGCGCAGGCGAGTGTCCGGATCCATGTGTGCATTCGGTGTTCCCCGTGAACGGTTGCAGTCGACCGGCGACTTTGCAGGGGAATGGTCAGGGGTGCAATGTCGCGGGCGCGCTGATGGCGTCCGACAGCCCGCCTACCTTTCGACTTACGACATCGCCGAGAACAGAGCTGAAATCAAAATGGGCCCCAGCGTTCGCTGGGGCGACGATCTGGCAGCGATCGCCTTTTGCTCGTCGTCCCAGCGGTTTTCAACAGACGAACGTCTGGTCAAGCTGGGACCCATTTTCGCGATGAATCAGGTTCCAGCGAACATCACAGACACGGTAAAACCCACGATCTCGGTGCAGCTAACGCCGCGCCGTCACCGTCCGATGCCGCACCATCCGCACCGCGGTCCGCGGGAATACCTCGGGCAACAGCGACCGCACCGAAATCGGCACGCGTGTCGCCAGCGCTTCGGCATCGAGCGTCGGCAGTGCGCCACGCCAGGCGAACGCGACGCGGTTGCTCATCTTCGGCTCGTCGACGACCAGCACATGATCGGCGCCGAACGCCGCGCGAAGCTTCTCGACGTGCGTTTCGGGATCGCGGACGTAGAGATTGCAGGCCATGACACCTGAGGCGGTCAGCGCATCGCGGCAGGCGTCGTAGAACGCCTGCGTCGACAGTTCCGCGGGAATGCCGTGTTCGTCGTAGCCGTCGACCAGCAGCATGTCGAAATGGCCGTGGCGCTTGGCGACGAAGCGCACCCCATCATCGACGACGACCGACAGCCGCGCATCGTCGTCGGGAATGCCGAACGCCCCACGCAAGGCGACGACGTGCGGATTGTTCTCCACCACCTCGATGCGCGTGCCCGGCAAGTGCCGGTACGCGAACTTCGCCTGCGAACCGCCGCCGAGGCCCACCATGCCCAGCACCGCCGGCGCCGGCTGCCACAGCAGCGCGGCGAACATGGTGCGGGTGTAGTCGATCAGCAGCCGGTCCGGATCGTTGCCGACCATGCGGCTCTGCGTCTGCCGGCGCACGAACTGCAAGGACACGAAGCCGTCGTGCTCGCGCACGTAGGGCTTGCGAGGTGCGGACGCACCGCCGCGCAGCCGGTCGATCCAGCGGCCCAGCAGTCCGCGTCCGTCCGTGCCCGTCATCGTGCTCAGCGGTTCGACCAGCCGTGCGGCACGTGGCCGGCGGCGACGTGCGGGCGCGCGGAATCGATGTTGTGCTGGGAATCGTCGAAGAAGATGTCGGCCCCGAACGCATCGAGGAACGGCCCCTTCGGCCGCCCGCCGAGGAACAGCGCCTCGTCCAGGCGCACGCCCCAGGCGCGCAGCGTGCGGATCACGCGCTCGTGGGCCGGCGCCGAGCGCGCGGTGACCAGCGCGGTGCGGATCGGCGCGTCCTTGCCCGGCGGATACGCGGCCTGCAGGTCGTGCAGCGCGGCGAGGAAGCCCCGGAACGGGCCGCCGGTCATTTCCTCACGCGCGCGCTCGCGCTCGTGCTTGTGGAATGCGTCGAGGCCGCCCTCCTGCGACAGGCGTTCGCCTTCGTCGCCGAAGATCACCGCGTCGCCGTCGAACGCGATCCGCAACTGGTCGTTGCGATGCGCCGGTGCGCGCGCCGGGATGATCGTCGCCGCGGCGATGCCGTTCTCCAGTGCGCGACGCACCGAGTCGGGATTGGCGGACAGGAACAGCTGGGTACCGAAGGGCTTGATGTAGGGCCAGGTCGGCTCGCCGGAGGTGAAGGTCGCGCGGGTGATGCCCAGATTGTGGTGCTGGATCGAGTTGAAGATCCGCAGCCCGCTGTCGGCCGAATTGCGCGACAGCAGGATGACCTCGACGTGCGGCGCGTCGGGGGGCGCGTCGATGTTCAGGGCCAGCAGCTTGCGCACCAGCGGAAACGCGATGCCCGGCTCGAGGACGTCGTCCTCGTGGGCGCGCTGGTGCTCGGCGTAGGCCTCGATGCCTTGCGCCTCGAATACCGCATGGCTGTCCTCGAGATCGAACAGGGCGCGCGTGGTGATCGCGACGGTGAGCGTGGGCACGGACAGATCGGGCATGGCGGATCACAGGACGATGGGGATGGCGGTGTCCGGAACCGCATCGACGCTGAAGCGCCGGGATGCGACGGAGCGGGACCTGCGGAAATTATGCGCGATCCCGGCACACGGGCCCCTGACCAGCGGCACCGGGCGGCACCCGCACATTGCCGGGCTGGCGTCGCTCAGACCACGAACTGCTCGGCGAGGATCCGCTCCTCGAGATTGTGCTCGGGATCGAACAGCAGGGTCACGGTCCGGTCCTGCGATTCGCGGATCGTCACCTCGACCACATCCCGGACTTCATGCGAATCGGCGGTCACGCTGACCGGGCGCTTGTAGGGGTCGAGCACGCGGAAGCGCACCTCGGTTTCGGCGCGCAGGATCGCGCCGCGCCAGCGTCGCGGGCGGAACGGTGCGATCGGGGTCAGCGCGATCACGCCCGAGCCCAGCGGCAGGATCGGACCGTGGGCGGAGCAGTTGTAGGCGGTACTGCCGGCCGCAGTCGAGACGATGACGCCGTCGCCGACCAGTTCTTCGAGCCGGGTGATGCCGTTGAGATCGATGCGCAGATGCCCGGCCTGTCGGGTCTGGCGCAACAGCGAGACCTCGTTGTATGCGAGCGAGCCGATGCTCGCACCGGATTCGGTCTGCGCGACCATCTCCAGCGGCCGCAGGATCGCCGGTTCCGCACCGGCAATGCGTTCGCGCAGCCCATCCTCCTGGTGCTGGTTCATCAGGAAACCGACCGACCCCAGCTTCATGCCGTACACCGGCAGGCCCAGATGCCCGTGCCGGTGCAGCGTCTGCAGCATGAATCCGTCGCCGCCCAGCGGCACCAGCACGTCCGCCGTTTCAGGCGGGTGCTGGCCATACCGCTCGAGCAGCCGTTGCAGCGCGGCCTGCGCGTCGTCGGTCTGGCTGGCGAGGAAGGCGGGGCGTTGGCTCTGTTGCATCTGCGATGTCCGCGGGGATCGTCGGCAGCTTAACCGCAGCACGGAGCGACCGCATGGCGTGCGAGGCCTGAAGCCGTCGCATCGGCCACGGAAGACAGTGAAGATCGGCATCGCGCGACCGGCCGCGGGGAGATGCCGTGCCCAGGATACGTCGCCCCTGCCCGCTCTCCCCCTTTGCGGGAAAGAGAGAGAGGGAGCCGGGCGCGCCGCCCTCAGCTGCGCTGCACCAGTTGCGAGACGCGCTGCACCGCGACCGAGGCGGTCGGATAGTCCAGCGACTTCTGCGCGGCGAGTTCGCCGAGCATCGCCAGCGTGAAGCGCAAAGTGGAATCATCGCGCTCCAGCCATGCCTGCACCTTCGCTTCCGGCGTCGCGCCCGGCATCGACAGCACCTGCGAGACGAGCGCGCGGTGCTGCTGGCCGAGCTCCTCGCGCAGCACGCCGCGCGCGACCGCATGCCAGCGGCCGTCGACTTCCAGCGCGTCGATCTGCGCGGTGAGCCACGGCAGGTTCAGGGCTTCGCCGAGACGGAAGTGCAGACGCGCCACGTCGACCGGCTTCTCCTTGCGCTCGCTGGCGACCTCGATGATGTCCCAGGCCGCTTCCAGATACGGCAGCGCGGCCAGCTCGATCGCAAGCGACTCCGGCACGCCCTTGCCGATCCATGCCTGCAGGCTGGCATCGTGTTCGGCGCGCTGGCCGTCGGCGATGATCTTGCTGCCATCGCGGATCGTGTGGAAGCCGTCGTGGTAGCGCTCGACCGCGGTGGTGATGTCCGGAAGCGCACCCGGACGCGCCAGCAGCCAGCGCGTGAACGCACGCTGCAGGTTCCAGATCACCTGCAGTGCGTCGACCTGTACCGATTCCGGCACCTGGCCGTCGAGCGCATCGATCTGGCCCCACAGCGCCCGCGCCTCGATGGTCTCGCGGGTGATCGTGAACGCCTTGGCGACCTCGCCCGGGCCGCGGCCGCTGTCTTCCTGCATGCGCAGCAGGAAGGTCGCGCCCATGCGGTTGATCATCGTATTGGTCACTGCCGTCGCGATGATCTCGCGCTTGAGGCGGTGGCCTTCCATCAGTTCGGCGTACTTCTTCTGCAACGGCCTGGGGAAATAGCGCTGCAGCTCGCGCGAGAGGTAGGGATCTTCCGGAATGTCGGAGTCGAGCATCTGGTCGAACGCGACCAGCTTCGAGTACGACAGCAGCACCGACAGTTCCGGACGCGTCAGGCCCAGGCCCCTGGTCTTGCGCTCGGAGATCTCGGCATCCGACGGCAGGAACTCGATCTGGCGGTCGAGCAGCCCCTGCGCCTCCAGCGTGCGGATGAAATGCTGCTTCGAGCCCAGGCGCGACACGCTCATGCGTTCCATCAGGCTCAGCGCCTGATTCTGGCGGTAGTTGTCCCACAGCACCAGGCCGGCGACCTCGTCGGTCATCGACGCCAGCAGCTTGTTGCGCGCGGGCAGCTTCATCCTGCCGTCCTGCACCAGCGCATTGAGCAGGATCTTGATGTTGACCTCGTGGTCGGACGTGTCCACGCCGGCCGAGTTGTCGATGAAGTCGGTATTGAGCAGCACGCCGTGCAGCGCGGCCTCGATGCGGCCGAGCTGAGTCAGGCCCAGGTTGCCGCCCTCGCCCACCACCTTGCAGCGCAGGTCGCGGCCGTCGACGCGCAACGGATTGTTGGCGCGGTCGCCGACGTCGGCATGCGTCTCGCTGGAGGCCTTCACGTAGGTGCCGATGCCGCCGTTCCACAGCAGATCGACAGGCGCGCGCAGGATCGCCGACATCAGCTCGTTCGGGCTGAGCGACGTCGCATCGCCTTCGATGCCCAGCGCTTCGCGCGCCTCGACCGAAAGCGGAATCGACTTCGCGCTGCGCGGCCACACGCCGCCGCCCCTGGCGATCAGGCGCTTGTCGTAGTCCTCCCAGCTCGAACGCGGAATCGCGAACATGCGCTGGCGCTCGGCGAACGAACGCGCGGCATCCGGATCCGGGTCGATGAAGATGTGGCGGTGGTCGAAGGCGGCGATCAGGCGGATGTGTTCCGACAGCAGCATGCCGTTGCCGAACACGTCGCCGGACATGTCGCCGACGCCGACCGCGGTGAAATCCTGCGTCTGCGAGTTGCGGCCCATCGCGCGGAAGTGGCGCTTGACCGATTCCCAGGCGCCGCGCGCGGTGATGCCCATGCCCTTGTGGTCGTAGCCGACCGAGCCGCCGGACGCGAACGCATCGTCGAGCCAGAACCCGTGCTCGCGGGCGATGCCGTTGGCGATGTCGGAGAACGTCGCGGTGCCCTTGTCGGCGGCGACGACGAGATAGGGATCGTTGTCGTCGTGACGCACGACATCCGCCGGCGGCACGATCCCGCCTTCGACGATGTTGTCGGTGATCTGCAGCAGGCCGTTGATGAAGAGCGTGTAGCAGGCGACGCCTTCGGCGAACTGGGCATCGCGGCTTTCGGCCGGCGTGCTGCCGCCCACCGGCGGCCGCTTGACGATGAAGCCGCCCTTCGAGCCGACCGGCACGATGACCGTGTTCTTGACCATCTGCGCCTTGACCAGACCCAGCACCTCGGTGCGGAAATCCTCGCGCCGGTCCGACCAGCGCAGGCCGCCACGCGCAACGGGGCCGAAGCGCAGGTGGATGCCTTCCACGCGCGGGCCGTAGACGAAGATCTCGCGGTACGGGCGCGGCTTGGGCAGTTCGGGCACGCGCGCCGAGTCGAACTTGAAGCTGATCGTGTCGAGCAGGCCGCCGTCGCGGTGCTTCTGGTAGTAGCTGGTGCGCAGCGTCGCGTCGACGACGGCGAGATAGCTGCGCAGGATGCGGTCCTCGTCCAGGCTCGATACACGGTCGAGCAGGCCCTTGAGCGCGGCGCGTGCGGCCTCGTACTGCGTGGCGCGGTCGCTGCCGCGGGCATCGAGCAGCGGCTGCAGGGCCGCCAGCGTCGCTTCGTCGTGGCCGGTCAGCGCCTGCAGCTGGGCGGCGAAGGCCTCGCGGCCGGCGTCGATCTGTGCGCGGCTCTCGCTGCCGGTCGCCGGATCGAAGCGCGCTTCGAACACCTCGACCAGCAGGCGCGCGAGCAGCGGATAGCGGGCCAGCGTGTCTTCGACGTAGGCCTGCGAGAACGGCACGCCGACCTGCAGCAGGTATTTGCAGTAGCCGCGCAGCATCGCGATCTGGCGCCAGTCGAGATCGGCGCCAAGCACGAGACGATTGAAGCCGTCGTTCTCGGCGTCGCCGCGCCAGACGCGGTCGAACGCCTCGGTGAACGCCTGCGCGCGGGCCTCGACGTCGATCGCACCGGCGGTCGCCTCGACGTAGAAGTCCTGCAGGAACAGCGTGGTGCCGTCGACCTCGATGCGGTTGGGATGCTCGGCGATCACCCGCAGGCCGAGGTTCTCCATCACCGGCAGCACGTCCGACAGCGGGATGTGCGCATCGCGGCGGTAGAGCTTGAAATGCAGTACCGATTCGCCGCTGGTCGGCAGCGGCTGGGTGTAGAAGCTCAGCTGCAGCGCGTCGGATGCCGCCGCGGCGGCCAGCTTCTCGACGTCGGTGGCGGCCGCAGCCGGCGACGCGAATTCGATGTAGGCAGGCGACAGGGCGCGGCCGAAGCGGCCCGACAGGCGCAGGCCGTCGGCCTCGCCATGGCGGCGCACGAGTTCGTCGCGCAGGTTGTCCTGCCAGTTGCGCACGATCGCCTGCAGCGCCTGCTCCAGCGCGGCCTGGTCGATGTCGGCGGCGACGCCCGCGCGCGGACGCACGATCAGATGCAGCTGCGCCAGCGGCGATTCGCCGAGCACGACGCTCGCATCGACGTGGTCGGCCTGCATCATCTCGCGCAGCAGCTGTTCGAGGCGGCGACGCACGTCGGTGTTGAAGCGGTCGCGCGGGATGTAGACCAGCACCGAATAGAAGCGGCCGTAACGGTCCTTGCGCAGGAAAAGGCGGCTGCGCACGCGCTCCTGCAGGCCGAGGATGCCGGTGCCGAGGCGGAACAGTTCGTCGGGCGTGGACTGGAACAACTCGTCGCGCGGCAGCGTCTCGAGCAGATGCTTGAGCGCCTTGCCGCTGTGGCCGGTCGGCTCGAGGCCGGACTCGCGCATCACATGCTCGAAGCGCTCGCGCACCAGCGGGATGTCCCAGGGACGGCGCGTGTACGCGCTCGACGTGTACAGGCCCAGGAAGCGCTGCTCGCTGACGACATTGCCGGCGTCGTCGTAGCCGAGGATGCCGATGTAATCCATGTAGCCGGGACGGTGCACGGTCGAACGCGCACTGGTCTTGGTCAGGATCAGCGCATCGATCAGGCCTTCGCGGCGCAGGGCATCGGCGCCGAGTTCGCTGATCGGACGCGACTTCACCGCGCCGGGCGTGCGCAGCAGTCCCATGCCGCTGCCGGGCACGGCCTCCAGCCGCGCGTCGTCGCCCTTGCGGCGGACCTTATAGGCGCGATAGCCGAAGAACGTGAAGTGGTCGCTCGCGGCCCAGCGCAGGAATTGCTGCGCTTCCTCGCGGCTGGACTCGGAGACCGGAATCTTCCGCGAATCCAGGTCGGTCGCCATCTGCAGCATCTTCTCGCGCATCGCCGGCCAGTCGGCGACGATGACCCGCACGTCGTCGAGCACGCCGCGCACCAGTGCTTCGATGCGCGCGTTCTCTTCCGGCGTCTGCCGGTCGATCTCCAGATGCATCACCGATTCGGCGTCGCCCTCGCCCACGCCCGTCAGGCGGCCGGCGCGGTCGCGCGCGATCGACAGCACCGGGTGGCCCAGCACGTGCACGCCGATGCCCTGCTCGGCCAGCGCCATCGTCACCGAATCGACCAGGAACGGCATGTCGTCGTTGACGACCTGCAGCACCGTATGCGGCGACTCCCAGCCGTGGGTCTTCATCACCGGATTGAACAAGCGCACGTTCGCCGTGCCCGGCCTGCGCTTGCCGGCGAAGTCGAACAGATCGGCGGCGAGCGCGGCCCAGCCGTCGGCGCTGTGCAGCGGGAGTTCGTCTTCGGTCATGCGCCGGTAGAACGCCTGCGCGAAGGCGCTGGCATCCGCATGCGCGGCCTTGCCGGCGCGGCGGCGCACGGCGTCGAAGATCGGGGCGAGCAGTCCACTGCCGGCGCGGCGCGGCGGTGCGGGCAGCACGCTGGCGGCCGTTCTTTTCGCAGGCGTGTTCCCCGCGGGCGCGGCGGACTTGCCGGATTTCGCAGGCGCGGCGGCCGCAGCGGTTTTACCTGTCTTGCGGGATGAGGTCATGACGACAAACGTTCCGATGCAATGAGGCCCGCGTTCTCACGCGGGCCGACGGGAAGGAATCTCAGCACGATACGGCCGCATGCGCGACCGGGTCGGGCACCACCGACGCCGCGCAGCCACGGGGGCGGCGCAGGCGACGGACACACGCGATGCTGGCGTGGAGAAGCGGCATGCGGATCAACGCAGGCCGGTCTCGTTGCGGGCGATCACCAGACGCTGGATCTCGCTGGTGCCTTCGTAGATCTCGGTGATCTTGGCGTCGCGGAAATACCGTTCGATCGGCATCTCCTTCGAATAGCCCATGCCACCGTGGATCTGCAGTGCCTGGTGGGTGATCCACATCGCGGCTTCCGACGCGGTGAGCTTGGCCATCGCGGCCTCGTTGCTGAAGCGCTTGCCTTCGCCCTTGAGCCAGGCCGCGCGCAGCGTGAGCAGCAGCGCCGCGTCCAGCCTGCACTTCATGTCGGCGATCTTGGCCTGGGTCATCTGGAACGCACCGATCGGCTGGCCGAAGGCCTTGCGCTCCTTGGCATAGGCGATAGTCGCCTCGTACGCGGCGCGGGCGATGCCCACGGCCTGCGAGGCGATACCGATGCGGCCGGCGTCGAGCACGCCCATCGCGATCTTGAAACCCTGGCCTTCCTCGCCCAGCACGTCGGCGGCCTGGGCCACGTAGTCCTGGAATTCGATCTCGCAGGTCGCCGACGCGCGGATGCCGAGCTTGGGTTCGGTCTTGCCGCGGTGCAACCCGTCGCGGTTGCCGTCGACGAGGAATGCGGTGATGCCGCGCGCGCCCTCGTCGGGCTCGGTCATCGCGAACAGCACGAAGTACCGGGCGACCGGACCGGAGGTGATCCAGCTCTTCTTGCCGTTGATCACATAGGTGCCGTCAGCCTGCCTGACCGCCCGACACTTCATCGCCGTGGCGTCGGAACCCGACTGCGGCTCGGTCAGCGCGAACGCGCCGATCTCGCGGCCTTCGGCGATCGCGCGCACGTGAGTCTGCTTCTGGTCCTCGGTGCCGTGGGTCAGGATGCCGTTGCAGAACAGCGAATTGTTGACCGACATGATCGTCGAGTGCGCGGCATCGGCCGCGGCCACCTCGACCATCGCCAGCACGTAGGAGATCGGGTCGAGCCCTGCGCCGCCGTACTCGTCGGGCACTTCGATGCCCATCAGGCCGTTCTCGCCGAGCACGCGCATGTTCTCGACGGGAAAATCACCGGTCCGGTCGTGATGTTCGGCGCTGGGTGCGATCCGTTCCCGGGCGATCCGCCGCGCGACGTCCTGGATCATCAACTGCTCTTCGCTGAAACCGAACTCCACGGCATGCAACTCCTGCTCGAAAACGATCCGGCGATTGTAACGTTCCAGACCGGCAAAACACCCGCAGAACCGGTTCCGCAGTGCAGCATGAATCGTGCGAAAACACCGGAGCGGAGACCCGTTTTCTGATCATGCAAACCGTGTAGGAATGGCGGCGGATCGCGTGACCGTGGCGTGACGCCGACACGCGCGAACCTTGACCCGACCGACGCGCGCACCGACAATATCTCTATATCGAGATATGGAGATATTGATGGATCTGGAGGCCTGGTCCGCGCGCCTGAAAGTGCTCGCCGACCCCACGCGTGTCCGCCTGCTCGCCCTGCTCGAAGTCGAAGAGCTCACGGTGGCCGAGCTGTCCTCGATCACCCGCCTCGCACAGCCGCGCGTGTCCACGCATCTGGCGCGCCTGAAAGAAGCCAATCTCGTGCGCGACCGCCGCGCCGGCGTATCCGCCTACTACCGCTTCGACGACGCCGCCCTGGACCATGCCCAGCGCGCCCTGTGGCAGGCGCTGTCGACCGGCAGCGACGATCCCCTGCTGCGCCAGGACGCCGAGCGCACGCCGGCGGTGCTGGCGACGCGCGCCGCCGACCAGAGCTGGGCCGATACCGTGGCCGGCGACATGGAGCGCCATTACTCGCCCGGCCGCACCTGGGAAGCGCTCGCGCGTTCCGCGCTGCCGCTGCTGGAAACCGGCGACGTGCTCGACATCGCCTCGGGCGATGGCGTGCTCGCCGAACTGCTGGCGCCGCACGCGCACCGCTACGTGTGCCTGGATGCCAGTCGCCGCGTCGTCGCCGCATCGACCGAACGGCTCAAGCGCTTCAGCAACGTCGAAGTGCGCGAGGGCGACATGCATGCCCTGCCCTTCGACGACGCCAGCTTCGATCTCGTCGTGCTGATGCACGCGCTGACCTACGCGACCAAGCCCGCACAGGCCGTCACCGAGGCCGCGCGCGTGCTGCGGCCCGGTGGCCGGCTGCTGCTGTCGAGCCTCGACCGCCACGGCCACGAGACCGCGGTGCAGGCCTACGGCCACGCGAACCTCGGTTTCCCGGACAAGGAGCTTCGCCGTTTCGTCACCAGGGCCGGGCTGGAAATCCACAGCGCCGAGACCGTCACCCGCGAAAAGCGTCCGCCGCACTTCCAGGTGATTTCGATCATCGCGAGAAAGCCATGACCACCTGGCTGAACCCTGCGCGCGTTGCCGCGCTAGACGCCGCACTGGCCGAGCGCATCCTCGTGCTCGACGGCGCGATGGGCACGATGATCCAGCGCTTCGAGCTGACCGAGGCCGACTATCGCGGCGCGCGTTTCGCCGAAGGCTACGACGCGCTGTACGCCGCCGACGGCCACGCGCATGGTGCCGGCTGCGGCTGCGAAAGCCATGACCAGCGCGGCAACAACGACCTGCTGACGCTGACCCGGCCCGACATCATCCAGGGCATCCACGCCGACTACCTGGCCGCGGGTGCGGACATCGTCGAGACCAACACCTTCAACTCGACCGCGGTCTCGCTGGCCGACTACCGCCTGCAGCACCTGGTCCACGAACTCAACCGCGAAGGCGCGGCGCTCGCACGCGCGGCCTGCGACGCCGCGCAGGCGACGACGCCCGATCGCCCCCGCTTCGTCGCCGGCATCCTCGGCCCGACCAGCCGCACCGCCTCGATCAGTCCCGACGTCAACGATCCCGGCTACCGCGCGGTGACCTTCGATGAACTGGTGGCGATCTACCGCGACGCGACCCACGGCCTGATCGACGGCGGCGCCGACATCCTCATGGTCGAGACCGTGTTCGACACGCTCAACGCCAAGGCTGCGCTGTACGCGATCGAAACCGTATTCGACGATCGCGGCGGGCGCCTGCCGGTGATGATCTCCGGCACGATCACCGACGCGTCAGGCCGCACGCTGTCGGGCCAGACCGCCGAGGCGTTCTGGTACTCGCTGCAGCACGCGCGTCCGCATGCGGTCGGGCTCAATTGCGCGCTCGGCGCGAAGGACCTGCGGCCGCATGTCGAAACGCTGGCGCGGATCGCGCAGACCCACGTGTCCTGCCATCCCAATGCCGGCCTGCCGAATGCGTTCGGCGGCTACGACGAGACGCCCGAGGACATGGCCGAAGTGCTGCGCGAGTTCGCGACTGCCGGCCTGCTGAACATCGTCGGCGGCTGCTGCGGCACCTCGCCCGACCATATCCGCGCGATCGCCGAGGCGGTGAGCGATGTGGCGCCTCGCTCGCCCACGCGCAACCAGGAGCAGGCGGCTTGAGGATGTCCACGCAGGCCGGCACACAACGAAACAGCGCATCTGTGGGAGCGGGGGGGGGCCCCGCCGGGGGCGGCGGGCGGCCCCCGCCGGCCCCGGCGCCCGCCCCCCCCCCCCCCCGGGGCCCCCCCCCCGCTCCCACAAGAACATCCATGATTGCCCACACATTGGCTGCCACAGGCACGGCCGCGACGTCCGTCCTGTCTGCAAAGCCGTGCCGCACCCCATCCGAACGGGTTGTTTCCGCATGACGTCGCCTCGCTACACCCGCCTGTCCGGCCTCGAACCTCTCGTCGTCACGCCGGAACTGCTGTTCGTCAACGTCGGCGAGCGCACCAACGTCACCGGCTCGGCGGCGTTCCGCAAGCTGATCAAGGAAAACCGCTATCCGGAGGCCGTCGAGGTCGCCCGCCAGCAGGTCGAAGGCGGCGCGCAGATCCTCGACGTCAACATGGACGAAGGCATGCTCGATTCCGGGTATGCGATGACCACGTTCCTCAACCTGATCGCCGCCGAGCCCGACATCGCGCGCATCCCGGTGATGGTCGACTCCTCGAAGTGGAGCGTCATCGAGGCCGGCCTGAAATGCCTGCAGGGCAAGGGCGTGGTCAATTCGATCTCGCTCAAGGAAGGCGAAGCCGCGTTCCTCGAACAGGCGCGCAAGGTGCTGCGCTACGGCGCTGCGGTCGTGGTCATGGCCTTCGACGAGGTCGGCCAGGCCGACACCAAGGACCGCAAGGTCGAGATCTGCACCCGCGCCTACACGTTGCTGACGCAAGTCGTCGGGTTTCCGCCCGAGGACATCATCTTCGACCCCAACATCTTCGCCATCGCCACCGGCATCGCCGAGCACGACAACTACGCGGTCGACTTCATCGAGGCCACGCGGGAGATCAAGGCCACGCTGCCGCATTGCCACGTTTCGGGAGGCGTTTCCAACGTGTCGTTCTCGTTCCGCGGCAACGAGGTCGTGCGCCAGGCGATCCACGCGGTGTTCCTGTTCCACGCGATCCGGGCCGGCATGGATTTCGGCATCGTCAATGCCGGCGCGATGCCGATCGTCGACGATCTCGATCCCGAACTGCGCGAGTGCGTCGAGGACGTGGTGCTCAACCGCCGCAGCGATTCGACCGAGCGCCTGCTCGATCTGGCCCAACGCTACAAGGGCAGGAAGGGCGCGGCCCGGGTCGAGAACACCGCCTGGCGCGAGGCGCCGGTGCAGCAACGGCTCACGCATGCGCTGGTGCACGGCATCGACCAGTACGTGGTCGAGGACACCGAAGAAGCGCGGCAGTCGTTCACGCGTCCGCTGGATGTCATCGAAGGCCCGCTGATGGCCGGCATGAACGTCGTCGGCGATCTGTTCGGCGCCGGCAAGATGTTCCTGCCGCAGGTGGTCAAGTCCGCGCGCGTGATGAAGAAGGCGGTGGCGTATCTGCTGCCCTACATCGAAGCCGAGAAGCTGCGCACCGGCGACGCCGGCAAGAACAACGGCCGCGTGCTGATGGCGACGGTCAAGGGCGACGTGCACGACATCGGCAAGAACATCGTCGGCGTGGTGCTCGCCTGCAACAACTTCGAAGTGGTCGATCTCGGCGTCATGGTCGCCACCCAGACCATCCTCGACAAGGCGCGCGAAGTGCAGGCGGACGTGATCGGCCTGTCGGGCCTGATCACGCCCTCGCTCGAGGAGATGAGCCACGTCGCCCGCGAAATGAAGCGCCAGGGCTTCGAGACGCCGCTGCTGATCGGCGGCGCGACGACCTCGCGCGCGCACACCGCACTGAAGATCGCGCCGCATTACGCGTCGCCGACGGTCTGGGTCAAGGACGCCTCGCGCGCGGTCGGCGTGGTGCAGTCGCTGATCAGCCCGGAGCTGCGCGGCGCCTTCGTCGCCGCCAACGATGCCGACTACGCCGAGATCCGCCAGCGCCACGCCAACCGCGGCGACGCGAAGCGGCTGGTGTCGCTGGCCAAGGCCCGCGCGCAGCGCTTCGACGGCGACTGGGGCCATTACACGCCGCCCACGCCCA
Source organism: Proluteimonas flavola (assembly GCF_021191705.1). GTDB lineage: Bacteria > Pseudomonadota > Gammaproteobacteria > Xanthomonadales > Xanthomonadaceae > Luteimonas > Luteimonas flavola. The sequence continues at coordinate 47,095 of NZ_JAIWPU010000034.1, forward strand.
ACAGGCCGGGCGTGCATGCGTTCGACGACTGGCCGCTCGATGATCTGATCCCGATCATCGACTGGACGCCGTTCTTCAACGCCTGGGAACTGTTCGGCAAATACCCCGCGATCCTCAGCGACGAGGTCGTCGGCCCGCAGGCCACCGACCTGTTCAACGACGCGCAGGCGATGCTGCGCAGGATCGTCGACGAGAAGTGGCTGACCGCGAAGGCCGTGTTCGGGCTGTGGCCGGCGAACAGCGTCGGCGACGATGTGGAGGTGGTCCTGGCGGACCACCGGGATGACCAGCCTTCGGCTGTTGGGGAGCACTCGGAACTCGGGATTCGGGATTCGGAGGACCCGACATCGCGCGCTCCCCAATCCCCATTCCCCAATCCCCAATCCCATCGCGTGACCTTGCACTTCCTGCGCCAGCAGGTCGACAAGCCGGTCGAACGCCCGGACTTCTGCCTCGCTGATTTCATCGCGCCGAAGGACAGCGGCGTCGACGACTGGATCGGCGCATTCGCGGTCACCGCCGGCATCGGCATCGATCCGCACGTCGCCCGCTTCGAGGCCGCGCACGACGACTACAACGCGATCCTGCTCAAGGCGCTGGCCGATCGCCTGGCCGAAGCGCTGGCCGAGCGGCTGCACCAGCGCGTGCGCACCGATTACTGGGGCTATGCGACCGACGAGCGCCTCGACAACGACGCGTTGATCGCCGAGAAGTACCGCGGCATCCGTCCTGCTCCCGGCTATCCCGCGTGCCCGGAACACAGCGAGAAGGGCCGGCTGTTCGAACTGCTGGATGCGACCACGCACACCAGCATGACGCTGACCGAAAGCTTCGCGATGCTGCCGACCGCGGCGGTCTCGGGCTACTACTTCAGTCATCCGAAGAGCCAGTATTTCGTCGTCGGCCGCGTGTCCAGGGAACAGGCGCAGGACTACGCGAAGCGCAAGAACGTCACGCTCGCGCAGGTCGAACGCTGGCTGGCGTCGAACCTCGACTACGACCCGGAATAGGTCTCCGCGTGAGCACGGACACACGACCGCCACCCGGCGGTCGTTAGGCTGGTCCATCCTTTCCCCGAACAAAGGACGCCCCGCATGTCCCGACGCCCCGGCGCACTCGTCGCACTCGCCGCCACGGCCTGCCTCGCCGCCTGCAGCGGCCCCGCCCAGGATCCCGCCACCACCGCCACCGGCGCATCCGCAGCGTCCGATGCCGACAGCGGCGTGATCGTCATCGACAACGCGCGCGTGTTCGACGGCACGCGCGATCTGGGCGAAGTCTCGCTGGTGATCCGCCATGGCCTGATCGAGCGCATCGCCGAGGCCGACGCAAGCGATCTGCCCGAAGACGCGGACCGCATCGACCATCGCGGCCGTTTCGTGATTCCGGGGCTGGTCAACGACCACGCGCATGTCGGCAATACCCGCGGCACCGGGCACGGCGACCGCTTCTACACGCAGGACCAGGTCTCGGCCGATCTGCGCCAGTTCCAGGCCTACGGCATCACCACGGTCGCATCCCTGGGCATGAACGGCAGCGCGTTCGGCGAGATCCGCAGTGCCATCAATGCCGATCCGATGCTTGGCGCCCAGCTCTATGGCGCCGGTGGCGGCATCGGCGCGCCCGATGGCGCGCCGCCGGCCGCGAACATGGGCCTGGCGGACGATCCGGTCGCCCGCCCCGCCGATGCGATGAGCGCCCGCGCCGCGGTGCGCGCGCAGGCCGAATCCGGCGTCGATCTGATCAAGCTCTGGGTCGACGATCTCGGCGGCAAGTCGCCGCAGATGACGCCCGAGGTCTACAAGGCCGCGATCGAGGAAGCGCATCGCCACGACCTGCTGGTCGCCGCGCACATCCACGATCTGGCACCGGCCGCCGATCTCGTCGCCAGCGGTGTCGACATCATCGCCCACGGCATCCGCGACCAGGCGATCGGTGCGCCGCTCATCGAGGCGATGAAGGCCGCGGGCACGGGGTACATCGCCACGCTGCAGATCGACGAGGCGAACTACATCTACGCCGAGCAGCCGGACTGGCTGGACACGCCGTTCCTGCGCAACGCCCTGCCCGCCTCGGTGCGCGCGCAGTGGTCGGACGCGGCGTGGCGGGAGAAGAAGCTGGCCGATCCGGCGACGCAGACCCATCGCGACGCGCTGGCGGTGAACCTCGCCAATCTGTCGACGCTGCGCGAGGCCGGCGTGCGCATCGGTTTCGGCACCGATGCCGGCGCACTGCCGCACCGCGTGCCGGGCTTCGCCGAACACCGCGAACTGGAACTGATGGTCGACCAGGCCGGTTTCAGCCCCGAGCAGGCGCTGGTCGTCGCCACGAGTGCGGCCGCGCAACTGCTGCGCTTCGACGATCGCGGCCTGCTGCAGCCGGGCAAGCGTGCCGACTTCGTCGTGCTGTCGGCCGATCCGCTGGCCGACGTTCGCAACACGCGCAGCATCGAAGCCGTGTGGCAGGCCGGTCGCAAGGTGGCCGGTCCGATCGCCGAATACGACGCGCAGGCGCGGGACTGATCGCAACACCGTCGCGATCCGCGCTGCGGCGCGGGTCGTGATCCGGCGCGAAGCGTCAGGGCAACAGGACGGACACGCCGAAGCCGCCGGTCCAGTCGTCCTCGTCATCGGCGAACCCGTGCAGCACCGACAGGTCCAGCTGCACCGCGGGCGCGACGCGCCAGGTGACGCCGGTGCCCAGCGCGCGTGAGCGCTGCGCGCCGGTGCCGACACCCGCTTCCACATAGGCACCCACAGTGTCGGTCGACAGGAAGGTCCAGCTCGGCGAGACCGTCCAGCCGGTGCCGTTCCCGTCGCGCGTGCCGTTGACGTAGAGCGCGAGATCGCCGGTGGCGACGCTGACGCCGAGATCCTGCTGCGCGCGTTCGGCGCGGATGTCGGACGCACCGGTCAGCACGCCCTGCCGCGCGAGCAGCGCCCACTGCGTGTCATCGTTCGAACCCGGCAATACCCACTTCAATGCGACGCTGCTGTCGCCACCGCCGTGTACGCGTTCGCGCGCATCGGCGCTGCGCGTGCGTTCCCAGACGCGACTGTCGCTGCCCAGCTGCAGCTCGAGATCCGCGCCCAGGCCCACGCGCAGCAGGCTCGCGGCGGCGTAGCGCGCGGTGCGCACGCCATCGCTGTCGTCATGGCCGACGTCGGGCAGACCCTGCTCCCAGGCGATCTGCCCGGGCGCCAGCACCGACGGCGAAAAGCCGATGCCCGGCCGGTCGAACTCGACCTCGGACGCGTCCTGCGCCTGCGCCGCGGCGCAGGCCAACGCGAGCAGGCCGGCCGCGCCTGCACGCATGGCGACACGCACGGGCGCGGACGCGATCACCAGACGAGATCGTCCGGCACCTGGTACTTCGGATCGCTGTAGGGATCGTCCGCGACGGGTGCGTCCGGATCGATCCGCAGCGCCACCGACGGCGCGAAGATCGAACCGGCCTCTTCCAGCACCGCGGCGGTCACCAGCAGGTAGCGGCCATTGAGCTGCACGACGCCGAGCTCCCCGGCGTTGAGCGCCTTGAGCTGCGCCTCATCGACATGGATGCGCTTGATCTTGCCGCCGTATTCGAAGTGGCGGGCGATCTCGGCCTCTTTGACGTTGAGCGACTTGTCGGCCAGGAACACCTCGAGCTTCGCGCGCGCCTCGCGGCGCAGCCGGGCCTCTTCCTGTTTGACGCGCTCGGCCTCGATGCGCTCGTCCTTCTCGCGCTGGGCGCGGATGGCGAAAGCCTTGGCCAGATCGATGTCCTCGCGCGGCGGGCGCTTGCCCTGCGGCGCGGCGCGACGGTCGGTGTTCGGGCGCGGCTTGCCGTCGTTGCGCGGTGCGCCGCTGTTGCGGGACTGCGGACGCGCGGCATTGTCGCCACGCGGCGCGGCGGCCTTGCCATCGGCGGCGCGGCCGGCGGGCCGTGGGCCGCGACGGTCGTCGGGCCGCGGGCGGCGTTCGTCGCGGCGAGGCTTGGGCGCAGCCGGTGCCGGCGCCTTGAATCCGAGGCCGAGCAGCTGGTCGCGGAGGGAATCGGTCATCGCTGTCGACCTCAGTAATGCGGGGGTGGCGGTTCTTCCGACGCATCGGGGAACTGCACGGTGCGCGCCTGGCGCAGGTCGTCCATCATCCGCCGCAGCAGCCCGGTCTGGGCGCTCAGCTCGATGCGCGCCTGGCTCAGCGCGTCGTTGAGCTCGCCGATGGTCTGCTCCTGGAACGCGAGTCGCGTTTCCAGTTCGGTGACGCGCGATTCCAGCGCGTCGTGTCCGGTGTCGTTCATTGCATTCTCGATGGACCGGCGCGCCGCACGGGGCGGCGCACCGGCCAGGGTCTTACTTGACGATGTCCTGCAGTTCGACTTCGAACACCAGCGCCTGGTTCGGACCGATCGGGCCCGAGCCCATTTCGCCGTAACCCAGCGCCGCCGGGATCCACAGCTCGTACTTGCTGCCGACCGGCATCAGCTGCAGGCCTTCCTGCCAGCCCGGGACGACCTGGTTGAGCGCGAACTGCGCCGGCTCGCCGCGATCGATCGAGCTGTCGAAGGTCTCGCCGTTGAGCAGCGTGCCCTTGTAGTGCACGCGCACGGTGTCGTTCGGGCCCGGCTTGGCGCCGGTGCCTTCGGTGATCACGCGGTACTGCAAGCCCGATGCCGTGGTCTGCACGCCTTCGCGCTTGCCATTCTCGGCGAGGAACTTCTCGGCCTCGGCGGCATTGGTCCTGGACTTCTCTTCCATCTCCGCGACCTGCTTGGCCTGCATGCGCTCGCCGAACTTCTGCATGATGCCCATGGCCTGTTCGTCGGTGATCTCGATGGCCTTGTCGTCGATGGTTTCGCTGATCGCGCGCTGCAGCGTCTTGACGTCGATCTCGTCCTTGATCTGCTTGAGCTGCTCGCCCATCTGGTTGCCGATGATGTAGCTGATCTGCTCGCGCTCGCCCTTGAGCCCGGCGATCTCGCCGCCTTCGGCCGGCGTTTGCGCAGCGGCGCCTTCGACCGGCTTGCCGGTTTCCTTGTCGATCGGCTTGCAGGCGATCATCGCCAGCGGCAGGACGGCGGCGAGGCCGGCGATGGCGAGGCGCTTGGTGTTCTTCATGCGGTCAAAACTCCGGGATGAGGGATCTGGAACGGACGGCCGCACACAGCGGACGGCGGGAGGTGGCGCGGAAAAGTCAGAGGATGTCGATCAGTTCGACATCGAAAACGAGCGTCGAGTTCGCGGGAATGTTCGGCGGACTGCCGCGCACGCCGTAGGCCAGCTCGCCGGGAATCCAGAAGCGGTACTTGCCGCCGATCGGCATCAGCTGCAGGCCTTCGGTCCAGCCGGCGATGACCTGGTCGAGGCCGAACACGGCCGGTTCGCCGCGGCTGTAGGAACTGTCGAACTCGGTGCCATCGAGCAGCGTGCCGCGGTAATGCACACGCACGCGATCGCTGGCGCGCGGGCGCGGGCCCTGGCCCTGCTTTTCGACGCTGTACTGGATGCCCGATGCGGTCGCGAACACGCCCGGCTTGCCGCGGTTGGCGGTCATGAAGGCGATGCCGGCCTGGCGGTTGTCGTCGGCGGCGCGCGCGGTGCGCAGCTGGCCGCGCGTGATCATGGCCTGGCGCACCTGGGCGATCTCGTCGGCCGCCAGCGAGGGCGCCTTGCCGTCGACCGTGTCGCGGACGCCGCGCATCAGCGGCGCGATGGCGATCTCGTCGCGCATCGCGGTCAGCGAACGCCCGACATCGGCGCCGAGCATCTGGCCGACCTTGGCGCGATCCACCGCGGGCGGTTCGCTGCCCGGCGGCAGACCCGGCACCGGACGACCGCTGCGCGAGGCGACGCGCTGCGCCAACGCCTGGCCGATGCGCTGGGTTTCCGCCTGGTCGAGCGCGGGCGGCTTGCCGGCGAGCGCGGCCGTCACCGCGGCCTCGAACGCGGCCAGATCGAGATCGGGCGTGACCTGCGCCAACTGCGCGGCCATGTCCATGCCGACCACATAACTGCTCTTGTCGCGATCGCTGCCTTCGGCGGCCACCGCCAGTGTGGCGACCGGTGCCAGCAGCAACGCAAGGGCTGCGGCACGCATCTGATTCAACATCCGCATGGTTCTCCTGCCCCGGATGCGGGGCGATGCAGCCGGCTATTGTCGCGGGCGGGCGGCGGCGGAGCAATCACGCCCGCCGTGGGCTTCAGCGGGCGGCCGGCCTCGGTGCGGCCAGCGCGCGCTCGATCGCAGCGAGGATTTCCGGGTCGTCCGGCCTGGTGCGGCTGCCCCATTGCCCCAGCACCCGCCCGTCGCGACCGACCAGATACTTGTGGAAGTTCCACTGCGGCGCCTGGCCGGTGGCCTCGGCGAGCTGGCGGTACATCGGCGTGGTGTCGGGACCGACCACATGCACCTTCTGGAACATCGGGAACTTCACGCCATAGGTCAGCGTGCAGAACGCCTGGATGGCCGCCTCGTCCTCGAACTCCTGTTCCTTGAAGTCGCCCGACGGAAAGCCCAGCACCGCGAACCCGCGCGGGCGCAGGCGCGCATGCATGGCTTCGAGCGCTTCGTACTGCGGGGTGAAGCCGCACTTGCTCGCGGTGTTGACGATCAGCACCACGTCGCCGCCGTAGGCGCTGCGCAGATCCACGGTCTCGCGGGCCGCGAGCTGGCGGAACTGGTGATCCAGCACGCCGCGCGGCGCAACCGGGCCCTGCGCGAAGGCTGCGCCTGCCATCAAGCTCACAGCCACCACCAGCGCCACCTGCCGGAACCACCGATTGCCACGCATGTCGCGGTCTCCTCGATGGCCGGCGGCCCCTGCCATCAGTTGGGTGGAAATTTCTGCAAGGCGCGTTGACACCCGCTGCGGTGGTGTTATAGTCACCTACAACACCTACCCACTAGAGCAGGACGGTCCTCATGAACCGCAGGCTCCATGCCCCGATCATCGCATGCACCGCCTCCGCCCTGGCGCTCTCGGCCGGCCTGCTGTTCGCCGGTCCGGCGCGGTCGGCCGGCGAGCTCACGCCGCCTGCCGCGGTTGCCGCGAAGGCGCGCGCCCAGGCCGAGCGTGCCGCGACGACGACCGACATCGAAGCGGAGACCCCGCGCCCCCGCACCCGGCGTGCACGCAGCGGCTTCGCCCTGCCGTACTTCTCGTTCGCGCGGGGCGCTGGTGGAAGGAGCTGAGGCCATGGCCAATATCGAATGGAGCGACGGCGCTCCCATCTACCGCCAGCTGAAGGAACGCGTCATCGCGATGATGCTCGACGGCGTCCTCAAGCCCGGCGATGCCCTGCCCTCGGTGCGCCAGGTGGCCGCCGACTACCAGCTCAACCCCATCACCGTCTCCCGCGCCTACCAGGAACTCGCCGACGAGGCGCTGGTGGAGAAGCGCCGCGGCCTGGGGATGTTCGTCACCGAGGAAGCCTCGAAGAAGCTGCGCACCAGCGAACGCGAACGCTTCCTGCACGATGAATGGCCGCAGGTGGTGGAACGGATCGAACGCCTGGGGCTGTCGACCCGGGACCTGCTGCAGTCCATCGGCAATGGAGCCAACGAATGAACGCCGTCATCGACACCCCGGTGATCACCGCGCGCAACCTCACCAAGACCTACAAGGGCGCGCGTGCGCTCGACGGCACCAGCTTCCAGATCCCGGCCGGCCGCATCGTCGGGCTGATCGGCCCCAACGGCGCCGGCAAGACGACCGCGTTGAAGGCGCTGCTGGGCCTGATCCGCTTCGACGGCGAGATGTCCGTGCTGGGCCGCGACCCGCGCACGCAGCGCGACGCACTGATGAACGATGTCTGCTTCATCGCCGACGTCGCGGTGCTGCCGCGCTGGATGCGGGTGCGCGACGCGATCGATTTCGTCGAAGGCGTGCATCCGCGTTTCGACCGCGCCCGCTGCGAACGCTTCCTGGCCAACACCAAGCTCGGCCCGAAACAGCGCGTGCGCGAGATGTCCAAGGGCATGATCGTGCAGTTGCACCTGGCGCTGGTGATGGCGATCGACGCCAGGCTGCTGGTGCTCGACGAGCCGACGCTCGGCCTCGACATCCTGTATCGCAAGCAGTTCTACCAGCGCCTGCTGGAGGACTACTTCGACGAGCAGAAGACGATCATCGTCACCACGCACCAGGTCGAGGAGATCGAGCACATCCTCACCGACGTGCTCTTCATCCAGAACGGCAGGATCGTGCTGGATGCGCCGATGGACGCGCTGAGCGATCGCTTCGTCGAAGTGCTGGTCAACGCCGAACACCTGGACGCCGCCCGCGCCCACCGCCCGATCGACGAACGCGCCCTGCCCTTCGGCAAGACCGTGATGCTGTTCGACAACGTGCCCGTGTCCACCCTGTCGACGTACGGCGAAACCCGCGCCCCGGGCCTGGCCGACCTGTTCGTGGCCACGATGAAAGGAGCCTACGCATGAATGCCGCCGTCGAACCCGAGGACGCCCCGGTTCCGTCCCGCACATTCGCATCGACCCATCCGACCCACCGCTTCCGCCTGCTGCTGCGGCGCGAGTACTGGGAACACCGCGGCGGCATCTTCTGGGCGCCGATGATCGCCGGTGGCGTGTCGCTGCTGCTGTCGCTGGGCCTGCTGGTGGCCGGCATCGTGTTCGCCCACAAGGCGGTCGCCGAGGGCGGCCTGGTGCAGCACAACGGCGTGACCATCAATGGCCTGGATCTGGGCACATTGGCCCAGCAGTTGACCAGCGACGATCTCTACCAGTTGTCGGAAGGCCTCACGTTCACCCTGATGGTGTCCGCGACCTGGCCGTTCCTGGTGATGATCTTCGTCGCCTTCTTCTACTGCCTGGGCGCGCTGTACGACGACCGCCGCGACCGCAGCGTGCTGTTCTGGAAATCGCTGCCGGTTTCCGACGCGGCGACCGTGCTGTCCAAGGTCGCGACGGTGACGCTGGTGATCCCGTTGTTCGCCACGCTGTTCGCGATCCTCATCATGTTCGCGTTCCTGATCGCCCTGAGCATCGCCGCGGCGGCACATGGCGCCAATCCGTTCCCGCTGCTGTGGGGCAATGGCGCGGTGTTCATGCTGTCGGGGCAGTTCCTCGCGGCGATCCCGGTGTATGCGGCCTGGATGCTGCCGACCGCCGGCTGGCTGCTGCTGTGCTCGGCCTGGGCCAGGAGCAAGCCCTTCCTGTGGGCTTTGCTGATCCCGCTCGCCCTGGGCGTTGCGACTTCGATGACCGGCCTGTTGCAGGTGATCGGGCTGGAGCGCCACTGGCTCTGGGGCAACGTGATCTCGCGGATGCTGCTGGGCACCGTGCCGGTGACCCATCGCGACCTGGCCTACGTGCAGTCCGGTTCCGTGCAGGCCGGCGAGATGTTCTCGATTCCCGGCATGTACAGCAATTTCCTCGAGCCCTCGATGTGGATCGGCATCCTCGCCGGCGCCGTGATGATCGCGATCGCCATCCGCCTGCGCCGCTGGCGCGAAGAAGGCTGAGCCACTTCTTTCTCCCAGCCAATCGATCCCGGAGACCACCCATGAAAGCTGCAGCCGTCACCGCATTCGCCCTTGCCCTGTGTCTGCCGATGGCCGCCTGGTCGGCGCCGCCCGAAACCGGCGGCGTGCGGGCCGAGATCCGCCGCGACCTCGACGCGGCGCGGCAGGAGATCCGCAGCGATCTCGCCAAGGCCCGCGCGGAGCTCGAATCGGAGAACCTCGATGTCGGCAACAGCCTGCAGGTCCACGGCAATGGAAACCGCAAGGCGAAGGCGGAACCGAAGCTGCCGAAGGCCGAGATCACCCCGCAGGGCGATTTCCTGATCGAGGGCGAGACCATCGCCATCGATGCAGCGCAGCGCCGCCAACTGCTCGCCTATCGCGGCATGGTCATCGAGGTCGCCAGGGCCGGCATCGACATCGGCGAGGTCACCGCGCTGGCGGCGGTGGATTCGGTCGACCGCGGCGTGTTCTCGCTGATGGTCGGTGCGATGACCGGAAGCCTGGAGCGTCGCATCGAGCGGACCGTGCGCAGTACCGTCGGCCCCGGCGTGCTGCTGATCTGCGACCGCATGCCCGCCCTGCACGACGCGCAGCAGCAACTGGCCAGCGATCTGCCCGCGTTCCGTCCCTATGCGCGACTGGAGGCCCGGGACGCGGACAGCTGCCGCAACGAGGTTCGCCGCGAGTTCGCGGGGCGCTGAGGCGGCGGCCGGACGACTCGCGCAAGCCCATCGATCCAGGATCGCGTCAGCCACCACGCACGCCGGCTCTTGCAATGCCGCAGGCCGGTCACCTCGCCAGGGAGTTCACGACATGACGCCAGCCATCACCGCTCGCCCGCTGCTCGCCACGCTCATCGCCGCATCGCTCGCATGGCCGCTCGCCGCGCAGGCCGAAGACAGCCCCCAGTGCCGCCACAGCCAGCCACGCGATCTGGCCCTGCAGCTCGACGGCGTGCGCACGGTGCGGTTCGAGATCGGCAACAGCAAGCTGCGCGTGGAAGGCGCCGAGCGTCCGGACGCGAGCCTGCGTGGCCGCGCCTGCGCATCGAGCGAGGCGATGCTGGCCTCGCTGGTACTGGAGCAGCAGCGCTCGGGCGAGACCCTCACCGTCACCCTGCGCCGCACCTCCAGTTCGACCGGCTGGATGGGCAACCAGTACGCCTACATGGATCTCTCCGGCCAGGTACCGGCGAACGTGCTGGTGCAGACCGTTGTCGGCTCCGGCGATGCCTGGGTCACCGGCGTCTCCGCCGCGAGCGCCGATGTCGGTTCCGGCGATGCCGAACTGCGGCGCATCGATGGCCGCGTGACCGCCAAGGTTGGCTCGGGCGACATCGCCATCGCCGACGCTGGTGAACTCAAGGTGCTGTCGATCGGCTCGGGCGATGTCGAAGCCCGCGGCATTCGCGGCGCGGTCGAAGTCGGCAGCGTCGGCTCGGGCGATTTCAAGCTCGAAGGCGCAGGCGGCGACATCCGCATCGGCAGCCTGGGCTCGGGCGACATCGATCTTCGCGACGTGCGGGGCAACGTGCATGTCGGCGCGATCGGCTCGGGCGATGTCGATGCCCGCGGTATCGGCGGCGGCCTCGAAGTGGCCGCCAGGGGCAGCGGCGAGGTCTCGCACCGCGACGTGCGCGGCACCGTCAGCGTGCCCCGCAAGCGTTGACCCCCTTGCAGATCCGGAGTCCGACCATGAAGACCGTCCCGTCCCGCGCCCTGCCCCTGGCCCTGCTGCTCGCCTGCGCGGGCACGCTGACCGCCTGCGGTCGCGACGATGCGCCCGCACCTGCGAGCGGCGACGCCACCACCGCACCGGCGGGGGAAGGCTTCGTCGCCCGCACCACCCGCCGCGCGCTGGAAACGGCCCGGAAAGAACTGGCCGAAGGGAACGTCAGCGTGGGCGGCAGCGGCAACGGCGGCTTCAACATCAATGGCGTCCGCGTCGGCGGCAGTGGCCACCGCACGGCGGGCCTGCCGAAGGCCGAGATCAGCCCGGCCGGTGACTTCCTGATCGACGGCCAGGCGGTCGAGATCGACGCCACGCAACGCGACCTGCTGCTGGCGCATCGCGCCAACATCGTCGCGATCGCCGAGGCCGGCATCACGATCGGCATCCAGGGCGCCCAGCTCGGCGCCGAAGCCGCGAAGGGCGCGATCGCGAGCGCGCTGTCGGGCCAGTCGGCCGACTTCGAGAAGCGGATGGAAGCCGAGGGCGCGAAGATCGAGGCCGAAGCCGACAAGCTCTGCGACAACCTGGCGCCACTGCTCGCCTCGCAACAGGCGCTGGCGGCCGCGCTGCCGGCCTTCCAGCCCTACGCGACGATGGACGCGTCCGATGTCGAGGACTGCCGCAAGGACACCGTCGTCCATCGCGGCGACGAAGCAGCGGAAGCGGATGCCGCCGCGGAGCCCGCGTCCCACTGACGGTTCGCGCGCTGCACCGATCCATCGCGCCGCACCTGCCGGGCGAGACGTCCGAACGCAACCGCCCTCATCCGGTCGCGCCGCAGACGCTGGTGCATGTCCCGTCGCGTCTCGCGTCCAGCTCAAAGATGAGGGGCGTCGACATCGTTACCCGTTCAATTGGATATGGAGCTCCCCGTGGATCGTGGAATCGAAGACCGCCTCGACACCCTCGAACGACAGCACCGCCGGACCGTGATCGCACTGGGCATGCTTTGCCTGCTCCCGGTCGCCACCTCCCTCTTCCTGCTGCTGCGTCCCGCCGCGCCCACGACCACGCTCGACACGCTGCGGGTCAGCGAACTCGTGGTGATCGATCCCGCGGGTACCGAGCGTGTGCGACTGTCGGGCGACATGCCCGACGCGGTGATCGAAGGGCGACGCATCGATCGAGGCAGCGCCGCCGCCGGCGTGATGCTGTACGACCGGACCGGTCAGGAGCGTGGCGGCTATGTGACCTGGGACGAAGGCGACAACATCGGACTGACGCTGGATGGTCGCGCGGGCCAGAACGCCCTCTTCGTGGCCGGCCCCGACGGATCGACATCGCTGCAGATCTGGCACGGCCAGCAGGCGCTGGATCTGCGCGCGGACGCCAACGGCGCGCGCCTGAGCCATTCGATCAACGGCCGCATGCAATTGCAGGTGCCGCAGATCGGAACGCTTTCCAGCGCGACCTGCGGACTGTTCCGCAACGGGTTGCGGCCGGAAGTGCCCGAAGGTGTGCCGATGAACCTGGTCCGCGACATCTGTGGCAGCCGATTCACCGCAGCAGCCTGCGATGCCTGTCTCGTGGAAACCGGCACACCATAGGCCGAAGCCAGGATCATCTTGGAACCTGTTCACGATGCCGGCGCATGCCGCACCGGAGCGTATGGGCGCCCAGCCCGCAGGGTGGCCGCAACGCGGCCATGCGACGTGCGTGAGCAGGCTCTCACGCCCGTGCCGTCTGCTGATCGAGCTCTACGAGGATCGCGGCCAGACGTTGGGCAAAACCCGCCGGATCCTCCAGCATCATCAGATGGCCGGTGTCCGGCATCAAGGTCAGGCCGTGGCTGGCAGAACGCGCCCAGGCCGGGATGTCCCAGCCTGACACCGAGCGCTCCCCTGCCAGCAGGTGCACCGGCGTACGCTCAAACAGACGCTGCAATTGCTCCGGGTAGTCGGGCGCACCGGTAATTGCCACCACGGACTGGGCCATCGCCTGCAGCGTGCCCGCCGATTGATGCGCCAGCCACTCCTGTGCGCGCTCAAGCAACGGCGCCTCTGGCGCAAGCCCGGCCCTGGTCAGCCAGGTGTGCGGCTGCGCGCGATAGCCGGCCAGCATGTCGGCGACTTCCTGGGCCGGCGCGTGCGCCACCGACGAAGACCAGAATGCATCCTTGAGGCTGAAATTGCCTTCCACGCTGACCAGCCCCACCACCCGGTCCGGGTAGCGCAAGGCGAACAGATACGCCACCACCCCACCGACGGAATGCCCGACCAGATGCACCTTACGCTCACCGAATCGCTGTGCGATCGCCTGTTCGATGTGCTCGACCTGCGCCGCAATATCGATGGCTGAAGCCTGCCGCCCAGCTTCGCAGCCATAGCCGAGCAGATCCGGCGCCGCCATCGGCCGTCCCGAAAACGCTTGCTCGCCCAGTTGGGATTTCAAGGTTCCGATAAGGCCATTGATAAAAACAACCGGAGTCTGTTCGCCGGTGTGCATAAGTGTTCTTCCTAGGAGCGTGGGCGGCAGAAATGTTCGAGGCGAAAAGTTCGCTGCACGAGGCCAGATTTGACCAGCTTCGCTGTTGCAGAGCATTTCGCCGGTTTGCAGGCTCGTAGTGGTGCTACGGGCCAAAAACCGGCGGAAATATGGACCGTGCAGCGGGCTTTGCAGCCCGGACGATTTCTGCCGCCCACGCTCCTAGCGTTCCGGCAACTGCGCCGCCGGCACCGGCCGGCCCAGCAGCCAGCCCTGGCCCAGGGCGTCGGGGACCAGCCGCAGTACGCTGGCGGCCTGTGCCTCGTTCTCCACGCCTTCCACCACCAGGCCGATCCGCAGGCGCCTGGCCAGGGCGCAGATCGGCTCGATGATCAGTTCCACCGGCGAGCCGGTGCCGATCGCAAGGGTGAACATGCGATCGATCTTGATCGCGTCGATCGGGAGCCTGGCCAGGTAGGCCAGGGTGGAGTAGCCGGTGCCGAAGTCGTCGATGTAGAAACGATAGCCGCGCTCGCGCAGCCTGCCGATGCTCTCGGCCAGTTCGGCATGGCCGGTGGTGGAGCGCTCGGTGATCTCCAGCACCAGCCTGTTGGCGGCGATGCCGTGCGTCCTGATCTGCTCATCCAGGTAGCGGTGGAAGTGCGGATCGGCGATGTCGGCCACGGACAGGTTGAGGCTGGCGTAGAAGCCGTCGTCGCCGCGCAGGCGCTCGCCGAGGTCGGCCAGCACCTTGCGCACCACCTGGCGGGCCATCGTCCCGGTCAGGCGCAGCTCCTCGGCCATGGCCACGAACACCTCCGGCTCGATCCATTGGCCGGACTCGCTGCGCCAGCGCGCCAATGCCTCCACGCCTACCAGCCGGCGGTCGTGCAGGGTGCGCAGCGGCTGGTAGTGCATGACCAGGCCGTCGCCCTCCAGAGCGCGCTGCAGTTGCATGGGCAGCGAGCGGCGGCGCAGGCGCACGCCGACGATCATCAGGCCGATGCCGATGCCGGCCAGCGCGCCCAGCAGACCCAGCCCGGCGGCCTGCAGCGGCGAGTGGGCGAACAGGCCGAGGGGGCGGTCGTGGGCGACCACGCAGATGTTGAAACGGCTGCTGCAGCGACGAACCTGCCGGGTGCGCTCCAGCAGGCGCCGGCCCGTATCGGCGGGCGACTGCAGGCCGGTGGCATCGCCGAAGGTGTTGTAGGTGTGGCGGCCGTCGCGGCTGAGCAGCGCGGCAGTCATGCCGGAATGGGGCGGGTCCATGCCGGCGAAGGCCGCCGGGGCGGTCGTCACCACCACGTCCCGGTAGACGGTGACATCGGCGACGATGCGCGGGTCGATCGGGTTGCGCGTGGCCTTCCAGAAGCGGTAGCCCTCGTGCTGCAGGTCCGCAGGGGGAAGCGCTTCCAGGTGCGGGATGGTGCTCCATACGCTGGAGCAGGCCGCGTGGTCGCCGCGCATGCGGCCGACATCGCGCAGGAAACGCGACTGGAACATCAGGAACCTCAGTTCGACGATGTCGGCCGGCGAGCAGGGCACGGTGTGGAGTTCGTGGGCGCGCCGCAGGGTGTCGCCGGCGTCGGCGGCCACGTCGAGGCCGCGTGCCAGCAGTGCGTCGGCATAGGCATCCAGCCGGGCCTGCTGCTGTCGTGCCAGCACGATCTGCCCACACAGCAGGGCCGCGCCCGCGGTGACCAGCATCAGGATGCAGACGATCAGGTAGTCGCTGCCAAGCAACCCTTTCCTGGAAAGGCGGACACTCACTGCGGGTTCCTGTCGTTGGCTCGGGCTGGAGGGGTGAAGCGATGGTGCGCTTCAAATCAGCGTTGAGGCGCTCTTCCGGATGCAACTCCGGGTCGCTGGACAGATAGAACACCCCTCCGATCGGTACGCTCGGCGACCTACGCCGTGAGCAGCTTGCTGCGATGGACCCGCGTTGTCCAGAATCAGAAACACCTTGCGGCCCGCGTCCCGGATCAACGCCTCCGGCATTCCGGTCAACCGATCCGCATCGAAGGCCTCGTCGATGCGCATCCCGCGCGTCCTGCCCTGACCGGTCGCCGTAACGATCATCGACAGTTTCTGCCAGGTGCCGCCCACACGCGTCTGCCACGCCAAGGCGTCACCGCGGCCGCGGACATCGGTGTTGACCAGCGCGGTCTCGTCGCCCCGATGCATCTGCGCGTCTTCTGCCTCGGCGCGCTGCCTGATCTCCGGGGGACTGCGCGTTCAACCACGCAGGCACCGCGTCCGGGCACGGCGCGCAAGCCTTCCCGATCGGCTTTCGCGGGATGCAACCACAGCACGCCCGACGGGTGCCTGCCCCCCCGCATACCGACAGCGTGATGCCACACTTGGGAGCCATTGCGATGCGGTGACGCGACGACATGGCCGAAGAAGCGGATCGAATGGGAGAATGGGCGGTCGAGATGCACGGAAACCGGGACATGCCCAAGCCTTCCAGACCTTCCAGGCCAGCGCCTGACGATATGCCGTCGCCCGCCTCGCTGTCGGCGCCCGAGCAGGCGCTGCTGTCGGCACTGGCGATCGCGCCCGGCGGGCTGACCCGCAGCGGGCTGCTGAAACTGCTGCTGGCGCAGTCGGTCCGCGTCGACGGCAAGCGCATCGATGCGGCTCGGTTGGCGACGATGGTCGCGTCGCTGCGCCGCGCGGGATGGATCGGCAGCGACGGATCCGGATCCGGACACGGCCAGCCGGTCCGGCTGGCGACCGCGCGCCGCAATGCTTGGCTGCGGCATTTGTCGGCGATGCCGGACCTGGCCGCATGGACGCAGCGGATGCGGGCGGCGCTTCCGCCGCGGGCCGAATGGATGACGCCGGACCGCGCGCGGGTGGAGCAGGCCCTGTGGCTGCATCTGCTCGAGGGCGACGGCGACGGCGACGAGGCGATGCAGGAAGTGCGGCGGCTGCTGCACGTGGTGCCGGTCGAGGAACTGGCCACGCTGCATCCGGCCGCGCTGCTGCTGGCCGATGCCGAGGGACGGGCGCTGTTCGATGCGCTCGCGCCGGCGCTGCAGCGCCGGCTGCTGGCCGACTACCTGATGCTGTCCAACCACTTCTTCTGGCCTGCGGCCGGGGCCTACCGGCGCGCGCTGGCGCTCGATGCCGCGGCCCACCGGGGATTCTCCGAACAACTGCTGCTGCAGGCGTTCTGGCGCGGCGACATGGTGGCGCTGGCGCAGTTGGGCACCGCGCCCGGACTCGACGGGTTGGCCGCGTTCCTGTCCCTGCTGGCGCGCGGGCAGCCGGTGCCGGCGCTGGACACGCTGGAAGACTGGTTCAAGGCCGAGCGCAAGCGGACCGGCAAGCGCAAGCTCGAACTGTCGCGCGCGCTCGACACGCTGCGCATGCTGGCGGTGCTGGTCAGCGGCGATCCGGTCCGCTACCCGGCGCTCAGGCGGGAGCTGGCGCAGTCGATGCAGCAGCTCCGCGGGGCCAGCCACGTGCTGATGCTGCAACTGCTCGAACGGTTGATGGGCGAGGCGCCCAGCCTGGCGCCGGAGGCGTGGCCGCGGATGCTGTCGCGCGCCGGCGTGCAGGGACTGGATTGCCTGGCGTCGGCGCTCGCCATCCACTGGCTGGACGCCGCGCCGCCGGAATGGCCGGATTGGCTGCAGGACTGGCGGCGCCGGTACGACGACGGCGGCTACCAGTGGCTGGCGGCGGAGTTCGACGCCCTGCTCTCGGCACGCTCCGACGGTCCGACAGACGGCGCGTATTGGCACGGGCAGCACGGGCTGGCGCCGCTGGTCGCGCTCTACCGCAGGCAGGAGGCCTGGGAATACGCGCTGCAGGCGTTGGCGCAGGTGGGCGGGCCGGCGGGCGCGGTGCCGGCGGCAGGCAGCGGGCGGCGTCTGGCCTGGTTCCTCTCGCAGCATTCGTACGGCAGCGCCATCGAGCCGCGCGAACAGAAGCGCGGGGCCAAGGGGCAATGGAGCAAGGGCCGGACGGTGGCGCTCAGGCGGCTGGTCGAGGAGACGGACAGTTTCGACTGCCTGGTCGAGCAGGACCGCAAGGCGATCGCCGCGATCCGGGTCGATCGCAGCAGCTACTACGGGACCCAGTACGAACTGCCGCTCGAGCAGGCGCTGCCGCAGCTGGTCGGACACCCGGCGCTGTACTGGGCCGATGCGCCGGATGTGCGCATCGATCTGCAGGCCGGCGAGCCCAGCCTGCATCTGCGCGAGGAAGCGGGCCGGATCCACCTGCGCCTGGAGCCCGAGGGCATCGGCGAGGCCGGGGACCTGTGGCTGCACAAGGAAACCCCGACCCGGCTGCGGCTGTATCCGGTCGGCCGCGAACTGAAGCAGATCGCCGGCATCGTCGGCCAGGGACTGGCGGTGCCGGCCGAAGCGCGCGCGCAGCTGGTGCATGCGATCGCCGCGATCGCGCCCCTGCTGCCGGTGCACTCCGATCTTCCGGAGCTGGCCGGGGATCTGGAGACCATCGACGGCGACGGCACGCTCTACGCGCATCTGCTGCCGTTGTCGGAAGGGTTGCGCATGCAGTTGCTGGTGCGGCCGCAGGCCGACGGCGGCTGGTTCCGTCCCGGCCATGGCGCCGCGCATCTGGTCGGCGAACGCGATGGCGCGCCGGTGCAGGTGCGCCGGGATCTCGATGGCGAACGCGCCACCCTGCAGCACGTGCTCGAGCACTGCCCTGCACTGGCCCTGGCCGACGGCGACGGGCAGGAATGGCAGCTCGAACGCGTGCAGGACGCGCTGCAGCTGCTGAGCGAGCTGCAGGCGCTCGATCCCGCGCGCGTGCAGTGCGTCTGGCCCGAGGGCGAGCGCATGCGCATCCGCGGCCGCCCCGGCATGGGCCAGCTGCGCCTGTCGATGCGCCAGCAGGGCGACTGGTTCGCGCTGCAGGGCGACGTCGCGCTCGACGACGGCCGGGTGCTGCAGCTGCGGCAGCTGCTCGAACTCACCCGCGCCGGCAACGGGCGCTTCGTGCGCCTGGGCGACGGCGACTGGCTGGCGCTCGGCGACGACCTGCGGCGCAGGCTCGAGGATCTGTCGCACCTGGCCGACAAGGTCGACGGGCGCGGCGTGCAGCTCAGCGCGCTGACGGCGCCGCTCGTCGCCGCGCTGGCCGAGGAAGCGGGCGCGTTCGAGGCCGACGCCGCGTGGCAGGACCAGTTGCAGCGGCTCGAATCGCTGCACCGGTTCGAGCCGACCCTGCCGCGCGCGCTGCAGGCGCAGCTGCGCGACTACCAGCGCGAGGGGTTCGACTGGCTCGCGCGCCTGGCCGAATGGGGCGTGGGCGCGTGCCTGGCCGACGACATGGGCCTGGGCAAGACCGTGCAGCTGCTCGCGCTGCTGCTGCATCGCGCCGCGCTCGGCCCGCAACTGGTGGTCGCGCCGACGTCGGTGGTGCCCAACTGGCAGGCCGAGGCGCAGCGCTTCGCGCCGTCGCTGCGCCTGCACGACTACCGCAGCCTGCGCAGCCTCGACGATCTCGGCCCCGGCCACCTGGTGCTGGTCAGCTACAGCCTGCTGCAGCAGGACCAGGACGCCTTCGCCGCCCAGGCCTGGACCAGCGTGGTGCTGGACGAGGCGCAGGCGATCAAGAACGCGCAGACCAAGCGCTCGCAGGCGGTGATGGCGCTGCAGGCCGGCTTCCGCGTGGTCGCCAGCGGCACCCCGCTGGAAAACCATCTGGGCGAGCTGTGGAACCTGTTCCGCTTCATCAATCCCGGCCTGCTCGGCAGCCAGGAGCGGTTCGCCAGCCGCTTCGCGCATCCGATCGAAAACGGCGACAAGGCCGCGCGGCGCGCGCTCAGGCAGCTGATCCAGCCCTTCATGCTGCGCCGGCTCAAGAGCCAGGTGCTCGACGAACTGCCCGAGCGCACCGACATCACCCAGAAGGTGGTGCTGTCGGACGCCGAGCGCCACCAGTACGAGGCGCTGCGCCAGCAGGCGGTGGCCGAACTGGCGCAGGGCGACGGCGACGAAGGCGCGCAGTCGCTCCAGGTGCTGGCGCAGATCACCCGGCTGCGCCGGTTCTGCTGCCATCCCAAGCTGGTGCTGCCGGGCAGCACCCTGGCATCGAGCAAGCTGCAGGTGTTGGCAGGGATCGTCGGCGAGCTGCGCGACAACGGCCATCGCGCCCTGGTGTTCAGCCAGTTCGTCGATCACCTGCGGATCGTCCGCGACTGGCTCGAGCGCGAGGGCATCGCCTACCAGTACCTCGACGGCGCCACCCCGGCACGCCAGCGCACCGCGGCCGTGAACGCCTTCCAGGCCGGCGCGGGCGACGTCTTCCTGATCAGCCTCAAGGCCGGCGGCAGCGGCCTGAACCTGACCGCCGCCGACTACGTGATCCATCTCGATCCGTGGTGGAACCCGGCGGTCGAGGACCAGGCCAGCGACCGCGCCCACCGGATCGGCCAGCAACGCCCGGTGACCGTCTACCGGCTAGTGGCCGAACACACCATCGAGGAACGCATCGTCGAACTGCACGCGCACAAGCGCGACCTGGCCGACAGCCTGCTCGAAGGCGGCGACGTCAGCGCCAGGCTCGATGCCGATGCATTGCTGGCGCTGATCCGCAACGGCTAGCGTCGCGTCACGCATCGGATGCCGGTCTGCACTTGCCCTCGGCGCGCACCGCCCCGGCCACTGCACCCGCCCCCCATTCACCGCCAGGACACCCACCATGCATCGATCCCTCCGCCCCGGCCTCACCGTCGTCCTGCTCAGCCTGGCGTGCACCGCCGCCGCCACCCCGGCGACCGTCGCCCTGGGACGCGACTACACGTTCCCGACGCCGATCCCGGGCTTCCCGACGAAGCTGTCGGAGGTGCAGGGCCTGGAGGTCAACACGTTCACCACCAGCGACGGCGTCGAACTCGCTTACTGGGAAGCCGGTGCCGGCGAACCGCTGATCTTCGTGCCCGGCTGGTCGGGCAACGGCGCGCAGTACGTCAACCTGCTGCACCTGCTGAGCAGCCGCTACCACGTCTACGTCATCGATCCGCGCAACCAGGGCCTGTCGGCCCGCGTGGAATACGGCGGCCGCATTTCGCGTTTTGCCATGGACCTCAAAGAGTTTTCCGACCATATCGGCGTACGGAAGGCGCACTACGCCGGCTGGTCGATGGGGGCCGCGGTGCTCTGGAGCTATATCGAGCTGTTCGGCACCGCCCGCATCGACAAGGCGGTGTTCGTCGACGAGCCGATCTCGATCTACGCACACGACGACTGGACCGAGGAAACGCGTCTCAACGCGGGCGGCACGACGACATCGGCCGAGCGCATGGTCGCAGGCTTCACGGCGGGCGGCCCGCTCAACCAGCTCGTAACCGACATGCTGCCCCTGGAGCGATCCATGGCGATGGACTCGCCGTATTTCGTGAACTCGGAAGGCTTCGCGAACGCGGTCATCCAGAACGACCCGGAGGCGATGGGGCGGGTACTGTTCGATCACATCACCAACGACTGGCGCGACGTGGTGCAGCACAGGATCGACGTGCCGGTCGCGATCTTCTCCGGCGAACTGAGCAACAACCTGCCCAGCCAGCGCTGGATGCAACGCGTCATTCCGGACGCGACGCTGCACGTCTATACCGCCGCCGAACAGGGCGACCATTTCCTGATGTTCAAGAACCCGGTGAAATTCAGCCGGGATCTGCAGACGTTTCTCGACCGCTGATCCGGAACGCCGGCCCACACAGCAGGCAACCGCGGTGAACACGACAGCACCGCGCTACGGAAAAGACCGGCCAATGGCCGGTCTTTTTTCTGGCACTCAGCCGCCCCCGCCCGCGCCTTCGTGGATCCCGCCCCGGGTCAGTTCGGCCGGATCGAGCAGGGTCTCGAGCGCCGCATCCGACAGGCCGCTGTCCTCGCGGGCGATGTCGAGCACTGGACGCTGCTCCTTGTAGGCGCGCTTGGCGATCGCGGCGGCCTTCTCGTAGCCGATGATCGGATTGAGCGCGGTGATCAGGATCGGGTTGCGCGCGAGCGCGGCGTCGACGTTCTCGCGGCGCACCTTGAGGCCGGCGATCGCGTCGTCGGCCAGCAGCCGGGTCACGTTCGACAGCAGCTGGATCGATTCGAGCAGGTTCGCCGCGATCAGTGGCAGCGCGACGTTGAGCTGGAAGTTGCCGGTCTGCCCGGCCACCGTGATCGCCGCGTGGTGGCCGATGACCTGCGCGGCGACCATGACCGTCGCTTCCGGGATCACCGGATTGACCTTGCCGGGCATGATCGAACTGCCCGGCTGCAGCGCCGGCAATTCGATCTCGCCGAGGCCGCCGAGCGGCCCGGAGTTCATCCAGCGCAGGTCGTTGGCGATCTTGATCAGCGCGACCGCGAGCGCATTGAGCTGGCCCGACAGTTCGACCGCGTCGTCCTGTGTCGCGATGCCTTCGAACTTGTCCTCGGCGGAATCGAAGCTGGTGCGGGTCAGCGTCGACAGCGCCCGCGCGACCTTCCTGCCGAACTGGGGATGCGCATTGATGCCGGTGCCGATCGCGGTGCCGCCGATCGGCAGCCGGCGCAGGCGCTTGAGCGCATCGCTCAGGCGCGCTTCGGCCGAGGCCAACTGCGACGACCACGCGCCGAACTCCTGCGCGAAGGTCAGCGGCATCGCGTCCATCAGATGCGTGCGTCCGGTCTTGACCACCTTGCCGAGGGTGCGGCCGCGCCTGTCGATCGTGCGGCGCAGGTGCTTGAGCGCCGGCAGCAGATCCTCGAAGACGGCGAGCTGCGCCGACACGCGGATCGCCGTCGGCACCACGTCATTCGAGCTCTGGCCCAGATTGACGTGATCGTTGGGATGCACCTTGCGCGTGGCGGTCGAGGCCAGCGTCGCGATGACCTCGTTGGCATTCATGTTCGAAGACGTGCCCGAGCCGGTCTGGTAGATGTCGACCGGGAAATGCGCGTCGTGCCTGCCGTCCGCCACTTCAAGCGCGGCGGCGCGGATCGCCTTGCCGGACTTGTCAGGCAACAGGCCCAGGCCCGCATTGACTTCGGCGGCCGCGGCCTTGACCAGGCCCAGCGCACGGATGAAACCGCGCGGCATCCGGCGGCCGGAAATCGGGAAGTTCTGCACCGCGCGCTGGGTCTGCGCGCCCCACAGGGCGTCGGCGGGGACCTGCAGCTCGCCCATGCTGTCGTGTTCGGTACGGAACGCATTCGCGTCGTGGGTCTTGCGCATCGATTCGGCTCCAGGAGGGGGAATGACTCGGCTGGCACGGTCGCTGGCGTCGTGTCCGCAGGATACGCGAGGCCCGCACAGGCTAAAATGACCGCTTCGCTCGCCGCGCCCCACGCCTCCCATGTCCGACACCCAGAAGACCGAAGCCGCCCTGCTCGCCCTGTCGCCGCTCGATGGCCGCTACGCCACCAAGGTCGATGCGCTGCGGCCGATCTTCTCGGAATACGGCCTGATCCGTGCTCGCGTGCGGGTGGAGATCGAATGGCTGCTGGCGCTGGGCGACGAGCCGGGCATCGTCGAACTGCCGGCCTTCGACGACGCGCATCGCGCGACGCTCAAGGCGCTGGCCGACGATTTTTCGCCGGCCGATGCCGCGCGGGTCAAGGCGATCGAGCGCACCACCAACCACGACGTCAAGGCGGTCGAGTACTTCATCAAGGAACGCCTGCAGGGGGACGCGGCACTCGCGCCGGCACTGGAGTTCGTGCATTTCGCCTGCACCAGCGAGGACATCAACAACCTCGCCTACGCGCTGATGCTCAGCAAGGCGCGCCAGCAGGTGCTGTTGCCGACGCTCGACACATTGATCGGCACGCTGCAGACGATGGCGCACGACCACGCCGCACTGCCGCTGCTCTCGCGCACGCACGGCCAGACCGCGTCGCCGTCGACCGTGGGCAAGGAGATCGCCAACGTCGTCGCGCGCCTGCGCCGCCAGGCCGAACAGCTGGCCGCGGTGCCGCTGACCGGCAAGATCAACGGCGCCGTCGGGAACTACAACGCGCACGTCGTCGCCTATCCCGACATCGACTGGCCGGCATTCGCGCAGCGTTTCGTCGAATCGCTGGGCATCGAGTTCAACCCCTACACCACCCAGATCGAACCGCACGACTGCGTGGCCGAGATCAGCGATGCGCACAAGCGCATCAACACGATCGGCGTCGATCTGTGCCGCGACATCTGGGGCTACATCTCGCTGGGCTACTTCAAGCAGGCATTGAAGGAAGGCGAAGTCGGCAGCTCGACGATGCCGCACAAGGTCAACCCGATCGACTTCGAGAACGCCGAAGGCAACTTCGGCATCGCCAACGCGCTGTTCGAACATTTCGCCGCCAAGCTGCCGGTCAGCCGCTGGCAGCGCGACCTGACCGACTCCACCGTGCTGCGTGCGCTCGGCACCGCGTTCGGCCATACCCTGATCGCGCTCGATGCCCTGCAGCGCGGCCTCGGCAAGCTCAGCGTCAATCCCCAGCGCCTCGCCGCCGATCTCGACGCCTCGTGGGAGGTGCTGGCCGAAGCCGTGCAGACGGTGATGCGCCGCCACGGCCTGCCCAATCCCTACGAGCAGCTCAAGGCGCTGACCCGCGGCCAGGGCATCACCGCCGAATCGATGCGCGGCTTCGTCGACGGGCTCGACCTGCCGGCCGGGGACAAGGCGCGCCTGCGCGACCTGGTGCCGGGCGGCTACACCGGCCTGGCCGAACGGCTCGCGCGCGACATCTGAGCGCAGCCACCGGGACCCGACATGGACCTGCTGGTCAATCTCGACGTCCCGGATCTCGCCCGCGCGGAGGCGCTGTATGTCGAGGCCTTCGGACTGCGGGTCGGACGTCGCTTCGACGATGCGGTGGTCGAACTCGAAGGCCTGCCGGTGCGGCTGTATCTGTTGCACACGCCGGCGGGCAGTGTCGGCGCTGGTGGCGCGACGCGCGACTACGCGCGGCACTGGTGCCCGGTGCATCTGGATGTGGTGGTCGGGGATCTGGATGCGGCGCTGGCGCGTGCCGAGCGCGCGGGCCTCGTGCGCGAAGGATCGGTGCGGGACGAGGCGTGGGGGCGGATCGTGCAACTGGCCGATCCATTCGGACACGGCTGGTGCCTGATCGCGTTCAACGAGCGCGGGTATGACGCGATTGCGACGCGGGATCAGGGCCGATGACCTTCGCTCGTCGTCCAAGCGGCTTTCGACGGACGCATGTCCGGTCACGCGGGTACCCATCTTCGCGATGGACCCGACACCCCGGTGACATCGCATCAAAATCAGAATGGGCCCCAGCTTCCGCTGGGGCGACGTGAGCGAGCCGTCATCCCGGCGAAAGCCGGAATGACGGCGGTATTTTTCGCGTACCCTCCCCGCCCATGAGCAGAGCCCCCCTCCCTTTCGAAATCGACGCCCGCAGCTTCGCCGGCGATGGCCCGCTCGGCATGTCCGCCGAGCACTTCCTGCGCGACTACTGGCAGAAGCGCCCGTTGCTGATCCGCAACGCGTTTCCGGACTTCGAGACGCCGCTGCAGCCCGAGGATCTCGCCGGCCTGGCCTGCGAGGACGTCGCGCTGTCGCGGCTGATCCGCCACGACCGCGCGCGCGATGGCTGGCAGGTCGAGACCGGGCCGTTCAACGAGGACCTGTTCCCCGGCCTCGGCGATCGCGACTGGACGCTGCTGGTGCAGGACGTCGACAAGTGGGATGCCGATGTCGCCGCGCTGCTGCCGCATTTCGCGTTCCTGCCGCGCTGGCGCATCGACGACATCATGGTCAGCTTCGCCGCGACCGGCGGTTCGGTCGGCGCGCACGTCGACCAGTACGACGTGTTCCTGCTGCAGGGCCAGGGCCACCGCCGCTGGCAGATCGACGCCTCCGATGCGATGGGCCGTGGCGTGCCGCCGCAGGATTTCCGCCACGATGTCGAACTGCGTCTGCTGCGCGACTTCACGCCGACCCACGACTGGGTGCTCGGCCCGGGCGACATGCTGTACCTGCCGCCGATGGTCCCGCACCACGGCGTGGCGGAAGATCCCTGCCTGACGTTCTCGGTCGGCATGCGCGCGCCGTCGGTCAGCGAACTGATGGGCGACTACATCGACACGCTGGCCGCCGAGGCCGACGAGTCGATGCGCTACCACGACGAAACACTGCAGTTGCCGGCCGACCCGAACGAGATCGATGCCGAGGCGATGGTGCGCGTGGTCGAAGCGCTCAATGTGATGCGCATGCAGGATCCCGATCGCCTCGGCGACTGGTTCGGCAGCTTCATCACCGGCTACCGCAATGCGCAGCAGGTGGTTGCAGGCGGCGCGCCCCCGCCGCGTATCGAACTCGAATGGCTGCTCTCGCAGGGCCAGGCCGTGCTGCACCGCAATCCCTTCAGCCGGATGGCCTGGCGTCGCGCCAAGGCCGGTGCACGCCTGTTCGTGTCGGGCACCGCGTGGCCGCTGCCGCTGCGCGATGCGCGCACGCTGGCCGCCGAAGCGCAGATCGATGGCCGCGCCTATGCGGCGCTGTCGGCCGCGGGCCGCGACACGGTGCTCGAACTGCTGGGCGAGGGGCACTACACCCTGCTGGACGCGGATTCCGAATGAGCGCGGCGGCGCCGTTCCGGGTCGCCATCGTCACCGGTGCCGGCGACCTGGCCGCGGCGCATGCGGTGCGCACCGCGGTGTTCGTCGACGAACAGGGCGTGCCGGCCGCACTCGAACGCGACGCGCTCGATGCCTTGAGCCGGCATGTGCTCGCGACCGCCGCCGATGGCACGCCGATCGGCGCCGGACGGATCGCACCCGACGGCCGCATCGGCCGGCTCGCGGTGCGCAGCGACTGGCGCGGTCGCGGCGTCGGCGGGGCGTTGCTGCGTGCGCTGCTCGACGCTGCGCGCGACGCCGGCCTGCGCGAGACCTGCCTGCATGCGCAGCTGCAGGCGATGGCGCTGTACGCGCGCGCCGGCTTCGTCGCCGAGGGCGCGCGCTACGAGGAAGCCGGCATCGCCCACCGCACGATGCGCCGCGTCGCCGGCGCGACGTTCCCGGTCGACGACCTCGAGGCCGCGGTCGACGCCAGCGTCACCCTCGTCTCCGCCGCGCGCCGCACGCTTTGGCTGCGCACGCGCGATCTCGATCCCGGTCTCTACGATCACCCCGACGTGCTGCGCGCACTGCGTCGCTTCGCGACCGGTGGCCGCGGGGTCCAGATACAGGTGCTGCTGCACGACCCCGCCACCGTGCAGCGACGGGGCTCGGCGCTGCTGGCGTTGGCGCAGCGCCTGGGCAGTGCGTTCGCGTTCCGCGCGGTCGAGGATCCGGTCGACCGCGCGCTCGCGGGCGCGTTCCTGGTCAACGACTCAGGCGGCTTCCATGTACGCACGCTGGGGCATCGTGTCGACGGCGAAGCCGCCACCGACCTGCCCGGTCGCGCCCGCCAGCTGGCGCAGCAGTTCGCACCGGTGTGGGAACGTTCACGCGCCTGCAGCGAGTTCCGCGCACTGGGCATCTGAGCCGTTTGCGTCGGTTCGACCCGCTGGAACGCCCTTCAGACGCATCGTTGCGCACGCTTCGGGGGGTTCTCGATGGTGCATCGCGGCGAACGACCCGCGTATACTGTCCGGCGTCGTTTCGCGCCAGATCCCGCCTGTTTTCCGGAGATCGCTCCGGGTCAGGCCCTGCCCCCTCCAAACGAGCCCGAATCCCCCGACGTGGACAGTCTCCTGAAGCAGTTTGCGCAGTCCTCCCAGTTCGGCGCCAATGCCGCCTTTATCGAAGACCTGTACGAGCAGTACCTCGTCGATCCCGACAGCGTCGGTTCGGACTGGAAGCGGTGGTTCGACGCTTTCAAGGGTCGTGAAGCCGGCGATGTTCCCCATTCCGCAGTGCTCTCGGCCGTGGCCGAAGCCGGTCGCAAGGCCGCCCGCGGCATCGTCGAGGCGACGCCCGGCGGCGCCGGCGACGAGCGCGAGCGCCATGTCGGCCGCCTGATCACGGCCTACCGTTCGCGCGGCCATCTGGGCGCCAAGCTCGATCCGCTGGATCTGGCGCCGCCGCTCAACCCGCCGGACCTGGGCCTGCCCTTCCACCAGCTCACCGATGCCGACCTCGACGACGAGTTCAGCACCGGCGGCGTGGCCGGCCAGCCGCGGATGAAGCTGCGCGACCTGCTCGCGCTGCTCAAGACCACCTACTCCAGCCAGATCGGCGCGGAGTTCATGCACATCCCCGACTTCGAACAGCGCAGCTGGCTCTACCAGCGCCTGGAGAAGGCCGGTGGCCGTTTCGCGCGCAGCGAGACGGAGAAGAAGCGCATCCTCGAACGCCTGACCGCGGCCGAGGGTCTCGAGCGCTATCTGCACACCAAGTACGTCGGCCAGAAGCGTTTCTCGCTGGAAGGCGGCGACGCGCTGATTCCCCTGCTCGACAGCGTGATCCAGCGCGCCGGCAAGGAAGGCGTCAAGGACATCGTGGTCGGCATGGCCCACCGCGGCCGCCTCAACGTGCTGGTCAACACGCTCGGCAAGAACCCGCGCAAGCTGTTCGACGAGTTCGAGGGCAAGTTCGACCACCACGACACCGATCGCGCCCACACCGGCGACGTGAAGTACCACATGGGCTTCTCGGCCGATCTGGCCACGCCCGGCGGTCCGGTCCATCTGGCGCTGGCGTTCAATCCGTCGCACCTGGAAATCGTCAACCCGGTGGTCGCCGGCAGCGTACGCTCGCGCCAGCACCGCCGTCGCGACACCGAGCGCAAGCTCGTGCTGCCGGTGCTGCTGCACGGCGACGCGGCGTTCGCCGGCCAGGGCGTCAACATGGAACTGTTCCAGATGTCGCAGGCCCGCGGGTTCGCGGTCGGCGGCACGGTGCATGTGGTCATCAACAACCAGGTCGGCTTCACCACCAGCGATCTGCAGGATGCCCGGTCCACGCTGTACTGCACCGACGTGGCCAAGATGGTCGGCGCGCCGATCCTGCACGTGAACGCCGACGATCCGGAAGCCGTCGTGTACTGCGCCGAGCTCGCCTACGACTTCCGCCAGCAGTTCGGCAAGGACGTGGTCATCGATCTCGTCTGCTACCGCCGCCACGGCCACAACGAGGCCGACGAACCGGCGGCGACCCAGCCGCTGATGTACCAGGTCATCCGCAAGCACCTGACCCCGCGCGAGCTCTACACCGCGAAGCTGGTGGCCGAAGGCATCGTCACCGAAGCCGATGCCAAGGCCGTCGTCGACGGCTACCGCAACAAGCTCGACGCAGGCGAAGTGACGGTCGAACTGGCCAACGCCAAGCCGAGCGACTACGAACTGACGATCGACTGGGATCCCTATCTCGCCGGCCGCCTGACCGACACGCTCGACACCACGGTGTCGGTCGACAAGCTCAAAGCGCTGGCGACGCAGATCACCACGCTGCCCGAATCCGTCACCCTGCAGGCGCGCGTCGCCAAGATCTACGACGACCGCCGCAAGATGGCGAGCGGCGAGCAGCCGGGCGACTGGGGCTTCGCCGAGAACCTCGCCTACGCCACCCTGCTCGACGCCGGCCACCGCCTGCGCCTGGTGGGTCAGGACAGCGGCCGCGGCACGTTCTTCCACCGCCACGCGGTGCTGCACGACCAGACCAGCGGCGGCACCTACATGCCGCTGCGCGAGCTGGTGCAGAACCCCGAAGACGCGACGATCATCGACTCGCTGCTGAGCGAGGAAGCGGTCATGGCGTTCGAGTACGGCTATGCGTCCTCCGAGCCGGGCACGCTGTGCATCTGGGAAGGCCAGTTCGGCGATTTCGCCAACGGCGCCCAGGTGGTCATCGACCAGTTCCTGTCGTCGGGCGAAGCCAAGTGGGATCGCCTGTGCGGCCTGGCGCTGTTCCTGCCGCACGGCTATGAAGGCCAGGGCCCCGAGCACAGCTCGGCGCGCCTCGAGCGCTTCCTGCAGCTGTGCGCACTGGAGAACATGATGGTCTGCGTGCCGACCACCCCGGCGCAGGCCTTCCACATGATCCGTCGCCAGCTGTGCATGACCACGCGCAAGCCGCTGGTCGTGATGACGCCGAAGTCGCTGCTGCGCCACAAACTGGCCGTGTCCTCGCTCGAGGAACTGGCCAACGGCGAATTTCAGCACCTGATCCCCGATGCCGACGCCGATCCGAAGCAGGTCACGCGTGTGGTGGCGTGTTCGGGCAAGGTCTATTACGACCTGCTGGAAGAATCGCGCAAGCAGGCGCTCGACAACGTCGCACTGCTGCGCGTGGAACAGCTGTATCCGTTCCCGCGCGACCTGCTGGCCGCCGAGCTCAAGCGCTTCCCGAAGGCCACCGAAGTGGTCTGGTGCCAGGAAGAGCCGCAGAACCAGGGCGCGTGGTACCAGATCAAGCACCACCTGGAAGCCTGCAAGAGCGACAAGCAGAGCCTGCGCTACGCCGGCCGTGCCCGCTCGCCCTCGCCCGCCGTCGGTCACTTCAACGACCACGTCGCCGAGCAGCAACAGCTGATCGCCGATGCCCTGGTCAACGACCTCGGCGGCAAGGTCTTCGCCGAATAAGTCCGTCTCACTCCCCACATTCAACGCTTTTCCAGGAAGCCACATGGCCACTGAAATCAAAGTCCCGGTCCTGCCCGAATCCGTCTCCGACGCGACCATCGCCACCTGGCACAAGAAGGCCGGCGATGCGGTCAAGCGCGACGAGAACCTCGTCGACCTGGAGACCGACAAGGTCGTCCTCGAAGTGCCCTCGACCGTCGACGGCGTGCTCAAGGAGATCAAGTTCGAGGAAGGCGCAACGGTCAACAGCCAGCAGGTGATCGCGATCATCGAGGAAGGCGCCGCCGCCGAAGCGCCGGCCGCCGAATCGGGCGCCAAGGGCAAGGAAGCGCCGGCCGCCGGTGCCGAGGAAGTGCAGCCGAAGGCGGAGGCCAGGAAGGCCGACGACCAGGCGCCGGCCTCGACCAAGCCGCAGTCGTCGGGCAAGAACGACAGCCTGCCGCCGGGCGCGCGCTTCACTGCCGAGACCAAGGGCATCGATGCCTCGCAGGTCGAAGGCACCGGCCGCCGCGGCGCGGTGACCAAGGAAGACCTGATCAACTACGCCTCGGGCAAGACCCCGGGCGTGTCGGGCGGCGCGCGTCCGGAAGAGCGCGTGCCGATGACCCGCATCCGCAAGACCATCGCCGCGCGCCTGATGCAGTCGAAGGAATCGATCGCGATGCTGACCTCGTTCAACGAGGTGAATCTCGGCAAGGTGATGGCGCTGCGCAAGGAACTGGGCGAACAGTTCCAGAAGGACCACGGCATCAAGCTCGGCTTCATGAGCTTCTTCGCCAAGGCCGCTGCCAACGCGCTGGCCAAGTACCCGGTGGTCAACGCCTCGGTCGACGGTACCGACATCATCTATCACGGCTACGCCGACATCTCGGTCGCCATCTCGACCGATCGCGGCTTGGTGACGCCGGTGCTGCGCAACGTCGAGCGCCAGGGCTTCGCCGAAATCGAGCAGGGCATTGCCGATTACGCCAAGAAAGCGCGCGACGGCAAGCTGGGCCTGGACGATCTGCAGGGCGGCACGTTCACGATCACCAACGGCGGCACCTTCGGCTCGCTGATGTCGACGCCGATCGTCAACCCGCCGCAGTCGGCGATCCTGGGCATGCATTCGATCAAGGAGCGCCCGATCGTCGAGAACGGCCAGATCGTGGCCGCGCCGATGATGTACCTGGCGCTGTCCTACGACCACCGCATCATCGACGGCAAGGACGCGGTGCTGTTCCTGGTCGACATCAAGAACCAGCTGGAAAATCCGCATCGCATGCTTCTGGGAATGTGATTCCCAGAAGCACGGGATTCGGGATCCGGGATTGGGGATTCGGCAAAGCCGGCTCCTGCTCGTCCCAATCCCGAATCCCGAATCCCCAATCCCGTTGTGAGGGAATGAAATGACCGAACAATTCGACGTCGTCGTCATCGGTGCCGGCCCGGCCGGTTACCACGCCGCCATCCGCGCCGCACAGCTCGGCAAGAAGGTCGCCTGCATCGACGCCGCGCTGGGCAAGGACGGCAAGCCGGCCCTCGGTGGTACCTGCCTGCGCGTGGGCTGCATTCCGTCGAAGGCGCTGCTCGATTCCTCGCGCCAGTTCTGGAACATGGGCCACATCTTTGGCGACCACGGCATCAGCTTCAAGGACGCGAACATCGATGTCGGCGCGATGATCGGCCGTAAGGACAAGATCGTGAAGCAGTTCACCGGCGGCATCGCGATGCTGTTCAAGGCGAACAAGGTCACGCCGTTCTACGGCTTCGCCACGCTGCACGCCGACCGCCTGGTCAAGGTCGCGCAGCACGACGGCACCGAAGTCGAGCTGACCGGCACCAATGTCATCATCGCCGCCGGTTCGGATTCGATCGAACTGCCATTCGCGAAGTTCGACGGCGACACCATCGTCGACAACGTCGGCGGCCTGGACTTCACCGAAGTGCCGAAGCGCCTGGCCGTGATCGGCGCCGGCGTGATCGGCCTGGAGCTCGGCAGCGTGTGGAAGCGCCTCGGCGCAGAGGTCACGATCCTCGAAGCGCTGCCCGACTTCCTCGCCGTCGCCGACGCCGAAGTGGCGAAGACCGCGCTCAAGGAGTTCAAGAAGCAGGGCCTCGACATCAGGCTGGGCGCCAAGGTCTCCAAGACCGAAGTGACCGGCAAGGGCAAGAAGAAGGAAGTCGTCGTCAGCTACACCGACGGCAGCGGCGAGCAGTCGATCACCGTCGACAAGCTGCTGGTCGCCGTGGGCCGCAAGGCCGCGAGCAAGGGCCTGCTGGCCGAAGGCTCCGGCGTCAAGCTGACCGAGCGCGGCCAGATCGAAGTCGACGACCACTGCCACACCGGCGTCGATGGCGTGTGGGCGGTCGGCGACTGCGTGCGCGGCCCGATGCTCGCGCACAAGGGCTTCGAGGAAGGCATCGCGGTCGCCGAACTCATCGCCGGCCTGCCCGGCCACGTCAACTTCGACACCATCCCGTGGGTCATCTACACCGAGCCGGAGCTGGCCTGGGTCGGCAAGACCGAGCAGCAGCTCAAGGACGCAGGCATCCCGTACAAGGCGGGCAGCTTCCCGTTCGCCGCGAACGGCCGCGCGGTCGCGATGATCGAGGCGACGGGCTTCGTGAAGGTACTCGCGCACGCCGAAACCGACCGCGTGCTCGGCATGCACCTGGTCGGCGCCAACGTCTCCGAGCTCGTGCACGAAGGCGTGCTGACGATGGAGTTCAGCGGCTCGGCCGACGACCTCGCCCGCATCTGCCACGCGCATCCGTCGCTGTCGGAAGTGGTGCACGACGCGGCGATGGCGGTCGACAAGCGGTCGATCCATAAAGCCAACTGACGTTGGCTGTGATTGGTGATTCGTGAGGAGTGATTCGTAAGGGCGCCTTCCGTCACCATTCGCAGACCTCAGACGCCGGGCATTGCCCGGCGTCTGCTTTTCCGAATCACGAATCACCAATTACGAATGACAGCTCCTATGAAAAGCCTCTGCGTCTATTGCGGTTCCAACGCCGGCAACAAGCCCGTCTACGCCGAACGCGCGATGGCGCTGGGCGATCGCCTCGCGAAGGACGGCCTGCGCCTGGTGTACGGCGGCGGCAACGTCGGCCTGATGGGCACGGTCGCCAACGCCGTGCTCGAAGCCGGCGGCGAAGTGACGGGCGTGATCCCGCAGCAGCTCGCCGACTGGGAAGTCGCGCACCGCGGCCTGACCGAACTCGAGATCGTCGATTCGATGCACGCGCGCAAGATGCGCATGTTCGAACTCTCCGACGCCTTCGTCGCCCTGCCCGGCGGCTTCGGCACGATGGAGGAGATCTTCGAGATGCTGACCTGGCGCCAGCTCGGCATCGGCAACAAGCCCTGCGCCTTCCTCGACATCGACGGCTTCTATGCCCCGCTGATCGGCATGATCGACCGCATGGTCGAAGAGCGTTTCCTGCACCCCGACCAGCGCAGCGATCTCTGGTACGGCAGCGACATCGACGAGATGCTGGCCTGGATGCAGGCCTACGAGCCGGCGCAGGCGAGCAAGTGGATCGACGAGAAGCGGCGGAGTGTCATGAAGTGAGGTGTCGCGCGACGGGTCGAATCACGTCGCCGTCTTGATCTCGCTTGGAGTGCTGCCCAACGTTTCTATCGCTTCGATCATTCCGATCGTGAAGATGGGTCCCAGCTTTCGCTGGGACGACGGTGTTGAGGCTGACGCTTTCCCTGAAAGCCGGCCGCTCTCTTCCCGTCGCCCCAGCGAAAGCTGGAGCCCATTTTGATCTTCCTGCGACAACTTGCTGCGGTCTGTTCCGATGGCCGTTGTGCGCCGTAATTGCGAGATTCGAAATCTCCCATTCTGCGAGCGCATACATGCGCGACCGCCTCCCCTGCACCTACATCCTCGCCAGCGCCCCACGCGGCACGCTCTACATCGGTGTCACCTCGAATCTCATGCAGCGCATCTGGCAACACCGCAACGACCTGATGCCCGGCTTCACCTCGCAGCATCGCGTCCACCGACTCGTCTGGTTCGAGACGCACGACACGATGGAGGCCGCGATCACGCGTGAGAAGCGCCTCAAAGCTTGGCAACGCCTGTGGAAGATCCAACTCGTCGAGTCGACCAATCCCGACTGGCGCGACCTGTATCCTGACCTCACCTGACACCCGAGGTCTCCGGATGCCCATTCCCGCCCGTTTCGACGCCTTCCGCATCCACAACGACGACGCCGGTTACCGCAGCGGCGTCGAACAGGTCGCCATCGACGACCTCGCCCAGGGCGAGATCGACATCGCCGTCGTGCATTCGTCGGTGAACTTCAAGGACGCGCTGGCGGGCACCGGCAAGGGCAAGATCCTGCGGCGCTTTCCGCTGGTCGGCGGCATCGACGTCGCGGGTCATGTGGTCGCCTCGCGCGATCCCGCGTTCAAGGAGGGTGACGCGGTCCTCGTCACCGGCAGCGGACTGTCGGAAGTCCGCGATGGCGGCTACGCGCAGTACGCGCGCCTCGAATCGAAGTGGGCCACGCTGCTGCCGGCCGGCCTGAGCCTGCGCGAGAGCATGATTCTCGGTACCGCCGGCTTCACCGCGGCGCTCGCGCTGCTGCGCATGCACGAGAACCGGCAGACGCCCGGGCTCGGCCCGCTCGCCGTCACCGGCGCGACCGGCGGCGTGGGATCGCTCGCGGTCGACATCTTCAGCAGCGCGGGCTTCGAGGTGCATGCGATCAGCGGCAAGCCCGAGCACGCGGACTACCTGACCTCGATCGGTGCATCCGAGGTGCTGGGCCGAGACGCACTCGGCACGACGCGACCGATGGAATCCGCGCGCTTCGGCGGCGGCCTCGACAATGTGGGCGGACCGATGCTGGTCAGCCTGCTCGCGCAGACCGTGCCTTACGGCAACGTCGCCAGCGCCGGGCTGGCGGCGAGCGCCGATCTCGGCGCGACCGTGATGCCTTTCATCATCCGCGGCGTGTCGTTGCTGGGCATCGCATCGGCCGGTACTGCGCGCGACATCCGCGACCGCGTCTGGCAGCACCTGTCCACCGATTGGAAACCGCGGCACCTCGATGCGATCGCGACGCGCGAGGTGCGATTGTCGGAATTGCCCGGCGTCTTTGACACGATGCTCGAAGGCGGCTCGTTCGGCCGGACGCTCGTCACGATTTGACGTCAGCCGCGCACGCGGCCGCTGAATGCGTGGCTAGAATCGCAATCGTCATATCCAGGGGGGAATCGATGGCACGCATCCTGATCGTGGACGACTCGCCGTCCCAGCTGATGGGCATCCGGCGGATCGTCGAGAAGCTCGGCCATGAAGCACTGACTGCGGAGGACGGCCAGGCCGGCGTCGACGCCGCCAGGCGCGAACTGCCGGACCTGATCCTGATGGACGTGGTGATGCCGAACCTCAACGGCTTCCAGGCCACGCGTTCGATCACGCGCGAGCCGACGACCGCGCACATCCCGGTGATCCTGGTGACCACGAAGGACCAGGACACCGACCGCGTCTGGGGCATACGCCAGGGCGCGAAGGCCTATCTCGTCAAGCCCTTCAGCGAAGCCGAACTGTCGGACGCGATCCTCAGGACCATGGGGGCTGATGCGGCGCCAGCTGTCTGAGCCAGCGCGCTCGCGGCCTTCAACAGACGAATGGCTGGTGACGCCGGAGCCCGGTTTCCGCCGCGGTACAGGCTAGTGTCGCGTCACGCATCAGATGTCGTAGTCTGCGCGCCGCAAACGGCGTGCAGCGCAAGGCGCCTGGCTTGCCAATACCGACCGTCTTGGCAAGCCAGGCAACGCGGCGATGCGCGCCGAGGGCAAATGCAGACCGGCATCTGATGCGGGACGCGACAATAGGAGCGTGGGCGGCAGAAATGTTCGAGGCGAAAAGTTCGCTGCACGAGGCCAGATTTGACCAGCTTCGCTGTTGCAGAGCATTTCGCCGGTTTGCAGGCTCGTAGTGGTGCTACGGGCCAAAAAC
>NZ_JAIWPU010000035.1 GCF_021191705.1 Proluteimonas flavola
CTCCCATTGGCTGTGACTTAGACTCTGATACTTGTCCATCTCGGTTTCTCCAATTGTGTGCTTGGCGGCTCACAACTGGAGTCTCCGCGATGGACTCCTGTAAACGTCAAACGGCTACTGCCACCCCGGCAAAGCCGGGGGAACTCCCTTGGGGGTTAGGGATCGCTGCCTGGCGCACAATGCACGCCTTGAAACCGATCCGGACGTGTCATGGAACTTGAAGCCCTTCTCATCGCGGCCCTGCGCGAAGCCGGCTACGGCCCGGATGCCATCGGTTCAGCGATGCCGCGGATCATCCGCATCCTGCAGGCCGAGGACGTGCGGATCGAAATGGGCCGCAGCCTCTCGCGCAAGGAGCGCGAGTACGTGCGCCTGCAGCTCGAACTGGGCCTCAATGTGTCGGAAGTCGTGGCGGGTCTGGGGAAGTAGTGGCGGAAACCCCGGCCTCGATCGATCGCTACGGACTGCTGCGTGGCGCCTGGCACGGAAGATCGGAGTTCCGCGCTGCAGGCGCGAGGCCGGTGCCGCCAGCGCGGTCTTGTTCACAGCGGCCGCGAATCGGACAAGCGCTGGATCCCGTTCTACTTCGGCCACGGCAAGGGCTGCCTGATCTTCACCGCTGGCACTGGCCGGGTGTGGCGGGGCGCTGATCCAAATCGATGCCGATCCCGAAAGTGGTTGCCACCCGCCCGTGCCCCCTTCCCGGCATGATGGACGGGCGCGAAAGCTTCACATGGAAGCGGCGTGTCTGGATCGGCGCGATCCATCCACCACTTCCCGTTCCGGCTGGTGCGCGGCACGGACCGTTGCAGCGACGACATCGCCTTCGGCATTGCCAAGCGAGGCATGCGACCACACCTTGAACCGGCTTGCGACGTCCCGTGCGGACGTCGTGCCGCATCGACACAGGGTCTTCCTGGACAGTTCGCCCTGATGCTCCCCCCCCACGAGCTGTCCCCCTCCAAGGAGCCGATTCCATGGCCTTTGCCACCGTCAATCCCTTTACCGGCGAAACCCTCAAGACCTTTCCCGAAGCCAGCCACGACGAGATCGATGCCGCGATCGCGCGTGCGCATGCCGCGTTCCTGGACTGGCGCGAGCGGCCCCTCGATGCGCGCGCGAAGGTGCTCGGACGCGCGGCCGAACTGCTGCGCGCCGAGCCGCGCAGGTTCGCGCAGATCCTCACCCTGGAGATGGGCAAGCTGATCGGCGAAGCCGAAGCGGAAGTCGAGCTGTGCGCGAAGATCCTCGACTACTATGTCGCGCACGGCGCCGAAGGCCTGGCCCCGCGCTATCTGCCCGCCGAAGGCTTCGGCGATACGGACGTGCA
Source organism: Proluteimonas flavola (assembly GCF_021191705.1). GTDB lineage: Bacteria > Pseudomonadota > Gammaproteobacteria > Xanthomonadales > Xanthomonadaceae > Luteimonas > Luteimonas flavola. The sequence goes on from NZ_JAIWPU010000035.1 coordinate 1,331, forward strand.
GCTGATCAAGCAGCCGCTGGGCGTGCTGTTCGCGGTGGAGCCGTGGAACTTCCCGTTCTACCAGGTGATCCGCATCACCGCGCCGCAGGTCACGGCGGGCAATGCGATCGTGCTCAAGCACGCGGCCAACGTGCCGCAGTCGGCGCTGGCGATGGCGCAGTTGTTCCGCGATGCCGGCGCGCCCGAAGGCCTGCTCACCAATCTGTTCGTCTCCCATGAGGCGGCCGAGCGCGTGATCGCCGACAAGCGCGTGCGGGGCGTGGCGCTGACCGGCAGCGAACGCGCGGGATCCGCGGTGGCGGCGCTGGCCGGCAAGTACATGAAGAAGAGCACGCTGGAACTGGGCGGCGCGGATGCGTTCATCGTGCTCTCGGACGCCGATGTGGAGCAGGCGGCGAAGTGGGCGGTGTTCGGCCGCCACTGGAACGCCGGGCAGGTGTGCGTGTCGTCGAAGCGGATCATCGTCGAGGCGCCGGTCTACGACGCGTTTCTCGCGCACTATCGCGCGGGTGTGGCCGCGCTGCGGGCGGGCGACCCGATGGATCCGTCGACCACGCTGGCGCCATTGTCTTCACTGGGTGCGCGCGACGGCCTGGCCAGGCAGGTCGAGGATGCGATCGCCCACGGCGCCACGGCCGAGACGCTTGGCGAGGCGGTGCCCGCGCAGGGTGCGTTCTACCAGCCGACGCTGCTGACCGACATCACCCCGGACAACCCGGCCTTCCACACCGAGTTCTTCGGTCCGGTGAGCCAGGTCTACAAGGTGGCGGACGAGGAAGCGGCGATCGCACTGGCAAACGACTCGCCCTACGGGCTGGGCGGTTCGGTGTTCAGCCAGGACACCTCGCGTGCCAAGCGCGTGGCCGCGCGGCTGGAGACCGGCATGGTCTACATCAACCAGCCCACCGGCGTGAAGGCCGACATCCCGTTCGGCGGCGTCAAGAACTCCGGCTATGGACACGAGCTGATCGACCTGGGCCTCAACGAGTTCGTCAACGAGAAGGTCGTTGTGGTGACCGATATCCACGGCACGTTCTGACCGGCTCGACATGCGCACCCGTCCTCGACCCGATGATCGCCGGTCGAGGACGCGACCGGGCCGCGAGGCCCGGCTGGCGCGCCACGCATCCGCCGCATCCGCCGATACAGCCAAGGTGCCGGAATGCGGATCTCGCGGGGGCGGCTTGGATTCGGCGGCATCGGCACCTATATCCGCGACTCGCGTAGCTGCCCTCCGGACCGACCATGACCACAACCACCGAAACCCGCAAATTCGAAGCCGAAGTCGCCCAGGTCCTGCACCTGGTCACGCACTCGCTGTACTCGCACAAGGAGATCTTCCTGCGCGAGCTGATCTCCAACGCCTCGGACGCCTGCGACAAGCTGCGCTTCGAGTCGATCGCCAATCCCGACCTGCTGGCCGGCGACAGCGAACTGCACATCGACGTCAGCTGGGACAAGGCCGCGCGCACGGTGACGATCCGCGACACCGGCATCGGCATGCACCGCGACGACGTGGTCGCCAACATCGGCACCATCGCCAGCTCGGGCACGCGCCGCTTCCTCGAAGCGATGAGCGGCGAGCAGAAGGCCGACGCGCGCCTGATCGGCCAGTTCGGCGTGGGCTTCTATTCGGCCTTCGTCGTCGCCGACCGCGTGACCGTGCTGACCCGCCACGCGGGCGCCGCGCCCGAGGCCGGCGTGAAGTGGGACAGCGACGGCCGCGGCGAGTACTCGCTCGAAGACGTCACCCTGCCCGAGCGCGGCACCACCGTCGTGCTGCACCTCAAGGCCGACGAGGACGAGTTCCTCGATGGCTGGAAGCTGCGTTCGCTGGTGCGCAAGTACTCCGACCACGTCGCGTTCCCGATCCGCATGCCCAAGGACGCGCCGTCGCCGGTTGAAGACGAAGACGACGCCAAGGCCGATGCCGCGCCGGAGTGGGAAACCGCCAACGACGCGTCCGCGCTGTGGACGAAGCCGAAGTCCGAGATTTCCGACGCGGAGTACCAGAACTTCTACAAATCGCTCGGCCACGATTTCAACGATGCGGCCGCGTGGACCCACAACCGCGTCGAAGGCAGCCAGAGCTTCACCACGCTGCTGTACCTGCCGTCGCAGCCGCCTTTCGACCTGATGATGGGCGGGCGCGACGAGCGCAAGGGCCTGAAGCTCTACATCAAGCGCGTGTTCGTCATGGACGCCGCCGAAGAACTGCTGCCGAACTACCTGCGTTTCGTACGCGGCGTCGTCGATGCCGACGATCTGCCGCTCAACGTCAGCCGCGAACTGCTGCAGCACAACCGCCAGCTCGACCGGATCAAAGGCGCCTGCGTGAAGCGCGTACTCGACCTGATCGAGAAGCTCGCGCGCGACGAGCCCGAGAAGTTCACCGCGTTCTACAAGGCCTTCGGCAACACGCTGAAGGAAGGCATCGTCGAAGACGCCAGCAACCGCGAGCGCATCGCAAAGCTGCTGCGCTTCGCATCGACGAAAGGCGAGGGCGCATCGCAGACCGTGTCGCTCGACGAGTACGTCGGCCGCATGCCGGTCGGCCAAGACACCATCTGGTACATCACCGCCGATGGCCACAAGGCCGCCGCCGGCAGCCCGCAGCTCGAGGCCTTCCGCGCGAAGGACATCGAAGTGCTGCTGATGTTCGACCGCATCGACGAATGGATGCTCGGCAGCCTGCACGAGTACGCCGGCAAGTCGATGAAGAACGTCGCCAAGGGCGAACTGCCGCTCGACGAAGCCGACAAGGCCAAGCAGGAAGAAGCCGCGACCGCTGCCGCGCCGCTGGTCGAGCGCATCAAGAGCCTGCTCGGCGAGCGCGTCGGCGACGTGCGCGTGTCCGCGCGCCTGACCGATTCGCCCTCCTGCCTGGCGCTGGCCGACTACGAGATGGCCCCGCACCTCGCCCGCCTGCTGCGCGAAGCCGGCCAGGACGTACCCGACAACAAGCCGACGCTGGAGATCAATCCGCAGCATGCGTTGCTGCAGCGGATCGAAAGCGAAGCGGACGATGCGAAGGCGACGGATCTGGCGACGCTGCTGCTGGAGCAGGCCGAAATCGCCGCGGGTGCGCCGCTGCCGGATCCGGCAGCGTTCGTGCAGCGGATGAACCGGGTGCTGTTGGGCGGCTGATCCAGGCTGCCGAAGCGCATGCAGTCCGCCAGTTGCGGCGTCAAGTCTTGAGCCCTCCCCCGCAAGCGGGGGAGGGTTGGGTGGGGGCACACGTTCCGAGCGCATGACGCGCTGTGCGCGCGACATGTCTGCAGCTGCCTCGCCGCTTTGCATGTGCGAAACAGCAGCTGCAAAAACGCACTCTTATTGCTGTGGACGATGAGCCGCATTGCGTCCGGTCGGGCTTGCAAGTTCGTTGTGTTCCAGAGCGTGTCCGCCCTCACCCCAACCCCTCTCCCGGAGGGAGAGGGGCGCAAAGCGTGCACATCGTGATTCCGGACCGCGCGCGGCGTCTGATAGCCCCTCTCCCCCCGGGAGAGGGGTTGGGGTGAGGGCGCTTCAAGCGTGGGACGCGTTATCGCCCGGCCGCATGGCGATGCGCTCTGGAAACGCCAGCCCGCCAATTCCCACACAGCGACCCGGCATGCCCCGATTCCATGCAGCGTCGGCTTGCGCCATCCTGTCTGCCTCCGTCCCGCGTCCGTTCGAACCCGCCGGACACATCGGCCAGGTGCCGGGATGCAGGGCGGAACCGTTCAACGGCAGGGAGCACGATGATGGCCCACAGGCTCGGGCGTCCGCATCGACAAGGCAGGCCAGCACAGCGGATCGCGACCGCGATCGTCGCAGCCGCACTCACCACGACAGGATGCCAGGGCATGGCGGCAACACAGGGGTCCAGTACAGCGCCACCGGCCGACGCGGATCCCCGCATCGTGGCCGACTGGCCGCTCAGGTTCATGCGCCACAACTTCGGCATCGCAACCTACGCGGTGCAGGAGTGTCTGGTGGTTTACGCGGACCGACCGCACACGAGTGGACCCCGTCCCGCGCTCGGGGACGTGCATCCCAACTCGCTCAAAATCAAAACCGCGAACCACCTCATGATCCGCAATTTTCCGCCACCCGCAGTGGTGAAGTGGAAGAGCCGCGACGGCACGCCGCTGGAGGCTGAAGTCGATATCGGTGAGATCTTCAAGAATGAACTGGTCGTCCATGAAACTCCACGCGAAGAGATGTCCGAGTACACGCCGATGGTGAATCCGGACGTCATCATGGAAATCAACGATCGGACGATCAACGTCTACATGAAGGCATTCATTTCGTTGAAGGCGCCGCGAGTCGAAGGTAACCCGCACAGCGACTACAGAAGCGATCTCGTTCTCGCTTGGAGCAAGACGTACTGATCCGGATCCACATGGAGGTGGAGCATGGGCGGGAACCGACATCCGGATGGGGTGCGGGCGGACGCTGCGACAGCGACGCAGTTGGCGAGTTTCGAGGAGGCAGAACGTTCGCTCGAGCGCTTCACTGCGCCAGTGCTGCTGGATGAGGACAGGCCCGAGCAACGCCTGTTCGTCGCGTCCTTCGACGGCACCGGGAACAGCAAGCGCGATCCGGCGAAGTTCACCAATATCGCGCTTGTCGACGAGCAGATTCGCAGCTACGCACGTGTAGCAGAAGACCGACTCGGCCATGTGCCGATCCATGCCGGCTACGTTGAGGGGCCAGGTACGCAGGGTGGCGTCAGCGGCATGATCGATGCCGCGTATGGCGGCAGCTACGAAGCGCGTATCGAAGACATGTATCTCCAGTTCGTCTCCCAGACAAAGATCTGGCTGGACGAGAATCCGGACGCCGACATCCGCATCCTGGCAACTGGTTTCAGCAGAGGCGCGGAGCAGGCGGCTGGATTCACTCGACTGGTCGAAGCGCGCGGCATCCAGAATCCGACGGATGCTGTCGTCAAGCGCGACGCGGATGGCCTGATCGTCGGCCAGGTCGTCTACCCGAATCCGCCGCTTCGAGAACCCGGCCAAGTGATCCAGGCCGCCGTCCTGTTCGATCCCGTCGGCACAGGTGCTCCCAGGCAGAACGACCGGCGCCTCGCGGAGTCGGTTGTCTCGGCATTCCAGATCACGGCACTGCATGAGCGGCGCAATCTGTTTCAAGGCACCTGGATCACAGACTTCGGAATCACGCCGGACAGTCGATTCCTCAACGTGGGCGTCGCCGGTGCGCACAGCGACATCGGCGGGGGGTATCACCGCGACGGGCTCGGCATCCTGTCTGGGAATCTTGGCATCGACTACGTCAACGCCATGATCCGGCCGCCGCCGCTGGAGAAGCGCGCGCTTCCCGAAGATCCGGATCGTTACGTGGTCCATCGATCCGAAGAGCATCGCTTCATCTACGGCACTTCGGTCTTCGACAGGGCCGGCGCGCGTGGCATGCAGGATCTGCTGGCACCGTCGGCGCTGTGCCGTATCGACTGCCGCGACGCGATACCGCGCAATGAAGCGATGGCAGCGGCGCTGGAATGGCAGCGTGTCGGAATCGGACCGGTGCAGGGCAGTGTGCCGGTGCGCGATGCGGGTCTGGAGACCTCCGCGTTCGCGAGCGATCTGCTGTCGGCGGCCGCGCGCGAAGACGGGCATGCGATCTCGGAACGCTTGCGCGAGCAACTGGCGAGCGATGCGGGGCGCGCGTGGTTGCAACAGGGATTGGAAGCGCTGGAGCGGCAGTCGCGCGAGTTCGCGGCGCGCGATGGTGCGCATGGCGTGGCGCCGGCGCATGAGGTGGATGGGCCGGCGCTGTGAGCGATTCGGGTTTGCGCGCATGGAACGTTCGTCTTTCGTCTTTCGCGAAGGGAACTTGATCACATCGACAGAACGTCGCTTTCAGCGCTCGTCATCCCGGCGGTTTTTAACGGACGAATGTCTGGTCAAGCCGGGATGACGGACTCCGATCAGTAGCAGCCCCGATCAATGATCGGATGCAATGGTCCTCAGCGCACCCCCGCCGTCTCCCGTGCCGGCAGAGTCTGCGGCCAGCCGCCGGCCAACGCGCGATACAGCGCGACCGCATCAGTGGTCGTGCGCGTACGGCCTGAGGCGAAGGCATCTTCGGCCTGCAGCTGGGTGCGCTCGGCGTCGAGGACATCCAGCAGGCCGGTGGCGCCGGCTTCGAAACGCATGCGGGCGAGCTGGGCGGCGCGGGCGCTGTCGCGGGCGGCGCGTTCGAGTTCGACGTCGGCGTCGTGGGCGCGGTCGAAACGCACCAGGGCGTTGCCGGTGTCTTCGAGTGCGCGCAGCACGGTCTGCTGGTAGCGCGCGAGTTCCATCGAGGCGTCGGCATCGGCCGCGGCGATGCGTGCACGCACGCGGCCGATGTCGAGGAACGACCAGTCGATGCCGAGTGCGACCAGTCGCGTTTCGCTGTCGCGTCCCAACAGCGCGTCGATGTCGCCGGCCTGGCTGCCGATCAGTCCGCCCAGCGTGAGCCGCGGGAACAGATCCGCCGTGGCAACGCCGACGCGCGCGGTCGCCGAGTGCAGGCGATGTTCGGCGGCGGAGACGTCGGGACGCAGACGCAGCACGTCGGCCGGCGTGCCGGGATCGATCGCGCGCGGCACCGCAGGCAATGCACGTGCGACCGTCAGCTGCGCGCGCAGTGCATCGGGCGTGCGCCCGGTCAGCACGGCGATGCGGTGGGTGGCGACGGCGATCTCGGCTTCCAGCATCGGGATGCGTGCTGCCGTCGACGCGGCCTGCGCCGAGGCGCGTGCGCTGTCGAAGTCGCTGTCCTGGCCGGCGTTGCGTCGCGCGTCGACCAGGGCCAGCGTGTGCTGCTGGTTGCCGGCGTTCTCGGTCGCCACGCGCAGCCGTTCCTGCAGGCCGCGCAGGTCGAGATAGGCCGTGGCGACCTCACCGACGATCGCGACCTGCAACGCACGCAGGTCGTCCGCGCTCGCGGCGACATCGGCGCGTCCGGCTTCGACGCTGCGCCGCACGCGGCCGAACAGGTCGAGTTCCCAGCTGGCGCCGATGCCGACGTCGAAGCTGTCGGTGTCGCGTGCATCGCGCGGCACGCCGGGGGCCTGGTCGGCGCTCGCGCGATTGCTGGCGGCGGCCCCGCTGGCATCGATCGCGGGCAATTGGTCGAAGCGCGTGCCGCGCAGCAATGCGTTCGCGCGGTCGTAGCGGGCCAGCGCGATGCGCAGGTCGTGGTTCGCGACCAGCGTGTCGTCGACCAGCGCGTTCAACTGCGGATCTCCGAACGCCTGCCAGAACGCAGTGTCGGCCACGACCGGCGCGGCAGTGGCGTTCGTCGCATCCGGCGCGGCGCCGCCTTCGAAGGTCTGCGGCACGGCCATCGACGGTCGCACGTGCTCGGGGCCGACGGCGCAGGCGGCGAGTAGCGCCGCCGCCAGCACCGTGATCAATGGACGCATCACCACGGCAGCACCTCATCGAGATAGAAGTAGCCGCCGGTCGGGCCGGCGTCGTCGATCAGCGCGAGACGGACGCTGGTGCGCGCGCCATCGGCGACCTCGAGTTCGCCCTTCTGCTCGTCGCCCGCCTTGTTCATGTCGGTGCGCACGTAGCCGGGGTGGATCGTGTTGACCTTGATGCCGGCATCCTTGAGCGCATGCGCCAGATGCACCGTCCACGCGTTCACCGCGCTCTTGGAGACGTTATAGGCGGGGATGCCCTTGAAGTCGTAGATGAAGGACGCCGGATCCTGATGCTGACTCAGCGAGCCGAGCAGGCTGGACACGTTGACAATGCGACCGGCTGCCGACTTGTGCAGCAGCGGCAGCAGCGCCTGGGTGATGGCGATCAGGCCGAACACGTTGGTCTCGAACGTCGTACGCCAGGTGTCGAGGGACTGGCCTGCCGTGCCGAGCTGCGCATCGTCGAGTCCGATACCGGCGTTGTTGACCAGGATGTCGAGACGGCCGTGGCGGTCTTCGATGGTCTTCGCTGCTTCGGCGATGCTGGTGGCATCGGTGACGTCGAGCGCGATGGCCTCGACCGGCAGGCCGTCGGCCTGCAGCTTCAATGCGGCTTCGACGGCCTTGTCGCGGTTGCGACCGGCCAGCAGCGTGTGCACGCCGGCCTCGGCCAGCTGACGCACGGTTTCCAGACCGATGCCACGGGTGGCGCCGGTGACGAGGGCGATGCGGGGAGAGCTGTTCATGGATGACTCCTGGATTGGGGATCTGGGGTGGGGCCGCGCGCGTCGGCGCGGCCTGGGTGGAAAGAGGGAACGTGTGCGGTGTGGACGGCGTGGGTCATGCGTGCACCCCCGTCCCCGGCGCGTCATGCGCGACCGGCTTGTGCGACACCACCGGGGTATTGGCGAGCTTGCGCAGCGCGACGTAGAACACCGGCGTCAGGAACAGGCCGAACAGGGTCACGCCCAGCATGCCGGCGAACACGGTGACGCCGGTGATCGAGCGGACTTCCGCGCCTGCCCCCGTCGACAGCGCCAGCGGCACGGTGCCGGCGATGAAGGCGACCGAGGTCATGACGATCGGGCGCAGGCGCAGGCGGCTGGCTTCCAGCGCGGATTCGATGATGCCCTTGCCCTGCATTTCCAGTTCGCGGGCGAACTCGACGATCAGGATCGCGTTCTTGCATGCCAGGCCCATCAACACGACCAGCCCCACCTGCACGAACACGTTGTTGTCGCCGCCCGCCAGCCACACGCCGAACAGGGCGGACAGCAGCGTCATCGGCACGATCAGGATCACCGCCAGCGGCAGCGACCAGCTTTCGTACAAGGCCGCGAGCACGAGGAATGCCAGCAGCACCGCGAGCGGGAACACCACCATCGCCGCACCGCTCTGGTTCGACTGCTGATAGCTCAGGTCGCTCCAGCCGATGCCCATGCCGGCCGGCAGCACCTGCCCGGCAAGCTCGGTGACCTTGGCCATGGCCTCGCCCGACGAGAGCACGCGCGGATCGGCATCGCCCAGCAGGTCGGCGGCGGGATAGCCGTTGAAGCGGATCACCGGATCGGGGCCGTAGGTCTGGCGCACGTCGACCATCGACCCCACCGGCACCATCTCGCCCGCCTCGTTGCGCGTGCGCAGGTTGGCGATGTCGGACACTTCGTCGCGGAACTGGCCGTCGGCCTGGGCGATGACCTGCCAGGTGCGGCCGAACATGTTGAAGTCGTTGACGTAGGCCGAACCGAGATACGTCTGCAGCGTGTCGAAGAGTTCGGTCAGCGGCACGCCCTGCGCCTTCGCCTTGACCCGATCCACGTCGGCATCGAGCTGCGGCACGTTGGCCTGGTAGCTGCTGATCGGATAGCCGAGGCCCGGCGTCTGCATCGCCGCGCCCTGGAACGCCTGCACGGCGGCCTGCAGCTCGCCATAGCCCAGGCGCGTGCGGTCTTCGACGAACAGCGACCAGCCCGAGCCGTTGCCGAGGCCCTGGATCGGCGGCGGCATGAAGGCGAAGGTGAAGCCTTCCTGGATCGTCGAAAACTTCTGGTTGAGTTCTGCGGTGATCGCTTCGGCGGTGCGCGAGCGCTCGCTGAAGGGATCGAGGGTGAAGAAGATCACGCCGTTGTTCGGCGTATTGGTGAACTGCAGCGGGTTGAGGCCCGGGAACGCGATCTCGCTGGCGACGCCGTCGACTTCACTGGCGAGCTCGGCCATCTTCTTCAGCACCGTGTCGGTGCGCTCGATCGATGCGCCCTCCGGCATCTTCACGCCGGCGATCACGTACAGCTTGTCCTGCACCGGAATGAAGCCGGCCGGCACCACCTTGAGCATCACGCCCGCGCCGACCAGCAGCGCCGCGTACACCAGGAACACCGCGCCGCGGCGGCCCAGCGAACGCGACACTGCGCCTTCGTAGCGTTCCGAACTGCGGTTGAAGAAGCGGTTGAACGGGCGGAACAGCCAACCGAACAGGCGATCGATGATGCGCGTCAGGCGATCCTTCGGTGCGCCGTGCGCGCGCAGCAGCTTGGCGGCGAGCGCAGGCGACAGGGTCAGCGAATTGATCGCCGAGATCACCGTCGAGATCGCGATGGTCACCGCGAACTGCTTGTAGAACTGGCCGGTCACGCCGGTCAGGAACGCCATCGGCACGAACACCGCACACAGCACCAGCGCGATCGCGATGATCGGGCCGGAGACTTCCCGCATCGCCAGATGCGCGGCCTCCAATGGCGACGCGCCGAGTTCGATGTGCCGCTCGACGTTCTCCACCACGACGATCGCGTCGTCGACCACGATGCCGATCGCCAGCACCAGCCCGAACAGGGTCAGCGTGTTGATCGAATAGCCGAGCAGGTACAGCACCGCGAAGGTGCCGACGATCGACACCGGCACCGCCAGCAGCGGAATGATCGACGCACGCCAGGTCTGCAGGAACAGGATCACCACCAGCACCACCAGCAGCGTCGCCTCGATCAGCGTGACCACGACCGACTTGATCGAATCGCGCACGAAGATCGTGGTGTCGTAGATCGACTGGATCTCCACGCCCGGCGGCAGCTGCGGGCGCAGCTCGTCCATCTTCGCGACGACACCGTCGCGGATGTCGAGCGCGTTCGCGCCCGGCGCCTGGAAGATGCCGATCGCGGCCGCGTTCTTGCCGTCGAGGCGCGCACGCAGCGTGTAGTCGCCGGCCGCGAGTTCGATACGCGCGACATCGGCCAGGCGCACGAGCTCACCATCGGCGCCGGACTTCAGCACGATGTCGCCGAATTCCTCGACGCTTTCGAGGCGACCCTTGGCGTTGATCGGCAGCAGGAAGTCGCTGCCGCCCGGCATCGGTTCCGCGCCGAGCTGGCCGGCGGACACCTGCACGTTCTGCTCGCGCACCGCGCGCACCACGTCGCTCGCGGTCATGCCGCGCGCGGCGATCCTGTCGGGATCGAGCCACAGCCGCATCGCGTAATCGCCACCGCCGAACAGCTGCGCATCGCCGACGCCAGCGATTTTGGTCATCTCGTCCCGGACGTGCAGCCGCATGTAGTTGCGCAGGTACAGCGAGTCGTAACGGCCGTCCTCCGAGGTCAGATGCACGACCATCAGGAACACCGGCGACTGCTTCTGCGTGGTCACGCCCTGCCGTCGGACGTCCTCCGGCAATCGTGCGAGGGCCTGGGCCACACGGTTCTGCACGCGCACCGCCGCTTCGTCGGCATCGGTGCCGGGCTTGAAGGTCACGGTGAGCTGCAGCACGCCGTCGGAACCGGCGACGGACTTGACGTACATCATGTCCTCGACGCCGTTGATGGCTTCCTCGAGCGGCGTCGCCACGGTTTCGGCGATCACCTTCGGATTGGCGCCGGGATACACGGTGCGCACGACCACCGAAGGCGGCACGACCTCGGGGTATTCGCCGATCGGCAGCAGCGGGATGGCGATCAGGCCACCGGCGAAGATCAGGATCGACAGCACCGCGGCGAAGATCGGCCGGTCGATGAAGAAGCGGGAGAAGTCCACGGGGAAATCCTTGTGGGCGGCGCGGGGGCCGCAGTGGGAAACGAAGGCAAGCGAATCCGTCATTCCCGCGTACGCGGGAATCCAGCGTCTTTCGCCTCCCAGAACAAAGTCACTGGATCCCCGCTTGATCAGACATGCGTCTGTTGAAAGCCGCGGGGATGACGATCAGGAGATTCAGGCCATGACGCGCTCTCACAGCGCACGCCGCGGACCAGGCAACAGATCAGCGCTTCGCGACGGCCTCGATCGGCGCACCACCGCGCATCGCGACCGCCGTCGGCGCGACCGGCATGCCCGGCATGAAGACCTTCTGCACGCCGTTGACGATCACGCGGTCGCCGGCGGCGAGGCCCGATTCGACGACGCGCAGGCCTTCGACGATGCGGCCCGGCACGATGTCGCGACGCTGGGCGGTGTTGTCCTCGCCGACGACGTAGACGAACTTGCGGTCCTGGTCGGTGATGACGGCCTTGTCGTCGATCAGGATCGCCGGCCGCGCGGCCGCGCCTTCCAGCTGCACGCGGGCGAACAGGCCGGGGGTGAAGCGACGGTCCGGATTCGGCAGCACGGCGCGGGCGCGCACGGTGCCGGTCGCGGGATCGATCTGGTTGTCGAGGAAGTCGACGGTGCCAGCGTGCGGATAGCCGGTCTCGTCGGCGAGACCCACGCGCACGGCGTTGTCGGCATTGCTGCGCTCGCCGGCGCGCGACATCGCCTGGTGGCGCAGGTAGGTGCGCTCATCGGTCTCGAAGTAGACGTGCACCGGATCCTGCGAGACCACGGTGGTCAGCAGCGACGCATCGGCCTGGGCGAGGTTGCCGGTGGTCAGCATCGCGCGTCCGGCGCGACCGGCGACCGGCGCACGCACTTCGGTGAACGCCAGATCCAGTCGGGCAGTTTCAACCGCTGCCTGGGCACCGCGCACGGCGGCTTCGGCTTCGGCGCGACCGGCGCTGCGGGCTTCGAAGTCGTCGCGCGAGATCGCGCTGGCATCGATCAGTTGCTGCGCGCGGGTGTGACGCGTGGTCGCCAGCTGGGCATCGGCGCGGGCACGGGCGAGTTCGGCTTCCGCGCGCTGCAACGCCGCGCGGTAGGGACGCGGGTCGATGACGAACAGCAGGTCGCCCTGCTTCACTTCATCGCCTTCGGCGTAGGCCACGCGCTGCACGTAACCGCTGACGCGCGGGCGCAGTTCCACGCTTTCGATCGCAGCGATGCGGCCGGTGGCGTCGTTCCAGTCCTGCACCTGTTCCGACAGCACGGCGGCGACGCCGACATCCGGCGGTGGCGGCTGGGCCTGGTCCTGCGCCTGGGTGTCGCAACCTGCGATGACGAGCGCGACGGCAACGGCGAGACCGGTCGCGGCGAGGGCGCGCCACGCGCGCGGGCTTGGGAGGGAATGAAAGGGGTGGGAGCGGATCATGAGCGGGATTCCTGGGGGGAGGCGGCGGTGGCGAGGCGACGCAGCAAGGCGCTGGCATCGGTCTGGTGGGATTGGGTGGGTGGGCAGGGGCCGATATCGAGGTCGTCGGACAGGCCGGGCGGGCGCACGGCGGCGCCGATCGGGAAGCGCACGAGGGCGACGTCCGCATTCGCGGCGCCATCGACCAGACGCAGCGCGTGGTCGGCGATCGCATCGACATCCGGCCATTGCGCACGCGCATGGGCGGCGTTGGCATCGCAGCGCACCGGCGAATCGACGGCGAGCATCTGCACGCGCACCGGCAGCGTGCGGGCTTCTTCGTGCAGCACCCGCGCGAGCATCCGCAGCGCGGACGCGCCGATCGAGTGATGGCCGTAGCCGGACCACGGCTGGTCCGCGCCCGGGCCGCCGACCAGCACGTAGCCGGCGCGCGGCTGTGTGGCGAGCAGCGGGAGCAGATGCCGCGCGATGGACAGATGCGGCAGCAGGTCTTCGTCGAGGCGACGACGCAGGAAGTCCACGGGCGCATCGAGCACACGCTGGCTGCCGACCGCGCCGCGGATCGCCGCGATCACCGAGCCCGGCGGCGGGCCGGGCAATGCACGCAGGCGCGCTGCGAGATCGGATGCGCCACCGTCGCTGCGAATGTCGGCGAACAGTGTCGTCAGTGCGGCGCCGTGCCGGGCCTGCAGGCGGTCCAGCGCATCGGTGTCATTGGCGACCGCGATGGTGCGGCGTCCGGTGGCCAGCGCTTGTGCAACCACGCGCGTTCCGACCATCCCGGTGGCGCCTACAATCACCAAGGGCGCCTTGATTGTCCCTTTCATGGGATTTTGTCTCCCGAAAACCGGTCTTTGATCGACGCCGGGACACCGCGGGGGCGGGCATTGCCGGGCAGCCAGGACCACAGCCAGCCCCAGCCGGCACGGCCAGCCTGGAGCCGCTTCGGAGTGGCGATCCGTGCGCTAGACGATTGATTCGGCGGGATTTCCATGCGCAGCCCACGGCGACGCGCGGGGGCGGTCGCGGGGCGTGGCACAGGGGGCGCGGCGGGACGGGGGGCGGACATGGGCGGCGTCGACTCGGGGGATGCCGCAGATCATCCGCCTCGAAAGGGGACTTGATTAGTCCCGATTCGAGGGAATAATTATCCCCATCACGGTCCAATCCTCCGCGCACCGTGCGCGCGCCCGCTCCAGGAGTTCCACATGGCACACGATCTCAACGAGACCCTGATCTTCGTCAAGGTGGTCGAGCAGGGCAGCTTCATCGCGGCCGCCAACGCGCTCGGCCTGCCCAAGACCACGGTCAGCCGCAAGGTGCAGGAACTCGAACAGCGACTCGGCGCGCGCCTGCTCAACCGCACCACGCGCAGGCTCGGCCTGACAGAGGCCGGCAGCATCTATCACGAGCATTGCCAGCGCATCGCACGTGGGCTCGAAGAAGCGGAGAGCGCGGTCGCGCAGTTGCAGTCCGGCCCGCGCGGCTGGCTGCGCTTCACCGTGCCGTATTCGATCGGCATCACCTGGATCGCGCCGCTGCTCGGCGACTTCCAGGCGCAGTACCCCGAGATCCAGCTCGACATGCACATGGGCAACGAGAAGCTCGACCTGATCGCAGGCGAAGCCGACCTCGCGCTGCGTATCGGCACGCTGCCCGATTCCAACCTCGTCGCGCGCAAGCTCGGCAGCCTGCGCACGCAGGTCTTCGCCAGCCAGTCCTACATCGAACAGCACGGCGAACCGCTGCACCCCGACGACCTGCAGCACCACCGCACGCTGGTGATGCGTAAGAGCCACAACGCGAACAACCGTTTCATCTGGTCGCTGACCGACGGCCGCGCGCTTCGCGATTTCCCGGTCAACCCGCAACTCGTCGCCAACGATCCTGCCGCGCTCAACTGGGCGCTGATCAAGGGCGAAGGCCTGATGCTCACCGGCGATGTGATGGCCAAGGCCTTCGTCGAAGCCGGCATGGCGCAACGCGTGCTTGCCGGTTGGACCGGCCCGGAAGTCGATTTCAACGCCGTCTTCCCCGGCGGCCGCCTCGTGTCGCCGAAGGTCCGCGCGTTCGTCGATTTCCTGATCGAACGCCTGAACTTCGACGCCGACCACATGCAGACGCTGTGTCAGGTGCAGCAGCAGGCGCTGGAAGCGAAGGCAGCCGGCAAGGTCGCGCTCGCGCAGCTGGAGAAGGCGTCGCGGCGGGCGGGGGGGCCTGAGCTCGATCTCGAGGAAGAGATCGTGCACGTGGAGCGCTGATCCGCTTCTGCCCGGCAAGTGCCGAAGAGGCCGCGCGAGTCGCGGCCTCTCCGTGATGCATTCGCACAGGCGTGCTGCAGCGGCAGGCGAGGCGCGGCGACCCTGGCCGCGGACACACCCTCGAAAGATGCGTGCCGAGCAGACCCTGCACGGGAAGCGCATCTGCCAGCGAGTCGATGGCTTGTGCGGAATCGCGTTCCGTGCGCGCTTCGTGCCCCGGTTCTGGGGCGCGAAGCGCACAGAAGCGGATCAGTTGGCCGCAGGCGCGAACCCGATCGTTCGACGCGTCGTCACCGGTGCCGGCACCGGTTCGAAGCGCCAGCGGCGCACCGCCGCCAATGCCTCGCGATCGAAGGTGCGTGGCGGATCGGCGCGGACCACGCGGGCGTTGCTGACCGAGCCGTCGACGCCAACGGTGAACTCGACCATGACTTCGCCGCTCGTGCCGGCGCGCAGGGCGTCGGCGGGATAGCGCGGTGCGGGGGTGCTGAGCGGGCGCAGCTGCGCGGGCGCAGCCGCCGTTGCGACCGGTGCAGGCGTCGGGGCCGCAGGCGCAGGCGCTTGCTGTGGCACGGGTTCCGGGCGGGCGGCCTCTTGGGCGGCGGCCTGGCGGGCGGCTTCTTCGCGAGCGCTCTGTTCGCTGGCTGCCTGCTGCTGCGCCAGTTGCTGCGCAGCGGCGGCCTGCTGCTGTTGCTGCTGCTGCGCGCGTTCGCGTTCGACGGTCTGGGCGCGTTGCGCTTCCTGCTCGGCGGTCAGCTTCTGCTGTTCGGCGCGCGCGGCAGTCTGTTCCTCGGCACTGGCGATGCTCGCGCGCAGACGCTCGAGCGCGGGATGCGTGCTGTCGGCGCGCTCGATCAGGCCGAGCAGGCGACGCGCTTCGGCATAGTCGCCGCGGTCGCGGCTCTGCTCGGTCGCGATGACGCTCATCGGCAACAGGTCGATCAATGCGCTGGACGCCGCGGCGTCGCCGGCCTGCTTCTCGCGCAGCGCGAGGTAGTACTCCATCGCGTTCTCGCCGGCCGGCGCGTACAGACGGCTTTCCTGGTAGGCGGCCGAAGCCGCGCTGCGCAGTTCGTCGACCGACAGTCCGGCGATCGCATCGTCGGCCGCCTGCTGCCGCGCAGCCGCCTGCTGGGTGGCCTGCGCGGTGACCGCGCCCGGCGCCGCGGCGGCAGGCGCCTCGGCATCTTCACTGCGCCCGCAGGCGACCAGTACACATACCAGACCCACAACAGCGGCCCGCCGCGCGCGAGACGCGCGACGGGCCGTCGGAATCTTCGAGACCATCATCTTTCCCCAAGGATGCATGTCCGCAAGAGTGCGTAGAACGCGTCAGTCGCGACGATTTGTCAATCCTTGCGCGGTTTCGGGCCCGGCAGACTGTCGACGCGATCATGAATCTTGGCAGCCTGATCGCCGTCGATCACGTCCGTTCGAGTCCCTGGTTGCATGGCTATTCGCCGATGTACAAAGTCTGATCGATTGATATCTCGTTGATTTCCAATGATCTTGTGAGGGTCATTGGTCCGCTTGGACCTGTTCTTGGATCCAGAACACGGGATTCCTTGATGGCGATCCATACGCGTAGTGGATCGTCTCTCGGCGCTTGGCCTGCAGGAAGGGGTGTAAATGGGTTGTCTAATGGGGGGGGATGGACTTTTTTGGGTGTAAACGGGTGTACTATTGCTGCGTGATTCGCACCGACTCTCTCCAGATCTCCCCGAACATCCTCGGCCTGATCGCCGGCATCGACGAATTCAAGGGTGCCTGGCGCGCCCTGGGCACGCTGGCGCCTGACCGGCTGTCGGCATTGCGGCGGGTTGCCACCATCGAGAGCATCGGTTCCTCGACACGGATCGAGGGCAGCAGACTATCGGACCGTGAAGTCGAGCGCCTGCTCTCCAACCTGCAGACCAGATCGTTCGAGATCCGCGACGAACAGGAAGTGGCTGGCTATGCCGAAGTCATGGAGCTGCTGTTCGCGTCCTGGCAGGACATCGCACTGACCGAGAACCACATCCGGCAACTGCATCGCGACCTTCTGACCCACAGCGACCAGGATGCCTGGCATCGCGGCAGCTACAAAACCGCCACCAACAGCGTCGCGGCATTCGATGAAGATGGCAGGCCGCTGGGTGTGGTGTTCGAGACCGCAACGCCTTTCGATACGCCACGCCTGATGGCCGAATTGGTAGCCTGGTTCAACGAGGCACGCAGCAGCGGACGCCTGCATCCATTGCTGTTGATCGGCATCTGGGTCGTGGTGTTTCTGGAGATCCACCCCTTCCAGGACGGCAACGGCCGCCTGAGCCGGGTACTGACCACGTTGCTGCTGTTGCAGGCCGGCTACGCCTACGTGCCCTACAGCTCGCTGGAAAGCGTGATCGAGCAGAACAAGGAAGCCTACTACCTGGCGCTGCGCCAGACACAAGGCAGTATTCGCACTGACGCGCCGAACTGGCAGCCTTGGCTGGTGTTCTTCCTGCGCGCACTGTCCCAGCAGGTACGTCGCCTGGAACGCAAGGTCGAGCGCGAGAAGCTGGTGCTGGCCAAGCTGCCGGACCTGGCATTGCAGATCGTCGAATTCACGCGCGAGCACGGCAGGATCACCATGGCCGAGGCCATCCGCCTGACCCGCGGCAACCGCAATACGCTCAAACAGCACTTCCGTGCACTGGTGGCGCAAGGGCACCTGGCCCAGCAAGGGGGTGGGCGCGGGACCTGGTACGAGCTGCGCTGAGTTGCCCGACGACACGCATGCGTCAGCGGGGTCCTGGATCTGCGGGCCCGAACGCCTCCATCACGTTGGGTCGCCTCATTGCCCCTCTGCCTCCGGTCGGGCAAACCGGTCCGCCACCTGCCGCAGCCAGGCCAGATCGCCGGTCCATTGCCGGCGCTCGGCAGCCTCGCGCTCAAACAGGGCCGGCGTCTTCTCCAACACCAGCGTGTACGGCCGGCCGCTGCGCCGGGTTTCATGCCGCACCGCCAGTTCGTGGCGGTCGATGAACTGGTGGATGAGCTGTCGCTTGGCCTGGGCCAGGGGCCACTCGAAGCGCTGCTGTGCCGGTGATGCCAGGAAGCGCGCCAAGGGTTCGCCCAGTTCGCCCAGGCGGACGTCGTCGGCTGGCGGCGCGATCGACCAGTCGTCGTCGGCGCGTTCGGGCTGCGCCAGGCGGGTGGCAAGCACACGGGTGCAGAATTCATGCACAGGCACCAATCCGAGTGCAACGACATCCAGCGTGGCCGTGGCCGCCGCACGCAACACGCCCAGTGGCACCTGCAGCGGCAGTTCGCGGGACAGCAGTGCGTCGATGACCCGCTGCCGAAGCCCGCCAAGACCAGCGTCATGGCTGGACCGGAGCACCCCCAGCAACGCCGGGCTGGTGGCCGCCAGCGCCTTCACCCTGGCGCTGCCGCCGATGCGCGCCTGTACCTGGGGGGCGTGCTTGCGCAGCCAATCCCAGCGCTCCTGCACCAGAGCGGCAGCCAGTGCGCGTCCGTCCGCGGGCGCCGCCGTGCTCCAGGCATGGGCCAGCACCGGCAAGGTGCGCGCCAACCAGTGCAACTGGTCTTCATCGGTCTGGTAGGGCTTGCTCCATTGCTGCAAGCGTTCCTTGCACCACTCCACACCTTGGCGTTCCAGCAACCGCAGCACAGAGGGCGTCGCGTCCGGCATCAATTTCACCAGCGCGAAAGGCGCCAGCAGGCCGGCGGCGGTCGGCGCATCGTCGAGCGCGGCAGCCACCGCGAGGGTAGTGCCGAGCAGACCCGAATCCTTTGCCGCACCCCGGTTCCAGAAGGGCAGCAGGGAGTGCGCCCACTGCTGCGCCTGCCCGGCGTCGCCGGCGGCCAGCCGCTCGGCGACCTGCTCGATGCCCCAGCGTGGCGATTGCCGGGCACGGATGACGAAGGCGCGCTCGCGCGGCCACAGCACCACGGCGGCGCGGTGGTACCAGCGATCGACCGTGTTGCCGTAGTTGCCCATGTAGCCTTCGTGTTCGGAGCGAAACGGCGTGCAGTCGACCGAGAGACGATTCATGCACAATTCGGCGTCGGCGACGAAATTGGCCTCCGACGCCAGCGCGCCGCCATCCGGGGCGATCCCGTGGCGCAATTCGATCTCGCTGTCGATCAGATCACCCAGCGTCGGCTCGGCCACGCCGTCGGCATCCAATTCCTCTTCGTCCTCGGCATAGCCCCAGCGGTCGTGGTCCGGGTAGTCGTCTTCGGCCTGCCAGGTCTCGTGCACGTCGGCCAGCGCCAGGAAGATCTCCGCATCCAGCCGCTCGGCCACGCGCCGCAGCGCGGCGACCCGAGGCGCATCCGCACCCTTGAGCCGGTCCCAGGACAGGCCGCTCTGGGTGTACTGGTGATCGAGCAGATAGACCAGCCGATCCGGCGGCTCGGTGGCGGTATCGCTCGTCCAGCGTGGGAGCGCCGGCGTGTGCCAGAAGCGGCGCACCGCATCGGCCAGCGCGTCGAGCGCCTGCGCCGGCAGGTCGGCGACGGGTGCGCCGCCGCGCGCGACCAGGTTCCAGGTCAACACGACGCGATAGCCCTGCTTGACCGGCCGCACCTCGTGGTGGCAATCGGCATAGAAGGCGACCATGCCCAGCTTGCCGGCCGAGCCGCGCGTGCGCAGCGTCTGCCCCTGGTGCGAGACCACGAACTCGCCGCCGCTGAACTTCGACGGCAAGGTGACCACCAGCGTGCCCAGCATGCCGTCGGCCTTCTCCGAATCCTGGTGCACGGCGAAGAACTGCCCGGGCGCGTACACCAGCAGATTGTGCAACTGCGCGTCGAGCCGCATGCCGGGCGGCAGGCCCAGGTCGCGGCCGATCCGCGCCAGCGCACGCTCGAGCACGGCGGACCACTGCGGCGAATCGAAGCGCAGGCGGCTGGCCTGGATCTCCCAGGTATCGCGCACGCGCGGATCCAGCCGCGTCTGGTCCTTGTAGCCATGGTGCGCCGGCTGCGCCGCCGCGCACAGCCGATGCGCGGTGTGCATCGTCACCGGCAGCGGCACGGCGCCGACGCCTTCGACATGCAGCTGCGGATCGGCCTCGATGGCAAAGCGCGTCGCGAAGTTGCCGCTGCCGCCGAGCGCGGCGAGCCGTTGGGCGATGGCCTGGGCGGGGGTGGTCATGGGTTCGGCAAGCCGTGGTCAATCGTTGCTGTCATTGGGTTCAAGGGAAGGTAGAGGCCCGTCGGGAGACAGGCTCTTCACCGCCTTGTCGAAGTCGCTTTCAAACATGCGGTCCTGCACAATTCTGTAGTTCTCGAATTCACTTTCCGCATGCATCTGGGCAAGTTTTGCAGAAATCTTGCCGCTGTTCTGCAGCACTTCCCGGTCATCAAAATCCAGGAAGGCATCCAGACGCTTGGCCCAATCCTCCATGGTCATGGGGATCTTGCGACGGGCGCGATCCTCGGCCAGTTCCAGATAGGCGTTGACGATACGGCCGAATGAATCCAACTCGTCCTTGGTCAGGTAGTTCTTGGCCACGGCCACGTCGGTTTTCAGGATCTTGCCTTCGGGCGCGCTCGCCCAGGAAGTCAGTCCCATATGTGGCTTGCTGCTGTCGGCCCGCTTGCGGATCAACTCTGCAGCGGTATGGCCGTGGATGGTGTAATGCAGTTTGTTCTGTACTTTGGCGAAGAATGCCTCGGTCGTTGGTGCGTCCTTGTTGTAATCCACGCTGGTGGCGTAGATGTCGGTGATCTTCTGGTAGAAGCGTCGCTCGCTGAGGCGGATCTCGCGGATTTCCGCCAGCAGCCGCTCGAAGTAGTCCTCGCCCAGGAAGCTGCCGTTTTCCATGCGCTGACGATCCAGCACATACCCCTTGATGGCGAACTCACGCAGGACGCCGGTCGCCCACTGGCGGAACTGGGTTGCGCGTATGGAGTTGACCCGGTAGCCGACGGAAATGATGGCGTCGAGGTTGTAGAACTGGGTCTGGTAGTTCTTGCCGTCACTGGCAGTTATCCGGAATTTCCGGATAACTGCTTCCGCGGCCAGTTCCTGGCTGGAAAAGATGTTCTTCAGGTGCTCGCTGACGGTGCGCACATCCACCCCGAACAGCTCGGCCATCAGCTTCTGTGACAGCCACAGGGTCTCATCCTCGTAGCGGGCCTCGATGCTCTGTTCGCCGGCCTGGCCGGTGAAGATCAGGAACTCGGCGGTGCTGTTGCGGATCAGTTTCTTGCCACATACCAGGTCTCCCAGCGCAGTCATCGCTTCGACCAAGCGTTCGACCGTGACTCCGTCTGTTTCATTGATTTCGTCCGGGTGATTTCGATCGACCCTGCATCACTTCCGATGCAGAAGCGGAATTTATCCCGCATGTCGTTGATTTTAAAGATAGTCATGGCGGTGACGAAACGCGCTTGGACCTATTCTTGGACCCAAATACCAAGCGTGTCCCTTGGTGGCGGCGGATGGCCCTCCCTGGACGCTCCCCGCGCTCTCGTCGCCGGTACAGCACGCCAGCAGGCGGTCTGATCAAGGACGCCGAACATGGCCACCGGCGTTCAGCAACGTCCAATGACTGTAGCGGAGGCTTATTTTCCCACCTCCTGACCCGGAACACCAAGGATGTTGCGCCCTGCTTCAGCCCGAAAAAACGGGAGGCACGCAGTTCGGATTGATGGCTGCGGCAGCGGTGATGCCGGGGTGAGATGAAGGCTCCTTTGGCCAGTTGGCCGATACCGATAGGAGCCTCGCCATGTCACACCCAACCTCAGACATCATCACCCCGAAAGCCCTGTTGCTCGATGAGCGGCTGACGCCGCTGGAGCGCAACGCCTGGCTGACCTTCCGTTCTCTGGCCGGCAGCGACCGCACCGTGGTCATCAGCTACGACGCACTACGCGGATACCTGCCCAGTGCGCCGGGCAGCAAGCGCGCCGCCCTCGAAACCGTGTCCAGGGCCGTGCTGTGCCTGCGGCTGTCCACATGGATTGCGCTGGTCGAGTACCGCCGCAACCCCATGACCGGCTTCTCCATGGCCAGCCGTTATGCCGTGCGGAATCAACCGCTGGCCTTCGTTGAAGCCTGCCTGGAAGACGACGATTACCTGCCGTTGCTCGAACGGGCGCTCGGCCATGCCAGTGCGACGATCCGCCAGTTGGCGAGGTCCATCCTCAACGAGGCCATGCGTTCTCCCGACAAGCTGCAGATGTTGCCTGCGGCGGTGCGTGAGCGGTTCGAGCGGCTGCGGCGCAATGATGATGATCACGATCCTGGTGGCCCAGGTGGGCCAATTCCACGCGACGGTCGCCAGACCATCAAGAACGGGCACGTCGAAACCGGGGAGGACATTCCGAAGTCCGCACCGCCATCCACTGCAACAGTACGTGCTGTAGAAAAAGAAGTATTAAAAGAAGTACATACGTACCGGCCACGGTCCGACGTACAGGCATGCAGGTCGGATTTGCCAACTCGCTTCAGGCAACTGCCGCAAGATCAGCAGCAGATCCTCTTGGCGCGTCTCAAGGGCCTGTCTCTGGAGCAACGCCAGGCCGTGCTGGCTGAGTGGGACGTGCGTTGCGAAATGGGTTGTGTGCATAACGCCATCGCCTACCTTTATGGACTGATCAAGAAGGCGGTAAACGGTGCGTTCAAGCTGTGGGCGGCGCGCAAGCCTGCCTCACAGCAAGTCCCTGCACAAGCGGTCGCCAGCGGATTACCCGCCTCGGCGCCTACTGCTCCTTCACCGCCGGTCGTCCAACCAGCCAAACCCGCGTCTCGCGAGGTGGTGCAGCGACACATGGAACAGATTCGGCGCATCCTGCAGACGCCAACCAAATCGGTCGGGCAGATCATCGAGGACCTGGCTTGCAGCGGAATGCAGCCTACGCGGACCAAGGGTTTGCACGTCACTGGAAAGCTCGGATCACTTGGCACAACGTAAGGCATGACCTTACACTGAGGACATGATGAAACCGGCGTTTTGGCCGGTTCCTGCCACGGGAGAGTTCACGCCATGCCCATGTACGATCCACCGCATCCTGGCGAGTCCCTGCGCGAGGACGTGTTGCCTGCCATCGGCCTGAACATCACCGCCCTGGCCGAACATCTTGGCTATTCACGGGGCCAGCTCTCCACTGTGTTGAACGGCCGCGCGGCCATCAGCGCCGACCTGGCCCATCGGCTGGAACTGGCGGGGCTGGGCAGTGCCAGCCAGTACTTGAGGGAGCAGATCGCCTACGACCTGTGGCAGGCCAGGCAGCGGCCCCATCCGCCGATCAAGCGTCTGCGCGCCAGGTGAAGTCGCTGGCTGCGCCACCACGTGCGGAACTGCGCCAACCGATTCGGTTGAAGGTCTGCTGCAACTGGCGACTTCCGCTCTGGGGCCGTCACTGCCCGCCGCAGTGACGGCCCGGCGAACTGCAGCAGAAATGCGGGTTGGCGAAGTTTCCTATTGAATGCGGCGCACGTGATGATGCCCCCGCATACTAGCCTTGCAATGACCTGCCGGTGGGTATGAACACCGGAACCCTGGCGCGGGGCAGCAAGCGCCACATGGAGCATCGCCATGCTTTCCATGCCGTACCCATACGGTTGTCCCGATAGCGAAGGTTCCTGCAAGCGCTGATCCGGCTCGCCGGACGGAACCATCCCAGGCACACCTTGGCACGTTTCGGTGTGCCGCCCCACCCACGGGCAGAGCCCTCCTCATCCCCGGCTTGGTTCATCCAGCCATCTTTAGCTGCCACACACGTCCTCAGGCGTTCTTCTATCCAGAACATTCGCTGCAGGTCTCCGACCTGGCACAGCGTGCCGACTCCTTTTTCCACCATTCCCAGGAGGTATCCATCCCAGCACATCGTGTTGTCGTCTTTTGCACTTCCTCCGCTTGGTCTTCCCACAGGAAGCATGGCGGAAGCCTCATTCGAGGCCACAGGTGAACTGAGCGCCTGGCCCTTGCCCTTCGGGGATCTCCGGGGATCTCGCCTTGGCGAGTTGGCACAAACACTGACCCTTGACTCTCAGACCCGATAACCGATGGAGGGCCGCTCCGATGGACGACCTGACCTACACCTTGCGCCAGCTCTGCCTGCGCAACCGCGACGGCAGTCACGCCACCCAGGCCGACCGGCAGCGCTCACTGAGCCTGGCTGCACGCCAACTGCGCGAAGCGGGTTTCCGCCAGATGCGCGCCACCTCGCTCAAGGGCAAGCATGTCGAAGCCCTGCTGCAACGCTGGCAAGCCGAAGGCCTGTCGGCTGGCACATTGAAAAATCGCATGGCGCACCTGCGCTGGTGGGCCGAGAAGGTCGGCAAGGCAGGCATCTTGCCGACAGACAACACCAAGCTAGGCGTTCCCGAACGACGCTATGTGACCAATGAAAGCAAGGCCAAGGAACTGGATGGCAGGCTGGATCGCATCACCGATCCTCAAGTTCGTATGAGCCTGCGTTTGCAAGCGGCTTTCGGTTTGCGGCGGGAAGAGTCCATCAAGTTCCAACCCCGCTATGCCGACCGTGGCGACCATATCGTCATCAAGGGATCGTGGGCAAAAGGTGGTCGCGATCGGACGGTGCCAATCACGACGCCGGAACAGCGTGCGGTACTGGATGAGGCCCATCGCTTGGCAGGCCTGGGATCACTGATTCCATCGCACAAGACTTACATCCAGCAGCGGCATGTCTACGACGGGCAGTGCAAGGCGGCGGGGCTGAGCAACATGCACGGGCTGCGGCATCGGTATGCGCAGATGCGGTATGAGGTGCTGACGGGATGGGCAGCTCCTGCGGCAGGTGGGCTATCGCGTCATGCGCTGTCGGCGGAGCAGCGCGAGTTCGACCTCTATGCGAGACAAAGCATCAGTCGAGAACTGGGACACGGAAGGCCGCAGATTACCGACGTCTATTGCGGAAGGTAGGGTGCGGCATTGAATGGTGCTTACAGCTTGGCAACATTGTTGCGGTGAAAGCGCAGATATTCGATATGCCCCGGGAGAATGAAACGCAAGCTCGCAGAGTCGTCCAGGTGCAAAACCTGCCGTGCCTCCTGCGATAGTGAAGACGAGAGCAGCAGGTGTCCGCCATCGTCAAATGTGATCAGACCCTGATCGAACAATGCATCGTAGTGAACCGCCAATAGCAAGCCATTGAACGGATCGAGCCTTTCGTTATTGTCAGCCAGCGACCAAGGCTTGGTATGACTGGCTCGCAGCAGGGAGAGTGGCAAGTCGCTGCCGGAGAGGGCGCAACGTCCTCCCCACAGCTCCAGTAGGGCTTCACGATAAACATCCTGTCCTATGCGCTGGCGTACTTCGTTGGTGCGATCCGTAGCCGGGATTGCCGCCAGTCGCGCTTCCACCTTGGCCGACAAGACTGAAGCTGGATGCGTTTGCAGGGAATGAAGAACACGTAGCACGTCATAGAGTTGAGCAGCATCTGCGGCCAGACCTGCACTGGCCATGCCGCGTGGTAGCTGTTGTGCTGCGGGGATAAGGCCGATACGCGCCATCGCGTTGGGTTCTGGCCCTGCAAGCAAGACACCCTGCCCGGAGGCACGCACTGCCACTCGAATGGGGGTTCCACTGATTCCAGCCAGAAACCAGCCGTCTTCGGCTGTGGAGAGCAAATCGTAGCCACTGTCGGTCAAGGCTTTGACGACAAGGGTAGGCAGTTTCATTTCGCGTGGCATCACGCTTGCTCCCTCAAAGATCTCGTTTCAAGAGACGATCAGAAGCAGGAGAGCCCCGCAGTTGTATGGCGACCCAAGGGGCCTGTGCGTACGCTTGCGGCGGTGGGGTGGTGGTCGTAACGATGTACTGAAACAGCGGGGCCGATCCGAGCGCTTCCAGTTCATGCACAAGATGAAACAGGCCGTGGTACAGGGCGAGCCCCAGATCGGCTTCACGTGGGCTGTCATGAAGCAGGAAAGCCGGGAGCCTCGTGTCACCTTCGATGCTCATGCACAGGGTCGCGAGATCGAAGGCCACGACTTTCAGCGAGTCGATGGCCGACGTCGAACGATCCCCGCCCATCTGGACAACCAGGCTCAGCCCGTTTCCGGTCAATCGGATCTCGCCGCTGGCTTCAGGTCCGACCAAACGTCGAATGATCGGGTCGAACTTCTGGGCAAGCTTCGAGAAAGCGGTCGCATTCTGACTTTGCAGCGCCGCGATCCGCTCTCGCGCTTGCTCAATCTCGGTTTGGTGCCTGTCCAGGCGGGCTTCGGCAGATTGCTGCTGTTCGAGCAGCGAGGCCAGGCGCTCTACATCGTCCGCCGCCTTGCGCGCGGCATACCACGCCCCATCGCGCTGCTCGCGAAGCTTCAGCAGGTTCTGGTAATGCTGCTCCCTGCGCGTTGCATCCTGTTTCGCCAACGCCAGCTCCGGCTTTAACTGATTCAGCAGGGATTGGGCCGATTCGAGGCGAGCCTGCTCATCCTCCAGTGTCTTTCTACCGCTCTCCAACCTGGCTTTGCAGGCCTCCAGGTCTGGAACCTTGTGTGACAACCCGCATTGGCTCGCCAGCACGCGGTCAATGGGTACCTCGCAAATGGGACAAGGATAATTTTCTGCTTCCTTGAGCGAGTAGGCCAAGGTCGGATATTCGCCCTTGATCGCGGATACCGCACGCTCGATGGCTGGTATCACAGCCTCTTGCCTTCCGATATCAGCCTGGATTCTTGCCACCTCAGCTTGGGCATCTTCGTGCGCCTGCCGCACGGAATCAATATCCGGAGTTGCGCCCGCACCGCTGGACTGGGTTTGCGCTGCCAATCGCTCCTGCGCCGCCCGACGCAGGATTTCGACACCCAGAGTGCCCTGCGCAAGTTCATCGTCTGTAACGCCAAGCACTTCCAGGAGCTGCTTTCTCAGCTTGCGGATCTCCCAGGCGCGATGGCCTATTTCCTGCTCCTGGCTACGGCTCGACTCGCTCATCGCGGCGATGTCGACGCGGAGCGCCTGTTCGGAAGGGTCGATGGCGTTCAACAGGGCCCGTAGTGCCTCCAGCCTCTCGGTTCGATTCAGCCCCCGCGCCGGCGACTCCGAGTCGGATAGCGAGGATCGCCATTCAAGAACATGGTCGAATCTGCATTCCTGGTCCCTGCTCAACAGCGCCAAGGCAATCTGCCAGGCCTGATGCCCTTGTTTCTTGCCAGCGATCAGATCCCTGACGCCTGGTGTCAGCAGATTCTCTTCGATGGCGTTGAGCAACGGAGACAGGCCCGTAGCCGGCATTTCGCTGAGAACAAGCTCATCGAGATTGCCATCCAGTACCGCGAAATGCCGCCGCCGGATGCCCAAGGGTCGAAGGACGGCCCAACAGGCGCCATCCAGCACGACTTCCATGCCAACCCATCCGTTGGGGAATGCCGAACCGATTCCATTGCGCTGATCTTCGGGAGCGAACTTGTCCTCGCCCAGGCAATAGCGCAGCAGCCTGCAGAACAAGGTCTTGCCGCCGCCATGACCGATGCCGTTGTCGTCTGGCGTCCAGACGATGTTCAGGCCTGGACGTAATGGAACATCCCGCAAGGGCGGCTCTCCAGGTTTTTCCCAGATCACCAGCCGCCTCACCCATAAACGTGGCTCATGCATCTGTGCCGGCGGAGTGAGGAATAGCGGTTGCTGGAACATGTCAGGCTGTGGCTTCAATCCATCCCCCTATCTCGTCAGGCAACTCGCGAATGACACGATCGAAGTCCTGCCCTCGCGCTTGCAGGAAAACAAGAATCATCTGGGCGCGCCCTTCGGCCCATTCGGAAACAGGCACATCCAATTCGGCACCTTTGGCCCAGGTTCCCGCCCCCAGATCTTCAACCAGGTGGCCATTGCTTCGCAGAAAGCGCACAGCCTTGCCCCAAGCCTGATTGGCACGCGGTACGAAGCTCAACACCGCCCCGGAGAGCGGCCTGGCTTCTTCGCCTATCAGACGCTGCCAATCCAGAGCATCCTGCGCATCCAGCAAAGGCGTCATCAGCCTTGGCTCAAGCGCCAGGACGGCGGCGAGGCGTACATGGCGCACTGGCCATGGGGTCTCGGCAACCTTGAGCAAGGCGGCCAGGGCCACCCCCGTCTCCGCACCTTCATCCTGTTGTGGTCGTGCCCAGATTCCATCAGGCAGGGATGCTCGATCGACGACCTGCCGAACCTTGGCTTCAGCATGAGCAGGCAATGCGTCTTCTACCTGGAAACCTCGCTTGAAGGCTTCCAACACCAGATGCTGGGTGCGGTACTGCACGTGATCGCGACGGGTTTCGCCATCGACACTGGCCAATCGAACGGGCGTGGGTGACACCTCCCTGTAAGCCCCGAAATCCCGCAGCTCATTGTTTCGGAGCACACGAAAAGTCTCGCTGGGATAGTCTTCGCCGGCCACGTCGGCCGGATCGAGAATGTAGCGCAGTTCTTCCTCGGTCAGGCCGTAGAGTCTGGCGTAGTAGGCATCGAGTTCGGCACGCAGATGGGCGCGGCGTTCGGGGTGCCAAGAGAAAGGTGGATCGGTATAGCCAAGGTCGGCAGCCCAGTCGGCCAGGTCGTGGGCGGTATAGGTCAGTTCCAGTACGCGCGGGACGATAAAAGCCAGGTCGGATTCGGTGTAGCGGTCTGGCGAGAGAATAGGAAGCTGTTTGTAAATAAAGTAATTAAGGTGCGTCCCACCGACTTTATGGCGAGCCACAAAATCAAGAGCGAGTGAGCCCAAGTTGCCCAACAGGGCAGCCGCTTTCCGGGAATCAAGGTCTGCTCCAAGTAGCATCAAGGGCATGTTGTTCCCCACCCCCGCTCTCGGAATTACCGACGCGATCACGGTGCGCTCGTCCGTGGCACGGCAGATATCCCGCCAACCCATCAGCCAGCGTGGGCTGCGACGGTCCATCCAGGTATCGAGTTCAGTATGAACACCTTTATCGCGGGTCTCACTCGCGGCTTGCGCGGCAAAGCGTTGCAGAATGGCGAGTTCGTCGTCGGACAGGGATTGGTCTCTGTCCTGATGGGCCCATTTGGCGAATTCGGTGATGGCCTTTTTGCCGGTGATTTTGTTGTCGCGCAGGGAGATGGCGCAGGCAGGGTAGTCACTGGCCAAGGTGCGTTCCACACGTGGGGCGGTGTGCAGTTTCCGGGCGTCGCTGTAGCTGCCGTCGGGCTCGGGATTGCCGCCGTCGCGGCGGAAGAGTTCGCCGGCGACCCACTGGGCCAGCGTCAGCCATAAGGTGTCCAGTGCGCTGCGCCGCGTATCTGAAAAGCTGGTCTGGTGCACGGCCAGCCAAGCCTTGCTGACGGTGCGAGGCACGCGAGCGACGCGAGCCAGCACTTCGCGCTGCTCCACCCAGTAGCGTGGGCGCAGGATGAAGGTTGGATCGACCTTTTGCTCCTCGCTCATGTCCACTGTCGTCAGGCCATCCTGGCTGGAAAGGTCTTCCACGTAGCTGGCCCAGCGATGATCGAACTGGTGAATCATCTTGGCTTCGTATAGGGGCAGGTTATCCGGTGAATCACCGTCGCGGAACAGGTGGCTGTCATTGGACATGTGGAACATGGTTTGGAAGCGAATCCCCCAAGGATTGGCTCCCGGTTCCACGATATCGCCGTTTTCGTCCACCTGCGCTTCGCGTATCAGCACCGGCGCTTGGCGGTAGAGCTTCTTGGTCAGTTCTGCGTCGCGCTGGCTGCGAAAGACTGGGCAAGTGCGTGTGTTGGGGTTGATCAGTGCGAATTCCTGCGGCGTCAGGGCGAAGTGGCGGCGAGTATCGGCCAAGTGGCTCACCTGAGTAGCGAAGCAGACGAAACGGGCGGCTTCTGCCTGGCCCAGTGTCAGCAGGCAGAACTTCTGACGGCTGTCCACAGCCGGGAAAACCCCTTCACGGTTCTCGAAGTCGAACAGGCTGACCAGCCGTCCGGATTGGCTGACGGCGGAGAAGAACGCCTTGGTGGAATCGTCGGTGGCGATGCCAGTGGGCACAATCAGCCCCGCTCGGCCCGGTCGTCCCGCCAGTTGTGCAAAGGTCTCGGAAAATAGCGCATAAGTATTAACGTCACCGACGCCGGTCAGTGGGTAGCGCCCGCCCTCGCTGCCCTTGACGTGAACGAAGGCACTGGTGGCCTCAGCGGTACGGCGGGCGGTAATAAATTCCTGGTACAACCGCCGCTCATTGCTGCAAACCAGTTCGGTCTGAACCCTGTCCGGCTCCAGATGCCGGGCCAGTATCCCCTCGCTCAGCCACTGGATGCGCTGGCTGCGCTCCGCCTTGTTCCTGGCGTTTGCGATATCGCTATTACGGCTGGCGAAGAATTCCTCTTCTTGCAACTTGATGCGCTCCCAGGGCGGGTTGCCCAGCATCACGCTGAAGCCGCCCTGCGCGGCGATATGGGGGAATGCAATCCACCAATGCAGAACACGGGCCAGGACGCAGGCTTCGCGGGCAGTGGCTTCGACGAGAGCCAGGGTCGGCTCAGTCTCACTATTCGCTACGGCCCACAGGTGGCGGGAGCTGGGGACAAGCTGGTTATCCGCCTTGGTTAGCAGGAAGGCCCCCAGGTAAAGATCAGCCAGGCGCGCCAAGCGGCTTTGACTGGCAGCGCTACGGGCCTGCTGCCAGCGGGCCTGTTTAGCGGCCACCTGCAGTAGATCATCGTCGGTGAGTTGCTCCACCGCGCCGGTGCGGATGGCCAGTTGTTCCTCGCGGAACAGGTCGCCACTGGCAAGTGCCCTTTGCCAACTCTCGCGTTCCCGCTTGTTCTGTTTCTTGAGCTCGCTGGCAAGGGTCTTGTTGTCGCCACTCAGGGGAGTGAAGGCGACATCCGGCAGGCCTCGGTCGAGGATGGCGGGATCGAGTACGCCCAACAGGGCATCGCCGCATTGCAGATGGTGATCTAGGAAGCCCAAGGGCTTGTCGGGCGTCATGGCTTCCAGCCACAGGGACATGCGCGCCAGTTCCAGCGCCAGTGGGTTCAGATCCACGCCGTAGATACAGTGGCCAATGACGTCGCGCAGCGCCTGACGGTAGTCGTCGCCGCTGGGCGTGCCCTGGGCGCGCAATTGCGCCAGGTGATTGGCCAATCGCCTGGCGGCGGCGAGCAGGAAGTGGCCGCTGCCGCAGGCCGGATCGCAAACGGTGATCGACAGGAGTGCGGCCTGCGGGTCGCTGGCACCCGCTATTCGCTGGCGGATGACCGGTTCCAGCGCGGAATTCAGCAGTTCCTGTACCAGGGGATCGGGCGTGTAGTAACTGCCGCTGGTCTTGCGGGCATTGCCCTGGCTTTGCTCGGCGTTGGCAAAGCGGAACACGCGGCCATCCTGGGCGACCTGGGGCACCAGTTCCAACAGGCTTTCATAGACGCTGCCCAGCTCTTCCGGCCCCATGTCACGCCAGTTGATGCGGGTGAGGCTACCGCCGTCAGGTATCCAGGCCAGCCGGTGAGTCGCGGCCAGCAGGGTATTGTTGCCCAGGCCTGCGTGATCCAAATCAGGGCATTGATCGGTCGCGAACAGGCCTCCCAGTGCCGGCAGCGCCAACAGCGGCTGACCGCTGGCCAGCCCTGCAAACACTGGTTTGAGTGCCTGCCAGAGGTCGGTATGGCGATCCCAGGTGCGGCGTCGTCGGGTGCGTTCGCGCAGGCGACGCAGGCTGTAGCCGTCTTGGTACAGGCGAATGGCTTCAGGGGCCGCGTGATCCGGGTGCAGCAGACCACGCTCCTCGATGGTCAGCAGGAAGATGAGCCGGTAGACCAGACGCAGTAGTTGCTGGAAGTAATCGTCGGGCGTAAGTTCGCCGCTCGCCAGGCGCTGACGCAACGCGCCATTGCCGGCTTCGGACAGGAAGCCTTGGCCCAAGGTCTTGAGCGCATCCTCCACACCGATGCGCAGTTTTTCACGGGCACGGGTGCCCTGCTCGCGGCTGGCGGCGTACCAGGCTTCCAGTGCGCATTGCTGCGGCAGTTGCTGGCCTTGGCCGAAGCGGCTGGCGTGGATCAGCAGCCACAACAGTGAGAAGTCGGCGAAGCGCTGCTCGGTAAAGATGCGTTCCAGATCGGCTTCGATCCAAGCCGGGCGGGTCAGGCTGGCATTGTCGCGGGCCACCCGCAGCGACAGGCCATTGCTCGCGATGCCCCACAAGGTAGTGTCGGCCGCATTGAGATAGTCCTGCAACAGCCCGAAGGCGCTGCGCTGGCGCCCGCCATCGCCCAAGCGGCGGTCACGCTCCTCCAGACGCTGGTCGTAGGGAGCGACCACCAGCGGCAACCGGCCATTGCCAGCGGTGGCCGTGAGTGGATAGCTGCGCTCATCCAGGATTTGCGGCTCGACGCCGGCAACGATATCGGTAACGCCGAACACTTCGCGCAGCAGCTGAGTGACGAAGCGTTTTGTCAATGCCTGGGCATCGCTTGCACCCGCGCGGGTGGCGGCGAAATCGTTCCAGTGCGCTTCGGCGATACGCCAGTAGCGCCCCAGTTCGTCGCGCAGATTCAGGCCCTTGGGCACCCCATAGTCCGTAGGGGCCTGCTGCGGAGCATGCAGGGCGGCCACCTTGGCCAGCCACTCAGCCGGCAGCAGTCCGCCTTCGATGGCGATCGCATCGAACTGCAGCACGGCATCCTTGCGACGGCTCATGCAGCACCTCCAGGCATCAGGACATAGGCGGCAATGACGTCCACTGGCTTGAGCGCGCGTACTTCATAGCGGCCCCGGGCATCGGCGGCTTCGCGCACTCGCCGGTGATCTGCCAGCAGTCTTTCGGCCTGGGCATCGGCGAGGTGTTCCAGTTGCTCCTGACGCTGCTGCAACGTCTCCAGCAGGTTGTGCATTTCGCGCTGACGCACCACGTCCGGCAGGTTGCCTTGGGCTGGCGCCTCCAGCCAGGCGAGCAATTGATCGCCCTGGATCTCGACCGGATCGGTACGTCCCTGCCAGGCCACGGGCAAGGCTTCTTCGACCAGCAAGGTCTGGTTGCGGCCCTCCCGGGTGGTGCTGATCTGGTGCCGCAGGCGCAGCAACAGCACCGAGGTGACACTCTGCACCGCCGGGCTGCGCCAGACGCCGATCCGGCCCAGCGTGGCCAGTTGCTGGCCGTCATGGGTTTCCGCCATCAAGGAACGCTCCAGCAGTTCGTCGGCCAGGGTGGCGATTAGCGGATGGCTACGGTGGATGAAGCGGCAGCGCGACGCCGGGGGCTGGTTGAAGTCGATGCGCAAATCGCCGTCCACGCCTTCGGCTGCAAGCCGCTCGCGCAATGCTGCAGGCAAGGCGCTGATGGGCGCGGTAGCTCCGCGGGCGCGCAGCGACAATCCTGCCCCCAGACGCGCCATGGCTTGAGTGGCAAAACGCTTGACGTCATCGCTGCTGCCAAGCACGGCACGCATGCGCTCCCATTCCGGCAGTACGTCAGCAGGCCGCAAGCGGCGCTGGGCAAATACGGTGCGGTTCTTCTTGGCTTTTTCGGCCAGGTCGGTCCAGCGAACGTCGAGTGCCCGGCTTTCTGGGTACTGATCGAAATCAAAGGAGCGTTGTGGGCCGCCTGCGCGCTCGCTGCGCAGCATCACAGCCTTCATCAGCGCCTGAGTGAGGGTATGGTCGTCGTCGGGCAGTGGCACCGGCACGCCCAGTTCCTGGCGGATCTTTTCCGCCTTGCGCAAGATGACCTGCAGCACGGCACCATCCACCGGGTTATTGGCGCCATAGATCAGGGTGGCGCGCACCTTGGGGCTGGTCTGACCGAAGCGATCTACCCGACCTTCGCGCTGCTCATGACGCGTGGGGTTCCAGGACAGGTCGTAATGGACCACGGCATCGAGGTTTTCCTGCAGGTTGATGCCTTCGGACAGGCAGTCGGTAGCGATCAGCAGGCGACGCTCGGCTTCGCCCAGGGCATCGACACGGCGCTCCCGCTCTGCGGCCGGAAATTCACCCGTCACCACGTCCACGGTGACGCCTCGGAATCTGCCCGCCAGATGGTCATGCAGGTAGCGGGCGGTGGCGATGTAGCGGCAGAACACCACGGGATTGAAGCCATCGTCGATAAGCTGTTTGAGATGGCTGCCGAGCAGGCGCAGTTTGGGATCGCTCTCTTCGCCGGCCAGCGTCTCGGCCTTGTTCAACAGGTCGAGCAGGGCAGGATCGCCGATGTCAGCGGCTGGCACCACATCGTCTTCGCTCAGAGCATCTTCCGTGCCATCGAACAACGGGCCGAGGATCTCTTCAGGCGCCTGTTCCACCTGCTCGGCCAGCAGGCGGGTGCGCAGGGCCTGTACGGCCGCCGCCGGGCTGCTGGCGACGCAGCGCATCAGCGCCAGCGTGCCCCAGAAGCTGAGGCGCTGACTCCGCTCGTCCCCACCGGCGCGTTGCACCACTTCACGGCAGTAGTCGAGCACGTCCTGAAAGAAGTTTTCCCACAGGCCACCAAGGCGATAGGTCAGCTCGGCCGTTTCGCGCTGGGGGAAGATGCTGCCGTCCTGCCATTCGTCGATGTCGGGTCGGCGCCGCTGCACGAAATGCAATGCCAACTGATCGCGCAGCCGTTCCTTGGTATCGCCGCTGGCTGTCGCCAGCGCAGCGAACTCCGGCTTCAACAGCCCCAGCAAGCTGTAGAACGTGTCCTGGTCGCCGCTGTGAGGAGTGGCGGTGAGCAGAACCAGGTGGCGTGCTTCGTTGGCTGCCAACGCACGCAGCAGCTCGAAGCGCAGCTGCCGGCCCTGGCCCGCGCTGACGCAGGTGTGGGCTTCGTCGACGATGACGAATTCCGGGCAGGCGCGGATGAAGTCGTGACGATGGCGCTCGGACTTGATGTAGTCGAGACTGACGACGGTGACCGGATGCACCTGAAACAACGATTCACCGACCGGGATGCCTCGCTCCAATCGGGCCGCACTGGTCGCGGTGACAGCAACCGCGTGCAGGTGAAAGCGGTCGTTGAGTTCGCGCACCCACTGTTCGACAAGGTGCGGCGGACACAAGATGGCCATACGCTGGATCTCGCCGCGATCCTGCAGTTCGCGTGCGATCAGGGCGGCTTCGATGGTCTTGCCGATCCCCACGTCGTCGGCGATCAACAGGCGCACCGGATCAAGACGCAACGCCATCAACAGCGGCACCAGTTGATAGGTACGCGGTTCCACCGCGATGTTGCCGAAGCTGCGGAAAGGGCCGGCACCGCGACGCAGCGCCATGCGCAGCGCATCGGAGAGCAGGATGGCTTCGCCCTGACTGCCCTCCAGCGAGGGATCGGGTGGTGGGAAGTGAGCGGATTCGATGCCAGGTTCCAGATCGATGTGGATCAGTGCGCCCTCTTCTTCGGTGCCGGACAAGGGCCGCAAGCGCAACAACGGAGGAACGCTGCCTGGCTGCACGATCCATTCGCGCCCGCGCGCATGGATCAGCGAACCCGGGGTGTATTGAGGAATGGACATCTCGATGGTTCTCATAGCCCCAGCAGACGACCCAGGCGCTGGAACAGCATCGGCCAGGCGTCGGTGTCGGCAGGGAAACGGATAAAGGTATAGCCGCGGTCTTCCCAGGCAGCCTGCAAGTCGCGCGGGGTATCGGGCAGGGCGATGGCGGCGTAGTGATCGGGCCAGTGCAACAAGGTGAGGCCTTCGATATCCACGCTTGCCGGGGGCGGACCATCCGGCAGATGCGTAGTCGCCGCCTGTCGCCACTGGCCTGCCCAGCCTGACGAGGCTTCCGGTTCGGGGGGCAGTAAAGGTTCGGCCTCTTGCTGCTGAGCCATGGATTCGACCTGTGCCAGGCGCCAGAGAATGTGAACCGCTTCGGCGTCGCGGCGATCGATCAGTTCGTGGTCGGGCTGGTTGTAATAGGACAACAGGCAACGGTAGCACCCCGCGACGCAGCGAGTGTCCGGCTGTTCCTGGCGGCTCTCGAACGTCGGCCATTGGCCACCGTCGACCGGTACGTCGTAGTGCATGATGCGCAACGCGTAGCGCGCCGCCTGTTGCAGCGCCAATGGATCGTTGACCAGCCGGGTAAGCACGCCTGCGCCGCCTTCGGTCGCTTCATAGAACAGCACGCCATTGCGGTGGCGGAGATCGGGCAAGGCCTCGGCCAGCAACTCAGCCTCTTCGAGCTGGAAGGCTGCTTCAATGCCACGCTTGAGCGCATGCTGCAGGGTGACGAAGGTCTGTTCATCCCAGGCGCCGCAAGGTTGCAGCAGCAGGGCGTTCTTGTGATCCTGGACATAGGGAACAACGCGTTGCGGTGGCAGGCGATCCCCTTCGTTAGCGGTGTTGGCCGAACGACGCTCCTCTCCTTCCCACCACCCCGTCCGGGAGTTGATGAAGAAGCCGAAGTCATTCGGTTGCCGACGCCGGCGCAATCCCTTGTTGATGCGGGTAATGGTGGCACCGGCACCGTAGCGCAGGGTACATATCTCGCCTTCGCTGTCTCTGGCCAACACGGTGCGCACGTCGATGCGGCGATTGCGGATCGCCCAGCGGAAGGTGGTCTGCAGCTCGAAGGCCTGGCGCTGGCGCTCCTCGTCGTTGGCGGTGATGCGCTCGGTGGGCTCGGTATCGACGTTGTCGATGCGATACAGGCTGTTGATCTTCAGCGCATCCAACAGCGATTGGTCGCAGGCGTGACAGTCGTTCCAATGGGACTCGAAGTGCGCGGCGCCGCAGTTCGAGCAGATGCGTACTGACTGGGTGCTAAGCGTGCCACCGGCACTGCCGGGATCATCGGACGACAAGGCAATGCGAGCGCGAACCACCCTGTAGGCACGGCCTTCGTGATACACCAGGCTGCGCGGTCCGAACTCGGAAAGCGCCAGAAAGCGCGGGCGCTGCAGGAAGGTATTGCCACCCCGCACATCGGCACGACCGGGCACGTAGGCCATCAGCGGCAGCCGCGGAAAATTGTAGCCTGGGAGGAAGCCCTCGGTGGCCAAATAGCGGTAGGTGTAAAAATCGCTGGAGAAGGAGTCGCGGCCGTGCAGGAGCAGCTCGATCTGATCGGAGGCCTGCCGCCAACGGCGCTTGGCATCGTCGCGCTCGCGCTTATCGGTGATGGCGTAGTTGTTCAAGGTTTCGTTGGCCAAGCGCTTTTGCCGCTCCGCCGACGTGAATAGATCCCGCCAGCGATTGAACGCACGATGGAAGGCCTCCGGTGCCGATGCAATGGCGGCCTGAGCATAGGCCTGGCAATCGGTGAACCACGGAGCGCGTTCGGGCGTCAGGTGTTCCTCCACCATGTGCAGCACGTTGATGGCTTGCCGGGTCGCTTCGGCCGTCACCCCCTCCTGACCCAAGGCTTCGACGATGTGCGCTCGCACGGGCAGTTGCGGTACGCCGGGATCGACGATGTTGGAAATCGAGCTGTCGAGCTCCTTGCGGCTGGCGGCCAGCCAGACAGCCTGTAGATGGCTCTGGATCAGATCCTGGTTGGCCAGATCCAGCAGCGGCGCCTTGACCACGCCATGCACCATGGCGGTGGGGTCACGGAAGAAATACTGGTCATGCGGGCTGCGCGCGGCGCAGTAGGTCACCACCAGCGCCGCCTGACCACTGCGTCCGGCACGGCCGGCGCGCTGCACATAGTTGGCGGGCGTGGGTGGCACATTCCGCAGGTACACGGCATTCAGCGCCGAGATATCCACGCCCAGTTCCATGGTCGGTGAGCAGAACATCAGGGGCAGGAAGCGCGTGGGCTCGCCCTGCTTGTGGGCGATATCGTGCAGTTCGCCGTCGGTCAATGCTTCCCGCTCGCTGTTGCCGAAGCGAAAGCGGCTTTCGCGCAGCGCACGCAGTTCACCATCGACCTGAGCGGTATGTTCGCGTGCCTCCAGCCCGAACAGGAAACGATCCCGTTGCCCAAGCATCGCGGCGATGGCTTGGTATTGCTGTTTGAAGAACGCGTTCGGCCGGGTGCCGGATGCATCGCCCAGATGGAATCGCACCCGGCCGGCATTGAGCCGAAAGCCCGGTACGTTGAACAGAGTGTGTTCATCCCTGCGAATGAATCCGCCCTCTTGTGCGGCGCGGATCATGGCGTTCAGCAAGGTCTGATAGTCGGCACGTCGCAGGTTGGCCGCCGCCGGCTGCTCCCATATGGTCGAGCTACGCAGGCTCTTGCCCAGGGCCGTCTGCAGCCCGCCGCGCAGCACCAGTTCTTCATCCTTGCCGCGCAATGCATTCGCATTGGGAGGCTGAAGGAACAGCCAGCGCCAACCGAGCAGGCGCTCTTCCCGGCCGATGCCCCATGGGTTGCGCAGCAAGCGCAAGGCTTCGTCCTTACGCTGCTGCAACAGGTTGGGATCGAGGGCGGCGGCATCCACTGCCAGCCCTTTGCGCATGTAGTCGAAGAGGCAACGGAAAGCCTTTTCACGCGCCAGTGGCGTCGCGTTTCGCAGCAGGTCAGGCGCTTTGTCGAAACGCACCGCCTCATTGCAGAATGCCTGCAGGCCGGAGTAGTCCGCTTCCAACAACCCCAGTTCTTCCAGGTTCGGATTGGTATAGCGCCAACCACGACGCTGATCGAACCAGGCGCGGTACGCGAGCACGAAGCGCAAGGCTTCCTCCGCATCGGCTAGATTCCGACCGACTGATTGCGGTTCCTGCATCCACTCACCCCGGTGGCTTTCTTCCGGGGTTTCCGTCGTGCTCAGTGGCTGATCGAAGCCCAAGGCCGCTCGCACTGCCGCACCCAGTCCACTGTCGCCCAAACCCGCCGCGCCAGCTTGTACCAGCGCCCGATAGATGGCGCCGCGCAACAGACTGACGAAGGTGAAATCATTGAAATGGCCCGCCTGGAGCGCTGCATCCTGGCGGTTGTCAGTGAAGCCGAGCAGTTTTCGCTTGTCCGAGCCAATGGATGGATGGCCGTGCATCCAGCGCAGCGCACTGGTGGTCAGCAGCGTCGTCGCCGAGCTTCGCCCTTCCGCAGACAGTGCCGAAAGACGATTGCTGTCCTTGCCCTGGGCGCCATGCACCGTGCGGCAACGCAAGCAATAACGGAACTTGCCAGGCAAGAACCAGGCCTCCTGGCCTCGCCCGACTCTGCCATTGGCTTGAATCGAGAGTTGTTCCGCCTCCAGGCGCTGATGGGTGCGCTTGAACCTCACCTCACCATGTCGCGTGATCTCGATCCAGGACTCCGGATAGTCCTCTACCTTGCCGTTAAATTCGATGGGATCGTTGGCGTTCAGGGGCAGCAGGAAGCCCAGCCGTTCGCCAATGGCATCCTCTTCGACTTCGGAGGCGTCCGTGTCGTCGTCCCGCATTTTTGGCATGTCGTCGATGTCGCGGGCTAGCACCTCCCAACCGGCATCGTCCCGACGCATCCTGACCGGGTGGTACTCCTGCCCACAATCCCGGCAGAAGTGCGTGGAGTACAACCGTTTTTGCTCATCTCCAGGCAGGAACTGCTGTCCCTCCAACTCAACGGGGCGTGTCCCTGGGGCATCGAGGGTCGTGAACACGACGCCAGCACCGCTGATGAACTGGTGGAGACGAAAGGCGAAGAAGGCTTTTTCGCTGCCGTGCCCGTCGGGACGACGACTCTTTTCGGGTTGGGCTGCCAGCAGCAGCATGGCGCGCAGCATGGCACCCGCAATCACTTCATCCCTTCCCGACTCTTCGGCTAGGCGCTCGGTGGCCTTGGCAAAGGTCAGGGGATTAGCACGAACCCATTTCCCTGCCTGTTCGCGCGTGATGCCAAGGCGTGTTTCCACCCAGATCGCCAAAGGATGTTGTCGCAACGTGGCATCATCGGCATGCGTGGAAACGCCCGCGTCGATGGCGGCGCCCAGTTGCGATCTGACCGAGTCGGCAGTCTTGGATGGCTCTGTAGCCCGTTCCAGATCTTCGGTGACGACATTGAAGGGTGATATCTGGGTTGCGAACAACGTGGAGGCAACGGAAGCGACTTTTTGGTTGCGATCTTCCTGACTGCCGCCCGAAGCCATCGTGGCGGACGTGCCGATGCACTGCAGGTACTCCGGTGCCAGCCGTTCTCGAACGCGCCTCACCAACATGGCCACGTCGGCGCCTTGCCGTCCGCGATAGGTATGCAATTCATCCAGCACCAGAAACTGCAGGCCGGCGCAGTTGGCGATCACCCGGCTGTCGGTCTCGTTCTGCCGAGTCATGAGCATTTCCAACATCATGAAGTTGGTCAGCAGAATGTCCGGCGGGTTATCCCGAATCCGATCCCGCTCCTCCTTGCTTTCCTGGCCGGTATAGCGCGCGAAGGTTACCGGCCCATCGTTGCCTACGAACTTGATCAGCTCTTCGCGCTGACTGTTGGCCAGAGCGTTCATTGGGTAGATCACGATGGCGCGCGTTCTGGGCATGCTGTCGTGGGCCTTGGCGCGCAGCACCGCATCTACGATCGGGATGAAGAAGCACAACGACTTGCCCGAGCCGGTTCCCGTGGTCACTACGTAACTCTCGCCTCGGTCGGAGAACGCGATCGCCTGTTCCTGGTGGGTGTAGAGGTCAATGGGAAACAGGGCGGCCGTTGCCGTCAGCAATTCGTTCGTGGCGGCAAGCTGTTGTGTCGAACGCCCCTGGCGATAGCGCGGATTGATCTGTATCAACGGCTCCGGCCAGTAACGGCCGCCGTCATAGGCCGCATGAACGCCCGAGCGGATATCTTCCGCCCGAATGGAAGTGAAAGAACTCGCGAACTGGCTATAGTCCTCGATCAACTGGCTTCTGAGTGAGAAAACATCCATCGTCTCGTCCTCTATTGATCTTCGTTGATCGTGCTATCAGGGCCGGCTGCCGTAATGCGCTTCCATTTCGCCCCCCGTCCCTTGCCCGTTGATTCGATCAACCCTTCCGATTTCATCGCCCGCAGCACCAGCCGAACCATGTCCCGGCTAACGCCTGGGCAGGCTTCTTCGATTTCGGAAATCGAAAACGGCAGACTGCGCCCCAGCACTTCTGCGCGCACCCGGTCACCTTTGCTGCCGCGGCCACGCTCGATGGTGCCGACACGCTCCTCGAATTCGCGGTAAGCCCGTAGCAAAGCACCCCAGAAGTAATCGAGCCAGGGTTTGGCGTCGTGCTGCCCCTGATGCCAGCCCTGCGAGCTGGCTTCCAGCGTCTCGTAATAGCCTTCCTTGGTTTCCTCGAAGATGCGTTCCAGGCTGATGTAGCGACCCACTGCATAGTCGAAGTGGTAAAGCAGCAGCAAGGTCAACAAGCGGGACATGCGACCGTTACCGTCCGGGAAGGGGTGGATGCACAGGAAGTCGAGCATCGCCAGCGGCACCAGTACCAGGGGGTCGGCCAGG
The DNA here is from genome assembly GCF_021191705.1 of Proluteimonas flavola. GTDB lineage: Bacteria > Pseudomonadota > Gammaproteobacteria > Xanthomonadales > Xanthomonadaceae > Luteimonas > Luteimonas flavola. The sequence goes on from NZ_JAIWPU010000035.1 coordinate 42,667, forward strand.
TGCTGGTCCAGCGCGGTCGCGTAGCGCCCGGTCAGATCGGCCATTGCCATCGGTGTCAGGTGCGCAGCGACTGGTTGGAAGCGCAGACGCGAAGTGCCGTCTGGGTGACGCTCGATGATGTCGTTGTTGGTAGCCTTCCAGCGCCCGCCCGTTTGTGGCATGTAGCGGTACAGCATGGTGTGCAGTTGCAGCACCACGCCTTCGTTGAAGGGCATGTGCGCAGCGGATTCGTGGATCAGCGCCAGGGCATCGCGATAGCCGGCGATCTCTTGTTCGGAGCGACTCTTTGGCGTTGCGTTGCGGATGACCAGGGACTTCAAACGCGAGGGCGCGACGACAACGCCTTCCAGGCGGTTGGACGATTCGGTGGACTCGACCACCGCGATCTGGCGTAGGCCTTTCAGGGCTTCAGGCGACTGCGCGGCATACAGCTGTTGCTTGCCCTGGTACTCGCCCAGTGAGCGCAATGTGGCAGCCTGGGTGCCGTCGAAGCGAAGTGCGGCGAGGTACTCGGGTGTGAGCGAGTGCATGAAAATGTGAGCCCAAGCTGTCTAAATGGGGTAATCATAGCTTTAAATAGGGCATTGTCCGCAGAAATGCCTCATTTAAAGCTATGATTACCCTGTTTACAGACCTTTGCGCAGCCTGACGGCGGGAACACCACGTGCCTGATAGGGCGCTACCGCATGAGCCACGGGCCATAAAGGGGCATTACTACATAAAATTACCCCATTTAAGCATTGGATTGCCCTATTTCTAGCCGCCTGTTCATGGCGAAAGCAAATGGCAAGGGAATGGCGCACAAGGGACAACGGCCCTAACCAGAAAAGGAAAGGCCGCCGTCACGCCGAGCCGGCACCGATCACCAGATTCCCCGATGGCGCCAGCCTGTCGATGTAGTCCGACCACGCCTGCAACATCTCCCGCCGCTGTTCGGCGTACTCGGCGCGGTTGTAGACACCGCGCACGCCGCCGATGGTGTGGTTCAGCGCCTTTTCCACCACATCCGAAGGCCAGCCCTGTTCGTGCAGCAGTGTCGATGCGGTGCGCCGCAAGTCGTGGATGGTGAAGGCGGGGATCTCCTGCCCCTGCAATGACACCTTCAGCGCCTGGTTCAGCGCGTTGCTGGCGAAGGGCTTGGCCAGGGTGCCACGCCCCGGCAACACCCAGCCGCTGCTGCTGGCCAGCGGCTTGAGTTCCTTGAACAGCGTCTTCGCTTGGGTGGAGAGGTAGACGATGTGCGGCTTGCCGGTCTTGGAGTTCTCGACCGGGATGTGCCATTCGCCTTCGTCCAGATGCACGTCCTTCCACTGCGCCAGCATCAGCTCGGACTTGCGCACCAAGGTCATCAGGATCAACTGGAAGGCGATCTTGAACTGGCGGCGGATGTTGGAGGTCTGCATGGCGCGCAGGAACTGCCGGATCTCGTCCGGCGTCAGCGCCCGGTCGCGGGCGGCGGCGCGGTAGACATGCCGGATCGGCAGGGCCATGACCGGGTTGGCCTGGATCAGGCCGCAGGTCAGCGCGTAGTCGAACATGCGCTTGAGCAGGCCGCGCACCTGGCCGGCGGCGGCGTCGAAGCCTTGCCCCTTCTTGCGCCAGATGACGCTGCGCACGTCCTCGGCGGTAATGTCCCGAACCGGCTTGCTGCCGATGTGCGGCAGGATGTCCTTTTCCAGGTAGCGGCGCGGCATGGTTACATCCTTGCGGTCGCGTGACTGGATGTCCTTGAAGAAGCGTTCGGCGAAGTCGGCCACGGTGGCGTCTGCTGCGCCGGCCACCTTCTCCTGCTGCTTTTTCTGCGCCGGAGACTGGCCCAGCGCCACCAGATGCGCCGCCTCGTCCCGTTTCAGGCGCGCGTTCTTCAGGGTGAGGGCCGGGTACTTGCCCAGAGTGAGCTTCTCGCGCTTGCCACTCAGCCGATAGCGATAACGCCAGACGATGCTGCCACTCGGCAGCACTTCGACGTACAGCCCGCGATCGTCGCTGACGATGTACGAGGCGTCCCGGGGTTTGAGCGCCTTGAGTGCGGTGCCTGTGAGAGACATGGACCCTCCTTTGGGTCCATGGAAGCCAATCAGTCAAGCCATTCGGAGAGATTGGACCCATATATGGACCCGAATAGCGATGGCTTCGACTGTATCACCGAATCCTTCAGAAGACAAAAATCCCTTTATTTATGAGGCTTACAGGCACATCAGCAGACTTCAGTGGAAGTCCCTGGACCCCACCTTACTTCCCGATGCAGAAACTCGAGAAGATGTGTCCGAGCAGGTCGTCGGGCAGGATCCGCCCGGTGATCGCGCCGACTGCGTCGTGCGCGACGCGCAGCGATTCTGCGGCCAGCTCGAGATGTTGCGCGGCCAGCGTGCCGCGGGCGTCGTCCACGGCGTCAGCGGCGTCCCGCAGCGCGTCGACATGCCGCTGCCGCGCAGTGAATGCGCCTTCGCCCGCCAGTGTGTCGCCGCCGAGCCGGGCCTGCAGCGCATCGCGCAACGTGTCGAGGCCGGCCCCGGTGCGCGCGGACACCTGCACGGCATCGCGCGTAACGAACGCGTCGGCTGCGAGCAGGTCGGTCTTGTTGTGCACGACGATGCGGTCGGCGACACCGGCAATGGCGTCTTCCACCGAGGCCCAACCCGCATCCGGATCCCGTGCATCGAGCACCACCAGCGCGAGATCGGCGCGTTGCAGTTCGGCGCGCGCGCGGCGCATGCCTTCGCGCTCGATCGCGTCGCCTTCGCTGCGCAGGCCCGCGGTATCGACCAGGGTGAGTTCGACGCCGCCGATGCGCAGCGTCTCGTGCAGCAGATCGCGCGTGGTGCCGGCGATGTCGGTGACGATGGCGCGGTCCACGCCGGCCAGCGCATTGAGCAGCGAGCTCTTGCCGGCATTCGGCGGTCCGACGATCACCGTATGCAGCCCGTCGCGCAGACGCCGGCCCTGTTCGGCTTCGGCCAGCAGCTGCGACAGCGCCGCGGCGAGTGCGTCGATGCGCCGCGCGACCTCGTCGCCACCGAGGGTGTCGATCGGCTCGTCGGAGAAGTCGATCATCGCTTCGACATAGACGCGCAGATGCAGCAGTTCGGCGGCCAATGCATCGCAGCGATCGGAGAACACGCCATCGAGTGCGCGGCGTGCGGCGCGGGCCGCGCGGTCGTCGCCTGCGGCGATCAGATCGGCGACGGCTTCGGCCTGGGCCAGGTCGAGCCGGCCGTTGAGGAACGCGCGTTCGCTGAACTCACCGGGCCGCGCGAGCCGGGCGCCGAGCGTGCGACAGCGCGCCAGCAGCTGCTGCAGCACGACCGGGCTGCCGTGCGCCTGCAGCTCCACGACGTCCTCGCCGGTGTAGCTGGCCGGGCCGGGAAACGCGAGCGCGAGGCCGTCGTCGAGCACGGCGCCATCGGCATCGCGGAAGCGCACGTGGTGCGCATGACGCGCGCGCAGTGCGCGTCCGCACACCGCGCGCGCGATCGACAGCGACGCCGGGCCCGACAGGCGCACGATGCCAACGCCGCCTGCGCCGGGCGCGGTGGCGATCGCGGCGATGGTCTCGGTCGATGTCGTCATGTCGTTGCTCCTCAACGCACGAGCCCGCCATGCGGCGGGCTCGTGGAGATTGCGTCGGCGCGGCCGTCAGGCCTTCGCCGGCGCCTCGCTGTAGCGCTTGATCATCCACCACTGCTGCAGCAGGCCGAGCCCGCCGTTGGTCACCCAGTACAGCACCAGACCGGACGGGAAGAAGATCATGATCGCGCCGAACACCAGCGGCATGAACTGCATGATCTTCTGCTGCATCGGATCCATGCCGACCATCGGCGTGAGCTTCTGCGTCGCCCACATGATCGCGATGTTGAGCACCGGCAGGATGAAGTACGGGTCGCGCGCGGTCAGATCCTGGATCCACAGCATCCACGGCGTGTGGCGCAGTTCCACCGACTCGAGCAGCACCCAGTACAGGGCGAAGAACACTGGCATCTGCAGCAGCACCGGCAGACAGCCGCCGATCGGGTTGATCTTCTCCTTCTTGTAGAGCTCCATCATCGCCTGCTGGAACTTCTGCTTGTCGTCGCCGTAGCGCTCCTTGAGCTGGGCGATGCGCGGCTGGAACTTGCGCATCTTCGCCATCGACTTGTACTGCGCGACCGACAACGGATACAGCGCCAGCTTCACCAGCAGCACCAGGCCGATGATCGACCAGCCCCAGTTGCCGATCAGGCCGTGCAACTTGGAGAGGATCCAGAACAGGCCTTCGCCGAGCATCGCGAAGATCGAGAAGCGGCTGTAGTCGACGACGCGGTCGAGACCGCGCACGCCCTGCGCCTGGATCAGATCGACCTGCTTGGGGCCGACCCACAGACGCGCGGTGGTGGAAACCTGCTGACCGGCCGGCACTGCGACCGGCGCACCGAACTCGCGGATCAGGTACCGCGGCGCGCCGGTACTGCGGTCGATCTGCATCGAGATCGTGCCGGTGTCGTCCGGACGCGGGATCCACGCACTGAAGAAGTGGTGCTGGACCATCGCGATCCAGATCTGGCTGTCCTTCGCGTTGAGCGGGCCGTCGCTCTCGAAATCGCCGAGCTGGCGGCGGCTGTAGCCGATGTCGCTGCCGAACCAGGTCGCACCGGTCAGGCTGTAGGACTCGGGATTGGTCATGCCGCGCTTGACCGCCGGTTCGGTGCGGATCAGCTGGCGGTACGGGAAGCCCTGCCACGCGGCCGTGCCGGTGTTGACGATCTCGTCGCGGACCTCGATCGCGTAGTCGCCGCGGGTCAGCACGAAGCTGCGGCGGATCGTCACGCCATCGGCGCCGGTCCACACGAACGGCACGATGACGCTGTTCTCACCCTCGGCGAGCACGGCCGACGTGGCGGTACCTTCGGGCACGAACTGGCCCTCGTGGCTCGGCGCGGCATTGCTGCTGCTGACCCAGCCGGTCTGCGCGGCGTAGTAGTGCAGCGGATCGGTGTCGAACATCCGCACCGGCGGCGCGCCGTCCTCGCGGGTCTGCGGATACGCCAGCAGGTCGGCTTCGATCACGTTGCCGGCGTCGAGCACCACCCGCAGCACGTCGGTCTGGGCGACGACCTGGCGCGCGGCCGGTGCGGCGGCAGCGGATACAGGCGCGGCGCCAGGCGCCGGCGGCACCGGCGCGGCATCGGTGGGCGCAGTCGGCACGGCGGCACTGCCGGCGGCGGCACCCGGCACGGTGACCGACGGTGCCGCCTGCGCGGCGCTGGTCTGCGGCTGGGTCGCGGCTGCGGTCTTTTCCTTGCCCCACTCCATCCACAACAACACGGCCACCATCAGCCAGGCGAGGACGAGGAAAGTACGGATCTGGTTCATCAGGCAGGCAGGCTCATGCGCCGGAAGACACCGGCGTGGATGGAATCGGGGAGGCGGGCATTGTGCCGGCCGCGGATGACGGCGGCAACGCGCGGGCACGCCGCAACACGTTGAGGAACGCGGCGCGCAATGCGGGATTGTCGGCCTGCGCCGCGGCCGGACGGGCCACGACGACGTAGCTGCCCGGCGCCAGCTGCGGCTGCATCAGGCGGAAGGCATCGCGCAGGACACGCTTGATCCGGTTGCGGCCGACGGCGCGCTTGTCGACCTTGCGCGACACTGCGAGGCCCAGACGCGCCGGTCCTGCCTCGGACAACCGGTGGACGGCCAGCATCGGCGACGCAGTCCGCGTCGCACCGGCGAAGATTCGATCGAAATCCGCACGCGCGCGCACACGCACGTGCCGCGGATAGCGGACACCGGCGGTCATGGAAGCAGCGCTGCAGAACGGGTCGGGAGTGCGGAGACGCGACTCACCGACCCGGAGGGCTTCAGGCCGAGAGGACCTTGCGGCCCTTCGCGCGGCGACGCGCGAGGATCTTGCGGCCATCGGCCGTCGCCATGCGGGCACGGAAACCGTGGTCGCGCTTGCGCTTGAGGTTGCTGGGCTGATAGGTGCGCTTGGTAGCCATGGTCGAGCCCTTCGGGCAACGTGACGAATAGAACCGGAAATTCTAGCGGCCCGCTGTGGGGCCGGTCAAGCCGGTGCGCCCGTCGGGTCTGCGGGGGCTGCGCTGGGGCGGGCCGCGGGTGGCGGCATGATAGTCTGCGTGCCCTTCCCCGGCGACCTTGGCCGCGCATCTGCGTGGCGGCGCCCGCTTTGTCGAATTCCGCCGCATGATGGATGCCTGGCCCCGCTGCCTTCAACGCCTCGAAGCCGAGTTTCCGGCCGAGGATGTCCACACCTGGCTCAAGCCGCTCCAGGCCCACGCCGACGACCGCTCGACCGTGCTGTATGCGCCCAATGCCTTCGTCCGCGACGAGGTGCAGGCGCGCTACATGCCGCGTATCCGCGAGTTGCTGGCGCATTTCGCCGGCGTCGAGGATGTGAGCCTGCAGGTCGGTTCGCTGCCGCGCGCGGTGCCGCCAGCGGCGACGACGGGTCTGTCGAGTGGCGATGCGCGGGCGCAGCCTGCCACGCCGATCGAAGCCTTCGCCGGCAACATGGACAGTCATTACACCTTCGACAACTTCGTCGAGGGCCGCAGCAACCAGATGGGCCGCGCCGCCGCCTGGCAGGCCGCGCTCAAGCCGGGCGACCGCGCCCACAACCCCTTGCTGCTCTACGGCGGCACGGGCCTGGGCAAGACCCATCTGATGTTCGCCGCCGGCAACGCGATGCGCCAGGCCAATCCGCGTGCGCGCGTGCTGTATCTGCGTTCGGAGGAGTTCTACAGCGCGTTCTTCCGCTCGATCCAGGAAAAGACCTCGGACCAGTTCAAGCGCCAGTTCCGCCAGATCGACGCGCTGCTGATCGACGACATCCAGTTCTTCGCCGGCAAGGACCGCACCCAGGAAGAGTTCTTCCACACCTTCAATACGCTGTTCGACAGCAAGCAGCAGATCATCATGACCTGCGACCGCTATCCGCGTGAGGTGGAGGGCCTGGAGCCGCGGCTGAAGTCGCGCCTGGCCTGGGGCCTGTCGGTGGCGATCGATCCGCCCGATTTCGAGACCCGCGCGGCGATCGTGCTGGCCAAGGCCGCCGAACGCGGCACCCAGGTGCCCGACGACGTGGCCTTCCTGCTGGCCAAGAAGATGCATTCGAACGTGCGCGACCTCGAGGGCGCGCTCAATACGCTGGCCGCACGCGCGAACTTCATGGGCCGGGCGATCACCGTCGAGTTCGCCCAGGAGACGCTGCGCGACCTGCTGCGCGCCCAGCAGCAGGCGATCAGCATGTCCAACATCCAGAAGGTCGTGGCCGACTACTACGGCCTGCAGATCAAGGACCTGCTCTCCAAGCGCCGTACGCGCTCGCTGGCGCGTCCCCGTCAGGTGGCGATGGCGCTGTCCAAGGAACTCACCGAGCACAGCCTGCCGGAGATCGGCGAGGCCTTCGCGGGCCGAGACCACACCACCGTGCTGCACGCCTGCCGGCAGATCCGCACCCTGATCGAAAGCGACGGCAAATTGCGCGAGGATTGGGACAAGCTGATCCGTAAACTCAGCGAGTAAGCTGTGCATCGCCGGGCCCTGCACAACAGGGGGACCGGAGGTGGAGAGGCTGTGGACAACTTGAGGGGTCGAAAGTTGTCCACAGCTTGATCCACCCCTCCACACCGCACTGTCCACCGGGTTTGGAGGTCCGAAAAACGTAATCGATTCAGTGGTTTGCAGTAGATACCAACCGATTCTGGCCTCACCCAGCACCACCATTTTTAGATTTATATCCTTTTTATAAAAGCACGGGACAAGGGGATAACACCGACATGCGTTTCAGTCTCCAACGCGAAACACTGCTCAAGCCGCTGGCCCAGGTCGTCAACGTCGTCGAGCGCCGCCAGACCCTGCCCGTGCTGGCCAACCTGCTGGTCCAGGTCCAGGACGGCCAGCTGTCGTTGACCGGTACCGACCTCGAAGTCGAGATGGTCTCTCGCCGCGCGGTCGACGATGCCCAGGACGGCGAGACCACGATTCCAGCGCGCAAACTGTTCGACATCGTTCGCGCATTACCCGACGGCAGCAAAATCGTGATCTCGCAGTCGGGCGAGAAGATCACCGTGCAGGCCGGTCGCAGCCGCTTCACGCTGTCGAGCCTGCCGGCCGGCGACTTCCCGTCCGTGGACGAGGTCGAAGCCACAGATCGCATCGCGGTGCCGGAAGCGGCGCTCAAGGAACTCATCGAGCGCACCGCGTTCGCAATGGCGCAGCAGGACGTCCGCTACTACCTCAACGGCCTGTTGTTCGATCTTGGCGATACACGCCTGCGCTGCGTGGCGACCGACGGCCACCGTCTCGCGCTGTGCGAAACGACGCTGGAGACGGCGGTCCAGACCAAGCGCCAGATCATCCTTCCGCGCAAGGGCGTGACCGAGTTGCAGCGCCTGCTCGAAGGCGGCGACAAGACCCTGGAACTGGAACTCGGCCGCAACCACCTGCGGGTCAAGCGCGACGATGTCACCTTCACCAGCAAGCTGATCGACGGCCGCTTCCCGGATTACGAGGCGGTGATTCCGATCGGTGCCGACCGCGAAGTCACGATCGACCGCGAACTGCTGCGCGCCGCACTGCAGCGCGTGGCGATCCTGTCGAACGAGAAGTACCGCGGTGTCCGGCTGGAAGTCTCGCCGGGCACGGTGCGCATCAACGCGCACAACCCTGAGCAGGAGGAGGCGCACGAGGAAGTCGAGGCCGACACCAAGGTCGACGACCTGGCGGTGGGCTTCAACGTGAATTACCTGCTGGACGCGCTGACCGCGCTGCGCGGCGAACAGGTGATCCTGAAACTGCGCGATGCGAACTCGTCCGCGCTGGTGCGCGAGGCGACCGACGAGCGCAGCCGTCACGTGGTGATGCCGCTGCGTCTCTGACGCCATCGGTAGACTGGGCGCCCGTCGCCCACACATGTTTCACGTGGAACACGACGCCCGGCTTGCCGGGCGTCTTCCGTTCCGGCCCGACGACTGCGCCTACGGCGGCAGGCGCCGAGAAAGCCACTCCCAGGATTTCCGTGCAGATCACCCGCTTAGACCTCCACAACGTGCGCAATCTGCAGCCCACCTCGCTGCGGCCCGGACCCGGGCTGAATCTGCTGCTCGGCGACAACGGCGCGGGCAAGACCAGCGTGCTCGAGGGGCTGCACCTGATGGCCTACGGCCGCAGCTTCCGCGGTCGCGTGCGCGACGGACTGGTGCAGCGCGGGCGCGAGGCGGTCGAGCTGTACGCCGAATGGCGCGAAGATCCCGCGCATCCGGATCGCTTCCGTCGGGCCGGGCTTCGCCATACCGGCCAGGACTGGAGCGGCCGTCTGGACGGCGAGGACGTTGCCCAGCTCGGCGATCTGTGCGCGGCGCTGATGGTCGTGACCTTCGAACCGGGCAGCCATGCGCTAATGTCCGGCAGCAGCGAAGTCCGGCGCCGGTTTCTCGACTGGGGACTGTTCCACGTGGAACAGGACTTCCTGCAGCAATGGCGCCGCTACGCCCGGGCGCTGCGGCAGCGCAATGCGCTGCTCAAGTCCGGCGCCGGTGGCGCGCAGCTCGACGCCTGGGATCACGAGCTCGCCGAAGCGGCGCTGCCGCTCGATACGCGACGCGAAGCTTATCTTCGGCGGCTGCAGGTTGCGTTACAGGGGGTCGCCGGGCAGGTCGCGCCGGCGCTCGGCGCGCCGGAACTCGTCTTCCTGCCCGGCTGGCGCCGCCAGGAGTTGTCGCTGGCGGATGCGCTGATGGTGGCCCGCGACCGTGACCGCACAGCGGGCCACACCAGCGTCGGTCCGCATCGGGCCGACTGGCGGATCCGCTTCGACGATCGGCCCGAACAGTCGCTGCTGTCGCGCGGCCAGGCCAAGCAGTCCGCATTGTGCTGTCTGCTCAGCCAAGCGCGGGACTGCGCCGACCGGTGCGAAGGCCGTTGGCCGGTGATCGCGCTCGACGATCTGGCCTCGGAACTGGATCGTCATCACCAGCAACAGGTACTGGCGTATCTGCGGGATGCCGGGGCCCAGGTTCTGATCACCGGTACCGAACGTCCGGACTACTGGTCCGACGCAGTAAGAGAAGACGCGACGACGTTCCACGTGGAACATGGTGTTGTCCGGCCGGCTTGAGTTTCGGGCGCGCAATCGCCAGAAACGCGCATTTGGTGTTCCACGTGAAACATCATGTACTCCGGTTCTGATCCCGCCAAAGCCGGATTGGTGTTCCACGTGGAACACCGGCCGGAGGTTTGGGCCCGAACTGCTATAATTCCGCCCTTGCGGCCCATTCCTGCCGCGTGCGCCCGGCCCGTCCGGACGCCGCGCCCGGACGCCGCGCTCCCGGCCAGACAGCGAACCGAATGAGCGACGAGACGATCTCCGGCGGCTCCCCCGCCAACTCCGATTACGATTCCAGCCGCATCACCGTCCTGCGTGGCCTCGAGGCCGTGCGCAAGCGTCCCGGCATGTACATCGGCGACGTGCACGACGGCACCGGCCTGCACCACATGGTGTTCGAGGTCGTCGACAACGCGATCGACGAAGCGCTGGCTGGCCACGCCGACGACATCGTGGTGACCATCCACGAGGACGGCTCGGTCTCGGTGTCCGACAACGGCCGCGGCATCCCGGTCGACATCCACAAGGAAGAAGGCGTCTCGGCCGCGCAGGTCATCATGACCCAGCTGCATGCCGGCGGTAAGTTCGACGACAACAGCTACAAGGTGTCGGGCGGCCTGCACGGCGTGGGCGTGTCGGTGGTGAATGCGCTGAGCGAGAAGCTCACGCTGGAGATCTGGCGCGACGGCAATCGCCACCACCAGGAGTACGCGATGGGCGAGCCCGTCGCACCGCTGGAAACGCTGGAAGCCAGCGACAAGCGCGGCACCCTGCTGCGCTTCTGGCCGGCCGTGGCCACGTTCTCCGACGTCACCTTCCACTACGACATCCTGGCCCGCCGCCTGCGCGAGCTGTCGTTCCTCAATTCCGGCGTGCGGATCAACCTCGTCGACCTGCGCGGCGACGGCCGCCAGGACCTGTTCGAGTACGAAGGCGGCATCCGCTCGTTCGTCGAGCATCTGGCCCAGCTCAAGACCCCGCTGCACCCGAACGTGATCTCGGTGACCGGCGAGCAGAGCGGCATCACGGTCGACGTCGCCCTGCAGTGGACAGACGCCTACCAGGAAACGATGTTCTGCTTCACCAACAACATCCCGCAGAAGGACGGCGGCACCCATCTGATCGGGTTCCGCGCGGCGCTCACGCGCACGCTGACCAACTACATCGAGCGCAACGGCATCGCCAAGCAGGCCAAGGTGGCACTGTCGGGCGACGACATGCGCGAAGGCATGATCGCCGTGCTGTCGGTCAAGGTGCCGGACCCGAGCTTCTCCTCGCAGACCAAGGAAAAGCTGGTCTCCTCCGAGGTCCGCCCGGTGGTCGAGAGCGCCTTCGGCCAGCGGCTGCAGGAATTCCTCGACGAGAACCCGGCCGAGGCCCGTGCGATCGCCGGCAAGATCGTCGACGCCGCCCGTGCCCGCGAAGCCGCGCGCAAGGCGCGCGACCTGACCCGCCGCAAGGGCGCGCTCGACATCGCCGGCCTGCCGGGCAAGCTGGCCGACTGCCAGGAGAAGGATCCGGCGCTGTCGGAGCTGTTCATCGTCGAGGGCGACTCGGCCGGCGGTTCCGCCAAGCAGGGCCGCAACCGCAAGAACCAGGCGGTGCTGCCCCTGCGCGGCAAGATCCTCAACGTCGAGCGCGCGCGCTTCGACCGCATGCTCGCCAGCGCCGAGGTCGGCACGCTGATCACCGCGCTGGGCACCGGCATCGGCAAGGACGAGTACAACCCGGACAAGCTGCGCTACCACCGCATCATCATCATGACCGACGCCGACGTGGACGGATCGCACATCCGCACGCTGCTGCTGACGTTCTTCTACCGGCAGATGCCGGAGCTGATCGAGCGCGGCTATGTCTACATCGGCCTGCCGCCGCTGTACAAGATCAAGCAGGGCAAGAACGAGCTCTACCTCAAGGACGATGCTGCGCTCGACGCCTACCTCGCCGGCAACGCCGTCGAAGGCGCCGCGCTGACGCCGGCGGCGGGCGAGCCCGCGATCGAAGGGGCCGCGCTGGAAAAGCTGCTGCTGACCTTCGCCGCCGCGAAGGAGACGATCGCCCGCAACGCGCACCGCTACGACCCCACCGTCATGGAGCTGCTGCTCGACGCTGCGCCGATCGCCTCCGGGACCGACGCGGAGATCGACACCGCGCTGCGTGCGCTCGAGGCGCGTCTGAACCAGACAGGGCTGGGGCGTCCGCGCTTCAGGTTCGCGGTCCAGCCGGCCACCGAAGCGCGTGGCGCCGTGCTGACCATCGACCGCCAGCACATGGGCCTCGATGTCACCCAGCTGGTGCCGCTGGCCACGCTGGAGAGCGGCGAACTCCGCACCATCGGCGAGGCCGCCCGCGAACTGCACGGCCTGATCCGTGAGGGCGCACAGATCGTCCGCGGCAATCGCGCGCAGCCGGTCAAGTCCTTCGCCGAGGCGCAGGCCTGGTTGCTCGAGGAGGCCAAGCGCGGCCGCCAGATCCAGCGCTTCAAGGGCCTGGGCGAAATGAACCCCGAGCAGCTCTGGGACACCACGGTGAATCCGGAGACGCGCCGCCTGCTGCAGGTGCGGATCGAGGACGCGGTCGCCGCGGACGAGATCTTCAGCACGCTGATGGGCGATGTCGTCGAGCCGCGTCGCGCATTCATCGACGACAACGCGCTCAAGGTCGCCAACCTCGACGTCTGAACCGTCCCGCTGCGCCTCACCGTGCGCCTCCGTATGGAGGCCGCGATTGACGGCGCGTTAATCCAAGCCGTTCTAAAAGGTGGGTTCTTGAACAGGGGAGTCTCGTCCATGAAAACCTCTATTGCGGCGCTCGCCGCGGCTGTGCTGCTTGCCGGCTGCGCGACCACCACGTCCCCGACCGGACGTACCCAGTACGTCGGCGCCGTCTCGCAGGCCCAACTCAACCAGATGGGCGAGGCGGCATTCGCCGAGACCAAGACCCAGATGCGCGCCTCGACCGATGCGAAGCAGCAGGCCTACGTGCGCTGCATCGTCACCGACATCGTCCGCGAACTGCCGGCCAACTGGCAGCAGCTCAACTGGGAATCGGTGGTCTTCGTCGACGACAACCCGAACGCGTTCGCATTGCCGGGCGGCAAGGTCGGCGTGCACACCGGCATCCTCAAGGTCGCGCAGAACCAGGATCAGCTGGCGGCAGTGATCGCGCACGAGATCGGCCACGTCTACGCCAACCACCACGACGAACGTGTCACGCGGCAGATGGGCGCCCAAGGCGCGCTCGGAGTCGTCGGTGCGATCGCAGGCTCTCGCTACGGTGAAGGTGCGCAGCAGGCGACGAGTCAGTTTGGTGGTGCGGCGGCGCAAGGCCTGTTCCTGCTCCCGGGCACGCGCACGCAGGAAACCGAGGCCGACGTCGTCGGACAGGACCTGATGGCCAAGGCCGGCTTCGATCCGCGCGCGGCCGTCGGCCTGTGGCAGAACATGATCGCGGCCAGCGGCGGCAGCCGTCCCCCGCAGTGGCTGTCGACGCATCCCAATCCCGAAAGCCGCATCAGCGAACTGCAGACGCGTGCGGCGAGCCTCGTGTCGACCTACGAGCAGGCGCAGGCCGCAGGCAAGCGTCCGCGCTGCGGTTGAGCGCGTCTCACCGGCGCCTGCGCGCAGCTCCGCAACCATCCGGCGATAATCGCCGTATCCAGACTCCGGCCCCCGGCGTACCGCGGGCCACCTGCCAATCGAGGTGCTCCATGTCGAAGTCACGCATGTCCCAGCAGGCGCTCGCCGCTGCCCTGGCCACCGCCCTGCTCGCGTTCGCGGCGCCGTCGATGGCGCTTGCGCAGGACGAAGGCGGCAGTGACCGCAGCGAGCGCAGCAGCCGCGCCGACCGTTCGTCGCGCAGCGCCGATCGCAGCGAGCGCCGCAGCTCGCGCCAGGCGCCGCAGAAGGCCGAGGCGCTGTATCCCAACAGCACCCGCCAGGAGCCGGGCGTGCCCGCCAGCCAGCGCCTGATCAAGCAGCTCAACACACTGTCGGAAGCGAGCAACGCGTCGGATGCGGCGAAGGGCCTGCCGGTCGCCGACGAGATCCTCGCCAACAGCAATGCCAACACCTACGACAAGTCGATGGCGGCCCTGCTCGCAGGCCAGCTGCTCCTCAACGAGGACAACGACCGTGCGATCGCCTATCTCAACCAGGCGATCGACACCGGCGGTCTCGACAACAACAACCACTTCCAGGCGATGCTGATCGTCGCGCAGCTGCAGGCGCAGGAAGACACTTACGACCAGGCGCTCGTGTCGCTCGACCGCTACCTTACCGAGTCGGGTTCCACCGACCCCAAGGACCAGGCGCTCAAGGGCAACCTGCTGTATCGCCTCGAGCGTTATCCGGAGGCGATCGCGACGCTCAAGCTGCTGGTCGACGCGGGTGGCGAAGTCGATCCGCAGTGGACCCAGATCCTGATGGCGTCCTACGCCGAGTCGGGCAACAGCGCCGAGGCGACCCGCCTGGCCGAGCAGATCGCGCAGGCCACGCCGGACGACAAGCGCTCGCAGGTCAACCTCGCCGTGTCCTATCTGCAGACCGATCAGAACGACAAGGCGATCAAAGTGTTCGAGCGCCTGCGCGCATCGGGTCAACTTACCGAGGAAAGCGAATACCGCAACCTCTATGCCCTGTATCTCAACAGCGAGAACAAGGAGCGTGAGGCGATTGCGGTCATCAACGAGGGCCTGCAGAAGAACATCCTCAAAGAGGACTACCGCACGATGGCGGCGCTCGGTCAGGCGAACTATTTCAGCGACCAGATCGAGCCTGCGATCGCCGCATGGCGCAAGGCCGCACCGCTCGCGGAGAATGGCGACACGTACCTCAATCTGGCACGTGTCCTGCATCAGGAAGGGCGCGCGGCGGAAGCGAAGGAAGCCGCACAGCAGGCGATCGCAAAAGGCCTAAAATCCAACGCCGATGCGGAGCGCATCATCTCCGGTCGTTAAGAAAAAGTTGCCGGAATCATCGATGGTACTGGCAACCGGGATTGGTATAAGCTTTCGGGTTCCTGCCGACCGATCAGGTCGACATGTCAACTTTTCCACCGGGGTTTCGACCCCGGCCTCACCAGAGTTCTCCGCATGACGCAACGCTCGACGACGACCGACAGGAATGACGAAGACGAGGGCCTGAACTGGGGCCGCATCGCCGGCTTCACGATGGTGGTCGCGTTCCACGCCGCTGCGATCATGCTGCTGCTCGCGCCCGTCAATCCGCCGAACGCCGCAGCGCAGGAAGAAGCAGCCACGCGGGTGGTGATCATCGAACCGCCGCCGCCGCCTCCCCCGCCGCCGCCGCCGCCGCCGGAGCCGCCGAAGCCCACGCCGATCAAGGAACTGACCCCGCCGCGTCCGACGCCGGTGCCGCCGCCGCCGGAAGCGCCGCCTGTCGTGTTCGACGATCCGTCGCCGATGGATACGCCGGCTCCGCCGCCGGCCCCGCCGTCGCCGCCCGCCCCGTCCGCCGACATCGGCGCCAGCGTCGATATCTCGTCGAAGAACATGAATCCGCCGCGTTACCCGCCTGCCGCCGCGCGCGCGCAGATCGAGGGCACGGTGATCCTGGTCATCGACGTCGATGCCAACGGCAACGTCACCAACGTGTCGGTCGAGAAGTCCAGCCGCAACCGCGACCTCGACCGTGCGGCGATCGAAGCCGCACGCAAGTGGTCGTTCGCGCCGGCGATGAAGGACGGTCAGCCTGCCGCCGGTCGCGTCCGCGTGCCGGTCGACTTCAACCTCGGCTGATCGATCCGTTCCATCCGTTATATCGGCGATCTCGCGGTTGTCGATGGTGACGCGTCAACGTTCCACTCTTCAAACCACTACATCTAGAAGGTAAGCGTCATGCTGCAGGAAACCACCAACGCCGCTGTGTCCAACGCTGCAGGTCTGGAGTCGATGGGCTTCGCTGACATGATCGAGCACATGGACGCGGTCAACTGGACCGTGCTCATCGTTCTGATCGTGATGTCGGCCATGTCGATCTTCTGGATCATTTTCAATGCCATCAAGGCCGCACGCCTGAAGGGCAGCACCGACCGCGTGATCAACACGTTCTGGGAAACCCCGAACGCGCAGGACGCGATCCGCTTCATGGAAGAGCAGCCCAAGAGCGAGCCCTTCTCGAAGGTCGCCCTCGACGCCGCCCAGGCCGCCGCCCACCACCAGCGTCATGAAGGTTCGCGTCTGGTCGAGTCGCTGAACCGTTCGGAGTTCGTCGATCGTGCCCTGCGCCAGGCCGTGACCCGCGAATCGCTGAAGCTCGAGGACGGCCTGACCGTGCTCGCCACCGTTGGTGCGACCGCGCCGTTCGTGGGTCTGCTCGGTACGGTGTGGGGCATCTACCGCGCCCTGATCCGCATCGGTGCCAGCGGCCAGGCCGACATCGGCGCAGTGGCAGGCCCGGTCGGCGAGGCGCTGATCATGACCGCGATCGGTCTGGGCGTCGCGATCCCGGCGGTGCTGGGTTACAACTTCTTCGTCCGTCTCAACCGCGGTACGAACAACAAGCTCGACACCTTCGCGCACGATCTGCACGACTTCTTCGCCACCGGTTCGCGCGTCGGCGAGACGCCGGCTCCGGCCAAGGTCTAAGAAGCGCGCACGTCAGTAGCGACAACGGAGTTCAGATATGGCTTTCAGCTCAGGTGGTGGCAACGACAAGGTCAACGCCACGATCAACATCGTCCCGCTTGTCGACGTCATGCTGGTGCTGCTGATCATCTTCATGGTCACGGCACCCCTGATGGCGCACAAGGTGCAGGTCGAACTGCCGGAAGCGAATCTCGACGAGCGGCCGGAAACCACCCCCGGCCCGACGCCGCTGACGGTCGCTGTCACCGAGAACGGTGACATCTTCCTCAACGACGAACCGGTGACGCTCCAGCTGCTGGAGAGCGCCTTCTCGGTCGAGGCCCAGAAGACGCCGCAGCCGCCGGTCAACATCCGCGGCGACTCGACGACGAAGTACCGGACGATCAACGACGTGGTCAACACTGCGCAGGCCCAGGGCATGCGCAAGGTCGGCTTCATCGCCACGGTCGAAAACAGGTAAACCGGAGCAACACGCATGGCATTTTCATCCGGTGGCGAAGGCCCGATGGCCGACATCAACATCATTCCGCTCTGCGACGTGATGTTGGTGCTGCTGATCATCTTCATGGTGACGGCGCCGAAGGCTTCCTATCCAATCGACATCGACCTCCCGCAGCGTTCCACGACGCCGCCGGAGAATCCGGTGGAACCACCGGAGCCGATCCGGCTGCGCATCGACGGTTCGGGCCAGATCTTCTGGAACGACAGCCCGACGCCAGTCTCGGCACTGCGCAACATGATGGAGTCGGAAGTCCAGCGCGACCCGACCAATCAGCCGACGCTCGAGATCGACACCAACGCCGATGCCGATTACGGCGTGCTGGCCAAGGTGCTGGCGGAAGCGAAGAACGCGCAGATGCAGAAGATCGGCTTCGTGCGCCAGTAAACCGCAGTACACGCCGGTGCGGGCCTGCAGCACGCGCCGGTGATCGATGCAGTGATTTGAACGCCGCCTCCGGGCGGCGTTTTTTTGGATGCGTATCGGGGATGGGAGCGTGCCGGACTCGCGTCCAGGGCCGCGCTTCTGCGCATCTGGGAGCGCGTGGTCGGCCGGATGGGATTGCGAGCAGGGCGGGCGGGGCTGCAACCGCACTCACCGTCTCGCTCAGAGCAGGGCAGCGCGTGCCTGGATCATGCCGGACGGGCCGCGACCTCGATGATCGCGAGATAGCGACGCACCGTGGTCTCCAGGCCGTCGTACAGGGCCTCGCCGATCAGCGCGTGGCCGATCGAGACTTCGTCGATACCGCCAAGCGCGGCGAGGAACGCACCGAGATTGGCCTGGCTGAGATCGTGGCCGGCATTGACGCCGAGTCCGGCGGCGCGCGCCTGGCGCGCGGTCGTCACGAATGCGGGCAGTGCCGTCTCCGGCGCTGCCGCATCGAAGGCTTCGGCCCACGGGCCGGTGTAGAGCTCGATGCGATCGGCGCCGCTGGCCCGCGCCGCTTCGATGTCGGCGCCCGCGTCGCCGAACAGGCTGACGCGGCATCCCAACGCATGGAAGGCCGCGACCAGTGGGATCAGCGCGTCGCGCTCGCGTGCGAAGTCGAAGCCGTGGTCGGAGGTCAGTTGTGCGTCGCCATCGGGTACCAGCGTGACCTGCGCGGGACGCGTTTCCTCGCACAGCGCGAGCAGGCCCGGATAGCCGTCGCGCGGTGGTGCGAACGGATTGCCTTCGATGTTGAACTCGACGTCGCGCCCGGTCGTCAGCCTGGCCAATGCGCGCACGTCGTCGGCACGGATGTGGCGGGCATCGGGCCGCGGATGCACGGTGATGCCGTGCGCGCCGGCATCGAGGCAGGCCTGCGCCGCGCGCACGACATCGGGATCGCGGCCGCCGCGCGAATTGCGCAGGACCGCGATCTTGTTGACGTTGACGCTGAGCCGGGTCACGGACCGGTCCGCGGCGAGCGGGCCGGATCGTCGACGGGCAACGATCCGGTCGCGCGGCGGCCATCGGCCTGCTCGCGCAGGCGACGCAGTTCCGCCGGGTCGACCATCATCGCCTCGCTGCGGCTCTGGTTGCCGACCCGCTGCGCCAGCAGGCCCAGCACGCCGATCACCACGAACACGAGCGACAGCACCAGCGCGATCGCCGCGAGCGGGACCGAGGTGGTGGTGAACGCGATGACGACCGCGCCGAGGGCGAGCAACAGGAACAACCAGGGCATGGGACGGCCTCCGCCTGACGTGTCGGCGAGTCTAAACCAGTCGTCGGCCGGAACCCGCTCCGGCATGCCGCCGGCTTCGAGGCGCGTGCAACCTGTGCGACGCGCGGTGGAGCCGCTTGCTTGCGACGCGCCGCGGCTACAGCAGTGGCGAGCACAGCCGCGCGAGCGCTTCGGGCAGGCGCGCGGTCAGCAGCGGACGACGGCGGCCACGCTGCACCCGCGGGGCGTTGGCGAACTCGCGTTCGATGTATTGCGAGAGGGCCGCGGCCATGCCGGGATCGTCGAACAGGACCGAGACTTCGAAGTTGAGCCGGAAGCTGCGGTGGTCGAAATTGGCGCTGCCGATCAGCGCGAGGTGGTCGTCGACCAGCAGGGTCTTGCTGTGCAGCAGGCGCGAGCGGTACTCGTAGATCTTCACGCCGGCGACCAGCAGCTGGCCGAAGTAAGAGCGCGCGGCGAGCGTCACCAGCCTGGAGTCGCTGGTCTGCGGCACCAGCAGGCGCACGTCGAGGCCGGCGAGCGCGGCCGAGGTCAGCGCCATCATCGCCGCCTCGCCGGGCACGAAGTACGGCGTGGTCATCCACACGCGTTGCTGCGCGGCGTGGATCGCGCCGACATGCGCGCGATGGATCGCTTCCCAGTTGGAATCCGGGCCCGAGGTCAGCACCTGGGTGCGGATCGGCCCGGCGTCGGCGGGCGGTGTCTGGCGTTCGACTTCGGCGAGGAAATCGCGGCGGCCGGTGGCGTAGGCCCAGTCCTCGGCGAACACCAGCTGCAGCACGCGCACCGACTTGCCGACCAGGCGCATGTGCAGATCGCGATAGGCATCGCCGCGCAGGCGCTCGTCCTGCTCGTCGGTGATGTTCATGCCGCCGGTGTAGCCGATGCGGCCGTCGATCACGACGATCTTGCGGTGTGTGCGCAGGTTGGTCCACGGTCGCTGCCAGATGCGTCCGAAGCGCATCGGGTGGAACCAGGCGAGTTCGCCGCCGGCGTCGAGCAGCGGCGCGAAGAACCTGCGCGACGCCTTGGAGCCGACGAAGTCGAGCAGCACGCGCACGCGCACGCCGGAACGCGCACGCTCGACCAGCGCGTCGCGCAATGCAGCGCCGGTCGTGTCGGGTTCGTAGATGTAGTACTCGAGATGGACGTGGTGTTCGGCGCGGGCGATGTCGGCGAGCAGCGCGGTGTACTTCGCCGCGCCGTCGATCAGCAGGTCGACTTCGGCCGAAGACGTTGCCGGCAATCCGGTCGTCGCCTGTCCCAGTCGCACGAGCTCGGCGGCTTCGCCCTGTTCGGCCTCGATCTGCGTGCTGCGCATCGATGCGCGGCTGTGGCTGCGGCGCAGACGGTTGCGGCGGATCTTCTGCGGCCCGAACACGTGATAGACCAGAAAACCCACGTAGGGCAGCAGGGCGAGGCCCAACAGCCAGCTCAGCGTCGCGACCGGCTCGCGCTTCTGCAGCACGATCCACATGCCCAGCACCACCAGATACAGCGCCCAGCCCACCGTCAGCACCGCCAGGAGATGCGGCATGGTCGCGAACGACTCCCAGGCGCGCTGCAGGGTTCCGGACATGGGCGACTCGACGACGGCGCCGATCGCGCCGCGCACAGGGTAGCGGCGGGCCACGCAAAAACGCGCAATGCCGATGCACTGTGACCTGTGACATCCCGGTGTCGCAGCTGTGTGACACCGGCGCAGCCGCGTCGTGGCGCGGTTCGAGGCCTTCGCAGCCCGATGCACCTGTAACAGGCGGCGGCGAACGGCGCCAGGGAAAACAGCGAAAGAAAAATACAAAGTATTGATCTGCAAGGACAAAACCACTTGGCACGCGCTCTGCGTTGACTTCCTCGCTGAAGAACCGCGGAGCCGACGATGCGCCATCCAATCCAGACAGACCTGATCCTGCTGTTGCCGTGCCTCGCACTGGCCGCGGGCACTGCGCAGGCCGCCGGTGCCCGCGCCGGCGTGCATCCGACACCCGGCGAGATGGTGCTGCTGCGCGATGTCAGCGCCCGGCATGCGGTGCGCCAGGCGCCCCCGGGCATCGGCCTGATCGTCGACCCCACGCCGAACCGGCAGTTGATGCCGTCGCTGCCGGGTGGCGAACTGAGCGACGCCGACTTCTTCGCGCTCGACACCGGCCACCAGGTGCAGGGCGCGATGCGCGGCCACGGCGGCATCGCCGCACCGGTGACGCAGTTGCTGACCGGTACGCTGGGTGGTGGCGCGAATGCGCGCGACGCCAGCGGCATCCAGGGCGCCGGCACGCTGGGCGCGGTCACCGGCGGTCCCCTGGGCGCGGTCGGCAACACCACGCGCGGCATCGGCGGCCACGTCACCGGCGCGCTGTCGCAGATTCCGTTCGCCCAGCCGGCGAATGGGGGCGGGCCGTGATCCGCATCGCCGCCTGCCTCGCCCTGGGCCTGCTCGCCTCGGTGTCCGTGCTCGCCGATGACTATCCGGCGATGCTCGGCTATCTCACGCAGTCGCGCGTGGACGGCAATGCGTTCAGCGGCGCGTCCGGCGCGATTGCGATCAACCTCGCCGCCGGCGATCTCAACCAGCAGGCGAACCTGCGCGCGATCGCGGTCGGCGCGCGTGCGATCGCTGAAGTCGACGCGCGCCAGTCGCGCAGTCGCGACATGGCCATAGCGCCCGACTCGGCCACGGCCGTCATCGCCGGCAACGCACTCGCGGGCGCGTCCGGCATCGCATCGATCAACCAGGCCAGCGGAGCCGGCAACGCGTCGTTCAACGCGGTGTCGCTCGCACTGGCGCAATAGGGCATACGCGAAACCGACGACGACGGCTCGTTGTCGGCGGCGTTCGCGTCGGCGGGGCAACAGCACGGTTTCGAACACGGGCGCGCGACAGCAGGTCGTCGCGTGGCGTCCGTCGAGTCCACTGCGCTGCAGGGCTTCGAAGGTGTGTTGCAGCTCAACCAGGTCGCGGGATCCGGGAACGACACCGGCAACACGCTGGCGATGTCGATCCAGGCAGGCCCGTGACCGGGCGCTTCAACGGGAACTCCACGAGAGCAGACGAGAGAGAGAACGCAAACATGAAGACCATCAAGACCACCCTGCTGGCGATCGCCGTCAGCGCTGCCGGTGTCGGGACTGCCCAGGCGCAGAGCTATTACGACTGGACCGTCATCGATCACGACATCACGATCGACGACACGCGCAACTACGAGACCAATGTCACCAACACCAACACCGAGATCAACACGACGGTGCACCAGACTCTGGACTGGACCCAGACCGTCGACCAGAGCCTGACCGAGTCGTACGACATCAGCGTCACCGATGCGTTCAACCGCGAGGTCAACCAGCAGGTCGACCAGAGCCTCGACGAGGCCCATCGCATCCGCAGCAACCAGGTCTACGAGAACATCGACCGCACCGAGAACGTAAGCTCCGACATCCGCCGCGAGCGCAACGAGCACGGCGTGTCGGTGAACATCGACAAGGACATCTCGCTGAGCTCGGACATCGCCTTCAGCGGCGCCCCGACGATCACCGGCAACATCGACCTCGATTCCGCCGCGATCGCCCTCATCGACAACCGCCAGTCGGTCAGCGGCAACCTGGGCATCAACGAGGTGCTCGAGAACACCGCGGGCATCGCCGACGACGTGGGCTCCGAGGCCTCGGGCAACCTGCTGTTCAACGTCGCCGCGGGCGACAACAACGTGCAGGACAACGCAGCGGCGCTGTCGGCCGCCGATGCGGGCTTCGCGTTCGGTCTCGCCGATGCCGAAGTGTTCGTCAACCAGTCCGGCATGCACAACGTGACGATGAACGAGGGTGTGACCAACACGGCCGGCATCGGCGGCAACGCGTTCTCGGCCGCGACCGGCAACATCGGCGTCAACATCGCATCGGGCAACAACAACGCGCAGAAGAACGCGATGGCCGCCTCGGTCGCCACCGCCGCCTATGCGCAGGCCAGCGTCAGCGCCAACCAGGCCTCGTCGGGCAACACGACCTCGAACGCCGGCAGCTACCAGCGCTTCACCGACACGGTCGGCGTGTCGCTCAGCGGCACGATGCGCGGCAACTCGATCGCGGTGG
The DNA here is from genome assembly GCF_021191705.1 of Proluteimonas flavola. Taxonomy (GTDB): domain Bacteria; phylum Pseudomonadota; class Gammaproteobacteria; order Xanthomonadales; family Xanthomonadaceae; genus Luteimonas; species Luteimonas flavola. The sequence continues at coordinate 65,636 of NZ_JAIWPU010000035.1, forward strand.
GCATCGGCGCCTACGAGGGTTCGACCAGCGGCTCCACCGCCTCGCGCGGCAATGCCTACCAGCAGTCGAACTTCTATGCCGATCTGTGGCAGGGCGAGCAGCACCCGGCCGGGCCGGTCATCGGCCACGCGGACTACGACATCGACAGCCAGGGCGCGGTGCGCAATCCCTACCGCCAGGGTGTGGGCGGCCTGGCGTTCGACACCGATTCCCGCGGCTCCTATTCGGGCACGGAGGCAGGCGATCTGGCCTTCCTGGAACTCGGCTACACCGAGCTGGACGCCCAGCTGAGCGGCACCGTGACGACGAGCCGCTGGGTCGCGGTCGCGGCGACCAACACCGCCGGTCTGTCGGGCAGCGCCTTCAGCAACGCGTCGGGCAATGTCGGCGTGAACGTGGCGGCGGGCTCCGGCAACCTGCAGGCCAACAGCCTGTCGATGGCGGTCGCGCAGCCGGGCGCAACGGCGCCGCCCCCGGGCGGTGGCGGCGAGTAAGCGCCCACGAGGTGTGATGCCCGGCCAGCCCCCTGCGCCGGGTATCTCCCGGAAGCCCCGCGCCACATGCCCCGTGGCGCGGGGCCTTCCTTCGAAAGACGTGTCTTCCATTGCCGGGCGCCGGGCCGGGCCGGGCAATGGAAGCCGCGTGGGGCACGCGGCACGCGTGCCAGGAGTCGACACGATGATCCGCAGCCTTTCCGGCCTCGTACTGGCGTTGCTGTGCCTGGCCGGCCCGGCGCGGGCGGCCGACGTGGCCTTCCACGGCATCCTGCCCAATGGCGCGGTGATGCCGGTCAATGTGGAGAGCATGCGCGAGGCGCGCTACCGCCACCTCGTGCGCCAGCACACCGACTACAGCTGTGGCGCCGCCGCGCTGGCGACGGTGCTCAAGTACGCCTACCGGCTCGATGTCGACGAGGCGACCGTCATCGAAGGCATGATGGGCCTGGCCGATCCGGAGGTCGTGCAGGCCCGCGGCTTCTCGCTGCTCGACATCAAGCGCTACGTGGAATCGCTGGGCATGCGCGGCCGCGGCTACCGCATCGAAGAGGAGCGCCTGCGCGCATTGCGCGTGCCGGGCCTGGTGCTGATGGACGTGCGCGGCTTCCGCCACTTCGTCGTGCTCAAGCAGGTCCGCGGGGACTACGCGGAGGTCGCCGACCCGATCCTCGGCAACCGCAGCGTGCCGATGGCCGAGTTTCTCGAATCGTGGCCGTCGCGGGCCATTTTCATCGTCATAGGCAGTGACTTCGACCGCGAGACCGCGCTGCTGCAGCCGGTCGAGCGCCCGAGCGCGAAGCGGTTGTTCGCGCGTCAGGGACCGGTGACCGACGCCGAGCTTCTGGATTTCGGCTTCAGCCATGCGGACCTGTTCTGACAGGAGACACGAGATGCGCATCTACACGACATGGCTGGTCGCCATCGCCCTGGGCGCGAGCGTCGCGCCGGCGTGGTCCAGCGAGGATGCGGCACCGGCGCGGCCGGCCGGCCTGCACGAGATTCCCGACAGCGAGCTCGGCGCGATGCGCGGCCGCTACATCGTCGGCGACAACCGCATCGCCTGGTTCGGCGTGACCATGGTGTCGAACTGGGTCACCAGCGCCGGGCAATCGGTGCAGGGCGCGGTGAAGCTCGGCTTCGACCTGCGCGGCGCGAAGCCGGAGGTCAGCTTCCAGCCCAGCGTCACGATCACCGAACAGGTGCCGGGGCTGGCTGCGGCCGCAGGCACCGGCGAGGTGGACGCATCCGGTCTCGGCAACGTCGGCGGGCTGGTGCAGAGCGTGCAGGTCGCCGGCGACGGCAACATCGCGCGCAACGGCATGTCGCTGCAGGTGCGCGAGGGCGACGTTCCCGTCGCGGCTGCGAATACCGGCAGCACAACGGTCGCCGACATGACCCTCAACGGCGCGCATGCACGGGCGTCGCTCGAGGACGGCGGCGCGCGAATCCTGCTGCAGGTGGCCGGTCAGGGCGCCGCCGAGCAATGGATCGATGCACGTTCGATCGGCCAGAGCATCCAGCTCGCCGGCAACGGCCAGGCGGTCGGCAACCAGTTGCAACTGGATCTCGTGCGCCAGTCGGTGCCGTCCAGTCAGACCATCCATCAGAACCTGGTCCAGGCCATCGGCATGACCCGTGCCGGCGGCATCTGAGACGGGCACACACACGCGTCGATGCGGGAGGGGCACCTTGAGATCGACACCGACACGCGCGCGACGGCCATTGGCCATCGCGCTGGGGCTGGCACTGCTGTGCCCGGCCATCGGCATGGCGCAGGACGCCGGGCAGATCACCGCCGAGGACCGGGCGCGCATGCAGCAGCTGCTGCAGGAACTGCAGTCGCTGAAGCAGGACTACGCGCAGGAAGTGCGCCGGCTGCGCGAACTGGACATGCAGATCCAGGCGCTGCAGGCGCGCGTCGCGGGCGTGGCGCCGGTGATCGCGCCGCGTGATGCGCCGCAGGTGGCCGCGCAGCCGGTCGTCCCGGTCCAGCAGGCCGCGCCGCCGCCGGCCGGCACGCCCGCGGCGCCGGCATCGCGTGGCGACGAAGGCTACGCCAGCACCGCCGAGGACGCGCAGCGCGCCCAGGAAGCCGAGTCGCGCAGCGTCGCCGACGTCAAACAGCAGAGCACCGCGCTGTTCAACCGCCGGCTCACGCTCGAGAACGGCATCAGCTACAACCGCTACGACCGCAAGCAGGTCACGCTCAACGGCTTCCTCGCGCTGGATGCGATCTTCCTGGGCAACATCGCGATCGAGAACGTCGAGTCGGACACGGTGAACTACAACGTCGCCGCGCGCTGGGGGTTGAGCCCACGCCTGAGCCTCAACCTCGACGTGCCCTACATCGCCCGCAAGACCGTCTACCAGAAGGGCGGCGCCGGCGGTGCGGCCGCGGCGATCGCCCAGGAAGAGACCGACGGCGCCGGCCTGGGCGACATCAGCGCCAGTGCGAACTGGAAACTGTTCGGCGAGCGCGGCCCCTGGCCGGAAACCGTGCTCAACGTCGGTGTCACCGCGCCGACCGGACGCGAGCCCTACGGCATTCCGTGGCGCGTGCTCGAGCGCGACGAGGACAACTTCATCCGCTTCGCCGTGCCCGAGGAACAGCCCACCGGCAACGGCCTGTGGCAGGCGACGCTGGGCCTGTCGGCGGTCAAGACCACCGACCCGGCGATCCTGTTCGGCAACATCGGCGTCGTGCGCTCGTTCGCGCGCGACTTCGACGATCTCGACAACAACCCGCAGACGACCAATCCCGGCCGCGTGCGCCTGGGCGACGCCTATTACTTCGGTGCCGGCGTCGCATTCGCATTCAACGAACGCACCAGCCTGAGCATCTCCTTCAGCGACCGCCTCAACGCCCGCGCCCGGACGCGCTACGACGGCGGCGACTGGTTGAAACTGATCGGCAGCGACGCCAACGCCGCGACGATGAGCCTGGGCGTGACCCATGCGATGACGCCGAACGCGACCTTCGTCGGCGTGCTCGGCATCGGCCTGACCCCGGACGCGCCGGACTTCAACCTGACGGTCAAGGTGCCGTACGCGCTGTAGCTGCGTCTGTGGGAGCGCGCTTGCCCGCGATGGGGCTTCGGCAGCGACGCCACTTCGCGCGCAAGCGCGCTCCCACGGAATCCGGAGCTGAGTGGCGGCGCCCCTGCACAGGACGGTTAGAGCGCAGCGAAACCCATCGACTGCATGACCGCACACTCAGCCGGTCCGCGGTAATACCGCCCGCAATCCCTTCGCCCGCATCCGCGCGAGCACGCCTTCGACCATCGCGACGTTGTGTGGGAGCGCGCTTGCGCGCGATGGGGCATTCCGGGAGAGTCCTTCGCGCGCAAGCGCGCTCCCACGCGACCGCCGCGATCGGCGCGATGTCTCAGCGGAACGCTTCCAG
>NZ_JAIWPU010000036.1 GCF_021191705.1 Proluteimonas flavola
GGGGGGGGGGGGGGGGGGGGGGGGGGGGGGGCCCGCCCCCGCCCCCCCCCCCCCCCCCCCCCCCCCCCCCCCCCGCGACCGCCGCGATCGGCGCGATGTCTCAGCGGAACGCTTCCAGCGACACGCCGTGCTTGCGGCACAGCCGGTAGATCGTCACGCGCGAGACGCTGAGCCGGCGCGCGCTGGCACTGACGTTGCAGCCGGTCGCGCGCAGCGCATCGAGCAGCGCATCGCGTTCGGTGCGGTCGCGATGGTGGTCCAGCGCGACGACCTGCGCGTTCGATTGCCCAAGCTGCAGATCCGCGGGTTCGATCAGGGCGTGCTCGGCGACCACCGCGGCGCGGCGCACGCGATTGAGCAGTTCGCGCACGTTGCCCGGCCACGCATGCTGGCGCAGGCATTGCCGCGCGGCCGCGCTGAAGCCGCGCGCCTGCACCGAATGTCCCGCGCGGAATTCGTCGAGGAACTGGCGCGCGAGCAGTTCGACGTCGGAGCCGCGTGCGCGCAGCGGCGGCAGCAGCAGCCGCAGCACGTCGAGGCGGTAGTACAGGTCCTGGCGGAACCGTCCCGCCGCGATCGCCGCTTCCAGATCCACATGCGTCGCGGCCAGCACGCGCACGTCGACGCGGATCGTGTGATTGCTGCCGACACGCTCGATCGTGCCTTCCTGCAGCACGCGCAGCAGGTTGGTCTGCGCATCGAGCGGCAGGTCGCCGATCTCGTCGAGGAACACGGTGCCGCCATCGGCCGATTCGAACAGGCCCATGCGCCGCGTCGCCGCGCCGGTGAACGCGCCGCGTTCGTGGCCGAACAGTTCCGACTGCACCAGCGTCGGCGAGATCGCGCCGCAGTTCATCGCCACGAACGGACGCGCGCGCCGGCCTGACAGATCGTGCAGCGCATGCGCCGCGAGTTCCTTGCCGGTACCGGATTCGCCGGTGATCAGCACCGGCAGCTCGACGTCGGCGTAGCGATGCAGCAGGGCACGCACGCCGAGCATCACCGCGCTCTCGCCGCCGACGCTGGCGATGTTGCGCCGCGGGCTGGCGAGCAGGGTCGCCAGTGCGGCATCGAGGGTCTGCGGGTCGAGCGGTTGCGGCAGCCGGCCGCCACAACGGGCGAGGATCCGCTGGCAGGCCGGATCGGCCAGGTCGGTCGTGTCGTCGGCGAGCGCCAGGCTCGGCAGGTCGGCGTGCTGGGCCAGGATGGATTCGAGCGCGGCGAGATGCGTGGCATCGGCGCCGCGCAGGTCCACGACCGCGATCACCAGATCGCCGCCGCGCATGCCCACCTGGACGCTGGTGTCGGGGCGCGCGACGCGCAGGTGCCAGCCACTGGCCGCGAACACGGCCTCGTCGCGTGCACTCGGCTTTCCGAACCAGACTGCACAGCGCTGTACGCGCGACACTGTCATCGAGGCCACGGTGCAGTCCCACGCAAACGTAGGGACGGGCCGGCCAACGCCGGTACGAAACGGTCGGACATGCCCCCTCCATTCGATGCCCCGGGTGTCAGTGCGGACCAACGCCGGGAGCGTCCACGGCCGGACAGGGACTGCACGCGTATTCACATGGCGCCGGATCGCAGAGGCTGAGACGGGCAACAGCCACACTGCCGAGATGAGTTCGCGCGCGCCGCCACCCGTTCCGGTCGCCCTGAAGGGACGCGGCAGTGCGTCGTGGGTCGCCGGGCGTTTCGAGAAGCGCGCCGCCGTGGCCGAGGACGACGGCTGGGACGCCTTGCAGATGCTGCAGGACGATGCGATCTCGCCGGCCACCGTCGTCACCGAGGAGCGCGCGCGCAGCATCGTCAGCCGCAACACCTCGCCGGACATCGGCTTCTCGCAGTCGGTGAATCCGTACCGCGGCTGCGAGCACGGCTGCGTCTACTGCTTCGCCCGGCCCTCGCACGCCTACCTGGACCTGTCGCCGGGGCTGGACTTCGAGACCCGGCTGTTCGCCAAGACCAATGCCGCCGAACGCCTGCGCGCCGAGTTCGCCCGCCCCGGCTATGTCTGCTCGCCGATCGCCCTGGGCATCAATACCGACGGCTACCAGCCGATCGAGCGCCGCTATGGCCTGACCCGCGCGCTGATCGAGGTCATGGCCGAGGCCCGGCACCCTTTCAGCATCGTCACCAAGAGCGCCAACGTGGTCCGCGACCTCGACCTGCTGGCGCCGATGGCGGCCGACGGCCTGGTCACGGTGCACTTCTCGGTCACCTCGCTCGACAATCGCCTCTCGGCCCGCATGGAGCCGCGCGCTGCCGCCCCGCACGCGCGCCTGCGGGCGATGCGCGCGCTGGCGGATGCCGGCGTGCCGGTCGGCGTGATCGTGGCGCCGGTGGTGCCGGCGATCAGCGATCACGAGCTGGAAGCGATCCTCGCCGCCGCGCGCGAGGCCGGTGCCGGCAGCGCCGGCTATGTGCTGCTGCGACTGCCGAACGAGTTGAAAGCGGTCTGGCGCGAGTGGCTGGACCTGCATTATCCCGAGCGCGCCGGCCACGTCATGAGCCTGTTGCAACAACTGCACGGCGGCCGCGACTACGACAGCACCTTCGGCCATCGCATGCGCGGGCAAGGGCCGTTCGCCGACCTGATCGCCGCGCGCTTCGCCCGGGCGCGGCGCACGCTGGGGTTCGCGCGCCTGCCGCCGCTGCGGACCGACCTGTTCGTGCCGCTGCGCCGCGCCTCGCCGCAGGGCGAACTGTTCTAACGGGGCATTCACCCGGTCTGCACCTCGCATCGACGCGGGCGTCTCCTACACTGCGCGGTCCCCCGTGAGACGTCCCGCCGCAATGTCCGATGCCGCCCCACTGCGGAACGCCGCCGATGCCGGCGCCTCCGTGGACCTGATCGACCAGTTGCCGAACGGCCTCGCCGTGCTCGCGGCGGACGGCACCTGGCTGCGCGCGAACACCGCACTGGGCGATCTCTGGGGCGTGGCGCCTGCCGCGCTGGTCGGCCACGCCGCCCATTACGAGCGCCTGCCGGCGCTTGCCGCGCGCATCGCCGCCGCACTGGCCCAACTGCCGGATGCCGACGACACCCTGCGCGATGTCGCCGTTCCGGACGACGCGACCGGCCGCCATCTGCGCCTGACCCTGCGCCCGCTGGCCGACGGCACCGCGCTGCTGCAGCTCCACGACGACACCGCGCTGAAGACCCTCGAGGCCCAGCAGGACACCCTGGCCTTCGGCATCTCGCACGAACTGCGTGCACCGGTGCGCGCGATCGAACAGTTCGCACGCCGCCTGCTTGCCCAGGACGGCACCGCCGATCCGCAGACCGCACGCGACCATCTGCAGCGGATCCAGCGCGCCTCCGGCCACGCCGGCGGCCTGATCGACGCCCTGCTCGAAACCATGCGCGCCTCGCGCCCGCCGCGCGCGCCTGCCGCGGTCGACATCAGCCTGCTCGGCGACTGGATCTGCGCCGAACTGCAGGACACCGATCCGGGACGCGCCGCCGAAATCCACATCGCGCCGGCCCTCTGGGCCTGGGGCGACGAACACGCACTCAAGCAACTGCTCGGCAAGCTGCTGCACAACGCCTGGAAGTTCTCCGCGCAGCGCGACATGGTGCGCATCACACTCGAGGGCGAACGCATCGGCGACCGTCTGCACCTGCGCCTGCGCGACGCCGGCCGCGGTTTCGACATGCGTTATGCTGAACGACTGTTCGTGCCGTTCAGGCGCTTGCACAGCGCCGACGACGGGGCCGGACATGGCCTTGGCCTGGCCATCGCCCAGCAACTGGCCCGCGCGCAGGGCGGACACATCCGTGTGGAATCGGAACCGGACGCCGGCACCACCTTCTTCATCGAACTGCCGGCGCTGCCGGACGAGGACGCAGCCGCGCCATGAGCGACCACACGATCCTGTTGATCGAGGACAACCCCGACGACGCCGAACTGACCCGCATCGCCTTCGCCGAAGCCGCCATCGACAGCCAACTGGTCGTGGTCGGCGACGGTGCCGAAGCGCTCGACTACCTGTTCGCACAGGGCAAGTACGCGGCGCGCGACGCGACCGATCTGCCGTCGATCGTGCTGCTGGATCTCAACCTGCCCAAACTCGACGGCCGCGAAGTCCTGCAGGCCCTGCGCGCGAACCCCGCGACCCGCGGCCTGCCGGTCGTCGTGCTGACCACCAGCACCGAGCCCTTCGACGTCGAAGCCAGCTACGCGCTGGGCGTCAACAGCTACATCCGCAAGCCGGTGGACTTCAAGAAGTTCGTCGAGGTGGTAAAGCAGATCGGCCTGTATTGGCTGGTGTTGAATCACCCGCGGGGGTGATGGTGGGTTCTGGGGTTTCGACCATTGAGGCGGTCGGCCTCTTTTGAGGCGAGCAGCTAGCGCGGCGTCTGCTCCGTGTGCCCCGTTGGGCATGCACGTAGGGAAAACGCGGCTTCCGCTTTCGCCTTGGCGTTCGCTTTGGCGTTTGCTCCGGCTCGCTTTACGGCTCGATTTCAGATCAAGAGCCGAAAGCAAAAGCAGAGGCCGAAACAGAGCAATAGCAGCAGCTTCCCTCACTCGATGCGCTGCGCGCATCGACCCCGGATCAGGTCCGGGGCAGGCTCTCTCCAGGAGGCCTGTTGGTGTCGTGTCTCAGCTGGCGGCTGACACGATGAGTCGTCATTCCCGCGGAGGCGGGAATCCAGGGACTTTCGTAACGTCCGCGCGCACGTCCATGGACTCCCGCTTTCGCGGGAGTGACGGGGTTTTCTTTAATCCTTCCAGACACTTCGCCGTAACCACACGTCGAAAACTAGTGTCGGGGGGGGGGGGGGGGGGGGGGGGGGGGTGGGGGGGGGGCGGGGCGGGGGCGGGGGGGGGGTGTGGGGGGGGG
>NZ_JAIWPU010000037.1 GCF_021191705.1 Proluteimonas flavola
AAAACTAGTGTCGCGTCACGCATCAGATGTCGCAGACTGCGCGCCGAGGGCAAGTGCAGACCGGTATCTGATGCGTGACGCGACACTAGACCTTCGCTGAGACACGACGCTTATCAGGTCCCGGAGGGAAAGGTGCTTAGGGATGCTCTGAACAAGTCCGCTCTTGCTCGTCATTCCCGCGAAAGCGGGAATCCATGGACTTTGATTTCAATGGGTTAACGTCCATGGATCCTCCGCTTTCGCGAGGATGACGGACTTGCTCAGAGGATCCTTGGGTCAACCACCCCCGTACAACGCCTCCGCCCGCTGGAACAGGATCCAGCTGGTCGCGATGAACTTGTCGCCGTTCTGCGGCCGGTTGCCACGATGCGTATGGGTGAAGGCGGTCGGGGCGATCAGCAGGTCGCCGGTGCGCGGGGCGATCCTGCGTTGCTGGAACAGGAACTCGGTTTCGCCGGCGTCGAAGCCATCGTTGAGGTAGATCGTCCACAGCAGGTGCCGGTGCAGGGTTTCGCCGCTGGCGTCGCGCGGGTACAGCTCGCAGTGCCAGTAGGGGTAACCGCCCTCGCCTGCCGCGTACCACTGCAGGTTGATCGTGCCGGGGCGCAGGCAGGTCTGCAGCAGGCCGCCGAGGCGCTGGTCGTCCATCGTCGGGAAGTCGTCGGCCTCCAACCGGCGCAGCGCGCCGTCGGCGCCCGGCTGCTGCAGCATCAGCGGGGCGATCAGCGTCTGCGGGTACTTGCGCAGGTAGGCCATCAGGCCGGAATAGACCGCGACGTTGAGCTGTTGCACCACGTCGGCCCAGTCGGCGCGTTCGCTGATCGACAGGTCGCGGCTGCGCTTGAGTTCGGGATACACGCCGCCGCCGATCTCGCCGGCATGCAGATCCGGGCTGGCCCGCAGGCGCGCGACGATCGCCGCGCAGGCCCCGGCCGACAGCGCGCCGGGCGTGACTTCGATGAAGTCGGCCGGCGCGCTCATGCGGCGGCGCTGTCGTGCTGCAGATGGTAGCGGGTCGCGGCCTCCACTTCGTCCTTCGAGCCCAGGAACACCGGCACGCGCTGGTGCAGCGAGGTCGGCGCGATGTCGAGGATGCGCGCGCGGCCCGTGGTCGCCGCGCCGCCGGCCTGTTCGACCAGCATCGCCATCGGGTTCGCTTCGTACATCAGCCGCAGCTTGCCGGGCTTGGCCGGGTCCTTGCGGTCCCAGGGATAGATGAAGATGCCGCCGCGGGTCAGGATGCGGTGCACGTCGCCGACCATCGCCGCGACCCAGCGCATGTTGAAGTCCTGGCCGCGCGGGCCGTCCCTGCCGGCCAGCAGATCGCGCACGTAGGCCTGCGTCGGCGCTTCCCAGTGGCGCTGGTTGGACATGTTGATCGCGAACTCGCGGGTCTGCGCCGGAATGCGCATATGGCCCGTCGTCAGCACGAACGAACCCTGCTCGCGGTCCAGCGTGAACGCATGCGTGCCGTGGCCGATGGTCAGCACCAGCATGGTGCTGGGGCCGTACAGACAGTAGCCGGCGGCGACCTGGGTGCTGCCGGCCTGCAGGAAGTCGTGGTCTTGCGCCGCGCTGACGCCTTCCGGGCAGCGCAGCACCGAGAAGATCGTGCCGACGCTGGCATTGATGTCGATGTTGGAGCTGCCGTCGAGGGGATCGAACACCAGCAGGTAATTGCCGCGCGGGAAGGCGTCGGGAATCGGCTGCGAGTGTTCCATTTCCTCCGACGCACACGCCGCCAGATGGCCGCCCCAGGCATTGGCGTCGAGCAGGATCTCGTTGCTGATCACGTCGAGTTTCTTCTGCGCCTCGCCCTGCACGTTGATGCTGTCGCCGCCACCTGCGGCCGCGGCTTCGCCCAGCACATCGCCCAGCGCGCCCTTGCCCACGGCCACCGAGATCCGCTTGCAGGCGCGCGCCACGACCTCCAGCAGCAGCCGCAGGTCCGGGGTCACGTGGCCCAGGCGCTGTTCCTCGATCAGGTGGCGGGTCAGGGAAATGCTGGGCATGCGCGGCGGTCCTTGGCGTCGGGGAGACCGGCATTGTCGCGCCAAAGGCCATGGCTGTCCCACGGCGAAGATCGCGCCGGTGCGCGGGGGCCGGTATTCTGGGCGGGTTTGGTCGCTGGCGACACGCGCGACCGGCGCCCTCCCTCCGTCGTGCAGGCAGTCTTTACGTGTCCTCCTTTTTCGCGAACGTCGAACTCGTCCCCGGTGATCCCATCCTCGGCCTGACCGAGGCCTACAACGCCGATCCGCGCGCCACCAAGGTCAATCTGGGCGTGGGCATCTACTACGACGAGGCCGGCCGCATTCCCGTGCTCGATGCCGTGCGCGAGGTCGAACAGCGCCTGGCTGCCGAGGCCAAGCCGCGCGGCTACCTGCCGATCGACGGCATGCCCGACTACACCAAGGCCACCCGCGAACTGCTGTTCGGTGTGGACTCGCCGCTGCTGGCCGCCGGCCGCGTCGCGACCACGCAGACCGTCGGCGGCAGCGGCGCGCTGCGCACCGGCGCAGACCTGCTGAAGAAGGTGCTGCCGCACGCGACCATCGCGATCAGCACCCCGAGCTGGGAGAACCACCGCGCGGTGTTCGGCACCGTCGGCTTCGAGGTCGTCGACTACACCTATTTCGACGCCGCCACGCACGGCATCGACTTCGCCGGCATGCTCGCCGACCTGCGCAAGCTCGACGCCGGCACCGTCGTGCTGCTGCACGCCTGCTGCCACAACCCGACCGGTGCCGATCTCACCGTCGACCAGTGGCGCCAGGTCATCGAGGTGCTGCGCGAGCGCGACCTGTTCCCCTTCATCGACATCGCCTACCAGGGCTTCGACCAGGGCATCGACCAGGACGCCGCGGCGATCCGCCTGCTGGCCGAGTCGGACATCGCGACCTTCGTCGTCGCCAGCTCGTACTCGAAGTCGTTCTCGCTCTACGGCGAACGCGTCGGTGCGCTGACCGTGGTCTCGGGCACGGCCGAGGAAAGCCGCGCGGTGCAGTCGCAGATCAAGCGCATCATCCGCGCGAACTATTCCAGCCCGTCGACACATGGCGCCGCCCTGGTCGCCGGCGTGCTCGGCAGCCCCGAGCTGCGCGCGCGCTGGGAAACGGAACTGGGCCAGATGCGCGCGCGCATCCACGCCCTGCGCGCGGGCCTGGTCGAGAAGCTCGCCGCCAACGGCGCACCGGAATTCGCCTTCATCCAGGATCAGGCCGGCATGTTCTCGTACTCGGGCCTGAGCCGCGCCCAGGTGGACCGCCTGCGCGACGCGTTCGGCATCTATGCCGTGGGCACGGGGCGCATCTGCGTGGCCGCGCTGAGCCTGAAGAATCTGGATTACGTCGCCGAAGCGGTCGCCGCGGTCAGCCGCGGCTGATCGGCAGCAGCAGCGTGTCGATCCGCCGGGCGCGCGCTGCGTCGTAGCGTCGCCTCCGTGACATTCATTCGACGGGGTTCGCTGCGCTCTACCCATCCTGCGTGCCTGTGGGAGCGCGCTTGCGCGCGAAGTGGCTTCGCTGCCAAATCCTCATCGCGCGCGAGCGCGCTTGTGTCTGCCTCGATAGGTAGTCTTAGGTGGAGAGCGATGTGCGGCACGCCGACGGCGCGCAGTGTCCGAGCACGTGTGGGAGCCGGGGCGGCCGCACATCGACCTCGTTCCCAAGCCC
>NZ_JAIWPU010000038.1 GCF_021191705.1 Proluteimonas flavola
GCAGCGCGCATTCGGCGGCGATCCGTTCAAGGCCTGGGTGGAAGCGAGGACCGGACGGTTCTCGGGGGTGCGTCCAGCCGGGCGGCCGGTCAGGCCAAGGGACTGCTCCGGGAATTGTCCCTGACACGTGTCAGGGGCAATTAATTCATTGGCACGCATCGACGGCTCAGGCGACGACGCCCGGCTCTACTACTTCCATACCGACCAGACCGGCACTCCGCTGAACGTCACCAACGAAGACGGCACCATGGCCTTGCAGGCCAGCTATAAGACCTGGGGCGAGGTGGAGCAGTCCCACACGGAAGCGATCGAACAGAACCTGCGCTTCAAGGCCAGGACTTCGAGGACGAGAGCGGCCTGCACTACAGTTCGAGCAACGGGATGAAATGCTGCGAGTCGGCCTGCTGCCCTGGCGACGGCATAAAGCCCAGCAGAAATCCTTGCACATCACAGAGCAGATGGCGCTTGATGCCCAACCCGCCCCGACTGCGGCCCAACGCAGGGTATAACGGCGCTGGCAAACCGTCTTCCAAGGCCATAGCGCTCGGGCAGGTCGCACCACGTGGCTCCCGAACAGAGAATCCAGAAAATGCCATCGAGCATCTGCGCTCTGGAACCTTGATCGCCAACCTCGCCCACTCCAGGAGTGGCTCATTCAATTCGAGGGCTTTGCGCCCAACGCCTCTTCGATCATTGCCGAAAGCCAGATGATGTCCTGCTGTCCCAGCCACCTGCCGCCATAGACGTAGCCCAGGCCTGATAGAACGATACCGCCGCCGATCAGCAGCAGAGGCCAGATACCCGGCGTGATGATGGCCAAAAGGCCCACGCCGACGATCCAAAGCAGGCCGAATCCAAGCAGTGCAGCGACGAAAAGCTGTGTGCCCCAGTGCACGACGAGGCGTCCGGTCAGAACGACTTGCCCCCTTTCCTCCAGGAAGCGTCCTTCGAAGTACTGCCTGAAAGCGCCATGCAGACCTGGGATCGCTCGCTCAAGACGAACATGGTCCTTCGCGACACGGCCGACCATCGACTGGGTCTTCGGCCCGAAGATTCTGCGCGGCGCAGTGACCTTGCGCAGACGTCTGACTGAGACTTCCATCGGGTAGGCGCTGACAAAGCGCAAGGGCTGCTCTGTTGCAGGATTGAATATCTGGCGCATCGATTGGTTCATGGGGAAGCTCATCTCAGAGGCGGATCGGCGAAACCCTGGAGTATAAAGGCGCCAAGTTCAATTATCCCGGTGGTGCGTCGCTCATGCAGTCGGCCGCAGATGCTTCCAGGCACCTGATTAGCGCCGTGTCTCAGTCGGGCGTCAGTTTTCCATCGTCATCCCCGCGAAAGCGGGAATCCAGCGACTTCAAGGCATTGAAAATCAAGACGCTGGATTCCCGCTTTCGCGGGAATGACGGTCTGAAAGTCTTCAGCTGAAACACGACACCAATCAGGTCCAGGCATGAAAGGCCTCTTTCTGAGTGCGCTTATTCGTTGAGGCTGATCCGGCTGGAGGCGGTATTTTGACGGCAATACCGGCCAGGCCGATGGCTCCGTATCACAAGGCGCGGATCGAACGCTCCGCGCACGATGACGGAGCGACCTGGAGGCAATGAAAAACCAGAGAAATAATACCCGTCAAGTCTCGAATTACTTATGGATGCTTTTTCTTCGACACGCATGACGGACGAAAGCGTACCTCAACTCACGGATCGGCCTCTACGGCGTCGTGGAATGGCCGATGGCCGGCAATGCGCTCTGGGCCGATGGACCACAAGCCAACCCTTCGGCTAGTATTCGAAAAACGCCCGCGACGTGCGCATTGCGATTCGCTGCACTTCTTCCCTGCGCCATCGCTCAAGCAGATTCCGACTCTTCTTCATTCACCATGTCACTGACGCCGTGGATTATTGTGTTCCAGTTCGTCGCAGGCATCGTCGCTACCTGCATCGTGATTCCCAGTCTGCGGATCCCTCCCGCAGGCGAGAACATCGACCACCCTTCCCGACCGTGGCGTATCTTCTATCGAATCATGACGGTTCTGATGTGCAACCTGTGGTCAGGGCTGTTGATGCTTATAGCGATGGCCGCGCTTTCGGTAAAAACGAACTTCACCGGGTTTTCCGATCTTGAGCGTGCCCTGGTGGTATTGGCAATCCCCCTGCCCTTGCTGCCTGTGTTCTATTGGCTGTTCGCCATGCTCGTACGCTGGATTGAACGCAACCAGCGTTCCGCTCGTTGAGCCGTTCGGCACGGCACGGCCTGAAAAGCGAACCTGATTAGTCGTGCCTGAAAACTCGTTTGAGGCATGACGTATAGCGCGACCTGGACGGCGCGTATCACGCCTTCAAGTTCACCAAATATGCGCACCGCTACCTGGCCGAGGCCCCATGGCGGTGCAACCGCCACTGGGGCTCGCGCAATGGCCGGTCGCTGCTCGCGGGCCCGCGCGACTGGAAGCGCCGGGTCACTTCGTCGGCGAATGCTGGCGGCGCTGGGCGCCGGCCTCACCATCGCGCAGGCCGGCTGGCTGGCGATGTCCTGGCGGCGGATCAAACCGGCGTTCGTTTCCCGCTGATGATCCTGCGCGGCTGGCTGAGCCGCACGCTGCGACGGATGGCGAACGTGGCGCCTGCCGCCGACGCCCCTGCCCTGTTGCGGTTCGCCGCGCCGATGATTTCGCTGTAGGCCCGAGCTGAGCATCGTGCTGCTGGCGGTGACCAGACCGTTCTGATGCGCGCAGGCGCGAGGTGTCGGCATCGACATGCATCGCATTGACAGCCGACGGGCCGCGCCCCAGAATTGTCGCCCTGACCTGCCCGGGTGGCGGAATTGGTAGACGCACTAGCTTCAGGTGCTAGCGGGGGCAACTCCGTGGAGGTTCGAGTCCTCTCCCGGGCACCAAGGTCATCACGGCCTTACCAGCCGTGAACATCAAACCCGCGAATGCGGGTTTTTTTGTGCCCGCGCATTCGAGCTCCGGGTTGTCGATGCGGCGCAGGCACGCGCAAAAAAGGCCCGCGCACTGCTGCGCGGGCCTTCCGGCTTGCATGCCTGAGGCGAGCTCAGCGCTCGCCGCGCGCTTCGCGGCGCTGTTCGCGCACTTCGAACCACATGCCGTTGAGAATCGCGAACGTCGCCGCGAGGCCGATGCCGAGAATCCAGGCGAAGTACCACATGGTGTCGCTCCTTGGTTGTGCGCGCTCAGTACGCGTTCGGGGTATCGGCGACGCTGGCGTCGGTGACCTTGCCGCGCAGCACGCGGTACACCCAGCTCGTGTAGGCAAGGACCAGCGGCAGGAACACGATGGTCGCCAGCAGCATGATCCAGAGCGTGAGCCGGCTGCTGGACGCATCCCAAAGGGTCAGACCGGCGTCGGGCATCGTCGAGGACGGCAGCAGGAACGGGAAGATCGCGAAGCCCACCGTCAGGATCACGCCGGCGATCGACACGCCCGAGGCGACGAACGCCCATCCACCGCGGCGCATCCGCAGCAGCGATGCCGAGGCCAGCGCGCCCAGGGCGCCGAGCACGGGCGCCGCGATCGTCCACGGCATGTGCCGGTAGTTGTCCATCCACAGGCCCGGCGCAGTGCTGACGGACTTGTGCAGGGGATTGGACGCGAGCGCACCGTCGATCGCGGAATCGACGCGGAAGCCGTGGATGCCGGTGGCGATCCAGACGCCGGCAAGCACGAACAACACCGCTCCCGCCAATGCAGCCACGCTGCCGTAGCGCGCCGCGCGCGCGGCGATCGGCCCATCCGTCTTGATGACCAGCATCGCCGCGCCGTGCGCGACCAGCAGCGTCACGCTGACCAGGCCGGCGAGCAACGCGAACGGCGTCAGCAGGCCGAGGAAGCCGCCGGTGTAGACCGGCCGCAGCTCCGGCGTGAAGTGGAACGGCACGCCCAGCAGTACATTGCCGACCGCGACACCGAAGATCAGCGCCGGCACCGCGCCGCCGATGAACAGCGCCCAGTCCCAGGTCTGCTTCCAGCGGGTGTTCTCGACCTTGCCGCGGAACTTGAAGCCGACCGGCCGCAGGATCAGCGCGAACAGGATCACGAACATCGCCAGGTAGAAGCCAGAGAAGCTGACCGCGTACAGCGGCGGGAACGCGGCGAAGATCGCGCCGCCGCCGAGGATCAGCCACACCTGGTTGCCTTCCCAGACCGGGCCGATGGTGTTGACGACGATGCGGCGCTCGGCATCGGTCTTCGCGACGAACGGCAGCAGGGTGCCGACGCCGAGGTCGAAGCCGTCCATGACCGCGAAACCGATCAGCAGCACGCCCAGCAGCAGCCACCAGATCAGGCGCAGCGTGGCGTAGTCGAGGGGAATGAAATCCATGGGAAGTCCTTGTGGAAAACGTCAGGCGCGCGTGGCGGACGGCGGGTCGAGCGCGTCGAGCGCCAGCCGGTCGATATCCGGGGCGACATCGTCGACCGCGGCGGGCGCTTCGTCACCGGTGGGCGGTGCGAGCACATCGGGGCCCTTGCCGATCGCGCGGATCATCAGCTTGGCCGCGACGATCGCCAGGCCGGTATAGACGATCACGAAGCCTGCCAGCGAGATCAGGATGTCCTTGAGCGCGATGCCCGACGCGGCGTAGAAGGTCGGCAGCACGCCCTCCACCGCCCACGGCTGGCGACCGTACTCGGCGACGAACCAGCCGCACTCGATCGCGATCCAGGGCAGCGGCAGGCTCCACAGGGCGACCCACAGGAACTTCCGGCTGTGCTCGATGCGGTTGCGCGTGACCAGCCAGAACGCGAAGGCGAAGAACGCGATGAGATAGAAGCCGATGCCCGCCATGATGCGGAACGTCCAGAACAGCGGCGCCACCCGCGGCACCGTATCCATCGCGGCCTGCGAGATCTCCTGCTCGGTCGCGTTGAGGATGTCGTCGCGGTAGCGCTTGAGCAGCAGGCCGTGCCCCAGGTCCGCCCAATGCTGGTCGAATGCGGCGCGCGCCGCGGCGTCGGTACGATCCTCGCGCAGCGCCTCCAGCGCCGCATAGGCGAGCTGGCCGCCGCGGATGCGCAACTCGGCCCGCTCGACCAGATCCAGGATGCCGGGGATCTCCCCGTCCAGCGAACGCGTCGCCATCAGGCCCATGAGGTACGGAATCTTGATCTCGAAACGGTTGTGCTGTTCGGCCTGGCTGGGCAGGCCGATGACGGTGAAGCCGGCCGGCGCGGGCTCGGTGTGCCACATCGCCTCGATCGCGGCCAGCTTCATCTTCTGGTGTTCGGTTGCCGCGTAGCCGCTCTCGTCGCCCAGCACCACCACGCTCAGCGCCGAGGCCAGGCCGAAGCTCGCGGCGACCGCGATCGAACGGCGCGCAATGTCCTTGTGCTTGCCGCGCAGCAGGTAGAACGCGCTGACCGACATCACGAAGATCGCACCGGTCACGTAACCGGCCGACACCGTGTGCACGAACTTGGCCTGCGCCACCGGATTGAAGATCACCGCCATGAAGTCGGTGATCTCCATGCGCATCGTGTCGGGGTTGAACACCGCACCGACGGGGTTCTGCATCCAGCCGTTGGCGACCAGGATCCACAGCGCCGAGAAGTTCGCACCCAGTGCGACCAGCCAGGTCACCACCAGATGCTGCACCTTGGACAGGCGGTTCCAGCCGAAGAAGAACAGGCCGATGAAGGTCGCCTCGAGGAAGAACGCCATCAGCCCCTCGATCGCCAGCGGCGCGCCGAAGATGTCGCCGACGTAATGGCTGTAATAGGCCCAGTTCATGCCGAACTGGAACTCCATGACGATGCCCGTCGCCACCCCCATCGCGAAGTTGATGCCGAACAGCACGCCCCAGAACAGCGTCATCCGTCGCCAGATGTCGCGGCCGGTCATGACGTAGACGCTCTCCATGATCGCCATCAGGAACGAGAGCCCGAGCGTCAACGGGACGAACAGGAAGTGGTACATCGCGGTCAGGGCGAACTGCAGACGCGACAGTTCGACGACGGTCATGTCGATCATGGGAGGCGGCCGGAATGGATCATGCGTACAGGCTGCGCCACGGCGGGCGGGCGGGCATTGATCTGGATCAATGTGGGCGGTTTCTTCCACCGCCGCGCGCCGCTCTTCGGCCCGTCGTTCCGGCGAATCCCGGCCCGTCATTCCGGCGAACGCCGGAATCCAGCGACTTCGCCGCGGCGGAAGGGAACCCGGTGTCGACACGAAAGACGCTGGATCCGGGCGAACGCCCGGATGGCGGATTCAGGCATTCGTGCGCGCTTCGGTCACCCGCGGCCGCGCGCAGACCGGGGCCACTACAGCCCCGCCGCACTCCGCAATGCCGCCAACTCGACTAGATCGATGCGCCGCGGATCCTCGAAGGCGATCGCACCGCTCTGCCGCAGTTTCGTGAAACTGCGGCTGACCGTCTCGATCGTCAGGCCCAGGTGGTCGGCGATGTCGGCGCGGGTCATCGGCAGGTCGACGTGGTGGGCCGCCCCGCCGCGCCGCTGCTGGCGCTCGGCCAGCTCGACCAGGAAACCCGCCAGGCGCTCGCTCGGCCCAAGGCGCCCCAGCAGCATCAGGCTGCCACGGGTGGCGTCGAGCTCGCTGCAGGCCTGGGCGAGCATGCCCGACTCGAGATCGGGGAACCGCCGACACAGCTCTCGCATCGAGCGCAGGGGAAACACGCACAACATGCAGTCGGTGACCGCTTCGAGCGTGTGTCGATAATGGGGCGCGCCGCTGAAACCGATGAAATCCCCCGCCATCAGGAAGCCGGCCACCAGCCGACGGCCGTCGGGGAGCAGCCGCACGCGGCGCAGCATGCCGCGGGTGACGGTATAGACCTCGCGGCGTGGATCGCCTTCATGGGCCAGCGTTGCGCCGGTGGGCAGCAGTACTTCGCCAGCCTCCGCTTCGAGCACCTGGGTGTCCGAGGCCGGAATCGATGCGCAGATCGCCAGCGGCCGCGCCAGGCAGCCATCGCAGCCTTCGTGCGGCATGCGCTTCGCACTCGCCGCCGTGGCGTGGCGCGCCGGCCCGGCGGGCTCGGCGGAACTGCGCGGTCGCGGCTTGGTCTCCATGTCCGGCCATCATAACCGGGATGCGGCCGTCCTTCGTGCGCGCGGCAGGACGGCCTGCAGGATCGGAGTTCCGGCCGTCGAAAGCCGCCGCCCGGCGCCCGGGCTTCCCGATGGCCTCCGGGCCGCCCGCTACGCCACCACGCAGCACCTGCGACCACCACCCGCTAAAATCCCGGTTCCGCCGTAGATGCCGTCCCGATGACCGAATCCGTCCGCCCCTCCTTCCATGGCTTCGAACAGCTGCCGCTGCGCGAATTCGCCGAGCGCGCCTACCTCGACTATTCGATGTACGTGGTGCTCGACCGCGCGCTGCCGTTCATCGGCGACGGCCTCAAGCCGGTGCAGCGCCGCATCATCTACGCGATGAGCGAGCTGGGCCTGGGCGCGGCGGCGAAGCCGAAGAAGTCCGCGCGCACCGTCGGCGACGTGATCGGCAAATACCATCCGCACGGCGACAGCGCGTGCTACGAGGCGCTGGTGCTGATGGCGCAGCCGTTCTCGTACCGCTACCCGCTGATCGACGGCCAGGGCAACTTCGGTTCCAGCGACGATCCGAAATCCTTCGCGGCGATGCGTTACACCGAATCGAAGATGACGCCGATCGCGGAGATGCTGCTGGCCGAACTCGGCCACGGCACCGTCGACTGGACCGACAACTTCGACGGCACGATGCAGGAGCCCTCGTGGCTGCCGGCGCGCCTGCCGCACCTGCTGCTCAACGGCACCACCGGCATCGCGGTCGGCATGGCCACCGACGTGCCGCCGCACAACGTCAACGAGATCGTCAGCGCCTGCCTGCGCCTGCTCGACGATCCCGACGCCACCGTGCGCGACCTGTGCGAACACGTGCGCGGCCCGGACTATCCGACCAGCGCCGAGATCATCACCCCGTCCGCCGATCTGCTGCACATGTACGAGACCGGCCACGGCAGCGTGCGTGCGCGTGCGACGTTCCAGAAAGAAAACTCCAACATCGTCGTCACCGCACTGCCGCACCAGGTCAGCCCGAGCAAGGTGATCGAGCAGATCGCCGCCCAGATGCGCGCCAAGAAGCTGCCGTGGCTGGAGGACATCCGTGACGAGTCCGACCACGCCAACCCGGTGCGCGTGGTGCTGATCCCGCGCTCGAACCGCGTGGATGCCGAACAGCTGATGGGCCATCTGTTCGCGACGACCGATCTCGAGAAGAGCTATCGCGTCAATCTCAACGTCATCGGGCTCGACGGCCGTCCGCAGGTCAAGGACCTGAAGATGCTGCTGTCGGAGTGGCTGCAGTTCCGCACCACCACCGTGACCCGCCGCCTGACCCATCGCCTGGAGAAGGTCGAGCGTCGCCTGCACCTGCTCGACGGTCTGTTGATCGCGTTCCTCAATCTCGACGAGGTGATCCGCATCATCCGCACCGAAGACGAGCCGCGCACCGTGCTGCAGGCGCGCTTCGAACTGAGCGACGAGCAGGTCGACTACATCCTCGAAACCCGCCTGCGCCAGCTCGCGCGCCTGGAGGAAATGAAGATCCGCGGCGAACAGGCCGAGCTCGAAAGCGAACGCGATCGCCTGATCGCCACGCTCGAGAGCAGGACCAGGCTGAAGAAGCTGATCAAGGACGAACTGCAGGCCGATGCGAAGAAGTACGGCGATGCGCGGCGTTCGCCGCTGGTCGCACGCGGCGCCGCGCAGGCGCTCGACGAGAGCGATCTGGTGCCGAGCGAACCGGTGACGATCGTCGTCAGCGAGAAGGGCTGGGTGCGTGCGGCCAAGGGCCATGACGTGGACCCGGCCGGCATGAACTATCGCGACGGCGACAGCCTGCTCGCGTTCGCGCGCGGCCGCACCACGCAGCAGGTCGCGTTCCTCGATTCGACCGGCCGCAGCTATTCCACCGTCGCGCATTCGCTGCCGTCGGCGCGCGGCAACGGCGAACCGCTGACCGGCCGTTTTTCGCCGGCCGCGGGTGCGTCGTTCCAGGCCGTGGTGGCCGGTGAATCGGACGCGCGCTTCGTCGTCGCGTCCTCGCACGGCTACGGCTTCGTGACCCGTTTCGAGAACCTCACCGGCCGGCAGAAGGCGGGCAAGGCGATGCTGTCGCTGTCGCCGGGTTCGACGGTGTTGCAGCCGGCCGCGGTGCGCGCTGTCGATGCCGATCGCCTGGTCGTGGTGACCAGCGCCGGCCATCTGCTGGTGTTCCCGGTCGCCGAACTGCCGGAACTCGACAAGGGCAAAGGCAACAAGATCATCGAGATTCCGAAGGCCAAGCGCGGCACCGAACAGGTGGTCGCGGTGGCCGTCGTCGCGCCCGGCAGTTCGCTGCTGGTGCGCTCGGGCGCGCGCACGATGACCTTGTCGTTCAAGGAACTCGAACCCTACATCGGCGCGCGCGCATCGCGTGGCGGTCTGCTGCCGCGCGGCTGGCAGAAGGTCGAGGGGCTCGACGTCGAATGATGCGGGCCCGGGCGCGGCGCGGCGATCCGTCGCCGCGCCGGTCCGATCATTGACAGCACACCTGTGGGAGCGCGCTTGCGCGCGATGAGGCTTCACCGGCAAGGCCCCATCGCGCGCAAGCGCGCGCCC
>NZ_JAIWPU010000039.1 GCF_021191705.1 Proluteimonas flavola
CCCACCCCCCACCCCCTCGGGCGCCGCGCCCCCCCCCCCCCGCCCGCCCCCCCCCCCCCCCCCCCCCCCCCCCCCCCCCCCGCGCCCACAGGCATTCGGCATTCAACCGACGGAACCGTCATGCACCCCGAGTTCTGGCACGCGCGCTGGTCGACCGGCCGCATCGGCTTCCACCGCGACGCGCCGTTGCCGCTGCTGGTACGGCACTGGCCCACGCTCGATCTCGCCCCGGACACGCGCGTGTTCGTGCCGCTGTGCGGCAAGTCGCTGGACATGGTGTGGCTGGCCGGGCGCGGCCATCGCGTGCTCGGTGTCGAACTGTCGGAACTGGCGGTGCGCCAGTTCTTCGAGGAACGCGGCCTGGTGCCGTCGATCCATGAAACGAGTGCGGGCCGGCACTTCATCGCCAGTGCCTATGAACTGATCGTCGGCGACGCGTTCGCGCTGGGGGCCGACGTACTCGCGGACTGCGCCGCCGTCTACGACCGCGCGGCGCTGATCGCGCTGTCGCCGGACCTGCGCTCCACGTACGCGGCCACGGCATGGCGACGTCTGCCAGCGGAGTGCCACGGGTTGCTGATCACGCTGGAGTATCCGCAGGCACAGAAGGCCGGCCCGCCTTTTTCGGTCGAGGCGGACGAGGTGCATGCACTGCTCGCTGCGGACTGGCGCGTGGACGCGGTGGAACGACGCGACATCCTGGCCAGCGAGCCGGGGTTCAAGGCGAAGGGCGTCACGGCACTGTCGACCGTGGTGTATCGCGTCGAGCGACGCGGCTGACGGCGCGAGGATCCGCCCCTTCCCCCGCACGCGGGCCATTGCGCCCTTCACGGGTGGAAGGCTGGATGGAGGCAAACGTTCCGGTCAAGAAGAACCGCAGCCCGAGCGAAGCGCTCGCGCCTGGCAATCAGGCGCATCTGAAGCTTTGCCCCTCCCAACCCCGTAAACGAGGGAGGGCTTCAAGCAGAATGCCCGCGACGAGCGCAGGCGCGCCCTGTCGCGGGAACCGAAGCAAATCAGACCTCACACCCCGGCGTGCGTACCTTCCGCCTCGCCCATGCGGCTCTGCTGGTAGCGCTCCAGGCCGATCATCTTGATCAGGCGCAACTGCTTCTCCAGCCAGTAGGTGTGGTCTTCCTCGGTGTCGGCGAGCTGGGTCACCAGCACTTCGCGGCTGACGAAATCGTTGTGCTGTTCGCACAGCACGATGCCCTTGGCGAGGTTGTCGCGCACCAGGTATTCGAGGTCGAGATCCTTGCGCAGCATTTCCTCGACGC
This sequence comes from Proluteimonas flavola, assembly GCF_021191705.1. Taxonomy (GTDB): domain Bacteria; phylum Pseudomonadota; class Gammaproteobacteria; order Xanthomonadales; family Xanthomonadaceae; genus Luteimonas; species Luteimonas flavola. The sequence goes on from NZ_JAIWPU010000039.1 coordinate 1,278, forward strand.
TGACGCCCGGCTCGAACGCCTCTGGGCGCATGTCCGGCGTGCCTTCCAGGAACAGGATGCGCTTGAGCAGCGCGTCGGCGTGCTGGGTTTCCTCTTCCATCTCGTGGTTGATGCGCGCGTAGAGCTGGTGCAGGCCCAGGTCCTCGTAGCGGCGCGAATGCAGGAAGTACTGGTCGCGCGCCGCCAGCTCGCCGCGGAGCAGGAACTTCAGGTAATCGACGACTTCGGGATGTCCTTTCATGGCAGCGCTCGCAACACGTGGAATGCGCGCAGTATGCCGGGCCCTCGTCAAGCATGATCGGATGGGAATGCATGCATTTCGCATTCTCAGGCGCGTCCGGCCGGCATTGCGGAGACCGCACAGGCCGTTGCAGGCGGCGTGACGCGCATCGGCGTAGACTCCCGCGCCTTCCGCCTGTCGCCCCCCATGAAGATCGGCATCGACTTCGGTACCAGCTACTCCGCCGCCGCCGCGCGCGTCGGCGACCGGCTGGTGCACATCCAGTTCGACGGACAGCCGCAGTTCCGTACCGCAGTGTTCTTCCCGACCACCCTGCCCGATCTCGATGCGTTCGAACTGGACGCGGCGATGGAGGCCGAAGTGGACGCGCTGATGCGCGGCCTGCGCAGCGACCAGACCCGCGCTGGCGCAGCTGCGCGCCCGGCCGCGCAGCTGCGCCGCGATGCGATCCGCATCGTGCGCCGGCAATGGCTGGAGGCGCGCATGCGCGACGCCGAATCCTCGGCCGCCGACCTGCAGCACGCGGTGTTCGGGGAAGCGGCGATCGAGAGCTATCTGCTCGAAGGCAGCGGCAATCTGGTGCAGTCGCCGAAGTCCATGCTCGGCTTCAACCTGCATCCGCGCGCCAAGGACACGATCACCGGCATCGCCGCGCACATCCTCGAACACATCCGCCTGACCGCGAGCCAGCAGCTCGGCACCACCGTGCGCGCGGCGACGCTGGGACGGCCGGTGCGCTTCCGCAGTTCGCTCGGCGAGGCCGGCGGCGAACAGGCGCTGGCGCTGCTGCGCGATGCCGCGGCCCAGGCCGGCTTCGATTCGATCGAATTCCTCGAAGAACCCGCGGCGGCCGCGTTGCACTACCACGCCGAAAGTCGGCAGCGGCACACCACGCTGGTGGTCGACATCGGCGGCGGCACGACCGACATCGCGCTGGCGGACGTCGGCGGCGACGGCGCACCGCGCGTGCATCGCGCCTGGGGCGTCGCCAACGGCGGCACCGACGTCGACCTCGCGCTGAGCATGGCCCAGGTCATGCCGCTGTTCGGCAAGGGCGCCAGCCGCATTCCGGTGCACCACTTCGTCGAAGCGGCGACGGTGCAGGACATGCCGCGGCAGCGCGACTTCCACAAGCGCGACTTCGGCCATGTCGATGCGCCGTTCGGCACGCGCCTGCAAGCGCTGCAGCGCGACGGCGGCACCACGCGCCTGTACCGCGGCGTCGAGGGCATGAAGGTGCGCCTGAGCGGGCACAACGAAGCCAGCCATGCGCTGGACTACATCGAACCCGGCTTGCGCGTGGATGCGACGCGTGCCGCGCTGGAAACCGCCAGCGCGCGCTTCCTCGACACCATCGGCGCGCTGCTCGACGAGGTGCGCGTCGATCTCGATGCGCCGCCCGACAGCCTGTTCCTGACCGGCGGCATGTCCGGCGCACCGTATGTGCAGGCGGCCGCACAGGCGCGCTTCCCGGATGCGCGCATCGTGCGCGGCGATCCGTCGCTGGGCGTGGTCTCCGGCCTGGCCGAGCACGCGCGCAACTGAGTCGCGCGGCCGGCCTGCGCGCCGGCCCGCACCATGCCCGTGGAATAATCGGACCGCGCCGCATCTGCCGCGGCCGGGGAATCGCGCATGCGCAAATGGATCCTGCGGGCCGTGCTCGCGCTCGTCGTGCTGCTGGTCGCGGCCGGCATCTTCATCTGGCTGTCGCTTCGCGCAAGCCTGCCGACGCTCGACGGCGACCAGCCGCTGCCCGGACTCGCGGCGCCCGCAACGATCGAACGCGATGCCGCCGGCGTGGTGACGATCACCGCCGCCAGCGAGACCGACGCATTGCGCGCGCTCGGCTTCGTGCATGCGCAGGAACGGTATTTCGAGATGGATCTGATGCGGCGCGTGCCGTCGGGCGAACTCTCGGCATTGTTCGGCGTACGCGCGCTCGACACCGACCGCCGCCACCGCGTGCACCGCATGCGCGCGCGTGTGGAAGGCAATCTCGCTGCGGTCGCCGGCGACCGCATGCAGCAGTTGCAGGCTTATGCCGATGGCACCAATGCAGGACTGGCATCGCTGGATGCGCGGCCGTGGACCTACCTGCTGCTGCGCCAGACGCCGCAACCCTGGACGCCGGCGGATTCCGCGCTGACCGGCTTCGCGATGTACTTCGATCTGCAGGACGCGACCAACGCGCGCGAACTGGCGATGCATCGTTTACGAGCGGCGCTGCCGACGGCGCTGTTCGATCTGTTCGCGCATGACGGCAGCCGCTGGGATGCGCCGCTGTTCGGCGAGGCACGTGGCGATGCGGTGTTGCCGGGCGCTGATCTCGTGGATCTGCGCTTGCTGGATGTCGTGGAGGTCGATGGCGAACTTCGGGAACGTTCGCCGTTCGCATCTGTCGAGTCTTCGCAGGCCGGGGCCTCACACCCGGCATCTCGGCTGGCCCTCACTCCACCGTTTGTTTCACAAACGGTCCCCCTCTCTCCCACGTTGCGGGAGAGAGGCATTGGTGCGCCGCCTGCGGCGGCGGACCTCAGGGCTGGCAGCAACAACTTCGCTGTGTCCGGTGCCTTGACGGCCGACGGCCGCGCGCTCGTCGCTGACGACATGCATCTGGGCCTGCGCGTGCCGAACATCTGGTTCCGCGCGCGACTGCGCTATCCCGATCCACGTGCGCCCGGGGGCCAGGTCGACGTCACCGGTTTCACCCTGCCCGGCCTGCCGGCGATCATCGTCGGCAGCAACACGCATGTCGCCTGGGGGTTCACCAACAGCTACGGCGATTACCTTGACTGGCAGCGCGTCATGCCCTGCGCCGACGGCGCGCCTGCGGGCTGCACGCCGGTCGTGCGCCACGAGGAGCGCATCGACATCGCCGGCGGCGCACCGGTCACGCTGGTCGTCGAAGACAGCGACTGGGGCCCGCTGGTCCATCGCGAAGACGACGGCAGCGCCCTCGCCCTGCGCTGGACCGCACATCTGCCGGGCGCACTGAACTTCGGCCTTGCCGACTTCGCCCACGCACGCGATCTCGATGATGCGCTGGCCATCGCCGACCGCACTGCCACACCCACGCAGAACCTCGTGATCGGCGATCGCGCCGGCCGCATCGCATGGCGTCTGCTCGGTCCGGTTCCGGTGCGCGACGCCGGCTGCGACGGCCACACGGTCTCCGTGCCGCTGACGGCCAATGCAGCGACCGACGCGAACCGCTGCGCGCCCTGGTCCATCGCGACCGATGCCTCGCCGCTGCTGCGCTCACCCGATACCGATCGCCTGTGGACCGCGAACAGTCGCGTCGTCGATGGCGCGGATTTCGCACGCATCGGCGATGGCGGCGCCGCACTCGGCATGCGCGCGTGGCAGATCCGCGAAGGTCTGGAGGCGCGCAAGCAGTTCGCTGAAGCTGACCTGCTGGCGATCCAGCTCGACGATCGCGCATTGCTGCTGTCTCGCTGGCACGCGTTGCTGGGCTCGATCGCAAGCGAAGCCGGCGATGACAGCGCGGTGCGCGCCCTGGCCGATGCCTCGCGCGACTGGAGCGGTCATGCCAGCGTCGACTCGGTTGCCTACCGCCTTGTCCGCGCATGGCGCTTTGCCGTCCACGAACGTCTCGCAGACGGCCTCGCCGCACCCGCGCGCACCGCGCTGGGCGACGCCTTCGAGACGCCCGATCCGCCGAATTTCGAAGGCGTCGTCTGGCCGCTGGTCGAACAGCGCCCGATGCATCTGCTGCCGCGCCGCTTCACCTGCACGCCCGAAACCCAGCGCGGTGTCTGCGCACCGCTCAACAACGGCTGGCAGGCGCTGTTCGAAGATGCGGCCCGCGACGTGCGCGTCAGCGTAGCCAGCGACAGCCCACTCGCCGAACGCACCTGGGGCGAACGCAATACCACCGCGATCTGCCACCCGCTCGCAGCGGCGATTCCGCTGCTGGGCAAGCGCGCTTTGTGCATGCCGGCCGAACCGCTGCCCGGCGACGGCACCGTCCCGCGCGTGCAGGGCCCGGCCTTCGGCGCCTCGCAACGCATGGTCGTCGCGCCCGGCCACGAGGCCGACGGGATCACCCACATGCCGGGCGGCCAGAGCGGACATCCACTCTCGCCCTACTGGGGCGCGGGTCACGACGACTGGGCGCAGGGCCGGCCATCGCCGTTCCTGCCCGGCGCCACGCTGCGCACCCTGCGACTCGTCCCCGACGCCGACGCATCGCGCTGATGCGCGCGGCGATGACGCCGGACGAACACGCGCTGCAGCGGGCCCGCGCTGCGCTGTGGCGTGCCTACGGCCTGCATCTGGCCTGGTTCGCCATCATGTGCGCGTTCGTCGCATGGCACTGGCACGAACGCGGCTTGCAGTTTTCGGTCCTGCTCACGCTGCTGACCGTGCCCCCCGTGCTGCGCCGCACGGTCAGGGTCCATCGGCTGAGCCGTGCGCTCGATCCCCGGGCGCGCACGCTGGGCTGGGGGCCGGTACTGCTGGTGACCCTCGTCCTCAGCCCGTTCGAATCGGGCCTCGTGCTGCCGCTGAAGAATCTGTGGGTCAGCCGCAGGCTGCTGCTTGCGCGCACCGCGGCAGCGCACGCAAGCGATGACGCGGCGCCTCAGTCCCGCAGTTCGATCACATCGAACTCCGCCACCGGATCGACCTCGACGTCGTAATCCACATCGCTGCGCTCGAAGCCGAACAGCTTGAGGAACTCGTGCTTGTAGCCGGCGTAGTCGGTCAGCGCGAACAGGTTCTCGGTGGTGATCTGCGGCCACAGTGCCTTGCACTGCGCCTGCACGTCATCGCGCAGTTCCCAGTCGTCGAGACGCAGGCGGGCTTCGTCGTCGAGCTCGGCCGGCGCGCCGTCGGCGCGGTACATGCGCTCGCGGAACAAGCGGTCGAGCTGGTCGAGCGTGCCTTCGTGCAGGCCCTTCTCCTTCATGACCTTGAAGGCGATGGCGATGTAAAGCGGCAGCACCGGAATCGCGGCGCTGGCCTGGGTGACCACCGACTTGAGCACGGCGACGTTCGCGCTGCCGCCGCTTTCGGCGAGTTGCGCGTCGAGCCTGCGCGCGGTCGCGTCGAGGTCGGCCTTGGCCTTGCCCAGCGCGCCGTGCCAGTAGATCGGCCAGGTGATCTCGGTGCCGATGTAGCTGAAGGCGACGGTCTTCGCGCCGTCGGCCAGCACGCCTGCCTCGCGCAGCGCGTCGATCCACAGCTGCCAGTCCTCGCCGCCCATCACGGTCACGGTGTCTGCGATCTCCTGCCCGGTCGCAGGCTCGATCGACGCTTCGATGATCTGGTCCCGGTTGGTGTCGATCGCGGTCGAGGTGTAGGCCTCGCCGATCGGCTTGAGCGCGGAGCGCTTCACTTCGCCGGTCGTCGGCAGCTTGCGCACCGGCGAGGCCAGCGAATAGACCACCAGATCGACCTGGCCGCCCATCTCGCTTTTGATCAGATCGATCGCCTGCGCGCGCGCGGCGTCGGAGAACGCGTCGCCGTTGATCGAGCGGCTGTAGAGGCCGGCGTCCTTCGCATAGCGATCGAACGCGGCCGAGTTATACCAGCCGGCCGTGCCGGGCTTCTTCTCGGTGCCGGGCTTCTCGAAGAACACGCCGAGCGTGTCGGCGCCGAAGCCGAACGCCGCGCTGATGCGCGCCGCCAGGCCGTAGCCGCTGGACGCGCCGATCACCAGTACCTTCTTCGGACCGTCGCCGCGCACGCCGCGCGCGCGCGTCGCCGCGATCTGGTCGCGCACATTGTGGTCGCAGCCGGTCGGATGCGTGGTGGTACAGATGAAGCCGCGGACCTTGGGATGGATGATCACTGTGTCGCCCGTGTGTCTGGAAACGTGACGCCAAGTTTACGGGCTGGGGTCGCTGCGGTCCCGTACGGGGGACGATGGTGAATCGGATCGGTCGCAGTTCGAATCCCGCTCGCTCCTTCATGCGCGCGACCGAACGCACGCACGCACGCAATTGACAGCACGCGGGCGCCCGGCTGAACTGTGCATCGGATTTTCGCCCTGGAAGCACCCATGCCGTCACGCTGGACCGATTCACCGCTGCGCTACGGCCTGGTCGCGCGGCTGCTGCACTGGGGCATGGGCGCGCTGTTCGCCTGGCAGTTCACCGGCATGGGCGTGAAGCTCCTGCTCGGCCGGCACCCGCTGACCGCCTTCCTCGTCGGCAGCCACAAGCCGGTCGGCACGCTGCTGATGCTGCTGATCCTGCTGCGCGGCGCCTGGGGTCTGTCGCAATGGCGCAATCGTCCGCCGCATCCGGCGACGCTGGTCGGTCGTCTCGCGCTCGCCGGACATGCATTGCTCTACGCCCTGATGTTCTACGTGCCGACCGTTGCGCTGATGCGCGAGTACGGCAGCGGCCGCGGCTTCGCGCCGTGGGGCATTCCGCTGTTTCCCGCGACCGGCGAAAAGCTCGACTGGCTGATGGCGCCGGCGAACCTCTCCCACGGCGTCATCGCCTGGACCCTGCTGGCCGTCGTCGCCGGCCATGTCGCGATGGTCGCGCTGCATCACTTCTTCTGGCGCGACACGACGCTGGCGCGGATGGCAGGCAAGCTTTGAGCCGCGGCATCCCCATGTGGGAGCGCGCGCGCGCGCGATGGGGCGTTCCCGGCAAAGCGCCCACGCGCGCGAGCGCGCGCCCCCACGCCGGGGGGGGCGGGCCGCGGCCCGGCGCGCCGCCCCCCCCCCCCCCCCCCCCCCCCCCCCCCCCCCCCGCTCCCACAGGAATCAGGCATCGGCCTTCGAGATGCCGCGCGTCCGGACCGCGCGCGCCGGCGACAACGTCGAAACTGCGCAGATGCGCATCGCCGCGACGGCGCATCCGAAGAAACAGCATCGGACCGCAAAGCCCGCCCGGCCCTGAGTGGTGGCCTGTGGGAGCGCTTGCGCGCGATGGCGCTGTGCCGGGAACGCCCCTTCGCGCGCAAGCGCGCTCCCAAGGATGGCTTGCTCGGCAGGGTGCTGGATGCCAAGTACCGCACGCCCTCGACGGATTGATCGCGAATGCGGCATCACGCGTGATCGCCGCCGGTTCTCTCCCGCTTCTTCCGGCGCTTGCTAGCCAGGCTGGCCAGCAAGCGCTGACGCCCAGCGCCCTCCCCCCGTTGTGGGAGCGCACTCCATCGACGCCTTGTCAGACGGGAGCGTGGTGGATGCCTGCCACCGCACGCCCCGATGGATCGGCCGCATTCGCGAACGCGGCATCCCAGGCGATCGCAGCAGGCGACGAACACGCGATCGACTTGCCGCCCGGCACCGTCGCTGCGGCAGCCGGTGACGGGAACACGCGTTCGAAGACGCTGCGGTAGTAGTACGCCTCCTTCGTCTGCGGCGGGTTGTGCGGGAAGCGGCTCGCAGCGGCCGAAAGTTCACGATCGCTGACCTGCGCCTCGGCGTGCGCCTTGAGCCCGTCGATCCAGCCGTAACCGACACCGTCGCTGAACTGCTCCTTCTGCCGCCACAGGATCTCGTCGGGCAGATGGCCGTCGAACGCGGCACGCAACACGCCCTTTTCCATGCGCTGGAAGCCGTCGCTGCCGCGGTGGATCATCTTGTGCGCGGCGTCGAAGCGCATCGCGACATCAAGGAACTCGCGGTCGAGGAACGGCACGCGCGGTTCCACGCCCCAGGCCATCATCGACTTGTTCGCGCGCAGGCAGTCGTAGTTGTGAAGTGCGTCGAGCTTGCGCACCAGCTCCTCGTGGAACTGCCGTGCGTCCGGCGCCTTGTGGAAGTACAGGTAGCCGCCGAAGATCTCATCAGAGCCCTCGCCCGACAGCACCATCTTCACGCCCATCGCCTTGATCCGGCGCGCGAGCAGGAACATCGGCGTCGACGCGCGGATCGTCGTCACGTCGAAGGTCTCGACGTGGCGGATCACGTCGGGGATGGCATCGAGCCCTTCCTCGAAGGTGTATTCGAAGCCGTGATGCACGGTGCCCAGCGACTCGGCGGCAATCGCGGCAGCCGCGAGATCCGGCGAGCCCTTCAGGCCGATCGCGAACGAATGCAGACGCGGCCACCAGGCTTCGCTGCGGTCGCCATCCTCGACGCGATGCCGCGCGTAGCGCGCAGCGACGGCGGCGACCAGCGAGGAATCCAGACCACCCGACAGCAGCACGCCATAGGGCACGTCGGTCATCAGCTGGCGATGCACCGCAGCCTCGAACGCCTCGCGCACGTCGTCGAGCGACACGTCCACGCCTTCCACTGCGTCGTAGTCGCGCCAGGGCCGCTTGTAGTACTGCGTGAGCACGCCAGTCGCGCTGTCGTACCAGTGGCCGGGCGGGAATTGCGCGACATCGGCGCAGGTATCGGCCAGCGCTTTCATCTCGGACGCGACGCGCAGGCGGCCTTCGCGGTCGTGGCCCCAGTACAGCGGCACCACGCCGATCGGATCGCGGGCGATGATCGCGCGGCCGCTGTCGCGATCCCAAAGCGCGAACGCGAAGATGCCGTTGAGTCGCTCGAGGAATGCCGATGGACCGCTGCCGTCGGCCTCGTGCTCGCGATACAGCGCGCTGACCACTTCGCAGTCCGACGCGGTCTGGAACGCGTACGGCACGCGCAATTCGGTCTTCAGCGTCTGATGGTTGTAGATCTCGCCGTTGACCGCGAGCACCAGCGCGCCGTCCTCGGACAGCAGCGGCTGCGAGCCCCCCGCCGGATCGACGATGGCGAGACGCTCATGCACGAGGATCGCGCGGTCGTCGACGTGAACGCCGCTCCAGTCGGGGCCGCGGTGGCGCTGGCGCTGCGAGCACTCGAGCGCCTGCCGGCGCAGAACGGTTGCGTCGTCGCCTGGTTGCAGGCCGAAGATGCCGAAGATCGAACACATGGTGGAGCTCCTGGGATGTCGTGGATCGCGATGTCGGTGGAGCCGGATGCGGACACAAAAAAACCCGCATCGCGGCCGATGCGGGTTCGTGTTCCGGTGCCTGCGCGTCTTGCCTTACTGCTGCGCCAGCTCCCACACCCGCATCGACCGCGCACGATTATTCGTGCGCAGTGCGTTGCGGTTGCGATTGTTGGCAGCGATGCGGGGCATGGAGTGCAACCTAAAGGCTAAGCGGTGGACGCGCAACCGTTGCGTGCGCAACGGCTGCGTGTACCCGTTCAACGCGAGGTGGCTCGGCGAGCGGCCACCCGCCTCACTTCACCGGCAACGCGTCGACCGGCAATGCGGTGGCGGCGTTCTTCTCCGCAAGCAGGCGGTCGGGATCGACCAGCGACGGATTGTCGAGCACCTCGTTGAGACGCTCGCGGTCGAGCTGGCCGGTCCAGCGTGCGATCACCAGCGTGCCGATGCCGTTGCCGGTGAGGTTGGTCAGCGCGCGACCTTCGGACATGAAGCGGTCGATGCCGACGATCAGGGCAATGCCCGCGAGCGGAATCACGCTCTCGAACGCCGCCAGCGAGGCCGCCAGCGTCACCAGGCCCGCGCCCGACACACCGGCCGCGCCGTTCGACGAGATCAGCATGAAGACCAGCAGCGCGATCTGCGTGCCCAGCGGCACTTCGATGCCGAAGGCCTGGGCGATGAAGATCGCACCCATCGTCATGTAGATCGCGGTGCCGTCGAGATTGAACGAGTAGCCCGTGGGAATGGTCAGGCCGACGACCGACTTCGGCACACCGGCCGCTTCGAGCTTGGTGAGCATGCGCGGCAGCACCGTCTCCGACGACGAGGTGCCGAGCACGATCAGCAGCTCGTCGCGGATCATGCGGATGTACTTGAAGATGCTGAAACCCGACCACCAGCAGATCGGCCCGAGCACCAGGAACAGGAACAGCAGGCAGGTCATCCAGAAGCTGACCATGAAGTAGCCGAGCGAGCCGAGGATCGCGCTGCCGTACTCGCCGATGGTGAAGGCCATGCCGCCCATCGCACCCAGTGGCGCGAACCACATGACGATCTTGATGACGCCGAACATCACCTGGGCGATGGTGTCGAGCGCCGCGACAGCGGGCTTGCCGCGCTCGCCGAGCATCGTGATCGCGCAGGCGACGAGGATCGCCATCACCAGCACCTGGATCAGCTGGCCTTCGACGAACGCGCCGAAGAACGAACTGGGCACCAGATGCAGCAGGAAGCCGGTGAAGCCGCTGCCTGCCGCAGCGCCGGCGCTGCTCAGCGTGCCTTCCGCCGCCGAAGCATCGAAGGTGGCGATGTCGAGGCCGAGCATGCGACCGGGGCCCAGCAGATTGATGACGACCAGGCCGATGCCCAGTGCGAAGACGGTGGTGACGTTGAAGTAGATGACGGTCTTGAGCGCCAGGCCGCCGGCCTTGGCGAGGTTGCCGAGTCCGGCGATGCCGACCGCGACGGTCGCGAAGATGGTCGGCGCGATGACGACCTTGACCAGCTTGATGAAGAGATCGGCCAGCCATTTCATCTGCGCGCCGACCTGCGGCGCCGCGAGGCCGATGATGATGCCCGCGGCGATGCCCACCAGCACCCAGAAGTACAGGTGGTGCCACAGCTTCTTGCGCTTCGGCGCGGGCCCGGGTGTCGGGGCTTTGACGGCGTTCTGGGAGAGGGGATCGGTCTGCATGCCGCAAGCCTGCCAGATGAACAACGATTGCAAACTCACACCATGGGACTAGGTGGCGCAGTCAGGTTTCTGCGGGACCGGCATTCAAGGCGTGTATTGGTGGGGATCTGCCCGGAAACGAGCTGATTGCCTGGCTCCATCCGACGGCGCCCCGTCGCGAGGCACGCCTCTTGTGGAAGCGCGCTCGCGCGCGATGTGGCCGTCCCGATGACCGTCCGTTCGCGCGAGTTGCATCCCGGGAATCGCGCGCGAGCGCGCTCCCACGGGGGTCGGGGGCCGGGATGCCCCAACGAAAACGGGCCGCTTACGCGGCCCGTTCCGTACTGCATGCAACGCTGGCGATTACTCGGCCGGCGTGCCTTCGCCTTCGGCGACGGCCTTCATCGACAGGCGGATGCGGCCCTGCTTGTCGACTTCCAGCACCTTGACCTTGACCACGTCGCCTTCCTTGAGCACGTCGCCGACCTTCTCGACGCGCTCGTTGGAGATCTGCGACACGTGGACCAGACCGTCCTTGCCGGGGGAGATCGTCACGAACGCGCCGAAGTCCATCAGCTTGACGACCTTGCCCTCGTAGATGCGGCCGGGCTCGACGTCCGAGGTGATCTGCTCGATGCGTTCCTTCGCGGCGCGGCCGGCGGCGGCGTCGACCGAGGCGATGGTGATCGTGCCGTCGTCCTGGATGTCGATCTGGGTGCCGGTCTCCTTGGTGATGCCCTGGATGACCGAACCGCCCTTGCCGATGACTTCGCGGATCTTGTCGGGGTGGATCTTGATCGTGATCAGGCGCGGCGCGAACTCGCTGAGCTCGGTCCGGGCCGTGGTCAGCGCGCTGCTCATCTCCTGCAGGATGTGCAGGCGGCCCTGCTTCGCCTGGGCCAGCGCGACGCGCATGATCTCCTCGGTGATGCCCTGGATCTTGATATCCATCTGCAGCGCCGAGATGCCGTTCGTGGTGCCGGCGACCTTGAAGTCCATGTCGCCGAGGTGGTCTTCGTCACCCAGGATGTCCGACAGCACGACGTAGTCGTCGCCTTCCTTGACCAGGCCCATCGCGATGCCCGCGACCGGCGCCTTGATCGGCACGCCCGCGTCCATCAGCGCCAGCGAGGAACCGCAGACCGACGCCATCGACGAGGAACCGTTCGACTCGGTGATTTCCGAGACGACGCGGATGGTGTACGGGAACTCTTCCATCGTCGGCATCACGGCGAGTACGCCGCGCTTGGCCAGACGGCCATGGCCGATCTCGCGACGCTTCGGACCCATCATGCGGCCGGCTTCGCCCACCGAGTACGGGGGGAAGTTGTAGTGGAACAGGAAATGTTCCTTGTACTCGCCAGCGACGGCGTCGATGATCTGGCCGTCGCGCGCGGTGCCGAGGGTCACGGCGACGATCGCCTGCGTCTCGCCACGGGTGAACAGCGAGGAGCCGTGCACGCGCGGGAGGATGCTGACCTTCGAGCTGATCGGGCGCACGGTGTCGAGCGCACGGCCGTCGATGCGGACCTTGGTCTTGAGGACCGAGTTGCGCATCGTCTGGTATTCCTGCTCGCCGAATTCCTTCGACAGCTCGCCATGCGACCACGCATTGGCTTCGGCATGCGGCGCGACGGCTTCGAGGATCGCCTTCTTGACCTTGGAGATCGCGTCCTTGCGCTCGAGCTTGTCGCGCACCTGGAACGCGCTGGCGAGCTGCTCGCCCACGGCGGTGCGGATGGCCGAGATCAGGCCTTCGTTGGCGGCCGGCGCCGACCATTCCCACTTCGGCTTGCCGGCCTCACTGACGAGCTCGTTGATCGTGGCGATCGCGACCTGCATCTGCTGGTGGCCGAACATCACGGCGCCGAGCATCACGTCTTCCGAAAGCTCCTTCGCTTCGGACTCGACCATCAGCACCGCGTTCGCGGTACCGGCGACGACGAGCTCCAGGTCCGAATCCTTCAGCTCGGACACGGTCGGGTTGAGCAGATACTGGCCGTCCTTGTAGCCGACCTTGGCGGCGCCGATCGGGCCGTCGAACGGCGCGCCCGACAGCGACAGCGCGGCGGAAGCGCCGATCAGGGCGAGGATGTCGCCGTCGACGTCCGGGTTCATCGACATCACGGTGGCGATGATCTGGACTTCGTTGCGGAAGCCATCGGGGAACAGCGGACGGATCGGACGGTCGATCAGGCGCGAGATCAGCGTTTCCTTCTCGGTGGCGCGGCCTTCGCGCTTGAAGAAGCCACCCGGAATGCGGCCGCCGGCGTAGAACTTCTCCTGGTAGTCGACGGTCAGCGGGAAGAAGTCCTGGCCCTCGCGCGCGGTCTTGTTGGCGACCGCGGTGACCAGCACCTGGGTGCCGTCGCAGGACACCATCACCGCACCGCCGGCCTGGCGCGCGATCTCGCCGGTCTCGAGCGTCACCGTCCGGCTGCCGTACTGGAAGCTCTTTGTCACTTTTGCCACGTTGGAATTCCTTGATGTCTCTTGCGATGAACCGTCCGGGACCCATGCCCCGGCGGGCGGACGCTGCCCACGCCCTAAAAAGAACCGCGGCGCATTTCTGCGCCGCGGTGGGTGTCAGTCTTAGCGACGCAGGCCAAGCTTCTCGATCAGCGCCTTGTAACGATCTGCGTCCTTGCGGTGCAGATAGTCGAGCAGGCTGCGACGACGGTTGACCATCATCAGCAGGCCGCGGCGGCTGTGGTGATCCTTCTTGTGCGTCTTGAAGTGCTCGGTCAGGTGCACGATGCGTGCGGTCAGCAGAGCGACCTGGACTTCCGGGGAACCGGTGTCGTTGTCGCCGCGCTTGTGTGCTTCGATGATCTTGCCGTTGTCGATGGTGCTGGTCATTTCATGCTCTCTGGACGCGGGTCCCGCAGAAGACAGCGACGTGTCGTGGACCGTCGCGTACCGCCCGGACCGCCTGTGGATGGGTGCTGCAGTGTGCCTTGAAAAAGGCGGCGAAATTGTACCGCCGGGCGGACAGCCGGACAAGGCGGCCATTCAGGCCCCGGTGGCGATCGGATCGGCCCGGCGGAACATGCGCTGCGGTTTCAGGCGGCCGTCGTCGACCACCTGGCCCAGCCCTTCGGCGCGGCCGGCCGGCCCGATGATCGCGACCTCGCCCACCGGCGCATACGGCCCCGGCAGGTCCTGCCCGTTCTGCAGCCGCGCCGCCTGGCGCGCGCCGACGTGGACTTTCGGCCAGGCCACCATGCCGGCCTCGATCTCCAGCAGGCAGGCTTCGAGTTGCGATTCCCCACGCGCGGCCAGCACCTGCAGGTCTTCCAGCGTCCACATGCGCGGATCGCGGAACGGGTCGACCCAGAGCCGGCGCAGTTCGGCGACATGCGCGCCGCAGCCGAGCAGTTCGCCGAGATCGCGGACCAGACTGCGCACGTAGGTGCCCGAGCCGCATTCGACATGCAGGCGCAACTGCGGCATGCCGCCGGGTTCGAGCACGCCGTCGAGCAGGTCGGCGGCCGACTGCAGTTCGAACGCGTGGACATCGACCGGGCGCACGTCGACTTCGACCGTCTCGCCGCGGCGCGCCTTGGCGTACAGCGGCTCGCCGCCGCGCTTGAGCGCCGAATAGATCGGCGGCCGCTGCTGGATGCGGCCGACCAGCTTGGCGAGCGCGGCGTCGAGGGTCTCGACGGTCAGTGCCGGCACCGGACGCTCGCGCAGAATCTCGCCGTCTGCGTCATCGGTATCGGTCACCTGGCCCAGCCGCGCGACCGTGGTGTAGGCCTTGCGCGCGCCGAGCAGGCCGCCGGCGATCTTGGTCGCCTCGCCGAAACAGATCGGCAGCAGGCCGGTCGCCAGCGGATCGAGGCTGCCGGTATGACCGCCCTTCTCGGCGCGGAACAGATGGCGCACGCGCTGCAGCGCCTGGTTGGAACTCATGCCCCGCGGCTTGTCGAGCAGCAGGATGCCGTCGAGCTTGCGGAACTGCGTGCGCGGGCGGGTCGGTGGGCGGCTCATCGAAGCATCGTAGGGCGGGTCTGGATGTGGAAATGCGGAGTCACACCGGACACCCTGCATCTCGACCAACCGGGCGCCGATCTACGTGCGGTCGCCGGTGTCGTCGAGATCGCGCAGCAGATTGTCGATGCGCTCGCCGCGGTCCACCGAATCGTCGTAGTGGAAATGCAGCTCCGGCACGTGGCGCAGCTTGACCGCACGCGCGAGGCGGAAGCGGATCTCGTGGGCGACGGCCTTCAGGCCCTTCATCGCTTCGGCGGCGCGCTCGGACTGCAGCGCGGTCACGAAGACCTTTGCATGGGCCATGTCGCGGGTGACCTCGACATCGGACACGCTGACCGACGGCAAGCCGTGCTCGGAGACTGCCTCGCGCACGAGCGTTCCGAGCTCGCGACGGAGCTGGGCGGAGACGCGATCGGTACGGTGGAAGGATTTCGTGGGCACGGGATGGAAAGCCGGGGTTCGGGATTGGGGATTCGGGATGACCGGACATCGGTCCGTTGAAAGCCTGGATGCGGACGAGCGGGCGGAGACTCGAAGCCGGAGATGCTGTTTCGAATCCCCAATCCCGAATCCCCAATCCCACGGACGCTGTAGCGCCTACGGCGTTACAGCGTCCGCTGCACCTCGATGCGCTCGAAGCACTCGATCTGGTCGCC
Organism: Proluteimonas flavola; assembly: GCF_021191705.1. Lineage (GTDB taxonomy): Bacteria > Pseudomonadota > Gammaproteobacteria > Xanthomonadales > Xanthomonadaceae > Luteimonas > Luteimonas flavola. The sequence continues at coordinate 16,719 of NZ_JAIWPU010000039.1, forward strand.
CGGCTTGACGTCGTTGTAGGCCTTGACGCCGATGCCGCACTCGGTGCCGTTGCGCACTTCGTCGACGTTTTCCTTGAAGCGGCGCAGCGATTCCAGCTCGCCCTCGAAGATGACCGTGTTGTCGCGCAGCACGCGGATCGGCTTGTTGCGCTTGACCACGCCCTCGATGACCATCGAGCCCGCGACCGCGCCGAACTTCGAGCTGCGGAACACGTCGCGCACTTCGGCGGTACCGATGATCTCCTCGCGGATTTCCATGCCGAGGATGCCCGAGGCGACCTGCTTGACCTGGTCGATCACGTCGTAGATCACCGAGAAGTAGCGCAGATCCAGCGCGCTGTTCTCGATCACCTTGCGCGCCGATGCGTCGGCGCGGACGTTGAAGCCGATGATCGTGGCCTTCGCCGCGGCCGCCGAGTTGGCGTCCGACTCGGTGATGCCGCCGACGCCCGAGACGATGACGTTGATGCGGATCTGCTCGTTCGACAGTGCGACCAGCGACTGCTTGAGCGCTTCGACCGAACCCTGCACGTCGGCCTTGATGACCAGGTTGAGCGACAGCTGCTGCTCGGCCTGGCCCATCTGCGCCATGATGTCTTCCATGCGGTTGCCCGCGGCCTGCACCAGACGCGTTTCGCGGCGCTTGGTGTCGCGCTGCGAGGCCACGTCCTTGGCCAGACGCTCGTCGGCGACGACGACGAAATCGTCGCCCGCATCCGGCACGCCCGACAGGCCCAGCACCTGCACCGGGATCGACGGACCGGCCGTCGGCACCTGGTTGCCGGTCTCGTCGAACAGCGCACGCACGCGGCCGTACTGCACGCCGCAGACGAGGTAATCGCCGCGCGACAGCAGACCGTTCTGCACCAGCACCGTCGCGACCGGGCCTCGGCCCTTGTCGAGCGAGGATTCGATGACCGTGCCGCTCGCGCGGCCTTCGGCGACGGCGCGCAATTCGAGGATTTCGGACTGCAGCGAGATCGCATCGAGCAGATCGTCGACGCCGTCGCCGGTCTTGGCCGACAGCTCGACCATCTGCGTGTCGCCACCGAAGTCCTCGGCCACGATCTCGTGCTCGAGCAGTTCATTCTTGACCCGCGACGGATCGGCGCCCGACTTGTCGATCTTGTTGATCGCCACGATCAGCGGCACCTTCGCCGCCTTCGCGTGCTTGATCGCCTCGACCGTCTGCGGCATGACGCCGTCGTCGGCCGCGACCACCAGGATCACGATGTCGGTGAGCTTGGCGCCGCGTGCGCGCATCGAGGTGAACGCCGCGTGGCCCGGGGTATCGAGGAAGCTGATGACGCCCTTGCCGGTTTCGACGTGGTACGCGCCGATGTGCTGCGTGATGCCGCCCGCTTCGCCCGAGGCGATCTTGGTGCGACGGATGTAGTCGAGCAGCGAGGTCTTGCCGTGATCGACGTGACCCATGATCGTGACGACCGGCGGACGCGCGACCTGGTCGCCCTGCGCTTCGCCCACGTGTGCGATCAGCTCGCTCTCGGCGTCGTCGGCATCGGCGCGCACCGGAATGTGGCCGAGTTCTTCGACGGCGAGCGCCGCGGTGTCGTGATCGATCGACTGGGTGATGGTCGCCATGACGCCCATCTTGAACAGCGCCTTGACCACGTCGCCGCCCTTCATCGCGAGCCTCGAAGCGAGGTCGGCCACGGTGATCGCGTCGCCGATCGCGACTTCGCGCTGCATCGGCGCGGTCGGGCGTTCGAAGCCATGCGGGCCACCGCCGCTGCGCGAGGGCGCGCTGCCACGACGCTGCGGGCCGCCACGCTGCGGCTTGCCGCGCGTGTTGCTGGTGCTGCGACGGGCGCGATCGGACGCACTGAGGTGCAACTGGCCGGCGAAGCGCGCGGTCTTGTCGTCGTCCTCGACGCCGCTGACCATCGCGTGCGAACCGCGGTTGCCCTTGTGCTTGGCACCGGCGGGCGCGTTGCGGTCGTCGGCACGCGGCGGCGCGGGCGGCTTGTGGCCGTGACCGTGCGCAGCCGGCGGGCGACGCGTCGCTTCCGCGGCTTCTTCCGGCGGCGCGGCGGCAGCGGCGGCTGCGACCTGGCGCAGACGCTCGGCCTCGGCTTCCGCTTCGCGCTTGCGCGCTTCGGCTTCGTCGGCGCGACGCTTGTCGTCTTCGGCCAGACGCTGCTGCTCGGACAGGTTCTTCGCGCGCGACGCTTCGAGCTTGCGCAGGATCTCGGCGCGCTCGGCGTCCGGATCGATCGCACCACCCGCGTTCGGGCTCAGCGTGACCTTCTTGCGCACGACGACGTCGACCGTCTGGCGGTTCTTGCCGCCACCGACCGTCAGTTCCTGCTTGCGGCTGCGGCTGAGCGTGATCTTCTTCGGCGAGGCGACTTCTTCGACCGGGGCATCGCCCTTGCCGTGCGCGCGCTTGAGGAAGCCGAGCAGCTTGAGCTTCTCGGCACTGGTCACGACCTGATCGGGATTACTGAACGGCATGCCCGCTTCGGACAGCTGTTCCAGCAACTTCTCGACCGGCGTGTTCACCAGTGCGGCCAGCTTGCGGATGGTGGTTTGTTGCGACATTCGTGGTTCCGGTTCCTTGCGCGCCGCCGCGAAGTGCGGGGCGCAGTGGATTTGTCATTCTACCGCTGCATGGGATTCGTTCCGAACTGGATCGTCATCCGTGGCTGGCGGCCGCGTTCTGAGCCGGTGCAGGACACCGGCCCGGCGCGACCCGTCAGCCTTCCCGTTCCAGGCGCGCGATCTCTTCGGCACGGGCGGCGAGGATCAGCGCGGCGGCGCGGGCCTCGTCGAGGTCCTCGATGCCGAACTCGACCACTTCGTCCGCGCCCAGGTCCGACAGGTCTTCGCTGGTGCGGATGCCGTTGGCGGCCAGCGCGTACGCCGTCGCCTCGTCCATGCCGTCCAGCGCCAGCAGGTCGTCCGTCGGCGCGTTCTCGTCGACTTCCTCCTCGACCGCGAGCGCGTCGTTGAGCAGCGAGTCGCGCGCACGGCCGCGGAGTTCCTCGACGATGTCCTCGTCGAAGCCCTCGACCGCCAGCAGTTCGCCGACCGGCACGTAGGCGATTTCCTCGACCGTGCTGAAGCCCTCGGCGACCAGGATGCCGGCGATTTCCTCGTCGACTTCCAGCTTCTCCTGGAACAGGGCACGCGCAGCCGCCTGCTCGGCGTCCGACTTCGCGGTGACCTGGTCCTGGGTCATCACATTGAGCTGCCAACCCGACAGGCGGCTGGCGAGGCGCACGTTCTGGCCGCCCTTGCCGATCGCCTGGGCGAGCTTGTCTTCGGCGACCGCCAGATCCATCGAGTGCTTGTCCTCGTCGACGACGATCGACTGCACTTCGGCCGGGGCCATCGCGTTGATGACGAACTGCGCCGGATTGTCCGACCACAGCACGATGTCGACGCGCTCGCCGTTCAACTCGTTCGACACCGCCTGCACGCGCGAACCGCGCATGCCGATGCAGGCGCCGATGGGATCGGTGCGGGTGTCGTAGGCGAGCACGGCGATCTTGGCGCGGTCGCCCGGATCGCGTGCACAGGCCTTGATCTCGACCAGGCCCTGGCCGACTTCCGGCACTTCGAGCTTGAACAGCTCCATCATGAATTCCGGCGCGGCGCGGCTGATGAACAGCTGCGGGCCACGGGGCTCGCTGCGCACGTCGAACAGGTAGCCGCGCACGCGGTCGCCGGCGCGCACGACATCGCGCGGAATCGCCTTGTCCTTGGGAATCAGCGCCTCGGCGTTGCCGCCCAGATCGACGTAGACGTTGCCGCGCTCGACGCGCTTGACCACGCCGGTGACCAGCTCGCCCACGCGATCCTTCCACGCATCGACGACCTGCTGGCGCTCGGCCTCGCGCACGCGCTGCACGATGACCTGCTTGGCGGCCTGGGCGGCGATGCGACCGAAGTCGACGTTCTCGATCTGTTCTTCGATGTAGTCGCCCACCTCGACGCCTTCGGCCTCGTCGATCGCGTCCATCAGGCGCAGCTGGCGATCCGGCGACTCCATGACGACATCATCGGCCACCACTTCCCAGCGACGGAAGGTCTCGTAGCTCCCGTCCTTCGAATCGATCGCGACGCGCGTCAGCACGTCCTGGTCCAGGTAGCGCTTCTTGGCGGCAGTCGCCAGCGCGGCTTCGATGGCCTCGAGAATCACGGATTCCGGGACGCCCTTCTCGCTCGCGACCGCGTCGACGACCAGCAACAGTTCCTTGCTCATCTTTTCATTCACTCCGCACCGGTCGACGGATCCGCCGACCGCTTGTTGTCACGTGGTGTGTGGTTGGCCTTGCGGGTCGCGCCGGTGGCGCGGCCGTTGTCCTTCTTGTCCTTCGACGCGGCGAGGCCCAGCGCAGCCCAGTCGGGCACCACGCGGGCTTTCTCGATGTTGTCGGCCTGCACGGTGAACGCGTTGCCGTCGACATCGAACGTCACCGTGTCGCCTTCGACCGAGGTGATGCGACCGGTCAGGCGGCGGCGCCCGTCCTGCGGCAGCTTCAGGCCGACCTTCGCGGTCTCGCCCTGGAACTGCGCGAACTGCGCGACGTTGAACAGCGGACGGTCGATACCGGGCGACGACACCTCGAGGGTGTAGTTGCCGCTGATCGGGTCCTCGACGTCCAGCTGCGCCGACACTTCGCGGCTGACCGCCTCGCAGTGTTCGATCGTCACGCCCTGGCCGCCCTCGCCTTCCGGATCGGCCTGGCCGGTGTCGATGTCCGCCGGCACATCGATATAGATGCGCACGAGTGCGCCGCCCGGCGCGGTCAGGTATTCGATGCCCAGCAGTTCGAGCCCGAGGGCCTCGACCGTCGGTGCCAGCAATTGCGTCAGTTGTGTCGCTTTGTCCGCCACTGGTCCCTCGTCCGTTGCGTATCCGGTATCGCACGATCGTCACTGTCGTGAAGCGCACCGCGTTGCCCCGGGCGCCTGCGGTTTTCCGATCGCGGAAAACGACAAAGGGCCCGATGGGCCCCTTGTCCGATACCACTGGATGTCGGCGCCGAAGCGAAGCAGTTGCTTCGGCAAAGCCCAGATTCTTCGCGTCGGATGCACCCGGAGGTGCGCCTTCTCTACTGCGTTGAATGTGGTAGCGGGGGCAGGATTTGAACCTGCGACCTTCGGGTTATGAGCCCGACGAGCTGCCAGACTGCTCCACCCCGCATCAGAAGCGGAATTATGAAGATTTCTCTTCGATAGTGCAAGAAGTTTCGAACGATTCCGCACCCCTCGAACTTCCCCCGATCACTGCGTTCGCGATGACCGGGCGCGTATCCTAACAGACTCAGGCGGCGAATGCCTGCTGGCACCACGCCATCAGCTGACTGAAGAACGGCACGACCACCAGAAGCGCGAGCACGTTCAGGGCGAACACCACCCGCATCGGTGTACCGGCGCGCTGCGCCATCGGCGCGGCCTCGGGTGCGTCGAAGTACATGACCTTGATCACGCGCAGGTAATAGAACGCGCCGATGACCGCGAACACGATGCCGACGATCGCCAGCCACAGCAGATCGCCCTGCAGGGCGCCCTGCAGCACGGCGAGCTTGGCCCAGAAGCCGAGGAACGGCGGCACGCCGGCGAGCGAGGCCATGATGCACAGGACCATGCCGGCCATCCACGGGCTGCGCTGGTTCAGGCCCTTGTAGTCGTCGATCTGCTCGGCTTCGAAGCCGTTGCGCGACAGCATGACGATCGCGCCGAACGCGGCCGCCGACATCACCGCATAGCTGACGACGTAGAACATCGCCGCGGCATACCCCACCTGCCCGCCACCGGCGAGGCCCAGGAACAGGAAGCCGACGTGCGAGATCGTCGAATACGCGAGCATGCGCTTGAGGTTGGTCTGCGCCAGCGCGAACAGGTTGCCGACCACCAGCGACAGCGCGGCGAGGATCGACAGCAGGATCTGCGCCTGGTCGTGCAGCGGACCGAGCGCGGTTTCGAGCAGGCGCCAGGCCATGCCGAACGCGGCGATCTTCGGCACCGAGCTGATGAAGGCGACGATCGGCGTCGGCGCGCCGTGGTAGGTATCGGGCAGCCACATGTGGAACGGCGCGGCGCCGAACTTGAACGCGATGCCGACGATCAGGAACACCATGCCGGTCAGCATCAGCACGCGGCCGTCGTCCGACAGACCGCCGATCGCATCGTTGATGGCAGGCAGCGACAGCGTGCCGGTCGCGCCGTAGATCAGCGACATGCCGAACAGCAACATGCCCGAGGCCAGCGCACCGAGGACGAAGTACTTCATCGCGGCTTCGGAGGCGAGCTTGCTGTCGCGGTCGCAGGCGACCAGCGCGTACGAACACAGCGCCAGCAGCTCCAGACCGACGTAGACCATCGTCAGGTTGTTCGCCGACACCAGCAGCATCATGCCGGCGGTGGTGAACAGGAACAGCACCGGGATCTCGCCCTGGTACAGGCCGCGATCGCGCAGGAAGGTCCACGTGTAGCCCAGCGCTACGGCGCCGACCACGAGACCGGCGACCTTGAGCACGTCGGCGCCGCCATCGCGCACGAACATGTCGGCGAGGATGCTGCCGTGGCCACCGACGCCGAACACGATCAGCGCCGCGGCGGCGAGCATCGTCGCGACGGCCAGCACGTGGGTGATGATCCGGCGGCGCGGGTCGATGAACAGGTCGAGCATCAGCAGGGCGAACGCACCCAGCACGATCACGAGCTCGGGCAAGATCGGGCCCAACTCGGCCAGCGTGCGGATGGGAGGCGTCATCGGATTGTTGATCACTGCACACGTTCCTCGGCAATCCTGCGGATCGCACTGTTTCTATCATCGACCGGTGCCGTCCATGGCGTGACATGGGCGACGCCGGATCGTCCGGCCCGGCCATCCGTGGCCGGGCGTTCCCAGACGCGGCAGCCGCCTTGAGGGCGCCCGCCAAGCACGCGTCCGCTCACCCTTAAAGCTTGCTTGCGGCGATCAGGTTCGCCAGTTGCGCGATGGACGGCTCCATCAGGTCGGTCAACGGCTTGGGATACACACCGATCAGCAGCGTGCCGGCGGCGAAGACGCCGAGCACCAGCGCCTCGCGGGCATTGATGTCCTTGAGCGCGGCGACGTGCGCATTGGCGACTTCGCCGTAGAGCACGCGCTTGACCAGCCACAGGGTGTAGCCCGCACCGATGATCAGCGTCATCGCCGCGAGGAACGCGATCAGCGGATGGCTCTGGAACGCGGCCAGGATGACCATGAACTCGCCGACGAAGCCCGAGGTGCCCGGCAGGCCGGAGTTGGCCATCGCGAACAGCACATAGAACGCGGCGAACCACGGCATCACGTTCGCGACCCCGCCGTAGTCCTTGATCATGCGGGTGTGCATGCGGTCGTACAGGATGCCGATGCAGGAGAACATCGCGCCGGAGATGAAGCCGTGCGAGACCATCTGCACCATCGCGCCCTGCAGGCCGAGGCGCGCGGCGTCGGAGCCGCCCGGCACGTCGCGCATCAGTGCGAACGCGATGAACACGCCGAGCGTCACGAAGCCCATGTGCGACACCGACGAATACGCGACCAGCTTCTTCATGTCCTGCTGGACCAGCGCGACCAGGCCCACGTAGACGATGGCGATCAGCGACAGCGCGATGACCAGCCATGCCCATTCGTGGCCGGCATCGGGCGTGATCGGCAGGTTGAAGCGCAGGAAGCCGTAGCCGCCGATCTTCAGCATGATCGCCGCCAGGATCACCGAGCCGCCGGTCGGCGCCTCGACGTGCGCATCCGGCAACCATGTGTGCACCGGGAACATCGGCACCTTCACCGCGAACGCGGCCAAAAACGCGAAGAAGATCCACATCTGCTCCGTCGACGACAGGCGCAGTGCGTACAGGTCGGGCAACTGCCAGCTGCCGGCCTGGATGTACAGGTAGATCAGCGCGACCAGCATGAAGACCGAGCCGAGGAACGTGTACAGGAAGAACTTCAACGACGCGTACACGCGGTTCGCCCCGCCCCAGACGCCGATGATGATGAACATCGGAATCAGCATGGCTTCGAAGAACACGTAGAACAGCATCGCGTCCACGGCGCAGAACACGCCGACCATCATGCCTTCGAGGATCAGCATCGACGCGAAGTACTGCGACACGCGCTTGGTCACCGAGCCCCAGGCGCCGATCAGCACCAGTGCGGTGGTCAGCGTGGTCAGGATGATCAGCGCGACCGAGATGCCGTCCGCGCCGAGGTGGTACTCGATGTCCAGCGACGGAATCCACTCGCGCCGTTCGAGGAACTGCAGACCCGCGTTGGCGTAGTCGAAGCCGGTGAACAGCGGAATGCTGAGGACGAAGACGAGCAGCGCGAACGCCAGCGATACCCAGCGTGCCGCGTCGGGGCGGCGTTCACCCAGGGCGAGCACGCACGCACCGCCGAGGATCGGCAGCCAGATCAGGAGACTGAGAAGAGGCCAGTTCGACACGTAGGTATTTCCGTCAGCGCCAGTACTTGATGAGGATGGCCAGAAGCACGATCAGGCCGACGATCATCGCGAATGCGTAGTGGTAGAGAGCACCGGACTGCAGCCGGCGGACGACGCCCGAGACCAGGCCGACGACGCGCGCCGGACCGTTCACGAACAGGCCGTCGATCACCTTGGTATCGAAGATGCGCGAGAGCTTGCCCAGGGCGACGCCGCCGCCGGCGAAGCCGCCGATCCACAGGTCGTCCATGCCGTACTTGTTCTCGAGCACGCGGATCGGCAGGCGGAACACGCGCGCGGCCTTGGCCGGCAGTTCGGGCTTCCACCAGTACATGACGGTCGCCAGCACGAAGCCGGCGACGACCAGCCAGAACGCCGGCGCGACGAAGCCGTGCAGCGCGAACGCGGCCGGGCCGTGCCACAGCGCTTCCTTCAGCTCGGCCAGCACGTCGTTGGACGCCAGCACGTGGATCACGCCGTCGAAGAACCCGCGCACCTCGTGATGGCCGGTCCAGTCGGTGCCGAACAGCATGGGACCCGCGGTGAAGTAGCCGATCAGGATCGACGGGATCGCCAGCAGGATCAGCGGCAGCGTCACCACCCACGGGGACTCGTGCGGCTCGTGCGGGCCGTGGTGGCCATGGTCGTCGTGCGCGTGAGCATCGTGCGCCGTCGCGGCGACCGCATGGCCGTGGCCGTCGTCATGCAGCGGCTCGTGATGCGTTTCCTGCGCATGCGCGTCATGCGCGGCGTGGGCGTCGGACGCATGCGCGTCGCGGAAACGCTCCTTGCCGAAGTACGTCATGTACAGCAGGCGGAAGCTGTAGAACGAGGTCACGAACGCGCCCAGCAGCACCGACCAGTACGCGTACTGGAATACCCAGCCGCCACCGTCGCTGGCGTGCTTGGCCGCCTCGATGATCGTGTCCTTGGAGTAGAAGCCGCTGAAGAACGGCGTGCCGACCAGGGCCAGCGTGCCGATGACACTGGTCCAGAACGTGATCGGCATGTACTTGCGCAGGCCGCCCATCTTGCGCATGTCCTGCTCGTGGTGCATGCCGATGATCACCGAGCCCGCGGCCAGGAACAGCAGCGCCTTGAAGAAAGCATGCGTCATCAGGTGGAACACCGCGGCCGAATACGCCGACACGCCGAGCGCGACGGTCATGTAGCCGAGCTGCGACAAGGTCGAATACGCGACGACGCGCTTGATGTCGTTCTGCACGATGCCGATCAGGCCGGTGAAGAATGCCGTGGTCGCGCCGATGAAGAGGACGAACTGCAGCGCAGTCTCCGACAGCTCGAACAGCGGCGACATGCGCGCGACCATGAAGATGCCGGCGGTGACCATCGTCGCGGCGTGGATCAGCGCCGAGATCGGGGTCGGACCTTCCATCGAGTCGGGCAGCCACACGTGCAGCGGCACCTGGGCCGACTTGCCCATCGCACCGATGAACAGGCAGATGCAGACCAGGGTCGCGACCGACCACTCGAAACCGGTGATCACCTCGATCGTCTGGCCGCCGCCGATGGTGGAATCGGCCGCGGCGAACACGGTCGCGTAGTCGAGGCTGCCGAACCAGTACAGCACGCCGGCGATACCGAGCAGGAAGCCGAAGTCGCCGACGCGGTTGACCAGGAACGCCTTCATGTTGGCGAACACCGCGGTCGGCTTCTTGAACCAGAAGCCGATCAGCAGGTACGACACCAGGCCCACCGCTTCCCAGCCGAAGAACAGCAGCAGGAAGTTGTTGCCCATCACCAGTGTCAGCATCGAGAAGGTGAACAGCGAGATGTAGCTGAAGAAGCGCTGGTAGCCCGGGTCCTCGGCCATGTAGCCGATCGTGTAGACATGGACCAGCAGCGACACGAAGGTCACCACGACCATCATCATCGCGGTCAGGTTGTCGACCAGGAAGCCGATGTGCGCCGAATAGTTGCCGACCTCGAAGAACGTGTAGACGTTCTCGTTGAACACCGGCGCGCCCTGCATCAGCTGCCACAGCGTGTAGATCGACAGCGCGCAGCTGATCGCGACGCCCGCGATGGTGACCGTGTGCGCACCGGCGCGACCGACCTGGCGGCCGAACAGGCCCGCGACGACCGAGCCCAGCAGCGGCGCCAGGACGATCGCAATCAGGGTGGTCTGGGAAATCGTGATCTCGGAAACAGCGTTCTCCATGCCCGGCTCAGCCCTTCAGCGTGTCGAGTTCGGCGACGTTGATCGTGCGCCGGTTGCGGAACAGCGTGACCAGGATGGCCAGGCCGATCGCGGCCTCGGCCGCGGCCACGGTGAGAATGAAGAACACGAAGATCTGCCCGGCGGCGTCGCCGAACTCGCGCGAGAACGCGATGAAGTTGATGTTGACCGCGAGCAGCATCAGTTCGATCGACATCAGCAGGATGATCACGTTCTTCCGGTTGAGGAAGATGCCCGCGACGCTGATGCAGAACAGCACCGCGCCCAGCGAGAGGTAATGGCCCAGCGCGAGGCCGGTTCCGAACAGTTCGGTCATTTCGCTTCTCCCTCGCCTTCGCCCGGCGTGGGCTCGACGACCGGACGCACCGCGTCCATCTTGACCACGCGCATGCGGTCAGACGCCTGCACGCGGGCCTGCTCGCCCGGGTTCTGGTGCTTGGTGCCCGGCCGGCGGCGCAAGGTGAGCATCACCGCGGCGATGACCGCGACGGTCAGGATGACCGCGGCGACTTCGAACGGCAGCAGGAAGTCGGTGAACAGCCGGCGTGCGATCCACACCGTGTTCGACACGCCCGCCGCGTCCACCGCATCGACGGCGAACGGCACCATTTTCGCGCGCACGCCGATCAGGGTGAGGATCTCGACCAGCATCACCACCGCGACGATCAGGCCGACCGGCAGATAGCGCACGTAGCCTTCGCGCAGCGGCGCGACGTCCACGTCGAGCATCATCACCACGAACAGGAACAGCACCATCACCGCGCCGACGTAGACCAGCACCAGCGCGAGGCCGAGGAACTCGGCGCCGACCAGCAGCCAGGTGCAGGCGGTGGAGAAGAACGTCAGCACCAGGAACAGCGCCGCGTGCACCGGGTTGCGGGCACTGATCACCGCGACCGCGGACATCACGGTGATCGCGGCGAAGACGAGAAATGCAATGAGCGTGATTTCCATGACTTACCTGTACGCGGAGTCGGCGGCGCGACGCTCGGCGATCTCGGCCTCGAGACGGTCGCCGAGCGCCAGCAACTGCGGCTTGGTCACGATGTTCTCGCCACGGTTCTCGAAGTGGTATTCGTGCAGATGGGTCTCGACGATCGAGTCCACGGGGCACGACTCCTCGCAGAAACCGCAGTAGATGCACTTGAACAGGTCGATGTCGTAGCGCGTGGTGCGGCGCGTGCCGTCCTCGCGCTGCTCCGAATCGATCGTGATCGCCAGCGCCGGGCACACGGCCTCGCACAGCTTGCACGCGATGCAGCGCTCCTCGCCGTTGGGATACCGGCGCAGCGCATGCAGACCGCGGAAGCGGGGCGACTGCGGGGTCTTTTCCATCGGGTACATCAGCGTGTACTTGTCGCGGAACAGATACCGGAAGGTCAGTGCCATGCCGCCGAGCAGCTCGAGCAGCAACAGGCCCCTGAACCATGCAACGAACTTGGCCATTACTGCCCTGCCTCGAAGATTCCGAAGTACGCCATCAGCGCGGTGACCACGATCCAGCCGATGCTGATTGGAATGAAGACCTTCCAGCCCAGCCGCATGATCTGGTCGTAGCGGTAGCGCGGGAACGAGGCGCGGAACCAGATGAAGCAGCTGGCGAAGAAGAACACCTTCGCGAACAGCCACCACCAGCCGTCGACCGACAGCAGCGGAATGCCCCAGCCCTGGAACGGCGACAGCCAGCCGCCGAGGAAGAAGACCGCGACCAGGAAGCTGATCAGGATCATGTTCGCGTATTCGGCGAGGAAGAACAGCGCGAACGCCGACCCCGAATACTCGACCATGTGACCGGCGACGATTTCCGACTCGCCTTCGACGACGTCGAACGGCGCGCGGTTGGTCTCGGCCACGCCGGAGATGAAGTAGATCACGAACAGCGGCAGCATCGGCAGCCAGAACCAGTCGAACAGGCCCTTGCCGCCGGCCTGCGCCATGACGATCTCGGACAGGTTCAGGCTGCCCGCGCCGACCATCACGCCGACCAGCGCGAAACCCATCGCGATCTCGTAGCTGATCATCTGCGCCGAGGCGCGCATCGCACCGAGGAAGGCGTACTTCGAGTTCGACGCCCAGCCGGCGAGGATGATCCCGTAGATGCCCAGGCTCGTCATCGCCAGCAGGTACAGCAGACCGGCGTTGGCATTCGACAGCACCAGCTGCGCATCGAACGGCACCACCGCCCAGGCCGCGAACGCCGGCGCCAGCGTGATCAGCGGCGCCAGCACGAACAGCACGCGCTGCGCGTTGGTCGGCTGGATGACTTCCTTGAACAGCAGTTTGAAGACGTCGGCGAAGGCCTGGAAGATGCCCATGCCGACATACATCGGACCGTGGCGCTGATGCATCCAGCCCAGCAGCTTGCGCTCCCAGACCACGTAGAACGCGACGGTGATGATCACCGGCATCGCGATCAGCAGGATCTTGAGCACGGTCCACAGGACCAGCCCGATCGCGCCCAGCGACATCAGCCAGTCATACAGCGGTGCCGACAGATCGCCCAGCAGCGATGCGGTATTGGTCACGCCGGTTTGGACCGCACCGGTTTGGATCGCGCTCATGCCGCCACCACCTTGACCTTGCCGGCCGACAGCGCCGCCGTGGCGCCGTAGCCCGATTCCACCCACGCCGCGCCGGGCGCGACGCGATCGTCGACCGCTACCTGCAGCGTCGCGGTGCCGACCGCGTTCGCGACCTTGGCCATGCCGCCATCGGCGACGTGACTGGCGGCCGCGTCGTCGGGATGCAACACGATGCGTGGACCGACGGTCAGCGGATGCGACTGCAGCGCGGCAGCGCGACGGGTCAGACCGTCGACGCGATAGATCGCCTGGCTGACGGCCAGTTCGAAGCCATCACCGTCGACGACCGGCGCCGCGGACGCGGCCACCGACACCGCCCTGCCCTGCAGGCCTGCACGCAGACCGGCGAGATCGGTGAACTCGAAGCCCGGGGCCTCGAGCGCGCCACCGAGGGCGCGCAGCACGCGCCAGCCGGCGCGCGCGTCGCCCGGCAGCTTGCCGGCGGCGGTGGCCTGCTGGTCGCGGCCGTCGAGATTGGTCAGCGTCGCGTCGATTTCGGCGAGTGCGCCGATCGGCAGGATCACGTCGGCGACGGCGCGCGTGGACTGGCAGGCGAAGTGGCTGAAGGCCACGACCTGCGCAGCGCCCAGCGCCTGCAGCGCCTGCGCCTGGTCGGCGAAGTCCAGACCCGGCTCGATGCCGTAGATCACGTACGCGCCGCGGCGCTCGGCCAGCATCGCGTTGGCATCGCGCGAGGTCGGCAGCACGCCGAGACGCGACAGGCCCAGCGCATTGGCGCCGTGCGGAATGCGGCACAGCGACGCGCCGGTGTCGGCGGCGAGCGCGGCCGCAGCCTTGCGGATGTCGGCCGCGTGCGCGCTGGCTTCCGCCTGCGCGCCGACGATGATCGCCGCGTGCTTCGCGCCGCGCAGCGCGTCGCCGAGCTCGGCGACCTGCAGCGTCTCGGCGATCTTCGACGGCGCCACGATGGCCTTGTCTTCGATGTCGAAGGTGAATTCGAAATCGACCGGATTGACCACATAGACCTTGGCGCCGCGCTTCCATGCCTGGCGCACGCGGTGATGCAGCAGCGGCACTTCGTGGCGCAGGTGGCTGCCGACCAGCAGCACGACATCCGCCTGCTCGAGTTCGGCGACCGGCATCGCGAAGGCTTCCGCGATGGCGCCGTCGGACAGGTCGCGCTGGGCGATGCGGTGATCGAGGTTGCCGGTGCCCAGGGCCTCGGCCAGACGCGCCAGCAGCGCGCCCTCCTCGTTCGAGGTCGCCGGATGCACCAGCACGCCGAGTTCGTCGGCCGCGTTGTCGCGCAGGACCGTCATCGCGCGCTCGAGCGCCTCGTCCCACGAGGCCTCGCGCCACTGCCCGCCATCCTTGACCAGCGGATGCACCGCGCGGTCGTCGGCCGTCAGGCCCTGGTGCGAGTACCGGTCGCGGTCGGAGATCCAGCACTCGTTGACCGCTTCGTTGTCGCGCGGCACGGTGCGCATCACGTCGCCGCGGCGCAGGTGATGGAACAGGTTGCTGCCCAGCGCGTCGTGGCCGCCGAGCGATTCGCGCGCGATCAGTTCCCACGGACGCGCCCGGAAGCGGAACACCTTGTTGGTCAACGCGCCGACCGGGCACACGTCGATGACGTTGCCGGAGAGTTCGGTCGTCAGCGGCTTGCCGTCGTAGGTGCCGATCTGCAGGTTCTCGCCGCGCTGCATGCCGCCCAGCTCGTAGGTACCGGCGATTTCCGCAGTGAAACGCACGCAGCGCGTGCACTGGATGCAGCGGGTCATCTCGGTGGCGACCAGCGGACCGAGGTCCTCGTCGGCGACGACGCGCTTGCGCTCGGCGAAGCGGCTGACCGAACGGCCGTAACCGAGCGAGAGATCCTGCAGTTCGCACTCGCCGCCCTGATCGCAGATCGGGCAGTCGAGCGGATGGTTGATCAGCAGGAACTCCATCACGTTGCGCTGGGCCTTGAGCGCCTTCTCATTGCGCGTGAAAACCTTCAGGCCATCCATCACCGGCGTGGCGCAGGCCGGCGACGGCTTGGGCGCACCGCGGCCGCCGACTTCGGTGTCGACCAGGCACATGCGGCAGTTCGCGGCGATCGCCAGCTTGTCGTGGTAGCAGAAACGCGGGATCGGAATGCCGGCCTTGTCGGCGGCATGGATGATCATCGAGCCCTTGGGCGCGGCCAGTTCGACGCCGTCGATGAAGACGGTGACGTGGTCGGGCGGCAGGTTCGGATTGACGGGCTGGGCGCTCATGGATTGGCTCCTGTCGGAGCCGGGATTGGGGACTGGGGATTGGGGATTCGCCACAGCGAAGCCCGGATCCCGCCTTTCCGAATCCCGAATCCCGAATTACGAATCCCGGCCTTCATGCCGCCACCGCCTTCGGCACCACGGTGCCGTTGCGCTGGTCGTCGACGAGGAAGCGCTTGTTGAGAATCGCGTACTCGAACTCGTCCCAGAAGTGGCGCAGAAAGCCCTGCACCGGCCAGGCGGCCGCTTCACCGAACGCGCAGATGGTATGCCCCTCGATCTGACCGGCCGCGGCCCGCAGCATCTGCAGGTCCTCGACCGTCGCGGTGTGGTCGGCGATGCGGCACAGCATGCGGTACATCCAGCCGGTGCCTTCGCGGCACGGCGTGCACTGGCCGCAGCTTTCCTTGTAGTAGAAGCGCGCGATGCGTCGGCAGGCGCGCACCATGCAGGTCGTGTCGTCCATGACGATCACCGCGCCCGAGCCGAGGCCGGAACCGGCCTTCTGCAGCGCGTCGTAATCCATCGTCAGGCCCATCATGACCTCGCCCGGCAGCACCGGCATCGAGGAGCCGCCCGGAATCACGCCCTTGATCGTGCGGCCTTCGCGCATGCCGCCGCACAGCGCCAGCAGTTCCGAGAACGGCGTGCCCAGACGGATCTCGTGGTTGCCCGGCCTGGCCACATGACCGGAGACCGAGAAGATCTTGCAGCCGCCGTTGTTGGGCTTGCCCAGATCCATGAACCACTGCGCGCCGTTGCGCACGATCGCCGGCACCGACGCGTAGGTCTCGGTGTTGTTGATCGTCGTCGGCTTGCCGTACAGACCGAAGTTGGCCGGGAACGGCGGCTTGAAGCGCGGCTGGCCCTTCTTGCCTTCCAGCGACTCCATCAGCGCGGTCTCTTCGCCGCAGATGTAGGCGCCCGCGCCGAGCGCGTTGTAGATGTCGACGTCGATGCCCGAACCCAGGATGTCCTTGCCCAGCCAGCCGTTGGCATAGGCCTCGGCGGTGGCTTCTTCCAGATGCTCGAAGGGTTCGTGGTGGAACTCGCCGCGCAGGTAGTTGTAGGCCACCGTCGAGCCGGTCGCGTAGCACGCGATCGCCATGCCCTCGATGACCGCATGCGGGTTGTAGCGCAGGATGTCGCGGTCTTTCGCGGTGCCCGGCTCGGATTCGTCCGAATTGCAGAGGATGTACTTCTGCATCTCGCCCTTGGGCATGAAGCTCCACTTCAGGCCGGTCGGGAATCCCGCGCCGCCGCGGCCGCGCAGGCCCGACTGCTTGACCATCTCGATGACGTCGGCCGGCGGGATCTTCTCTTCGAGAATCCTGCGCAGCGCGCTGTAACCACCCGTCTTGAGGTAGTTCTCGTAGGACCACGGCTTGTCGAAATGCAGCGTGGTGTAGACCGCCTGGTGTTCCTTCGGCGCAGGCCCGACGGGCCCGTAACCTTCGGAAGACTTGGGATGGTGATGTGCCATGTCCGCGCGATGCCCTACTTCAGACCGTCGATCAGCTCGTCCACCGTCTCGGGTGTGAGCTTCTCGTGGTAATGACCGTTGATGACCACGACCGGCGCGCCGCAGCACGCGGCGACGCACTCTTCCTCGCGCTTGAGGAAGACGCGGCCGTCGGCAGTGGATTCACCCAGCTTGCAGCCGAGCTTCTTCTCGGCGTGCGCGACCAGATCCTCGGCGCCGTTGAGCCAGCAGCTGATGTTGGTGCAGAAGGCGACGTTGTTGCGGCCGACCTGTTCGGTTTCGAACATCGAGTAGAACGTCGCGACCTCGTAGGCCCACACCGGCGGCAGGCCCAGATACTTGGCGACGCCGGCGATCAGTTCGTCGGTCAGCCAGCCGTTGTTCTGCTCCTGCGCCGCGAACAGGCCCTGCAGCACCGCGGACCGCTTGCGGTCTTCGGGGAACTTGGTCAACCAGTGGTCGATGTGCGCGCGCGTGTCGCCGCTGAGCACGACCATCGGGTCGACGTTGCGGGCGTTCTCGAAATTGCCAGTCGCCTTCATCGGTCGACTTCTCCGAACACGATGTCATAGGTACCGATCATCGCCACCACGTCGGACAGCATGTGCCCGCTGGTGATGGCGTCCATCGACGAGAGGTGCGCGAAACCGGGCGCGCGCAGGTGCACGCGGAACGGCTTGTTCGCGCCGTCGGAGACCAGGTAGCAGCCGAACTCGCCCTTCGGGGCCTCCACGGCGCTGTAGGTCTCGCCGGCGGGCACGCTGTAGCCCTCGGTGAACAGCTTGAAGTGGTGGATCAGCGCTTCCATGTCGTCCTTCATCGACTCACGCGACGGCGGCGACACCTTGTAGTTGTCGAGCATGACCGGGCCGGGGTTGGCCCGCAGCCAGTTGACGCACTGCTGGATGATCTTCGCCGACTCGCGCATCTCGAACACGCGCACGAGGTAGCGGTCGTAGCAGTCGCCGTTGACGCCCACCGCGATGTCGAAATCGACGTCGGCGTACCTGGCGTAGGGCTGGGTCTTGCGCAGATCCCACTCGACGCCTGAACCGCGCAGCATCGGACCGGTCATGCCCCAGGCCTTGGCGAGATCCGGCGGAATCACGCCGATGCCGACGGTGCGCTGCTTCCAGATGCGGTTGTCGGTGAGCAGGGTTTCGTACTCGTCGACGCGCTTGGGGAAATCCTTCGCGAACGCCTCGAGATAATCGAGCATCGAGCCGCCGCGCCACTTGTTGAAGCGCTTGAGCTTCTCGCCCTTGCGCCAGCGCGATTCGGCGTACTGCGGCATCTGCGCCGGGAGGTCGCGGTAGACGCCGCCGGGACGGTAGTAGGTCGCGTGCATGCGCGCGCCCGACACCGCCTCGTAGACGTCCATCAGCTCTTCGCGCTCGCGGAACGCGTACAGCATCACCGCCATCGCGCCGAGATCGAGCGCGTTCGAACCCACCCACATCAGGTGGTTGAGGATGCGCGTGATCTCGTCGAACAGCGTGCGGATCCACTGCGCACGCTCGGGCGCCTCGATCCCCATCAGGGTCTCGATCGCGCGCACGTAGGCGTGCTCGTTGCACATCATCGACACGTAGTCGAGCCGGTCCATGTAGCCGATCGACTGGTTGAACGGCTTGGACTCGGCCAGCTTCTCGGTGCCACGGTGCAGCAGGCCGATGTGCGGATCGGCGCGCATCACGGTCTCGCCGTCCATTTCCAGGATCAGGCGCAGCACGCCGTGCGCGGACGGATGCTGGGGACCGAAGTTGAACGTGTAGTTGCGGATTTCCTGCTTCAGCGCTTCCGCACTCGGCGTCGCGTTGGCGTGCAGCGAGGTGGTCGGCACGGCGCTCACTTGGCGGCCTCCACGCGACGCGCGGCCTGTTCGCCGCTCGCGGTCGCGAAGCGGGCGTCGTCGCGGATCACGCGCGGCACGCCGACACGCGGTTCGACCGAGGTCACCGGCTCGTACACCACGCGCTTGCGCTCGGCGTCGTAACGCACTTCGACATTGCCGATCAACGGGAAATCCTTGCGGAACGGGTGACCGACGAAGCCGTAGTCGGTCAGGATGCGGCGCAGGTCCGGGTGACCTTCGAAGATCACGCCGAACAGGTCGAACGCTTCGCGCTCGAACCAGTTCGCGACCGGCCACAGACCGGTCAGCGAGGAGACGACCGGCAGGTCGTCGCTGGGCGCGAAGCACTTCAGCGTTACGCGCTGGTTGTGCTGGATCGACAGCAACTGCGCAACCGCGGCGAAGCGGCGCTGCGGCACCGGAATCGCGGCATCGCCCTGCGGTTGCGACACCTGGCGGCTGCCGGTTTCGCCGAACTTGAAGCGACCGGGGCCACGGCCTTCGACGCCGCGGCTGAAACCTTCGGAGGACACGTCGGTGTCCCACTCGTCGCTGCCGTGGCCGAGGTAGTCGACACCGCAGACGTCGATCAGCGATTCGAAGCCGAACGCGTCGCGCAATGCGCGCGCGGCGTCGAGCCAGTCGCCGGCGGTGGTGATCGTCACCTCGCCGCGCGGCAGTGCGACCGCCACGTCGGCGTCGGGAAAGCGCGCGCGCAAGCGCGCGGCGAACGCGGTGGAGGACTCACGCATCGCGCTGCCCCGTCTTGGTGTCGCCGAAGTTGGTGGCGCGGCGGATCTTCTTCTGCAGTTGCAGGATGCCGTAAACCAGCGCTTCGGCCGTCGGCGGGCAGCCCGGCACGTAGATGTCGACCGGCACGATGCGATCGCAACCGCGCACCACCGAATACGAGTAGTGGTAGTAGCCGCCACCGTTGGCGCAGCTGCCCATCGAGATGACCCACTTCGGATCCGGCATCTGGTCGTAGACCTTGCGCAGCGCCGGGGCCATCTTGTTGACCAGCGTACCGGCCACGATCATCACGTCCGACTGGCGCGGCGACGGGCGGAAGACCACCCCGTAGCGGTCGAGATCGAGGCGCGCCGCACCGGCGTGCATCATTTCCACCGCGCAGCAGGCGAGACCGAAGGTCATCGGCCACATGGAGCCGGTGCGTGCCCAGTTGAGCAGCACATCGGAACTGGTCGTGACGAAACCGCGCTCGAGCAGCGGGTTCTCGCCTTCCGGGCGCAGGATGTCGTCCACGCGGCCTTCCGGCAGCGGGTTGTTCATCAGGCGCGCGACGGTCTGGTTCACTCCCATTCCAGCGCTCCCTTCTTCCACACGTAGACGAAGCCGAGCAGCAGCATGCCGGCGAAGATGCCCATCTCGATCAGACCCAGCACGCCGAGTTCACGGAACACGGTGGCCCAGGGCACGATGAAGATGATTTCCAGATCGAAGACGATGAACTGGATCGCGATGAGGTAATAGCGCACGTCGAACTGCATGCGCGCGTCTTCGAAGGCTTCGAATCCGCATTCGTAGGGCGACAGCTTTTCCAGCGTCGGGCGCTTGGGCCCCAGCAGGTTGCCAATGATCAGCAATGCAATGCCGATCCCCGTGGCAACGATCAGGAACAGCAGGGTCGGCAGATATTCGGCCAGCACTCGGATGTTCTCTCGGCTACGGCCGCAATGTGCGGCCTTGGCTCGGCGCCTGTGGACGCCGCATTCTCGAAGCGTCGAAGCGCTTCACGAAGGCCGGGCGATGCACGTGGTGTGCGATCGCCCGATCCCGGCAATTGTACCGGTTACAGAACTGGTGAGTAAACGATTTCCGGCGCCGCCCGGACCGCTTGAACGCCGCATCGAGCCGCAGCGGGGAACACCGCGTTGAAGTACGCGCGCGAATGATTCCCGTCCGCGCACAAATGCATGCATCCGCACACGAAAAAGCCCCGCGTGCGCGAGGCTTTTCGTGTGCGATACGCGAAAGGCGCATCGCTGCCTGGTTGGTGCCCAAGGGGGGACTCGAACCCCCACGACCTAAGCCGCTACCACCTCAAGGTAGTGCGTCTACCAATTCCGCCACCTGGGCAGGCCAATCCAAAACCTCATCCGTGCCTGTCGCCCCGGCGAGCCGCGCATTGTAATCCCAATCAATCGTCCTGGGGAGTGGGCTGCGGCGATTCCTGCGAAGAATTTTCCGGCGCAGGCGGCGCGGCCGGCACTGCACCGTCGGCCGCCGGTGCCGTCGGCACGGTCGCGTCGGCAGGTGCGACCGGCGTGGCTGGCGCACCTTCGACCGGCGCGGTCGGCACCTGGCCGCCCATGACACCCAGATCCATGTCCAGCGCGTTCGGATTCGCGCGGTGCATCGCGTACCAGGCCATGAACAGCGTGATCGCGAAGAAGCTGATCGCCAGCCACTTCGTCGCCTTCGACAGGAAGTTGGACGAGCCACGCGCACCGAACACGGTCGCGGACGCACCGCCACCGAAGCCGGAGCCGGCCGCGGCGCCTGCGCCGCGCTGCATGAGGATCAACGCGATCATCGCGATGGCGATGATGACGAACAGGATGTTGAAGACGGTCAGCAGCATTGCATGGGTGCTCTGGGGAGCCCGTGGACGGGCCTTGTGTCGGAAGCGCCGGCTGCGCTCAGCGCGCGGCCGCGGCGGCGATGGCCAGGAAGTCTTCGGCGGCCAGCGAGGCGCCGCCGATCAATCCGCCGTCGACGTCGGGCTGCGAGAACAGCGCAGCGGCATTGTCGGGCTTGCAGCTGCCGCCATAGAGCAGCGGCAACGAATCGGCGATTCTAGCATCCTGCCGGGCGACCACGCCACGCAGGAACGCGTGGACAGCCTGCGCCTGCCCGGGGCTCGCGGTCAGGCCGGTGCCGATCGCCCAGACCGGTTCGTAGGCGACGATCGCGCCGTCGAATGCGGCGATACCCGCCTCGGCCAGCACGGCCTCGACCTGGGCGGCGATCACGTCTTCGGTGCGCCCGGCCTCGCGTTGCCCGCGGGTCTCGCCCACGCACAGGATCGGCACCAGGCCGGCGGCGCGTGCGGCGACGAACTTGGCCGCGACCAGCACATCGGCTTCGCCATGGTACTGGCGGCGTTCGGAGTGACCGACCAGCGCGTAGCGCGCGCCGACATCGGCGACCATCGCCGCACTGACCTCGCCGGTGTAGGCGCCCGTGTCATGGGCACTGATGTCCTGCGCGCCGACATCCACGCCCTGCGCGGCCTGGGCCACCAGCGGCAGGTAGGGGAACGGCGGCAGCACGATGGCTTCGACCCCGGCCGGCAGGCGGGCCGCGATGGCGTCCACCAGCCCGGTGGCGAAGGTGCGGCTGCCGTGCAGCTTCCAGTTTCCAGCGACGATCCTGCGGCGCATGGGCGACTCCGTATGGCGGAAGGCGGACGAGGATAGCCGATACGGCCAAAGCGTTTCCCTGCCTTCGTGCGCAACGACTTCGGCGTGCAGGTCAAGTTGACCGACGCACTCGCGCTGAAGGCCGGCTTCGCGATCCGCCACAATACCGATGTCCCCGAGGACCGTCGCCGCACCGATCGGCTGACGACGGTGAATGTGGTGTGTGGGTTTTAGGAGCCGGGATTGGGGATTGGGGATTGGGGATTGGGGATTGGGGATTGGGGATTGGGGATTCAAAGCAGAACCCCAGACACGGATACGGCGCCAATGCAGGCGCCGTTCCGAATCCAACGGACGAATGTCCAGTCACCCCAAGTCCCGAATCCCCGATCCCGGCTATTTCAGCTTGATCTCGCGTAGCCGCTCCTCGAGATAGCCCTGCGCGGTGATGGCTTCGGGATAGCGGCTCGGGCTGTCGGCCGTCACCGTCGACGGCAGCACGTCGATGAGGAAATCCGGATTCGGGTGCAGGAAGAACGGCACCGAGTAGCGCGGCTTGCGCGCCTGCTCGCCCGGCGGATTGGTCACGCGGTGCGTCGTCGACGGGTACACGTGGTTGGTCAGGCGCTGCAGCATGTCGCCGATGTTGACGACGATGGTGTCGGCGTCCGACGTGAAGGGCACCCACTCGCCCTGCTTTGACTTCACTTCCAGACCCGCTGCCGACGCGCCGACCAGCAGCGTGATCAGGTTGATGTCCTCGTGCGCGCCGGCGCGCTCGTTCGGGATGTCGTCCGTTGTGATCGGCGGGTAGTGGATCGGTCGCAGGATCGAGTTGCCGGAATCGGTCTTGTCGACGAAGTAGTCCTCCGGCAGGCCGATGTGCAGCGCCAGCGCCGACAGCACCTTCGAGCCCAGCGCATCGAGCGTCCGGTACAGGCCGTAGCCCTGCTCGCGGAAGCCCGGCACCTCGGTCGGCCACAGGTTCGGCGGCATCACCTCGCGGTACTTCGAGTCGTCCGGAATCTCGCGGCCGATGTGCCAGAACTCCTTGAGGTCGAAGTGCTTCGCGCCCTTCGCGGTCTCGACGCCGAACGCGGTATAGCCGCGCGCGCCGCCACCGCCGGCCACGTGGTACTGCTTCTTCGTCGCTTCGGGCAGCGCGAAGAAGGCCTTGAACACGTCGTAGGCGCCGTCGATCTGCGACTGCGGGATGCCGTGGCCGTTGATGCCGGCGAAGCCCCACTCGCGGTAGGCGGCGCCGAGTTCGGCGACGAAGGCCTCGCGGTCGGTGTCGAAGCGGCGGATGTCGAGGGTGGGTATACGGGAGGCCATGACGGATTCCTTGGAATCAGGCGGCCGCCGCGCGCACGGCGTCGGCCAGTTGGTCGAGGGTCGATTGCATCAGGGCGTCGTCGTCGGCCTCGACGGTCACGCGCACGACCGGCTCGGTGCCCGACGGGCGCAGGAACGCGCGACCGCGGCCCTGCACGGCGGCCTGTGCAGTGGCGAGTGCGGCCTGCACGGCCGGCGCTTCGAGTGCGGCCTGCACGGCCGGCGCTTCGGCGGGCTTCGCAGCGCCATCAAAGCGCACGTTGACGGTCTTCTGCGGCACCTTGGACAGGCCGTGCAGCGCTTCCTGCAGCGACTGCCCGCGGCGGCGCAGCACTTCGAGCACCTGCAGGGCGCTGATGATGCCGTCGCCGGTCGTCGCGCGGTCCAGGCACAGCAGATGCCCGGACGTTTCACCGCCGAGCACACCATCGTGTTCGAGCAGCATCTGGTGCACGTAGCGGTCGCCGACCTTGGCCCGCGCGAAGCCGATGCCGGCCTCGCCGAACGCCCGCTCCAGGCCGAAGTTGCTCATCAGCGTGCCGACCACCGGGCCCTGCAGGCGACCCGACTGCTGCCAGTCGCGCGCGAGCACGTACAGCAGGTCGTCGCCGTCGCGCACGGTGCCGTTGGCGTCGACGAACAGCACGCGGTCGCCGTCGCCGTCGAAGGCGATGCCGAGGTTGGCGCCGCTGCGGCTGACGCGCTCGCTCAGGTGTTCGGGATGCGTGGAGCCGACGCCGTCGTTGATGTTGACGCCGTTGGGCTCAGCGCCGATCACCTCGACCTGTGCGCCGAGCTCGCGCAGCACGATCGGGCCGACCTGGTAAGTCGCGCCGTTCGCGCAGTCCACGACGATGCGCATGCCGTCGAGATCGAAACCGCGCGGCACCGAGGCCTTGCAGGCCTCCACGTAGCGGCCGACCGCATCGCGCGTCCGCACGGCCTTGCCGAGCTTCTCGGAGGCCACGGTGCGGAACGGCTGGTCGAGCGCCGCTTCGATCGCGAGTTCGGTCGCGTCGTCGAGCTTCTCGCCCTGCGCGCTGAAGAACTTGATGCCGTTGTCGTGGTGCGGATTGTGCGAGGCGGAAATGACGATGCCGCCGTCGGCGCCGAGCGAGCGCGTCAGATGCGCGACGGCGGGCGTGGGCATCGGGCCCATCAGCTGCACGTCGACGCCAGCCGCGACCAGCCCGGCTTCCAGCGCCGCCTCGAACATGTAGTTCGAAATGCGCGTGTCCTTGCCGATCAGCACCTGCGGGCGACGCCAGTCACCGCCGCGTCCGCGCAGCGAATGGCCGTAGGCATTGCCCAGGCGCAGCACGAAATCGGCGGAGATCGAACCCTCACCGACCCGCCCGCGGATGCCATCGGTACCGAAGTACCTGCGGCTCACGCAGCGGCCTCGGTCGGCATGACCTGCTTCGTCAACAGGGCCAGCAGGTGGGCGACGCGCGGACGCATCTCGCGACGGTCGCAGATCTGGTCGATCGCGCCATGCTCGAGCAGGAATTCCGATGTCTGGAAACCTTCGGGCAGGGTCTCGCGCACCGTCTGCTCGATCACGCGCGGGCCGGCGAAACCGATCAGCGCTTCGGGCTCGGCGATGTTGATGTCGCCGAGCATCGCGAACGACGCCGAGGTACCACCGTAGGTCGGATTGGTCAGCACCGAGATGTACGGCAGGCCGGCTTCGCGCAGACGCGCCAGCGCCGCCGAGGTCTTGGCCATCTGCAGCAGCGAGAACATGCTTTCCTGCATGCGCATGCCGCCGCTCGCGGCGAAGCTCACGAACGGCGTGCCCAGCGCGAGCGCCTGCTCGGCGGCGCGGGCGAACTTTTCGCCGCCGACCGAGCCCATCGAGCCGCCCATGTAGGCGAAGTCCATCGCGCAGGCGACGATCGAACGCTGCATCAGCGTGCCCTGCATCGCGATCAGCGTGTCGCGCTCACCGGTGGCGCGCTGCGCGGCCTTGATGCGGTCCGAATACTTCTTCTGGTCCTTGAACTTCAGGATGTCGGTCGGGCCCAGATCGGCCGCGATCTCCTGCAGGCTGCCGGGGTCCAGGAACGCCTTCAGGCGCGTGCGCGCGCGGATCGCACGGTGGAAGTTGCACTTCGGGCAGACCTCCAGATTCTCTTCGAGCTCCGGGCCGTACAGCACGGTGCTGCAGCGCTCGCATTTCTCCCACAGCCCCTCGGGAACACTGCGCTTCTTGGCCGCAGGCGCATCGGTGCGGATGCGCGGCGGCATGATCTTCTGCAACCAGGACATGGGCGTACTTCTCCCGACGGCCGCAACGGGGCCGCAAAGCGCGGAAGTGTAACCGACGGGCCGTTGGGCCTCCGGCGGGGGCCGTACGGCGTTTATGCGTAAGCCGCCGGCGGACTGTGTCGCCGCGGGATTGCCGAAGCCATCCCCCGCGTCACGGGGGAGGGTTGGGTGGGGGCAAACGTCCAGAACCCAGCGGCGCTGGGAATCTCACGTGGGATTCCGTATGAGACCGCGTTCGCGCGATCGGCCTGATCGCCCCCTCCCAACCCTCCCCCGCACGCGGAGGAGGGCTTGGATTTCGCGCTTGCTCAGCCGGCGTCGACGGCCGTCCGCAACGGCGCGAGGAACACCTTCGCCCGCGCTGCGGCCTCGTCCGCATCCGCCGCGCCATCGAGCGCCGCGACCAGCGCGCTGCCGACCACGACGCCATCCGCATCGACCGCCATCGCCGCAGCGCTCGCGGCATCTCGGATGCCGAAACCGGCCACCACCGGCGCACGGCTGGCGGCGCGGATCGTCCGCAGGCGGCCTGAAGCCTGCGCGGTGTCGAGCCGGTCGGCCGCGCCGGTCACACCCGCGAAGCTGACGTAATACAGATACCCCTGCGCGCCCGCGCACAAGGCTTCGATGCGTGCGTCGGTCGTCGTTGGCGAGGCCAGCAGCACCAGCGCGATGCCGGCGGCATCGAAGGCGACGCGGAACTCGTCGGCTTCCTCCGGTGGCAGATCGACCAGCAGCACGCCATCGACGCCGGCGTCACCCGCCTGCCGCGCGAAGGTGTCCGCGCCGCGGATGTCGACCGGATTGAGATAGCCCATCAGCACGACCGGGGTGGTGGCGTCCTGCACGCGGAATTCGCGCACCGCATCGAGCACCCAGGTCATGCCCGCGCCCCGCCCCAGCGCGCGCTCGGAACTGCGCTGGATCGTCGGGCCGTCGGCCATCGGGTCGGAGAACGGCACCCCGAGCTCAATGACATCGGCCCCGGCCGCGACCAGCGCATGCATCACCGGCACCGTCGCTTCGAGCGACGGATCGCCGGCGGTGAAAAACGGGATCAGGGCCTTGCGGCCGGCGGCGCGGAGTGCGGCGAAACGGGTGTCGATGCGGTTCATGGTGGTCCGTGGCGGTGCGGTGCGCTGGGCTGTCGCGTTCGACAATCCGGCTTCGACATCGATGCGCGCGCTCACAGCACGAACCCTTCCCGCTGCGCGATCGTGTGCACGTCCTTGTCGCCGCGGCCGGACAGGTTGGCGAGCACGATCGCGTCCTTCGGCAGTTCGCGCGCGAGCTTGATCGCCTGCGCGATGGCATGACTGGATTCGAGCGCGGCAAGAATGCCTTCGGTCTTCGCAAGCTGGTGGAACGCAGCCAGGGCTTCGTCGTCGGTGATGCCGACGTACTGCGCGCGGCCGGCGTCGGCGAGGAAGGCGTGCTCCGGCCCGACGCCGGGATAGTCGAGGCCCGCGGACACCGAATGCGTTTCGGTGATCTGGCCGTCGTCGTCGCAGATCACGTAGGTGCGGTTGCCGTGCAGCACGCCCGGGCGACCGGCGGCGATCGAAGCCGCATGCCGCCCGGTGTTGATGCCGTCGCCCGCCGCCTCGGCGCCGACGATGCGCACATCGCGATCGTTGAGGAAGGCATGGAACAGGCCGATCGCGTTGCTGCCGCCGCCGACGCACGCGGTGATCGCATCCGGCAGGCGGCCGTACTCGGCCAGCATCTGTTCGCGCGCTTCGCGGCCGACGATCGCGTTGAAGTCGCGGACCATGCGCGGGTACGGATCGGGACCGGCGACGGTGCCGATGATGTAGAAGGTGTCGGCGATGTGGGTCACCCAGTCGCGCATCGCCTCGTTGAGCGCGTCCTTGAGCGTCGCCGAACCCGAGGTCACCGGCACCACGTCCGCGCCGAGCAGGCGCATGCGATAGACGTTGATCTTCTGCCGCTCGATGTCGGTCGCGCCCATGTAGACGACGCATTCCAGGCCCAGCCGCGCGGCGACGGTCGCACTCGCCACGCCATGCTGGCCGGCGCCGGTCTCGGCGATGATCCGGGTCTTGCCCATGCGGCTGGCGAGCAGCGCCTGGCCGATGGTGTTGTTGATCTTGTGCGCGCCGGTGTGGTTCAGGTCCTCGCGCTTGAGCAGGATGCGCGCGCCGCCGACGGCGTCGCTGAGCCGCTCGGCGTGATAGATCGGGCTCGGCCGGCCGACGTAGTGCGCGAGATCCTTGTCGAAGGCCTGCTGGAACGCGGGATCGGCCTTGGCGGTGTCGTAGGCCGCCGCGAGTTCGGCGATCGGCCCCATCAGGGTCTCGGCGACGAAGCGCCCGCCGTAGCGGCCGAAGTGGCCGCTGGCGTCGGGGTATGCGTGGAAATCGGTGATCGGAGACTGCGACATCGGGGCGGGTACGGTACGGGCTGGCCCGCACTCTAACGCACGCCTCGCGCGTCCAGAATCGATAAGATCTGACGCATACGTCAGGAAATCTCACATGACCGACACCGACCTGCCGCCACTCAACGCACTGCGTGCCTTCGAGGCCGCCGCTCGCCTGGGCAGCCTGAGCCGCGCGGCCGAGGCGCTGCACGTGACCCATGGCGCGGTCAGCCGCCAGGTGCGCCTGCTGGAAGACGCGCTGGGCACGGCGCTGTTCGTGCGCGCCGGCCGCGGCCTGCGGCTCACCCCGGCCGGCATGCGCATGCGCGACGCCGCCAGCGATGCGTTCGCACGGCTGCAGGGTGCGGTCGCGGCGATCCGCCGCTCGGGCACGTCGCATGCGCGCGTGCTCGGCTGCCCGGGCAGCCTGCTCGCCCGCTGGATGATTCCGCGACTGCCGCGCCTGACCGATGCCCTGCCCGATCTGAAGCTGCATCTGTCGCCGCACGAAGGCGCGTTCCCGGCGTCGCTGGAGGGTTTCGACGCCGCGCTGCTGATCGGCACGCCGCCGTGGCCGGCCTCGTGGACGGTGCGAGTACTCGCATCGGAGCGGATCGGCCCGGTGCTCAGTGCGCGCCATGCGGACGCGACACGCCTCGCCGCGCTGACGCCCGAGGCGCTGCTGCGCGAACCGCTGCTGCACACCACCTCACGCCCGCAAGCCTGGCCGACGTGGGCGGCGATCCAGGGTGCCGCGCCGCCGGAAGATCTCGGTGACGGCTTCGAACATCTGTATTTCCTGCTGGAGGCCGCCGCCGCCGGCCTCGGCGTCGCGATCGCACCGCAGGAGCTCGTCGCCGACGATCTCGCCGCCGGCCGCCTGCTCGCGCCCTGGGGCTTCGTCGAAACCGATGCGCAATGGATCCTCGCGACCCGACGCGGCGACGACGATGCGCGACTCGATGCGCTGGCGGCGTGGCTTGGACAGGAACTGGCCTGACGTCACTGTGGACGGTGGGAGGGGGGGGGGGGGGGGGGGGGGGGGGGGGCGGGGGGGGGGGGCGGGGGGCCCGCCCCCCCCCGCCCCCCCCCCCCCCCCCCCCCCCCCCCCCCCCCCGCTCCCACATCCTATTTCCCGCAGACGGCGGTCAATGCGTGCCGCGCGCCGCAGCCACGAATGCACGCATGCGCATCGCGTCCTTGATCCCCGGCGCGGATTCGATGCCGCTGGAGACATCGACGCCCGCCGGCCGCGCGATATCGACCGCGTGCGCGACATTGCCGGCATCGAGCCCGCCGGCGAGCCAGAACGGCCGTTCGAGCGATGCAGGCAGCGCTGCCCAGTCGAAGCGTTCGCCGCTGCCGCCAGGCTCGCCCGCAGCATGGCCGTCGAACAGGAACGCCGAGGCGTTCGGCCACGCATCCAGTGTGCGCAGCGCCGCAGCCGGATCGCCGCCCATCGCGATCGCCTTCCAGTACGGCAGTCCGAACCGCGCGCAGAACGCATCGTCCTCCGCGCCATGGAACTGCAGGATGTCCGGCCGCACGGTCGCCACCATGTCCGCGACCTCGTCGGCCGGATTGTCCATCGTCAATGCGACGACGCGTATCGATGCCGGCACCGCCACGCGCAGCCCGCGCGCAGCCTCCGGCGTCAGCCGGCGCGCACTGCGCGCGGCAAACACGAAACCGATGCAGTCGACGCCGAGGGCGACCGCTTCGGCAACGTCTTCACGGCGGGTCAGGCCGCAGAACTTGATCAGCGTGGACGTTGGAGCGCTCATGCCGCCAGTGTCACATCCGCCGGCAGTTGCCACTCCGGCGGATACAACGGTCCCAGGAACACGAGGCCCGCGGCGGGTGCGGTGGGGCCGGCGACGCTGCGATCCCGCCCGGCCAGCAGTTCGCCGATCCAGGCTTCGGATTGCTCGCCGGCACCGACTTCGAGCAGCGAACCGACGATGTTGCGCACCATGTGGTGCAGGAACGCATTGGCCTGCACTTCGACGGTGACCTCGTCGCCGTCCCGCGTCACGCAGATGCGCTGCAGGTCGCGGCGCGCATGCGGGGCCTGGCAGTGCACGGTGCGGAATGCTGAAAAATCCTGTTCGCCGAGCAACGCCTGCGCGGCGCGGTGCATGGCGTCGGCATCGAGCGGGCGCAGCTCCCATGACAGGTACTGCCGGTGCAGCGCCGGGCGCACGGGACGGTTGAGCAGCCGGTAGCGGTAGTGCCGCGCGCGCGCGGAGAAACGGGCGCTGAAGTCGTCGGACACCGGCTGTGCCCAGCGCACGCAGACCGCGGGCGGCAGGTGCGCGGTGGTCCCGAGCATCCACGCACGCGGCGTGCGCACGGCGTCGGTGTCGAAATGCACGACCTGGCAACGCGCGTGCACGCCGGCATCGGTCCGCCCCGAACACGTGGTCACGACCGGATGCGCGGCGACGCGCGACAGCGCGGTCTCCAGCGCGGCCTGCACGGAGCCGGGACCGGTCTCGGCCGCCTTGCCCAGCCGTTGCCAGCCGTGGAATCCATGGCCGTCGTATTCGACGCCAATCGCGACCCGCATCGCGTCGCTCAGCCCAGGGTGCGCAGCAGTTGCGCGGCCTGCGCGGCAACCGCCAGATCGTCGCCTTCCACCACTTCCAGCAGCAGGCTGCGCGCGGTCTCGGTGTCGCCCAGATCGATGTAGGCGCGCGCCAGTTCGATGCGCTCCACGCCGATCGGCGCTTCGACGGCGTCGCCGCTGTCGAGTTCGACCGGTGCATTGCCGGCCGGCGTCGCGTCGATCACCGGCACGGGCTCGGGCCCGATCGGTTCGACCGGCGATGCCGGCGGCGCATGCCAGGTGGGGCCGCCGGACACGGGCGGCACGACGACCGGTGCGGGTTCGACGACAGGTGCCGACGTTTCACGCACGAACGCAGGCGGCGTCGCCGGCTCCGGCACGGTCACGGCCGGCGCAGCCGATTCGACGGTCGACGTCGGCAGGCCCGCCGCCAGCGCGGCGCTGTCGAACGGCCGCTCCGTCAGCGGCGTACGACCTCGACGGCCGAGCAGGAATGCGAGCGCGGCGACGACGAGGATCGCGACGCCCAGCCACAGCCACGGCATCGGCGCGGCCACGCTGGTCTGCTGCTGGTTGCTCGCTTCCATGCGCTGCTGCGCGGCGGCGAGTTCGGCGTCCTTGAGCTGGATCAGCTGCGCCTGTTGCTGCTGCAGCTGCTCGAGATCGTCGAGGCGGGCCTTGAGTTCGTCGATCTCCGCGGTGCGCGCAGCGACGGTCTCGTTGGCCTGTTGCAGTTCCTGACGCAGCATGTCGCCTCCAGCGCCGGCAGCGATGCCGGATTGGGTGCCCGCCGGCTGGCTGTCGCTGGCGGGCGGTGTGATTTCGAGTCGTGCATCGGCGGTGCGCGGGGCCGCGGCCGGCGGCGTGGTGGCCGCCGTCGTCGGCGTCGCATCGGCCACGGGGTCTGCGGGCTGCGGCGCGGGACGGCGCATCTCGCGCCACTGGCCCACCTGCTCGCGCACCACGGCATTGGCTTCGGCGGCGCTGAACCGGGTCCAGGCATCGCGCGCCGGCATCCGCAGCACCGCGCCCTGGCGGATCAGGTTGAGGTTGCCGCCGATGAAGGCATCCGGGTTCGTGCGCAGCAACAGCAGCATGGCCTGGTTGACGCTGATGCCGGCCTCGTCGGCGAGCGGCGCGGCGATCGACGAGAGTGTCTGGCCGGCGCGTACCGCAGGCAGGGTGTCGCCGGGTGCGACCGCTGCGGCCATGGGCCGGGCGGCAGTCGCAGGCTCAGCGGCCGGGGTCGGCGGCGGGGTCGGTGCAAGGGCATCGTCCGGAGGCGGCGGCTCGGCGGGCGCCGCAGCCTGCTGCGATGTCGGTGCGGGCGTCGTCTGCACGGGCGCGGGCGCAACCGGCGGACGCACGATGCTCGGCGCGGGCGCGGCCGCCGGTGCCTGGATCGTCGGCTGCGCGGGCGCGGCGACGGTATCGGGCACGGCGACCAGCGCGGAGTATTCGCGGACCAGGCGGCCCTGCCCCCAGTCGACTTCGACCAGGAACGTCAGCGCTTCCTGCGTTACCGGCGCGGCGCTGGTGACGCGGATCACCGGGCGTCCGCTCCTGTCGAGCGCGACATTGAACTGCAGGTCGGACACCACGCCGCGCGGCGGCTCGAGGCCGATGCGCGCGAAGGTCTCGGGCGATGCGAGGCGCGCCTGCAGCTGGCGCAGCTCGGCCGGATCGCTGGAGACCACCGGAATCTCGGCCAGCAGCGGTTGCCCCTGCTGCGAGCGGACCTCGATGCGGCCCAGTCCCAGCGCGAGCACGGGCCCGGCCAGGGCCAGCAGGCCACCGGCCAGCAACAGACGCTTCAAGGTGCGCGACACGAACGTCCCCTGTTTCTTGCGGGCATGCCCCACCCGGCATTGCCGGGCCTGCTGCCGATGATCCGGATTCATCCGGCGACTGTAGCGGCGCGGACTCCCGCTCCGCAACGCACGATGCATCCCGTGCGCCGCGTCAGCATCCACGCAACGCGCCGCAGCCGTGGCGGCGACGCGACATGGCGCGCGATCAGCCTTCGGCTGCGACCAGTTCCGCGACCTGCACCGCATTGAGCGCGGCGCCCTTGCGGATGTTGTCGGCGACGATCCACAGGTTCAGGCCGTTCGGATGCGAGAGATCCTCGCGGATGCGGCCGACGAACACCGGGTCGCGGCCCGAGGCGTGCGTCACCGGCGTCGGCCAGCCACCGGTCATGCGCTCGTCGACGACTTCCACACCCGGCGCGGTCGCGAGGATCGCGCGCGCCTCGTCGACGGTGATACGCTCGCGCAGTTCGACGGCGACGGATTCCGAGTGGCCGTAGAACACCGGCACGCGCACCGCGGTCGGGTTCACCAGAATGCTGTCGTCGCCGAGGATCTTGTGGGTCTCCCAGACCAGCTTCATCTCTTCCTTGGTGAAGCCGTTCTCCAGGAACGCGTCGATCTGCGGGATCAGGTTGAACGCGATCTGCACCGGAAACTTCTGCGGATCGATCTCGCGGAAGTTCAGCAGGTCGCCGGTCTGGCGGCCGAGCTCTTCCATCGCCGAGCGACCCGCGCCCGACACCGACTGGTAGGTCGACACATTGATGCGCACGATGCCCGCCTTGTGGTGCAGCGGCGCGAGGGCGACCAGCATCTGCATCGTCGAGCAGTTGGGATTGGCGATGATGCCGCGCGGACGCTTGCGGGCGGCTTCCGGATTGACCTCGCTGATCACCAGCGGCACGTCGTCGTCGTAACGGAATGCCGAGCTGTTGTCGATGACGACGGCGCCGGCCGCGGCGAACTTCGGAGCAAAGACCTTGCTGGTGTCGCCGCCGGCCGAGAACAGCGCGATGTCGATGCCGGCGGGATCGAAGGTGGCGAGATCCTGCACGACGATGTCGTCGTCGCCGAACTTCACGGTGGTACCGGCCGAGCGCTCGCTGGCGAGCGGGACGAGTTCGGAGACGGGGAAATCGCGCTCGGCGAGGATCGACAGCATGGTCTCGCCGACGGCGCCGGTGGCACCGACGACAGCGACGCGGAAACGGCGGTTCTGGGAGTCGTTCATGAGGAAAGGAATGTCCGGGAACTTGGGGAAGTTGTCGCAGCCTTCTACTCGTCATTCCCGCGGAGGCGGGAATGACGGGTATCAGATCAGCGTTTGATGTTCATGGCCGCGCCGCAATCGGCGTCGGCGGATGACCCGCATCCGGGCCTGCGCCGAGCGCGGCGATCAGGTTGTCGACGGCGAGCGTGACCATCGCGCGGCGCGTGGCGAGACTGCCGCTGGCGATGTGCGGGGTCAGCACGATGTTGTCGAGCGCGAGCAGTCGCGGATCGACCGTGGGTTCGCCTTCGAACACGTCGAGCGCGGCCGCCGCCAGGCGGCCGTTGGCCAATGCATCGGCCAGCGCGGCCTCGTCGACGATGCCGCCGCGTGCGATGTTGGTCAGCGTCGCGGTCGGCTGCATCTTCGCCAGCGCGGCGGCGTCGACGATGTGGTGGCTGGCGGCCGAATACGGCAGCACGAGCACCAGATGATCGGCCTGCGCGAACAACGCGTCGAAATCGACGTACGACGCGTTGAACGCGCGCTCGATGTCGTCCGGCAGGCGGCTGCGGTTGTGATAGATCACGCGCATGTCGAAGCCGGACGCACGCTTCGCGATGCCCTGCCCGATCCGGCCCATGCCGAGGATGCCCAGCGTGCTGCCGTGCAGATCGGCGCCGAGCAGACCCTTGAAGTTCCAGCCCTGCCACTTGCCGGCGCGTAGGTGGCGCTCGGCCTCGGTGACGCGGCGTGCGGCGGCCATCATCAGCGCGAAGCCGAAATCGGCCGTGGTTTCGGTCAGCACGTCGGGCGTGTTGGTCGCCACGATGTCGCGCGCATGCAGCGCCGGCACATCGAGATTGTTGTAGCCGACGCCAACGTTGGCGATCGCGCGCAGCTTCGGTGCATCTGCAATTGCGTCGCTGCCGATGCGCTCGTTGAGCGTCACCAGCGCGCCGTCGACCTCGCGCAAGGCGTCGGCGATCGCGCCGGCGTCGTGTTCACTGACGACCGGCACCTGCACCACGTCGAAATGCATGTGCAGCCGCTCGACGATGTCGTCGAACAGCGGCTGCGACACCCAGACCTTCAGGCGCGACTCAGCCATCGATGCGCCCCGGAATCCGCGGCGTCACCGTGCCGACATCGCCGCACTGCGCGCGATGGCGCAGCGCCTGGTCCATCAGCACCAGTGCCAGCATCGCCTCGCAGATCGGCGTCGCGCGGATACCGACGCAGGGGTCGTGACGACCGGTGGTGATCACTTCGACGGTATTGCCGTCGGTGTCCAGGCCCTCGGCCGGCAGTCGCAGGCTGGAGGTCGGCTTGAACGCCGTCGACACCACGATCTGCTGGCCGGTGCTGATACCGCCGAGCACGCCGCCGGCGTGGTTGGACGCGAAGCCCTGCGGCGTCATCAGGTCGCGGTGTTCGCTGCCTCTCGCAGGAATCGACGCGAAGCCGGCGCCGATCTCGACGCCCTTGACCGCATTGATCGACATCATCGCCGCGGCCAGATCGCCATCGAGCTTGCCGTAGATCGGCTCACCCCAGCCCGGCGGCACGCCATCGGCCACGGCGGTCACGCGCGCGCCGACGGAATCGCCGGATTTGCGCAGCGCGTCCATATAGGTTTCGAGCTCGGGCACCTGCGCGGCGTCGGGCCAGAAGAACGGATTCGATTCGACCACGTCCCAGTCGATCGCGGCGCTGTCAAACTGCGCCGGCACGATCTCGCCGAGCTGCGACAGATAGCCATGCACGCGCACGCCGAAGCGATCATTCAGCCACTTCTTGGCGATCACCGCCGCGGCGACGCGCATCGTGGTCTCGCGCGCCGACGAGCGGCCGCCACCGCGCGGATCGCGGATGCCGTACTTCTGCCAGTAGGCGTAATCGGCATGCCCGGGCCGGAACTGCTGGGCGATATTGCCGTAATCCTTGCTGCGCGCATCGGTGTTGCGGATCAGCAGCGCGATCGGCGTACCGGTGGTCACGCCCTCGTAGACGCCACTGAGGATCTCGACCGCGTCGGCCTCGCGCCGCGCCGAGGTGTGCCGGGTCTTGCCGGTCGCGCGTCGCGCCAGGTCGTGGGCGAAATCCTCGACCTCGAGCGCGATGCCCGGCGGACAGCCATCGACCACACAGCCGATCGCAGGCCCATGGCTTTCGCCGAAGGTCGTGACGGTGAACAATTGGCCGAAGCTGTTGCTGGACATGGGACGGGCGTCGGGCGACGCAGCACGAAAACGCGGGCCGGCAAGCTTAACGCGCCCGGGCCGCGCGTGGACGCATGGTTTCGGGGCGAACCGTTGGGGTTCGGGACGCTTCCCCTGGAGCGGTGTTTTTTCGCTCGTCGCCCCAGCGGCTTTCAACAGACGCATGTCTGGCCAAGCTGGGGCCCATTTTGATCTGGCCCACTCCGGGAAAATCCAAACTGGATCCCAGCTTTCGCTGGGATGACGACGCTTCAGACGTTCGCGCGAATGAACTGGATTTTAGCGTCAGGCCAAGCGCGGAACACTACGCGCTCAGAACAACCCCGCCCCCGCACTCACCGTCGCCGCGACGGCAGCCGCAGTCTTGCCCTCACGCGCCGCCGCCAGTTGCGTGATCTTCGCGCTGTGCGTGACCAGGTCGTGGCGCTCGACCACGAACACGCCCATCTGGCCGACCTGGAATTCGATCCAGAACAGCGGCAACTCCGGCAGCAGCTTGATCAGGTGCTGCTCGGATTCGCCGACTTCGCAGATCAGCAGGCCGTCTTCGGTCAGGTGCAGCGGGGCATCGCGCAGGATCTTCAGCACCAGGTCCAGGCCGTCGTCGCCGGCGCGCAGGCCCATCTCGGGCTCGTAGCCGTATTCGCGCGGCAATGCGTCGGTCTCGTCGTTGGTGACGTAGGGCGGATTGGTGACGATCAGGTCGTAGTGCTCGCCCTGCAGGCCGTCGAACAGGTCGGATTTGAGGAAGCGCGTGTTGCGCACTACGAGCCGCTGCTCGTTCTCGGCGGCCAGCGTCAGGGCCTCGTCGCTGAGATCGATGCCGTCCACGTGCCAGTCCGGATTGTGGTGCGCCATCGCGATCGCGATGCAGCCCGATCCGGTGCACAGGTCCAGCGCGCGGCGCACTTCACGGCCGCCGAGCCAGGGCTCGAAGCCGGCCAGGATCAGCTCGGCGATCGGCGAGCGCGGCACCAGCGCGCGCGCGTCGGACTTGAAGCTCAGGCCGGCGAACCAGGCCTCGCCGGTCAGATAGGCGGCCGGCACGCGCTCTTCGATGCGGCGCAGGAACAGCCCCAGCACGTCTTCCTTCTCGGCCAGCGTGACCCGCGACTGGCCGTAGACCGGGCTCAGGTCGTGCGGCAGGTGCAGCGCGTGCAGGGTCAGCTGGGTCGCCTCGTCGATCGCGTTGTCGTAGCTGTGACCGAAGGTCAGGCCGGCGGCGTTGAAGCGGCTGGCGCCGTAGCGGATCAGGTCGACGATCGTCTGCAGTTCTTCGGTCATGGCGCGCGGAGCTCGGGACGGCTTGATGGCCGCGGATTATAGGTCACTGCCCACCACGGCCCCGGCAGGCGCGCCGGGTATCATGCCCGGCGCTCGCACCGGACTTCCCGATGTTCAACAGGACCACCCTCGTCATCCTCTGCGTCGCGCTTGCCGGCGGGCTCGGCCTGCTGGTCGCGCAGAAGTATTTCGCCTCGACCGGCAGCGCTGCCGCGCCGCAGCTGGAGGTCGTGCAGCTGTATCCGGCGCCGCGCGACCTGCCCGATTTCGCGCTCCAGCAGTCCGACGGCACCCAACTGCTGCCCGGCGAACTGGCCGGTCACTGGACGCTGGTGTTCATCGGCTTCACCCACTGCCCCGATGTCTGCCCGATGACGCTGACCCACCTCGCCCAGGCGCAGCGCCAATGGGAAGCGCTGCCGGAAGCGACGCGTCCGCGCGTGCTGTTCGTGTCCGTCGATCCCGAACGCGACACGCCCGAGCGCCTCGGCGACTACGCGCACGCCTTCCACCGCGACACGCTGGCCGCGACCGCCGACATCCCGTCGCTCGAGCGCTTCGCACGTGCGCTGTCGATGGTGTTCGCCAAGGTCCCGCTGGACCGCGACGCGCCCGACGGCGCCTACACCGTCGACCACAGCGCCTCGCTGGCCGTGCTCGACCCGCAGGGCCGCATGGCCGGCGTGGTCTCGGGCAGCGCGCTCAACGCCGAAACCCCGCGCCCCGAGGCCGTGGCCGCCGATCTGCTGCGCCTGACGGCCGAGCATCGTCCATGAGTCTCGTCACCTCGCTGACCTACGCCCTGCCGCATCGCTGGCTGTCGTCGCTGGCACGGCGGCTGGCGTACTCGCAGAATCCCGGCACGCGCCGCTGGCTGATCGATACCGTGGTGCGCAAGTTCGGTGTCGACCTGTCGGAAGCGGCGAATTCTGATCCCGAGTCCTACGCCAGCTTCAATGCGTTCTTCACCCGCGCACTGCGCGAGGGTGCCCGCGTCGCCGATCCCGACCCGCGCGCCCTGGTGATGCCGGCCGACGGCCACATCAGCCAGTGCGGGCCCATCGAAGCGGGCCGCATCTTCCAGGCCAAGGGCCAGTCGTTCACCGTGGCCGAACTGCTGGGCGACACGGCCGACGCCGCGCCGTATCTCGACGGCAGTTTCGCGACGGTCTACCTGTCGCCGCGCGACTACCACCGCGTGCACATGCCGTGGACCGGCACGCTGCGCGAGACCGTGCACGTGCCCGGCCGGCTCTTCAGCGTCGGCACTGCGGCCGTGTCGAAGGTGCCGCGCCTGTTCGCCCGCAACGAGCGCCTGGTCTGCCATTTCGACACCGATTTCGGCCCGATGGTGCAGGTCATGGTCGGCGCGTTGCTGGTCTCGGGCGTGGAAACGGTGTGGAGCGGCGAGGAAATCCCCGCCTACGGCGACCGCATCCAGCGCAAGGACTGGCGCGGCCAGGGCATCACCCTGCAGCGCTTCGAGGAGATGGCGCGCTTCAACTACGGCTCGACGGTGATCGTGCTGCTGCCCAGGGGTGTGGCAGATCTGGCCCCCTCATTGCATGCCGAATCGCGGGTACGACTGGGCCAGCGGTTGGCGACGCGCAGCGGCGTTTGAGTCCTCCGCAGGATCCTGGTCCGCAGTTGGCTCACTTCGAGTCCCAGCCAAGCCCTGAAACGCGACGCATCTGCCCCTTCCCCCGCGAGCGGGGGAAGGCTGGGATGGGGGCGAACGATCCGATCGCTTGGGCATCGAATCGCGCACACCGTGTGCAGCCCGAACCCGGCATTGCCGCAACCAGACGGTTTGCCCCCACCCAACCCTCCCCCGCTGTGCGGGGGAGGACTTCAGCACTTCGTCTGATGATGGACGACCGGCGTCAGGCCACGCTTCAAAGCAGTGCGCCTCAGCGCGAACACCCCTCCAGCTTCAACGACTGCCCCTGCCGGAGCGCATACGCCGGCGCGCGCAGGCCGTTCGCCCGCGCCAGCACCGGCACATCGCAGCCGTAACGCTGGGCAATGCTGCCAAGCGTTTCGCCACGCGCCACGCGATGCGTGCGCGCAGGCGCCGGTGCAGGAGCGGCAGCGGACGGCGGCAGCGCGGCCGGCGGCGGGTCGCCATCGGTCGACAGCACTTCGATCGCACCGGTGCGCACGATCGCCGCGCGCGGATCGCCGTTGACCAGTTCGGCCGCCAGATCGGCGCGTTCGCCGCGCACGCACCAGCGTTTGTACAGGCTTGCCATGCGCGTGCTGCCGGCCAGCGTGGTGCCGGCCGGCAGCAGGCTGTCGGCTTCGTAGCTCGGATTGAGATTGCGCAGGGCGCGCATGTAGCCATCGCGGGTGGTGCCGTTGCCCAGGCAGATCGTCAGTTCGTAGATCGATGCCGGGCGCTCGAGCGTGAACGTCGCCGGGCGCACGTCGATCTTCGGGAACGTCAGGCCGTATTCCTGCGGGTGCAGGTACAGCCACGCCGCGGCGATCACCATCGGCACGTAGTCCTTGGTCTCGGCCGGGAACTGGTTGTAGACCCCCGGATCCCAGAAGCTGCGTCCGGCCGCCTCGCGGTAGACGCGCAGCGCGCGGCCTTCGCCGCCGTTGTAGCCGGCGAGCCAGTATTCGATCTCGTTGCCATGCTGGGCGAAGCGCTCGTTGAGGTACACCGCCGCGGCGTCGGCCGACAGGCGCGGGTCGTAACGGGTGTCGAAACCGGTGCCGTCCGGGCCCAGGCCGAAGCGGCGACCGGTCGCCGGCATGAACTGCAGCGGCCCTGCAGCGCCGGCGCGCGAACGCGCATGCACGCGGCCGTTGGATTCCTTGGCGAGGATGCCGAACAGCAGCGCCTCGGGCAGTCCGCTGCGCTTGAACGCCGGCGACATCAGGTGCTGCATGTACTGGTAGTTCTCGTGGCTGGTCATCAGCGACACGCGCATGTCGGTGAGCCAGCGGCGGATCGAGGCCTGCACGGCGGGATTGAGCTGGACCATGCGCTTGAAGCGCTCGTCCTCGGCCAGCAGCGCCGATGCGCTGGCGGCGGCCGGCACGTCGGCAGTCGGCAGCGCGCCTTCCAGACCGTCGATGTCGGCGTCCCCCGGCCCCTGTCCGGCCTGGGCATCGGCATCGGACTTGAGCAGGCGCTTGTAGGTCGTCAGCAGTTGCGGAACGCTGCAGCCGCGCTGCTTCTCGCAGGCCAGTATCACGTCCTCCATGTCCTCGAGTGCCGCATTGCTGGCATCCATGCCGGCCGGGTCGTCGTTGGCGATCTGCACCAGCGCCTGCCGGTAGCGGGCCTCGGCATCGAGCATGCGCTGGTTGAGCGCCTCGCCGGCCTCGCGGTCGCGGCGCGATTGCGCCTGCGCATCGGTGGCCGTACCGGCCAGCGCGAGCGCCAGCGCGAGTGCGCCCAGGCGCAGCGTCGTGGAAACGGGATCTCGCATCGTGACGGGGGTCCAGCAGACAGGGCCCGCAGGGTAGCCCCGCCCGTCGAGGCCCGGCAAGACGCGCGACCCGAATCGGGACGCAGTCGCTAGAATCGCGGCATCCGCCTCATGGAGCGTCCCCGCGATGGATCCGATCCTGCTCGGCAAGGCCGTCACCACCCCCGACGCCGGGCCCGTCCACCTGCTGCCGAAATTCGGGAACCGCCACGGCCTGGTCGCCGGCGCGACCGGCACCGGCAAGACCGTCACGCTGATGACGCTGGCCGAAGGCTTCTCGCGCATCGGCGTGCCGGTGTTCATGGCCGACGTCAAAGGCGATGTCGCCGGACTGGCGGTCGCCGG
Source organism: Proluteimonas flavola (assembly GCF_021191705.1). GTDB lineage: Bacteria > Pseudomonadota > Gammaproteobacteria > Xanthomonadales > Xanthomonadaceae > Luteimonas > Luteimonas flavola. The sequence goes on from NZ_JAIWPU010000039.1 coordinate 57,764, forward strand.
CACGGCCAACGACAAGCTCCTCGCGCGCGCGGCGGACATCGGCGTCGCCGACTGGGCCCCGGCCGCGAGCCCGGTGGTGTTCTGGGATCTCTACGGCAAGCTCGGCCATCCGGTGCGCACGACGGTCAGCGAAGTCGGCCCGCTGCTGCTGGCGCGCATCCTCGAACTCAACGACACCCAGTCGGGCGTACTCGACATCGTGTTCAAACTCGCCGACGACCGCGGCCTGCTGCTGCTCGATCTCGCCGACCTGCGCGCGCTGCTGGGCGTGGTGACCGATGAGCGCAAGGACATTTCCACGCAGTACGGACTGGTCAGCCCGCAGTCGGTGGCCGCGATCCAGCGTTCGCTGCTGCGGCTGGAACAGGACGGCGGCGATCATTTCTTCGGCGAGCCGGCGCTGAAACTCAACGATCTGATGCGCACCTCGACCGATGGTCGCGGCGTGATCGGCATCCTCGCCGCCGACCAGCTGATCCTGCGCCCACGGCTGTATTCGAGCTTCCTGCTGTGGCTGCTGTCGGAACTGTTCGAGACGCTGCCGGAAGTCGGCGATCTGGACAAACCGAAGCTCGTTTTCATCTTCGACGAGGCGCATCTGCTGTTCGACGATGCGCCGGCCGCGCTGCAGCAGCGCATCGAACAGGTCGTGCGCCTGATCCGCTCCAAGGGCGTGGGCGTGTACTTCTGCTCGCAGTTCCCCGACGACGTGCCCGACAACGTGCTGGGCCAGCTCGGCAACCGCGTGCAGCATGCCCTGCGGGCATTCACGCCGCGCGACCAGAAGGCCGTGCGCACCGCCGCCGAGACCTTCGTGCCGAATCCCGCGCTCGATGTCGCCAGTGCGATCTCGCAGCTCGGCACCGGCGAGGCGCTGGTCTCCACGCTGCAGGACAAGGGCGTGCCGATGCCGGTCGAGCGCACGTTGATCGCGCCGCCGCGCTGCCGCATGGGCGCGATCACGCCGGAAGAACGCGCGCAGGTGCGCGCGAACAGCCCGGTCGGCGGCACGTACGACACCGCGATCAACCGCGAATCCGCTGCCGAACTGCTCGCCAGGCGCACCGAGGACGCGACCACGCAGGCCAAGGCGCCGCCGGCGAAGACCGCGCGCGAAGCCGAGGCCGACGCGGGCGAAGGCGGCGTCGGCCGCTCGATCAACGAGTTCCTGTTCGGCACCAAACGTCGTCAGGGCGCGGTGCAGGCCGCCGGCAAGCAGGCGGTGCGTACGATCACCAATCGCATCGTGCGCAATCTGCTCGGCGGGATCCGCCTGAAGTGAGCCGACGATGAGCCGCTGGCGTCCGCCCGCCGAAAAGAGCACCGCGCTGATCACGCCGGAGGGGCATGCGCGCCTGAAGGCCGAACTCGACGATCTGTGGCGCGTGCGCCGGCCCGAGGTCGTGCGCGCGTTGTCGGCAGCGGCCGCGGAAGGCGACCGTTCGGAAAACGCGGAATACACCTATCGCAAGAAGCAGCTCGGCGAGATCGACCGGCGCGTGCGTTATCTGTCGAAGCGGCTGGAATCGCTGCGGGTGATCGATGCGGCGCCCAGCGATCCCGATGCCGTGTTCTTCGGCGCGCATGTTGAGCTGGAGGACACCGACAGCGGCGAGCTCGCGCATTACCGCATCGTCGGGCCCGACGAGACCGACGCGAAGGCCGGCTGGATCAGCATCGATTCGCCGCTGGCGCGGGCGATGCTGAAGAAGCGCGTCGACGACGAGTTCGAGGCGCAGCTGCCGAGCGGCCTGGTGCGCTTCGCGGTGCTCGCCGTGGACTATCGCGCGGCGTGAGTGCGTCTGTTGTCCCGGCATCGCGGCGGCGGTCGAAGGTTCGCCATGCTGCGCGCCTGCTGACGGCACTCCTGATGCCGGCCGCCTTGTTCGCCCTGCCCGCGTGCACGCGCGATGCATCACCGCCAGCACCGCTACAGGGCAGCACGGCACGCCCGGCCTCCGACGCGAAGACGCTGGCGCATGCGGATCTTGCGCACCGCCTGCGGCGCTTCCTGATCGAGCGCAGCGCCCCCGGCGTCGCGCGCGAGCCGATGGCGGCCGATGACGAACGCGTCCGGCTCGGCGCATTCTGGCGCGTGCGCACGGACACCCATCACTTCGGCGCCGACTTCCAATCGCGGGCGGAGATCGCACTCACCGCGCCGGGCTCGGCGCCGGCCGCCGATGCCGCGCTGCGCCGGTTGCGCGACACCGTCGATGCGCGCCTGCCGGCGTGGCAGGCCCTGGTCGACTACAACGCCGCAGGCTCGATGCGCGACGATGGCGGCGATGAAGGCCGGCGCCTGCTGCCGTGGGCGATCGCCGGAATCGATGCCATCGAGGTGACGGCCTGGGACTACGTGGACGCGGTCGAGGCGGCGCGCGGACAGACACGCACACGTTGAGGATTCACGTCGGGCAGCCGCTGATCGGCGCCGGACAGCACACCGGGCGTCAACCGCAGGATGCCTCCCTGACGCGCGAGCCGGCCGAGGCCGCGACGCACGCACGCCGTCAATCGACGCGGCGCATCTCGAAGATCCCGTCGTCCGACAGCGCGGTGAAATATCCGGTCGTCGACGTGAAGTTCTTGCCCGGGAATTCAGTGCCCGGCGATACGCGGCAGAACAGGAATACGCGCGAATACGCGCACTGCAGGCGCGCCTCGGGACCGATGTCCGGGAACAGGCCGTGCTGCTCCATCGCGCTCAGCGGCAACAACGCGAGGCCTTCGCCGCGGAACATCGCCAGCCAGCCGCGGCCTTCGGCGCGCACCACCAACTGCGCATCGGCGTGAAACGCGTCGCCGTCCGAACCCGCCGGCCGATAGGTACCGCTGAGGCCGTCGGCCGCGTGCGCGAAGCCCGTCGCGCACAGTGCGGCCACGAGCATCAGCGCGCGACGGATCACGCCAGCACCTCGGCGACCTCGCCGTAGAGATCGTGCTCGTCGCTGCCCATGATCGCCACGTCGACGAAATCGCCGGGCTGCAGATCCGCCTCGCGGCCGTCCTGGATCTGCACCACGCCGTCGATCTCGGGCGCATCGCCCATCGAGCGCGCGATCGCCAGATCGCCGTCGACCATGTCGACGAGGCACATCTGCACCGTGCCGACCTTGGCTTCGAGCCGCGCGCTCGAAATCTCGGCCTGCTTCTCCATGAAGCGCGCGAGACGCTCCTGCTTCACCTCTTCGGGCACCGCATCGGGCAGTGCATTGGCGGTCGCACCCGTCACCGGCGAGTATGCGAACGCGCCGACGCGGTCGAGCTGCGCCTCGTCGAGGAAGTCGAGCAACTGCTGGAAATCGTCCTCGGTCTCGCCAGGGAAACCGACGATGAAGGTGCTGCGGATCGTCAGCTCCGGGCAGATCTCGCGCCAGCGCGCGATGCGCTCGCGGGTCTTGTCGATCGCGCCCGGGCGCTTCATGAGTTTCAGGATGCGCGGGCTGGCGTGCTGCAGCGGCACGTCGAGATACGGCAGCAGCTTCGGCATGCCGTCGGCATGGCGCTCGGTCATCAGCGGAACGATGTCGTCGACATGCGGGTACGGATACACGTAATGCAGGCGCGTCCACACGCCGAGTTCCGACAGGCCTTCGCACAGCGCCTTCATGCGCGTGGCGTACTGCCGCTCGCGCCAGGTGCGCTCGGCGTAGCGCACGTCGACGCCGTAGGCCGAGGTGTCCTGCGAGATCACCAGCAGTTCGCGCACGCCGCCGCGCACGAGCTTCTCGGCTTCGCGCAGCACGTCGTCGACCGGGCGCGAGACCAGATCGCCGCGCATCGACGGGATGATGCAGAAGCTGCAGCGGTGGTTGCAGCCCTCGGAAATCTTCAGATACGCGTAGTGCCTGGGCGTGAGCTTTATGCCGATGTCATCGACCGCTGCGCGGCGCGGCACCAGATCCAGGAACGGATCGTGCTTCTGCGGCAGCGCGGAATGCACCGCACGCATCACCGAGCCGTAGTCCTGCGGGCCGCTGATCGAAAGCACGCCGGGATGCGCCTCGCGGATCACCTCGGAGCGCTTGCCCAGGCACCCGGTCACGATGACCTTGCCGTTCTCGGCGATGGCCTCGCCGATCGCGTCCAGCGATTCGGTCACCGCCGAATCGATGAAACCGCAGGTGTTGACGACGACGACATCGGCATCGTCGTAGGTCTGGACGATGTCGTAGCCCTCGACGCGGAGCTGGGTGAGGATGCGCTCGGAATCGACGAGGGCTTTCGGACAGCCGAGGCTGACGAACCCGACCTTGGGATTGGCTGCGGACATGGGAACCGTGGCTTGAAGATGGCCGCCGATGGCGGCTGGGATCGCAGTCGCGCGGCGTGACGCCCGCGCGCGATGGCCGCGCAGTATACCGCTGGCCCGCCTGTGGACCGGCCGCACGGATTCGCCGTTCGCGCCTCGGTTAGACTCGGGGCGCCACCTGAACAGGGATCCCCCCATGGGCCGGGATGTCATCCTCGCCACGCCGTCCGGACCGGTGAACGCCTGGCGCGCCGATCCGCCGTATGGCGCCGCCGCACTGGGGGCTGTGGTCGTGATCCAGGAGATCTTCGGCGTCAACGCGCACATCCGCAGCGTCGCCGACGGCTACGCGGCCGCGGGCTACGTCGCGCTGGCGCCGGCACTGTTCGACCCGGTCGCGCGCAATGTCGAACTCGCCTACGACGCCGACGGCTTCGCGCGCGGCCGCGAACTGGTAGAAGCGCTCGGCACCGAACGTGCCGTCGGCATCCTCCGCGCCTGCCGCGGCGCGCTGCAGACCGAGGGCCATCGCGGCATCGGCGTGGTCGGCTTCTGCTGGGGCGGCACGCTGGCCTTTCTCGCCAATACGCGCCTGGCGCTGCCCGCGGTCAGCTACTACGGCGCGCGCACCGTGCCGCTCCTGGATGAGCCGTTGCAGGCGCCGATGCTGTTCCAGTTCGGCGCGGATGATGCCGCCATTTCGCCCGAGGACATTGAACGTCACCGCGCTGCCCAGCCCGATGCAGAAGTGCTGGTGCATCCGGGTGGACACGGCTTCAACCGCGATGTCGACCCCGCGCATTACCACCCGGCGAGCGCCGCCGCCGCGCGCCGCGCGACCCTCGCCTTCCTGGACGCCGCATTGCGGCAGGACGCGACGCCATGACCCACGCTGCCTACGCGCTGCATCCGCAGCTCGCCGACGACACCCATCCGCTCGCGACGCTCACGCTGTGCGAACTGCGCCTGATGGACGACGCCAACTACCCCTGGCTGGTGCTGGTGCCGCGCATCGCCGGCGCGCGCGAACTGATCGACCTCGACGCCGACCAGCGCCGCCAGCTGACCGACGAGATCGACATCGCCGCGCGCCTGCTGCGCAACGCGTTCCGGCCTTACAAACTCAACATCGCCGTGCTCGGCAACATGGTCGAGCAGTTGCATGTGCACGTGATCGGCCGCGAACAGGAGGATCCCGCATGGCCTGCGCCGGTCTGGGGCCGCGTCGCCGCCCGGCCCTACACGCCAGAGCAGCTCGTCGCCCGCATCGGCCAGTTGCAGGGCGCGTTGCCGCGCTGACTCAGCGCGCGCGGACCACGCGCGTGCCGGCAACGAAATCGTGACCGCAGCGCCGATCCTGCCGGAAGATCATGCACAGGCTGCCGAGCAGCACAAGCGCGCCCAGGCAGGGAATGGCGCCGACCACCTGCATTGGAAAGTAACGCGCGAAGATCGCGCGCAGCGCAGTGACCGGACGGCCATCGAGCGTGACGATACGGATGCCGAGCAGGCGCTTGCCCCAGGTCTGGCCGCCGACGTGCAGCGGCCACGCGTGGATCGCGGCGAAGATCAGCATGCCGATCACCATCCACATCGCCTGCAGGCCGAAGCCGACCTGTTCCCCGCGTTGCGCCGCGTCGATCACCGCAGTCCAGTAGCCGCCGAGCCACATCACCGGCGTGATGACGGCCAGACCGATCAGGCCATCGATCAGGACAGCACCCAGACGGGTGCCCCGCTCCGCGAGCTGCTCGACGTCATCGGCCTGCAGTTGCGCAGTCGGCGCCTGGTAGGGATTCGGGTCGTGCATGGCGACGTCCTTGTGTGATGGTTTGAACGATCAAGTCCGCGGCAGAGTGACGCCGCGCTGGCCCTGGTACTTGCCGCCGCGATCCTTGTACGAGGTCTCGCACACGTCGTCGGCATCGGACTGGAAGAACAACATCTGGGCGACGCCTTCATTGGCGTAGATGCGCGCCGGCAACGGCGTCGTATTGCTGAATTCCAGCGTCACGTGGCCTTCCCATTCCGGTTCGAGCGGCGTCACGTTGACGATGATCCCGCAGCGCGCGTACGTGCTCTTGCCCAGGCACACGACCAGCGTGTCGCGCGGGATGCGGAAGTATTCGACCGTGCGCGCCAGCGCGAACGAATTCGGCGGAATGATGCATTCGTCGGCTTCGATGTCGACGAAGCTGCCGGGGTCGAAATGCTTCGGATCGACGATCGTCGAGTTGATGTTGGTGAAGATCTTGAACTCGCGCGAGCAACGCACGTCGTAGCCATAGCTCGACGTGCCGTAGCTGACGATGCGCTGGCCGGCGGGGTCCTGCTTCACCTGGCCCGGCTCGAAGGGCTCGATCATGCCCTGCTCGGACATGCGGCGGATCCAGCGGTCGCTCTTGATGCTCATCGTGGGATTCCTGCGGCGCGGCGGCCTGGACGCGCATTGTCGCCGCCCAGCCCGCCTGCGTCACCCCGCCAGGGCGCCTCAGACCAGCGACGCGGAAATCGACATCGGCGCCCGCGGGCGCTTCTCGAGTTCTTCCACCAGCCGCCGCGCCGTGACGCGATAGGCCTGCGCGGCAGGCGAATCCGGCGCCGCGACGACGATCGGTACACCAGCGTCGCCCTGCGCGCGGATGCCGATCTCCAGCGGCAACGAGCCCAGCAGCGGCACGCCGTACTGCGCCGCCATGCGCTGGCCGCCGCCATCGCCGAACAGGTGTTCGACCTGCCCGCAGTTCGAGCACACATGCTGGGCCATGTTCTCGACCAGCCCGAGCACCGCGACCTCGACCTTCTCGAACATCTTCAGCGCCTTGCGCGCATCGAGCGTCGCCACGTCCTGGGGCGTCGTCACGATCACCGCGCCCGCGACCGGAATCTTCTGCGCCAGCGTCAACTGGATGTCGCCCGTACCCGGCGGCAGGTCGACCAGCAGATAGTCCAGCGCCTCGTCCCCGCCCCACAGCGTGTCGTTGAGCAGTTGCGTCAACGCCGACGTCGCCATCGGCCCACGCCAGATCATCGGCGTGTCCTGGTCGACCAGCAGCCCGATCGACATCGCCTCGATCCCGTGCGCCCGCATCGGCAGGATCGACTTGCCATCCGGACTGTCCGGCTTGCCCGACAGCCCCAACATCATCGGAATGCTCGGCCCGTAGACATCGGCATCGAGCACCCCGACCCGCGCGCCATCGGCCGCGAGCGCGAGCGCGAGGTTCACCGCGGTCGTGGACTTGCCCACGCCCCCCTTGCCGGAGCCGATGGCGATGATGTTGCGGATGCGGGGGAGCGGCGAGAGCGCGTTTTGCACCGCGCGGACCGGGACAGGTACACGAGTCATAAGCAGCAGCGAGGATCCGGGAGCTTTCCATTGTCCCACCATCCCGTTGCCTGGCGCGGATGATCGCGCCGCCTCAGCACAGACGCACTGCCTTGCAGGCGAAACCGAGCCCGACACGAAAGCAAAGCTGCTTCGTTTTCATCATTGTTCGGCATCACCAGGCTGAATAACAGTTGCGAAGCCCTCCCCGGGCTCCTGATTAGCACGATCTTTCAGCGCAGTCGCAGCCCGTGAGAGGGCGGGAGCCGAGGATGGCGCCCTCTTCCTCGGAGTCTGGATGATGGCCATGAATCGCGTGCAGTTCCAGCCGGGCCTGTCGCTGCCGGCGTTCCTCAAGCGCTACGGCAGCGAGCGCCAGTGCGAGCAGGCACTGGAGGCCTCTCGCTGGCCGGATGGCTTCGTCTGTCCTCGCTGCGCCGACACGGCGCACAGCCGC
>NZ_JAIWPU010000040.1 GCF_021191705.1 Proluteimonas flavola
GGGCTTGGGAACGAGGTCGATGTGCGGCCGCCCCGGCTCCCACACGTGCTCGGACACTGCGCGCCGTCGGCGTGCCGCACATCGCTCTCCACCTAAGACTACCTATCGAGGCAGACACAAGCGCGCTTGCGCGCGAAGGAGCAGTGTGCGCGAAGCCATCAAGCGCCGGCTTGCAATCAGGCCGACGCTCCGCGCTTCAACCACGCCAACACGCCATCCACCGCAACGGCCGCACTCGCGTAGCAGGCCGTCAGCAGATAGCCGCCGGTTGGCGCCTCCCAGTCCAGCATCTCGCCGGCGACGAATACACCGGGCAGGGCGTCGAGCATCAGCGCATCGCTGGTCGCTTCCAGAAGCACGCCGCCCGCGCTGCTGATCGCTTCGGCGATCGGACGCGCTGCCTGTAGCCGAAGCGGCAGATGCTTGATCGCAGCCGCCACGCGGGCCGGATCATCGAGTGCGGCGCGATCGAGCAGTTCGAACAGCAAGGCCGTCTTCGCGGCATCGAGCCCGGTCGCCCGCCGCAGATGTTCGCCGACGCTGCGGCGGCCGCGTGGACGCGCCAGATCGGTCTGCAGGCGTTCGAGATCGCGCCCCGGCGCCAGATCCAGTTCGAGCAGCGCACTGCCGTCGCGCGCGATCGTGTCGCGCAGCGTGCCCGAAATCGCATAGATCGCGCTGCCTTCGATGCCGGTCGTCGTCAGCACGCATTCGCCCTGCAGCGCATGCGGCGTGCCGTCCAGACCGGTCCAGTGCAGCACCACCGGCTTCAGCGGCGCGCCGGCGTGACGCTCGGCGAGGTGCGCGCTCCAGCCGATGTCGAATCCGCAGTTCGCCGGCACCAGCGGCGCCACGTCGACGCCGCGCGCCGACAGCCCCGGCTGCCAACGACCGTCGGAGCCAAGCTCCGGCCAGCTGGCACCGCCCATCGCGAGCAGCGTGGCATCGGCGACGTGGCGCACGCTGCCATCCGGCGCCTCGAACACCAGCGCGCCGCTGTCGTCCCAGCCGGTCCAGCGATGCTGCACATGGAAGCGCACGCCGTCCTCGCGCAGTTGCCGCACCCAGCCGCGCAGCAGCGGTGCGGCCTTGAGATCTTCGGGAAACACGCGCCCGGAACTGCCGACGAAGGTCGGTACGCCGCGCGCCGCGGCCCAGTCGCGCAGGGCTTGTGCATCGAAACGGTCGAGCCAGCGGCCGACCTCGCCCGCGCGCGTGCCGTAACGCGCATCGAATCCCGGTCTTGGCTCGGAATGGGTGAGGTTCAGGCCGCCCTTGCCGGCGATCAGGAACTTGCGCCCGACCGAGCCCTTGGCCTCGAACAGATCGACTTCCAGGCCCGCTGCACGCGCACGTTCGGCAGCGAACAGGCCGGCCGGCCCGCCACCGACGATGGCGAGCCGCGGAGTACGTGCGTCAGGCATTTCAGGCGCCTTGCTGGAACGCCAGGATGTAGCCGTTGCAGTCGACGATGCCGAACTCGCGGGCGCCGTAGGGCATGTCCTGCAGCGTCCACGCGAGTTGCGCGCGGCCCTGCACCTGGACGAAGACGGCGTCGATGTCGGCGACGGTGAAGTACAGCGTGCCGGTCAGCGTGGGTGCGCGATGCCACAGATCGGCGGCGGTGAAGACGACGCGTGCGCCATGGCCGGTGATGGTCAGCGTGTCGCCAGTCGAGGAGGCGACCGCGAAGCCGGGCAGGGCGATGTAGAACGCATGGGTGCGTTCGAGGTCGGTGCAGTGCAGCAGCAGGGTCAGGGCCATGTCGGTCCTCCGGCGGAATCGGCGTCATTATGACCGGGGCCGCCGCTCATCCCGGGTCGACGCAGCGCCTGCTAGCGTCGACACCTCGTCAACACGCGACATGCAGGAGGCCGACATGGCCACGGGTTGGGCTGGCGATGGCGCGGTGCAGGACCAGATCGACGCCACCGTGAAAGATGCGATCGAACGTGCCCGCAGCCAGCTACGCAGCGGGCCGGGCCTGACGCACTGCGAAGAATGCGACGCGCCGATTCCCGACGCGCGACGCCGCGCCGTGCCCGGCGTGCGCCTGTGCGTGGAATGCCAGGCCGCGCACGACGATGGCGACGCGCACAGCGGCTACAACCGCCGCGGCAGCAAGGACAGCCAGCTGCGCTGAGAACCTGTTCACGATCCCGGCGTATGTTGTGCCGGAGCGTGTGGGCGTGCAGGCCAAGGAAGAGCGAGAGCGCGTACGCCCGTACGCGACCGAGCGATGACGCGGGTCTGCACGTCCACAGGCCGGGCCTGCAGGGTGGCCGCAACGCGGCCACGCGACGCGCGTCGGGATCGTGAACAGGTTCTGCGCGCTCCACCGGATTTGCACGCGCGATGTGGGACAAGGAGCGCCGCGTTGCGACGCGGCCCATCTCCCCATCGGATCGACCATGCCCGCGCCGCAGGATCTCGCGTACTTCACCCGTCAGGTTCTGATCGTCCTCGCACTGCTCGCGGTGCTGGTGCTGTGCTGGGCGCTGACGCCCGTCTTCATGCTGGTGTTCGGCGCGATCGTCGTCGCGGCGCTGTTGCTGTCGCTGTCCGGCCTGCTGCGCCGCTTCGTGCCGGTATCGCACGGCGTCGCGCTGGCGATCGTGCTGGTCGTGCTGATCGGCGGTCTGAGCCTGCTGCTGTGGATGTTCGGTGCGCAGGCGACGCGCGAACTCGCCACGTTGACCGAAACGCTGCCGGCTGCCTACGCGCAGTTCCAGCAGTGGCTCGGCGAGACCAGCGGCGGCAGTCTGGTGCAGGAACAGCTCGACACGATCCGCGACAACATGGGCCGCATCGCCAGCGGCGCCGGCGCGATCGCGATGACGGTCTCCAGCGGTACGATCGACATGTTCCTCGTGCTGGTCGGCGCGATCTACATCGCCGCGCAGCCGGAGATGTACCGCAACGGCTTGCTGCACCTGGTGCCGAAGTCGGCCAAGAAAGCCGCCGCCGATGCGCTGGATTCCAGCGGCCGGGCGCTGCGGCTGTGGCTGGGCGGGCAACTGGTCGCGATGCTGGTCGTCGGCGTCCTGACCGGCATCGGTCTGTGGCTGCTGGGCGTACCGGCCGCGTTCGCGCTGGCGTTGATCGCGTTCCTGCTCGACTTCGTGCCGATCATCGGGCCGATCGTCGCCGCCATTCCCGGCATCCTGCTGGCCTTCACCGTCAGCCCGCAGGTCGGCTTCGCGACGATCGCGCTGTACATCGTGTTGCAGCAGATCGAGAGCAACGTGCTGCAGCCGCTGATCCAGCAGCGCGCCGTGGAGCTTCCGCCGGCGCTGCTGCTGTTCTCGCTGGTGATCTTCGGCAGCCTGCAGGGCGCGGCCGGCCTGCTGCTCGCCGCGCCGCTGACCGTGGTCGTCTACGTACTGGTCAAGCGGCTCTACGTGCGCGAAGTGCTGGGCGGCGACACCGCGGTGCCGGGCGAGCGCGAGTGATGCGGGCACGTGTCGGCTTGTCGTCGACGCGCGCGCCGTCCAGCATGGGCGCCCCACATCTCAAGGCAGTCCCATGATCCAGCGCATCGATGCCGGCCCGCGCATGTCCGAGGCCACGATCCACAACGACACCGTCTATTGCGCCGGGCAGGTGCCCGAAAGCAAGGGCGCGGACATCGGCACGCAGACGCGCGAAGTGCTGGACGCCATCGACGCGCTGCTCGCGCAGGCCGGCAGCGACAAGACCCGGATCCTGCAGGCGCAGGTCGTGCTCGCCGACATCGCCGACTTCCCCGGCATGAACGCCGAATGGGACCGCTGGGTGGTGCCGGGCCAGGCGCCCGCGCGCGCGACCATCGAAGCGAAGCTCGCCGATCCGGGCTGGCGCATCGAAATCATCGTGACCGCGGCGCTGGCCTGAGGCTGAGAACCTGTTCACGATCCCGACGCACGTCGCGTGGCCGCGTTGCGGCCACCCTGCGCGCCGGGCCTGTGGACGTGCAGACCCGCGTCATCGCTCGGTCGCGTACGGACGTACGCGCTCTCGCGCTTCCTTGGCCTGCACGCCCACATGCTTCGGCGCGACATACGCCGAGATGAGGAGGAACGGCCCGTCAGACGTCCAGCGGATCGCCTGCGGCCGTGCCGCCACGCGCCGCAGGCAGTGCGCCGCCACGCCAGCGGCGCAGCGCGCGCTGGAAGAACAGGCTGTTGGGAATCTGCAGGCTGGTGCCTGCACCGTCGCCTTCTTCGGTCTCGCGCAGCGTGGTGTAGACGAGGTTGATGTCGACCACCTGGCCGCGCAGGCCGGGCTTCTCGCCGTTCTCCAGCAGCTCGACGTGGTCGTAGAGCCGGAACGGACGCGTGGTCAGGATCAGCATCGCGCAGAAGATGTTCGACAGCACGCTCCACGCGGCGAAGAATGCGACCGCTGCCACTGCGGCGAAGCCGGTGAACGCGGTCCAAAGCACCGTGCCGGAGACGCCCATGCGTTCGAGAATCAACAGCAGCGCCGCGGCATGGATCAGGAACGAGGTGACGCGGCGCCCGCCGACGACGGCCTCGACCGGCAGCGTGTAGCGGTGTCCGACGCGTTCGATGATCCGCCGCACCAGCAACCGCAGCAGCCAGGCGGCGAGCAGGATCAGCAGGATCTGGCCGATCGGCAGGACGATGTCGAGCCAGTCGTGCAGCCACTCGGGCAGGCGGTCCTCGAAACGCACGGCAGCTCCACACACACGACGCCGATCGCGCCGGCGCACAGTTTACGCCGCGATGCAGCACACGCCGCGGCGCCGGCACTTCCTGGCGCGCGCCGCGCGAAGCGCTTTCAGCGCCGCGTTACCATGTCGGGCCCACGACCTGCGCGAAGAAGAGGACAACCCGTGAGCACGATTCTGGCCCCGGTGTCGATCGGCGAACTCGCCGACAAGATCACCATCCTCGAGATCAAGGCCGAGCGCATCGGCGACGCGCAGAAACTGGTCAACGTCCGCACCGAACTCGACGGCCTGCTGCCGCTGTGGGCACCGCTCGCGGACAAGCAGCCGGAGATGGCCGAGCTCAAGACCGCATTGCGCGATGCCAACACGCGCATGTGGGACGTACAGGACGCGCTGCGCGCGAAGGAAGCCGCGCAGGACTTCGGTGCCGAGTTCGTCGAGCTCGCACGCGCGGTCGCGCGGCACAACGGCGATCGCGTCGAGGTGAAGAACCGGATCAACCGGCTGGCCGGTTCGCGCTTCGTCGAAGAGAAGCAGTACCGCGCCTGAGGACGCGAAACCCGGGGCCTTGAAGCAGAAAAGCCAGGACCTGGGTCCTGGCTTTCCGGCGGTATCGAGTGGTGGAGCCAAGGAGGATCGAACTCCTGACCTCGTCGATGCGAACGACGCGCTCTCCCAGCTGAGCTATGGCCCCACATGATGCGGGGCGATTATACGGTCCCCGCTGCGGGCTCGCCAGCCCTGTCGAGCAAGGGCGCCAGCGCCGGCTCCAGCTGGCCGCGGCGCCAGCCCGACAACGCGCCGGGCCAGTCCGCGCCTTCGACCAGCGCTTCGAGCCACTTGCGCGAGGCGAGCACGCCGTCGGGCAGGCCGAGCGCCGCGCTGCGCTCGGCGACCGCCTGCTGCAGGCGCTTGAGCTGCTTGCGGTCGGGCTCCTCGCCGCGCGACAGCGGCATCTCGGATTCGTCCGGCAGTTCGGTGGTCAGCGCCTGCCAGATCGCACTGGTCAGTTTGCGCGGCGCCTTGGGGTGCGCATCGAGCCGTTTCTGCAGCGCCGTCGTGTCCGCAGGCGGGTCGCGGGCGAGCAGGGTGGCCAGCTCGTTGTCGAGGATCCAACTGCGCGGCCGGTCGGTGGCGCGTGCGTACGTCTCGCGCCAGCGCAGCAGGCGGGCGAGACGGCGCTGCGCGTCGGCGTCGAGGAACAGGCCGGCGCGGCCGCCGAGCTGCGGCCAGCGGTCGCCTTCCATGTTGCCGGCGGTGGCGACGAGGCGCGCGCAGTCCTCGCTGAGCCAGTCCGCGCGATTGAGCGCGTCGAGCTTGCCTGCGAGCACGTCGTGCAGCGCGAACAGATGCGCGACGTCGTCGACCGCGTATTCGAGCTGGGTCGCCGACAGCGGACGACGCAGCCAGTCCGACCGCGTTTCGCCCTTGGCCAGCGCGACGCCCAGCGTTTCCTGCACCAGTCGCTGATAGCCCATGCCCGCGCCGGCCCCTGACAGCGCGGCGGCGATCTGGGTATCGAACAGCGGCGCCGGCACTGCGCCGCAAGTGTGGCCGAAGGCGACGAGATCCTCGCTGGCGCTGTGCATGATCTTGAGGATCGCCGGATCGGCCAGCAACGGCCGCAGCGCCTCGGCGATGCCTGGCGCCAGCGGATCGACCAGCAGCACCTCGATGCCGTCGGCGCCCTCGAACGCGATCTGCACCAGCGCGAGCTGCGGCCAGAAGGTGCGCTCGCGGATGAACTCGGTGTCCAGGCCGAGGCGGCTCGGGGCGTCGGGCAGGCGGGCCCGCAGGATCGCCGGATCGTCGATCCAGGAAGAATTGGGAGATGACATGCGCGCAAAGCCTAGCGGCGCGGACCGGTGGCGGCAATCGCCGGCGTTGTCGCATCGCCGCCACGGCCGCGATGGCTTAATCTGGCGCGATGCGGTCCAGGGAGCCCGGTTTGCGCAGTTTCTTCGTCGTCGGCCTGTTGGGCGTGCTCGTGCTGGCGGGCTGCAAGGGCGATCCCGACACCGGTGCCGCGCCCGAAGACGGCAGCGTGACCATCAGCGGCGACGACGCGGTGGTGCCCGGACTCAACTGGACGCCGCCGCCCGTGCTCATCGCCGAGGACGGCGAAGCCGAGGCGCTGGAGCAGGCCCGGACCGCACTGGCCGCCGACGACCTCTACGCGACGCCGACCTCCGCGATCCCGCTGTATCTCGCACTGTCGCGCCTGCCCGACAGCGAACGCGCCGCCCGCACGGGCCTGCGACGCGCGCAGGCGCGTCTGCTCGCCCTCGGCGCACAGGCGCTGGTGGAGGCCGACGAACTCGATTCTGTCGCCGGCATGCGCGCCGCGCACGATTTCGCCGCGGTCGCGCGCTATCTCGCGGCCGGCGACGAGGCGGTGGTGCGCTATCTCGAACGCGTCGACGACAGCGACCGGCTGTGGGACCTCAACCGCGCCGCCGAACGTGCGCTGCAGGCCGGCGAACTGGGCGAGGCCGGCGGTGGCGCGCTCGCGCTGTTCCGTGAGGCCGCAGCGCTGCGGCCCGGCCAGCCGCGGGCCCTGCAGGGCATGGCCGCCGTCGAAAGCGCGATGATCCGCCGCGCCGAACTGGCCGCCGAGGAAGCGGACTACCGCGGCGCCTCGCGCTGGCTGGCGCATGCGACGACGATCCGACCGGGCTTTCCGACCGTCGGCGATGCCGAACAACGCCTGGAGCGCATGCGCGCGGCGCATATCCGCCGGCTCCGCGATGAAGGCGTCGAAGCCCTGCCGCAGATCAACGGTGTCGCGGTCGCACGCGAGCGGCTGGCGCAGATCATCGGCATCGCAGAACCCGGCGACCCGGTGGTCAACGATCTGCGCGAGCGCATCGACCGCACCGTGCACTACGGCGATTTCCGCCCCGGCCAGGTCTTCACCGATGCGCTGGAAGGCGGCGCACGCGGCCCACAGGTCGTGGTGCTGCCGCATGGCGGTTTCATGATGGGCGCGCTGCCGGGCGACCGCGACGCCGAAGACAACGAATCGCCGCGGCATGCGGTGCGCTTCGAACGCGGCTTCGCGATGGGCGTGCGCGAAGTGTCGGTCGGCGAGTTCCGGCGCTTCGTCGACGCCACCGGCTACCAGGCGCGCGCGGTGCGTCGCGGCTTCTCGCTGGCCTACGACGAACGCACCGGCAACTTCCTGCGCCGCAGCAACGTCGACTGGCGTTCGGATTACGTCGGCCGCCCGGCAGGCGACACGATGCCGGTACTGCATGTCAGCGCCAAGGACGCGCAGGCCTATGTCGAATGGCTGTCGGCGCAGAGCGGCCGCCGTTACCGGCTGCCGAGCGAGGCCGAGTTCGAATACGCCTACCGCAACGGCACGGCCGAGCGGTATCCATGGGGCGAGGGCGCGCCGCCCGACGGCGCCGGCAACATGACCGGTGCGCTGGACCGCTCGCCAGGCGGCCGCGCCTGGGGCAATGCCTTCCCCGATTACGGGGATGGCTACTGGGGCCCGGCCCCGGTCGGCAGCTTCGAGCCCAACACCTGGGGCGTGCACGATCTGGCCGGCAACGTCAGCGAGTGGATGGCCGACTGCTGGCATGCGACCTACCGGCGCGCGCCCGGCGACGGCTCGGCCTGGGTCAATCCCGGCTGCCGCGACCAGGTGATCCGGGGCGGCTCCTGGGCCAGTTCTCCGGCGCAGACCCGCACCAGCTGGCGCGCACTTGCGCAGGTTGACACGACTAATGCGAGACTCGGCTTCCGCGTGGTGCGCGAACTTTGACGACAGTGCCGGGCGACCGGTCAGGGGAGGCGAGATGAGACAGGATCCTTTCGGCGGCGGCGACCGTCGCCAGCCCGGCCGCGCGCCGCGGCGTCGCTTCGGCATGCGCTTCGTCGTCCTGCTGCTGTTCGCGGGTTACGGCGCCTATTACTACTTCTCCAACCAGAGCGTCGACCCGGTCACGGGCGAAACCGTACTGATCGATCGCGGCCTCGACGTGACGCAGGAGAAGGCGCTGGGTCTGGAGGCCTACCAGGAAATCCTCGGCCAGGAACGTCCGGTCGATCCCGACAGCGAGATCGCCAAGGACGTGCGCCTGATCGCCGAGCGGCTGATCGCGAAGGTCGACGTGGTCGAGGCCGAACTCGCGCGCGAACACGGACTGGAACCGACCCGCTTCTCGCAGACCTTCGAGTGGGAGGTCAACGTGCTGGAGTCCGACCAGGCCAATGCGTTCTGCCTGCCGGGCGGCAAGATGGCGGTCTACACCGGCCTGATTCCGGTGGCGAAGAACGCCGATGCGCTGGCCGTGGTCATGGGCCACGAGATCGCCCACGCCCTGCTGCGCCACGGCGCGCAACGCATGGCCCAGCAGCGCCTGACCCAGATCGGCCAGATGGCCGGCTCGATGAGCGGCATGGATCCGCAGCAGCAACAGATGGTGATGGCCGCGATGGGCTACGGCTACCTGCTGCCATACGCGCGCAAGCACGAGACCGAGGCCGACAACATCGGCCTGATGCTCGCCGCCGCCGCGTGCTTCGATCCCCGCGAAGCTGTGCCGCTGTGGGAGCGCATGTCCGAGGCCAGCGGCGGCCAGGCGCCGCCGGAATTCTCGTCCACGCACCCCAACCCCGGCACCCGCATCCAGACGCTGCAGGCGCTGATGCCCAAGGCGCTCGAGTACCGCGCGAAGTTCTGCGAGGACGCGCAGGGCGAGACGACCGCCGCGCTCAGAACCCCATGAGCAAACCGCCGTTGACCGGCAGGTTGATGCCGGTGATGTAACCGGCGTCGTCGGCGGTCAGGAACACGACCGCGCGTGCGATGTCGCCGGGTTGGCCGATGCGGCCGACCGGCACGCTGGCGACGGTGCGGGCAAGCACCTCGGACGGCATCTTCGAAGTCATCGGCGTCTCGACGTAGCCGGGCGACAGGCTGTTGACGGTGATGCCCTTGGCCGCGACTTCGCGGGCCAGCGACATCGTCAAACCATGCAGCCCGGCCTTGGCCGCGGCGTAGTTGGTCTGGCCGAAGTTGCCGGTCTGGCCGCTGACCGAACTGATGTTGACGATGCGGCCGAAGCCGCGCGCGACCATGCCTTCGACTGCGGCGCGGCACAGGTGGAAGGCGCTGTCGAGGTTGATGCGCAGCACGTCGTCCCACTGTTCGACGGACATCTTGCGCAGCGTCGCATCGCGGGTGATGCCGGCGGCGTTGACCAGGATGTCGAGCCGGCCGTGGCGCGTCTCGACTTCGGCGATCGCGGCGGCGCAGGCATCGGCGTCGCCGACGTCGAGTGCGAGCGTGGTCACCGGCAGACCGGCCATGTTGGAGGTGAAGGCATCGAGGCGCGCGGCGTCGGCCGGCAGATCGGCGGCGATCACGTGCGCGCCGTTCGCTGCGAGCTGGCGGCAGATTGCGCGGCCGATGCCGCCGAGGCCGCCGGTGACGAGGGCGATGCGGGGAGTGTTGATCATGGGGCGTGTCCTGACGGATTTGAGCGGCGGGTGATGTGTCTCGCCCTCAAATCACGGTGTAATCAGGCCCCGTCATTCCCGCGAAGGCGGGAATCCAGGGACTTTCGTACAGATCGTAAGGAACGCCGATGGAGCGTTGAAAAATCGCTTCATAAAGGCGTAGCGGAAAAACCCGCACGCAATGTAAACGGAGAGCCAAGTCCTTGGATTCCCGCCTTCGCGGGAATGACGGCTAAGGCGGGAATGACGACCGGAATTGTCGTAGAAGCGGTAGAAAAAACTCAGCGCCCGCGCTTGGGCGGATCGCGATCGGCAGGCTTGGCGCTCGGCGTCGCGGCGCCGACCATCGTCTTCTGGAATTCCTTCCATAGCTCCAGGTTGCGCTCGGTCAGCTGGTTCATCATCGTCCACGGCGTCTGCCCGAGCAGGCCGCCCATCTGCTGGCGGAACTGCTGCTGCTGGTCGAGGAAGGTCTGCATCGAGCGCTCGAGGTAGTTGCCCATGAAGCCCTGCATCGAATCGCCGTAGAAGCGGATGATCTGGCTCAGCAACTGGGTCGAGAGCACAGGCTCGCCGTCGGACTCGTGTTCGGAAATGATCTGCAGCAGCACCGAACGGGTGATGTCGGTGCCGCTCTTGGCATCGCGGACTTCGAAATCCTCGCCGTCGACGATCAACTGGCGGACATCCTCGATGGTGATGTAGCTGGAGATCTCCGTATCGTAAAGGCGACGGTTCGGATACTTCTTGATGATGCGCACGGCACTGCTCATGAAGCCAACACTCTGATCCTTTGATGCCGCGCAGCATGGCGCAGCGAATGGGGGGGGCGCAACTCGACGAAAGTGGTGAACGGGGGCGCCCGCGTCGCGCCGCGAACCGTCCGCGCACGTATGGTGCGGGCGGTCCGCGCGCGATGCGCGGCGCGCATCACCAGCCCATGTGGTGGCCGCCGTTGATGTCGAGGTTCGAGCCGGTGATCCACGCGGCCTCGTCGGCGACCAGGAAGTTCACCGCATAGGCGATCTCCTCCGGGCGGCCCAGCCGACCGGTTGGAATGTCGGCGGCGATCTTCGCGCGCACGTCCTCGGGCACGGCCATCACCATGTCGGTGGCGACATAGCCGGGCGAGACCGTGTTGACGGTGATGCCGAGCTTGGCGTTCTCGCGCGCCAGCGAAATCGTGAAGCCGTGCATGCCGGCCTTGGCCGCCGCGTAGTTCGCCTGGCCGTACTGGCCCTTGAGGCCGTTGATCGAACTGATCTGGATGATCCGGCCCCACTTGCGCTCGCGCATGCCCTCGATCACCGGGCGCGTGACGTTGTAGACCGAATTGAGATTGGTGTTGATGACGTCCTGCCACTGCAACGCGTGCATCTTGTGGAAGGTGCCGTCGCGGGTGATGCCGGCGTTGTTGATCAGGATGTCGATCGGGCCGAGCTGCGCCTCGACCTCGCGCACCATCGTCTCCGCTTCTTCGTGATCGGACACGTCGCCCGGGACGATCGCGATGTCGTAGCCTTCATCGCGCATCTGCGCCTGCCAGGCCTTCGCCTTTTCGGCATTGCGGTAGTTGGTCGCGACGTGATAGCCGTTGTCGGCCAGCCGCTTGACGATTGCCGTTCCGATACCACCTGTGCCGCCGGTTACCAGTGCCACGCGTCCGCTCATGCCGTCCTCGTCTGTGGGCTGCGCTGCCGGTGCGACAGCGGGTTTTGCAGTCTATGCACCGCGGGCGGCAGCGGTGTTGTGCGTTGCAGCAATCGCGAGGTCGTGCTTCGGCACGTGTGCGATCTCGAAATGTTCGATGGCGTGTTCGAGAAACGCCGAGGGCGTGTCCGCATCGAATGGCGTTTGGCCCAACGCGTTCCACGCGACGTACAGCGCCGGCATCGGGTCGCGTGCATCGACGGGACCTGCCTGTGCCGATTTCGACAGCTTGCGGCCTTCGGCATCCAGCAGCAGCGGCAGATGCGCATAGCGCGGTGTCGGCAGCGCAAGGATGCGTTGCAGCAGGATCTGCCGCGCGGTGGAGTCGAGCAGGTCGGCGCCGCGCACCACGTCGGTGATGCCCTGGTCGCCATCGTCGACGACGACCGCAAGCTGATACGCCCAGAAGCCGTCGGCGCGGCGCAGCACGAAATCGCCGACCTCGACATCGACCTGCTGCAGTTGCCGGCCGCGGATCGCATCGACGAATTCGATCGTCGTGCCGGGCTCGACGCGCAGGCGGATCGCAGGATCCGGGCGCGTGCCGCTTGCACGACAGACGCCGAGATGGCGGCCACCGGTTTCTGCGAGATCGGCGCGGCTGCAGTGACAGACGAAGGCATGCCCGCGCGCGCGCAGATCCTCCACGACGGCCGCATAGCGCGCGTCGCGCGTGCTCTGCACGAGCACCGGTCCGTCGTGCCGCAGGCCGAACGCCTGCAGCGTCGCCAGCTGTCCCTGCGCCGCGCCGGCGACTTCACGCAGACGGTCGATGTCTTCGATGCGGACCGCCCAACTGCCGTGCGCCTGTCGCGCCAGCACCCAGCTGCCGAGCGCCGCGAGCAGCGAGCCGGCATGCAGGGGGCCGGTGGGCGAGGGTGCGTAACGCCCGCGATACGCAGGCGCGTCGAGCGTGTGCGTCAAACTGTCTGGCACATGAACTGTCATGGGGTCGCCACTGTGCCTGCGTCGATCCCGAATTGAAATCGCCGGTCGCTGCACGCAGATTGTCGCGACACGTTTTCCACTTCCGCCTGACGCAGGCGTCATCCGGACTCAAGGTAGCCAATGTTCAAGCGTTTCGGTCTTCTTATCGCCACCAATCTCGCCGTGCTCGCGCTCGTCAGCATCGTCATGGCGATCTTCGGCATCAATCCGTCCAGCTATGGCGGCCTGTTCGTGTTCGCGGCCCTGTTCGGCTTCGGCGGCGCGTTCTTCACCCTGGCCATCTCCAAGTGGTCGGCCAAGCGCGCCACCGGTGCCTACGTCATCAAGGAGCCTCGCGACGAAGCCGAGCGCTGGCTGTTCAACACCGTGCGTCGGCAAGCCGAGCAGGCCGGCATCGGCATGCCCGAGGTCGCGATCTACGACGCGCCCGAGATCAACGCCTTCGCCACCGGCGCCAACCGCAACAACGCACTGGTCGCGGTGTCGACGGGCCTGCTGCGCTCGATGACCCGCGACGAGGCCGAGGCCGTGCTGGGCCACGAAGTCGCCCACGTCGCCAACGGCGACATGGTGACGATGACCCTGCTGCAGGGCGTGCTCAACACCTTCGTGATCTTCCTGGCCCGCGTGGTCGGCCGCGCGATCGACGGCTACCTCAACGGCGGCCGCGACAACGGCGGTGGCGGCATCGCGTACTTCGCGATCGTGTTCGTGCTGGACATGGTCTTCGGCCTGTTCGCCTCGATGATCGCGATGTGGTTCTCGCGCCACCGCGAGTTCCGCGCCGACGAGGGCGGCGCCGCACTGGCCGGCCGCGCCAAGATGATCGCAGCCCTAGAGCGCCTGGCGCAGACCTACGGCCAGAGCACGCTGCCCAAGCAGGTCGCCGCGTTCGGCATCAGCGGTGGTGTAGGCAGCGGTCTGAAGAAGCTGCTGATGAGCCACCCGCCGCTGGAAGAGCGCATCGCTTCGTTGCGCAATGCGCCGCCGAGCCGTGATTCGGTGCGTCAGGGCATCGTGGCTTGATTCATCGGCTACAGCGGTAAGCGAAAAGCCCGCCGGAAGGCGGGCTTTTTGTGTTGGGCGTGTGCCTGGTCGGGATGACGGCGAGACGCCGCCGGATGCCTTTCTACCGTCATTCCGGCGAAAGCCGGAATCCATTTTGATTCTGGCGGGAAACTGCTGCGCCGGTAGGCTTCAGGTGCCAATGGATTCCGGCTTTCGCCGGAATGACGGCATTGGGGCGTCAGATCAGCCGGCGTGCTTCGCCTGCGCCGCCTCGAACGCCGCCAGTTGCTCCGGCGTCGCGTCCTTCTGGTGCTGCGCTTTCCACTGCGCGAACGGCATCCCGTACACCGCTTCCCGTGCCGCGTCCTTGTCCAGCGCCGCGCCCTCGGCATTCGCCGCCTCGCGATACCAGTCCGCCAGGCAGTTGCGGCAGAAGCCGGCGAGAGTCATCAGGTCGATGTTCTGCACGTCCGGGCGCGCCTCGTTGAGATGCGCGAGCAGGCGCCGGAACGCGGCAGCTTCGACGCGTGTACGGGCGTCATCGGACAGGGGGGCAGCCGCGTCGGCCATGAGGACAACTCCTGGTGCAGGGAAGGGCGACAGGATCCGCATGCAGCGACGCGTCCGCAAGCCAATACTGCTGTGGGGGGGGGGGGGGGGGGGGGGGGGGGGGGCGGGCCGCCCCCCCCCCCCCCCCCGCCCCCCCCCCCCCCCCCCCCCCCTCCCACAGGAATCCGCTCGCTTCGCCGAGGATCGGAATACCGCTTCGACGGAATCGGCGACAATATGCACCCCCACGCCGCCGACACCGCTCCGCATGACCGCCGCTGCCCCCACCCCGGCCCGCATCCTCGACGGCAAGCGCATTGCCGACACCCTGCTCGACCAGCTGCGCGTCCGCGTGGATGCGCGGGTCGCCGCCGGGGGCTCGCGCCCGGGGCTGGCGGTCGTGCTGGTCGGTGGCGATCCGGCCTCGCAGTCCTACGTGCGCAACAAGCGCCGGGCGGCCGAGAAGGTCGGCATCCAGGCCTTCGATTTCGATCTGCCCGTCGGCACCACCGAAGCCGAACTGGTCGCGCTGGTCGACCGTCTCAATGCCGATCCCGCCGTGCACGGCATCCTCGTGCAACTGCCGCTGCCGGGCATTCCGGACGCGACCCACATCATCCATCGCATCGATCCGCGCAAGGATGTCGACGGTTTCCATCCCGAGAACGTCGGCCGCCTGGCGCTGCGCCAGTTCGGCCTGCGCCCGTGCACGCCGCGCGGCATCACCACGCTGCTGGCCTATACCGACCGTCCGGTGCGCGGTGCCAGTGCGACGATCGTCGGGGTGAGCAACCACGTCGGCCGGCCGATGGCGCTGGAACTGATGATCGCCGGTTGCACCGTCACCACCTGCCACCGCTTCACCCCGCCGGACGTGCTGCGTCGGCACGTGGGCGAGGCGGACATCCTGGTCGTCGCGGTCGGGCGTCCATCACTGATTCCGGGCGATTGGGTCAAGCCGGGCGCAGTGGTGATCGACGTCGGCATCAACCGCATCGAGGACGGCCGCCTGGTCGGCGACGTGGGCTTCGATGCCGCCGCACAGCGTGCCAGCTGGATCACGCCGGTGCCGGGCGGGGTGGGGCCGATGACGGTCGCCACGCTGATGCAGAACACGATCGAGGCGGCGGATGCCGCTGACGCGGCAGGGACGGGAGATTAGGGATGGGGGGGATTGGGCGCGAAACCGTCCTTTTCGAATCCCCAATCCCGAATCCCCAATCCCCAATCCCGAGTTATAATGGCGCGCTTCCTCCTCCCCGGCACCCCGCATGCTGCGCATCCAGGCCGAAGCACTTACCTACGACGACGTATCGCTCGTTCCCGCCCACTCCTTGATTCTCCCCAAGGATGTCCGGCTCGCCACCCGCCTGACCCGCGACCTGCGCCTGAACCTGCCGATCGTCTCCGCGGCGATGGATACCGTCACCGAAGCCCGCCTCGCGATCGCGATGGCCCAGCTCGGCGGCATCGGCATCCTGCACAAGAATCTCAGCGTCGAGCGCCAGGCTGCCGAGGTTTCGAAGGTCAAGAATTTCGAAGCCGGCGTGATCCGCGAGCCGTTCACCGTCGGCCCGGACACCACCATCGGTGAAGTCCTGCGCCTGACCCGCGCGCGCAACATCTCCGGCGTGCCGGTGGTCGATGGCACTCGGCTGGTCGGCATCGTCACCGGGCGCGACCTGCGCTTCGAGACCAAGCTCGACGATCCGGTCCGCAACGTGATGACCAAGCAGGATCGCCTGATCACCGTGCGCGAAGGCGCCAGTGACACCGAAGTGCTGGCGCTGCTGCACAAGCACCGCATCGAGAAGATCCTGGTCGTTAACGACGACTTCGCGCTGCGTGGCCTGATCACGGTCAAGGACATCCAGAAAGCGCACGACAATCCCAACGCCGCCAAGGATGCCGACGAGCAGCTGCTGGTCGGCGCCGCCGTCGGCGTGGGCGGCGATACCGAGCAGCGCGTCGAAGCGCTGGTCGCGGCGGGTGTCGACGTGATCATCGTCGACACCGCGCACGGCCATTCGCAGGGCGTGCTCGACCGCGTGAACTGGGTCAAGAAGACCTACCCGCAGGTGCAGGTGATCGGCGGCAACATCGTCACCGGCGACGCGGCCAAGGCCCTCGAAGACGCCGGCGCGGACGCGGTGAAGGTCGGCGTGGGCCCGGGCTCGATCTGCACCACGCGCGTCGTCGCGGGTGTGGGCGTGCCGCAGGTCACCGCGATCGACATGGTGGCCGAGGCCCTGCAGGACCGCATCCCGCTGATCGCCGATGGCGGCATCCGCTATTCGGGCGACATCGGCAAGGCGCTCGTCGCCGGCGCATCGACGGTGATGATCGGCGGCCTGTTCGCCGGCACCGAGGAAGCACCGGGCGAAGTGGAACTGTTCCAGGGCCGCAGCTACAAGAGCTACCGCGGCATGGGCTCGCTGGGCGCGATGGAGCAGGGCAGCAAGGACCGGTACTTCCAGGACTCGTCGGATGCCGACAAGCTCGTGCCCGAAGGCATCGAAGGCCGCGTGCCGTATCGCGGCGCGCTCGGCGGCATCATCCACCAGCTCGCCGGCGGCCTGCGCGCGACCATGGGCTACGTGGGCTGCGCGACGATCGAAGAGATGCGCACCCAGCCCAAGTTCGTGAAGATCACCGGCGCCGGCCAGCGCGAGAGCCACGTGCACGACGTGCAGATCACCAAGCAGCCGCCGAATTACCAGGCCGGTTGAGCCGGCCTGGCGTGATTGGGGATTTGGGATTGGGGATTCGGAAAGGCAGATCCACTCGTCCGTCCGCTTCCCCATGGCCCGTCATTCCCGCGAAGGCGGGAATCCATGGACTTTCGCTCTTCATTCACCGTCCAGCATCGCGTCAGTGCAGCACTAAAGTCCTTGGATTCCCGCCTTCGCGGGAATGACGAAAAAAGCAATCCTGCGTAGCAGGTGAAGCGGTTCGTGATTCGACAAACATCAGATTGAATTGGGGCACACATGACCGGCGTTTCCGAATCACCGACTCCAGACCTCCACAGCGACAAGATCCTGATCCTCGACTTCGGCGCGCAGTACACGCAGCTGATCGCCCGCCGCATCCGCGAGCTCGGCGTCTACTGCGAAATCTGGGCCTGGGACCACGATCCGGCCGAGATCGCCGCGTTCGCGCCCAAGGGCATCATCCTGTCGGGCGGCCCGGAATCGACCACCGAGCACGGGTCCCCGCGCGCACCGCAGGAAGTGTTCGACAGCAGCCTGCCGCTGCTGGGCATCTGCTACGGCATGCAGACGATGGCCAAGCAACTGGGCGGCGAGACCGAAGCCGCCGACGCGCGCGAGTACGGCCACGCCGAAGTCGCCATCGTCGCCAAGGACAGCCTGTTCGAAGGCCTGAGCGATCACGCCGGCGCGCAGCGTCTCGACGTGTGGATGAGCCACGGCGATCACGTCAGCGCCGCGCCGCCGGCGTTCACCGTCACCGCCAGCACCGATCGCGTGCCGGTCGCCGCGTTCGCGAACGAGGACAAGCGCTGGTACGGCGTGCAGTTCCATCCCGAAGTCACGCACACCAAGCAGGGCCTCGCGCTGCTGCGCCGCTTCGTCGTCGACATCTGCAACTGCGCCACGCTGTGGACCGCGGCCAACATCATCGACGACCAGATCGCCCGCGTGCGCGAACAGGTTGGCGGCGACGAGGTGATTCTCGGCCTGTCCGGCGGCGTGGATTCCTCCGTCGTCGCCGCGCTGCTGCACAAGGCGATCGGCCCGCAGTTGACCTGCGTCTTCGTCGACACCGGCCTGCTGCGGCTGGGCGAGGGCGACCAGGTCATGACGACCTTCGCCGATGCTTCCACTGCACATGGCCTGGGCGTCCGCGTGATCCGCGTCGACGCCCGCGACCGCTACTTCAGCGCACTCGCAGGCGTGAGCGATCCGGAAGCCAAGCGCAAGATCATCGGCAACTTGTTCGTCGAGATCTTCGACGAAGAGTCCAACAAGCTCAGCAACGCCAAGTGGCTGGCGCAGGGCACCATCTATCCCGACGTCATCGAGTCGGCCGGCAGCAAGACCGGCAAGGCCCACGTCATCAAGAGCCACCACAACGTCGGCGGCCTGCCCGAGCACATGAAGATGGGCCTGGTCGAACCGCTGCGCGAGCTGTTCAAGGACGAAGTGCGGCGCCTGGGCGTCGAACTCGGCCTGCCGCGCGAGATGGTCTATCGCCACCCGTTCCCGGGCCCGGGCCTGGGCGTGCGCATCCTCGGCGAGGTCAAGGCCGAGTACGCCGGGATCCTGGCCAAGGCCGACCACATCTTCATCGAAGAACTGCGCAAGGCCGACCTCTACGACAAGACCAGCCAGGCCTTCGCCGTGTTCCTGCCGGTCAAGTCGGTCGGCGTCGTCGGCGACGCCCGGGCGTATGAGTGGGTGATCTCGCTGCGTGCCGTCGAGACCATCGACTTCATGACCGCCCACTGGGCGCACCTGCCGTACGACTTCCTCGGCCGCGTCTCGAGCCGGATCATCAACGAAGTCCGCGGCGTCTCGCGCGTGGTCTACGACATCAGTGGGAAGCCGCCGGCGACGATTGAGTGGGAGTGAGGCGGCGCCCGGCGCGCTAAAGCAACACCGATCAGGACTGTCATTATTCGTCATTCCCGCGAAGGCGGGAATGACGAATTTTTAAGTGTCGCCCTACCGAGCAGACAGATACAAGCCCGCCGCGCGCGGGCTTTTCCATGACGCAGGCGGTCATACGAGACGGCGAACCTATGTCATTCAAAGACCTGATGAGTGTCGAGTCTCAGCTGGGCGTCAGTTTTCCATCGTCATCCCCGCGAAAGCGGGGATCCAGCGACTTCAAGGCATTGAAAAGCAAGACGCTGGATTCCCGCTTTCGCGGGAATGACGATCTGAAAGTCTTCAGCTGAGACACGACACGCATCAGGAAAGCCAAAGCCGAAGCCGAAACAAAACTCAGAGCCAGAGCCCAGAGTCAGAACTCACGTCCGAGCCGAAGCTCGATGCGTGGAGCGCGCGCTGGAGCGTTCAGAGCCTACGTCGCACTGAACGCGTGCTTGAGCGCCTCGATCAAGCCACTGTTGTCGACCAGCCGCGTCATCACGATCTCCACGAACACCCCGATCATCAACAGGATGATCGCCGTCGCCAGCCACGCCTTGATCGGCATCGTCAGCGCGAACACGTTGAGCTGCGGGGCGTAGCGGTTGACCAGGCCGAAGGACAGGTCGATGACGAGCAGGATCACCATGGCGGGCGCGGCGATCAGCAGCATCGCGGTCATCAGATAGCCGAATTGCCCGACGAACAACGCCATCCCGCTCATTCGAAGATCCGGGAAGAAACTCATGACCGGCCAGACCGTGTAACTGGTCATCAACAGGTCGAGGAACACGAGGAACGCGCCGCTGGCCATGAACAGGAACGTCGCGAACTGCGACAGGAACTCGCCGTGCAGCGAAGTCTGGTGGCCCTGGATCGGATCGAAGATCTGCGCCATCGACATGCCGACCTGGGTGTCGATGATCACGCCGGCGGAGCTGATCGCCCAGAACACGATGCCGTAGCAGAACCCGATCGAGATGCCGATGAAGGTTTCCTTGAGCACGATCGCCGACCAGTGCGCGGTGCCGGCGGCCTCGATCGGCGGCGCGCCGGCAAGGGCGATCGGAATCGCGACGATCGCCAGGCTCACCATGAAACTGTTGCGCACCATCGCCGGCACCGTTTCGGTGGTCAGCAGCGGCAGCATCAGGAACGCGCCGGCCACGCGCGGCAGCGTCAGCGCGAGCGCCAGCATCGGGTTCGTGCCGAAGTCCATCAGCGTCGGACGAGGCCGGGGAAATCGATGAAGATGCGGTCGGCGAACACGTACAGCGTGCCGCCCATCAGCGAGGCCGTGACGAACAGGGTGATCACGACGGCCAGGAACTTCAGCGCGTAGGGAAACGTCTGTTCCTGCAGTTGGGTGGCCGCCTGCAGGAACGCGACCACCAGGCCGATCAGTGCGGCCGCGGCGACCGGCGGGCCCGACAGCAGCAGCACCAGCCACAGCGCTTCCTTGGTGAACTCCAGCACGTCGCTCATGTGGTGACTCCATACGTGAGCACGAGGCCGTGCACGAGCTTGGCCCAGCCGTCGATCAGCACGAACAGCAGCAGCTTGAACGGCAGCGAGACCGTCGTCGGCGACAGCATCATCATGCCCAGCGCGAGCAGGATGTTGGCGACCACCAGATCGATGATCAGGAACGGCAGGAAGATCAGGAAACCGATCTGGAATGCGGCGGTGAGTTCGCTGACGGTGAAGGCGGGCACGATGACGATGAAATCGTCGGGGGTGAGGCCGTCGCGGCGCTCGGGCGGCAGCATGCGCTGCACGCTGCGCAGGAAGAACGCGCGTTCGGAATCGCTGGAGTGCTGGATCAGGAAGGTGCGCAGCGGCTCCTTGCCGGCATCGATCATCAGCAGCATGCGGTTGGTGTCGAAGCTGCCGTTCGCGGCCGCCGGCGCGCTGGCGCCGGTGCCGGAGCGGGTGACTTCTTCGGCGAGGCCGCGCGGCTGTGCGGCGGCGGCTTCTTCGCGTGGATCGTTGCTCGATCCGCCACGCACCGCGGAAAACATCGGATCGACGCCGTCCTGCGTGCCCTGTGCCTGCGCTTCGGCGGCGAGCGCGTCGGCCGCAGCGGGGCTGGTCGGCGCAGGCGCGTCGGTTTCGGCCGGCGCCGGTGCCGACGCAGGACGCACGTCGATCGGGCGGCCTTCGCGGATCGCCTGCTGCTGCGCGCGGGCCTCGATCTGGCGTTGTACCGACGCCGGCGGCGGACGCCCTTCCAGGCGCGCCTGCACCGCTTCGTTGACGTCCAGGATCACCGGATACATCACATAGATCGACAGCACGATCGCCAGGCCGTTGATGACCACGTTCGGCGGCACCTGCTGCAGGCCGAGCGCGTTGCGCAGCAGGCTCAGCACCACGACGATCTTGGTGAACGAGGTGACCATGACCGCCACGAACGGCGCCAGCGCGAGGCTGACCACCGTCACCAGGACGAGGGCGGGCGAGAACGTGCTGAAATCCATGCCTCAGCTCCAGGACAGCAGACGGACGCCCAGCGTATCGCCAACCGCGACCAGCTCGCCCTGTCCGGCGACGCGGCCGTTGGCGCGGATGGTGACGTTGGCGCCTTCGAGGTGCGTCGGCAGCGCGAACACGTAACCGGGCTGCAGGCCGGCGATGTCCGACAGGCGCAGTTCGACCTTGCCCACGTCGAACTCGACCTCGACCGGCAGTCGGCCGGACGGATCCTCGACGGCGGGCGCGTCTTCGGTCTGCGGCGTTTCGGGTGCGTCGGTCTCGCGCATGCGGGGCGTCTCCTGGTGGCGGGGGCGTTGGGTGGGCGGACCGTCGATGCGCCATCCGTCCGGTCCGGATCGGACCGGCCAGCGCAGACCGACGGCATTGGCGTGCAGCGGCGGCAGCTTGACGTGTCCGACGACGATCACGTCGCCGGGCCGCAGGCTTTGGATGTCGGCGCGCGTCAGCGCCGGCGCCGGGATCGCGATCGTCGCGACCGTCGGCAACTGGCGCCAGTGCCCCGGATCGATCGGCGGGCGCGGATCAGCATCCGTGCGTGCGAGCAGGGCCTGCAGCCACGTGGCGGGTGCGCGCAGCGCACCACTGACCGCAGCCCTACCGTCGGCGGGTGCGAAATCGAGGTCGAGCCAGAGCGCGTCGCTCGCAGGCGCGGCGAGCGGCGCATCCGGCAGGGGCAGCAGCGAGGTGCCGAGCGCTTCGCTGATCTGCACCAGCGTGCTCTCGTGCATCAGGCTCCAGGCCAGCACGCGGGCGCGGCCGCGCCGGTCCTGCCAGTGCAGGCCGTCGTCGTCGGCGCGCGGCGCCGACGCGAGTTGCAGCGCGAGCCGGGTACCGTCGGCATCGAGTTCGAACACGCCGCCGTCGGTGGTGTCGACGGCCGGTGCGCGGCCGCTGCGCAGCCGCAGGATGCCGGTCGGCGTGGTCCAGTGCCGGGCGCGCGCGTGCAGGCCGCGCAGGGTGTCGGCCTGGATGGGCGACAGCCGCGGCAGGCGCTCGCGCAGCGGCGTATGCGAGGACGCGGGCGGAAGGGCGGCAGCCGTTGCGTCAGCCATGGCCCAGCGCCACCTTCATCAGTTCGGGGAGGGAGCGCACTCCGAGTTTGCTCATCATGTTGGCTCGATGCAGTTCGACGGTCTTGATGCTGATGCCGAGGATGTCGGCAATGATCTTGTTCGGTTTGCTGGCGACGACGAGGTCCAGCACCTGCCGCTCGCGCGGACTCAGCTTCGCGAGCGCGGCGCCCTGCGGCGACCCCGCCGGCCTGCGTTCGCGGCTGAGTGCGTTGCGGATCGAATCGACGATGGCGTCGTCGCTGAAGGGTTTTTCGAGGAAGTTCGACGCGCCCTTGCGCATCGCCTCGACCGCCAGCGGCACGTCGCCGTGCGCGGTCACGAACACCAGCGGCAGCGTGGAGCCGCGGCGCAGCAGTTCGTCCTGCAGCTGCAGGCCGCTCATCTCCGGCATGCGGATGTCGGACACCAGGCATTCGCCATCGCCATGGCGGGTGTTGTCGAACACGGTCAGGAAGGCCGCGCCGGACGCGAACGCGCGCACTTCGAAACCCGCGGTCTCGAGCAGCCAGGCGGTGGAATCGCGGAAGCCGTCGTTGTCGTCGACGAGATAGACACAGATGCTGGTCACGCGTCAGATCCTCCTGTCCGGGGTCGGCAGCGTGAATCCGAACACGCTGCCGCCACCCTCCCTGGCCTCGAAGAACAGCCGGCCTTCGTGGTATTCGATGATCGAACGGCAGATTGCCAGGCCGATGCCCAGCCCGTCCGATTTGGTGGTGTAGAACGGAGAGAACAGCTGTTCGCTCTCGGCCTGGCTCAGCCCCGGGCCGCGGTCGCAGACGCGCACCTCGACGTCGCCATCCAGATTCACCCGCCCCTCGATGCGCAGGCCGCGCTGGGCGGCGGGCACTTCGCGCATCGCCTCGATCGCGTTCTTGACCAGATTGAGCAGCACCTGCTCGATCATCACCCGGTCGGCGTAGACCTGGGGCAGCTGCGGCGCCAGCGCCAGCTCGACGCGCAGTTGCAGGCGTTCGGCCTCCAGACGCAGCAGTTCGAGCACGGTGTCGACGATCAGCGGCAGGTCCTGCGCATCGCGCCGCGGCTCCCGCGCCCGCACGAACTCGCGGACGCGCGAGATCACCGCGCTGGCGTGTTCTGCCTGCGTGCGTGCGGCCTGCAGGGCACGTTCGACCTGCACCGGCCCGCCGGCCTGGTCGACCAGGCGCAGGCTGCCGTTGAGGTAGTTCACGATCGCCGCGAGCGGCTGGTTGAGTTCGTGCGCGAGCGTCGCGGCCATCTCGCCCACCGACATCATCCGCGAGGTGAACAGCAGTTTTTCCTGCTGCGTCTTGTGCGAATCGAGCGTTTCGATGCGTTCGCTGATGTCGACCGCGGTCAGCAGCGACAGCGCGCGCGCGCCGCAATCGAGATCGCGCCAGTGCAGCGCGTACCAGCGTCCGCTGCCGGGCGCCCGCACTTCCTCGCCGCGCGCCTCGCCGGTGACTTCGCCATACAGCGTCGCCAGCAGTGCGTCGCGCTGCGCATGGCCGGGCAGGGTGCCCAGATCGCCTTCGAAGCGGCAGTTCGCGGCCACCCGCACGCCGGTGCCGCGGTCGAACGCGGCGCAGGCGAAGGGCACGGCCTCGAGGACTTCGGTCAGTGCCTTCGCGCCATCGTCGGCCGCCGTGGCAGCGGCGCGCGCCGGGCCTGCGCGACGGGTTCCGGTCGGCGGCGTCATGCGATGCGCGACATCGTTTGACTGCTAACGTGGCGGCGCACCAGCAGGGTGTCCCTTCCGCGAGAACCCATGACCCGCGTCGCCCGCCTCCGCTCCGCCCTCATCGTTCCCGCCGCGCTGCTCGCGACAACCGCAGAGGCGACCGCCGCGCCCGCCCGCACGCCGAGTGACTCGTTCGTCGGGGAGCTGCTCGCCATCGTGATTCCACTGGTTCTGATCATCGCGGGCCTGCTGTTCCTGCTCCGGCTGGTACGACGGCGGTACGGATTGTCGGGCACGGATGCCCCGTTGACGGTGCTGCAGATCCTGCCTGTGGGACCTCGGGAGCGCGTGGTGCTGGTCAAGTCGCGCGCCGGCCGGGTGTTCGCGATTGGCGTGGGGGCGCAAGCTGTGACGTTCATTACAGATCTCGACAATGACGATCTGGAAGCCCCTGTGCCGGCAACCTCCCTGGTCGCACCGCATTCACCGTCCAATATCGACGGTGATCGTTAAGTCACTGTGACGCCTGGGTTTTTGCCGGAAGACAGCTTCGACGTAAACCGTTTTCACACCCATTCCACACTTCGGATGGAACCTGCTTGCAACATCGGTTTGACCTATCCATAACATAGGCTGACTATCGTATAGCGGCACAATGTGACGCACGAGGGCAGGGGCTTATGCGCCGAATGGATACCAGAGTGTGTGGATCTGCCGTTTCCGGCGCGCGTATCCGTGTGCGTGCCCGTGACGCCGTGATGCCTGTCCGTGTCGCCACGGCGGTGGTCCTGTGAAGGCCTTCTTCGCCACCCTGACCGGCGCGCCGGCCGGCGCTGCGCCCCGCGGCAAGCTGGGCTACAGCGACATCATCCTGGCCTTCGCCGCGGTCACGATCATCAGCGTGATGATCCTGCCGCTGCCGCTGGTGATCATCGACACCCTGGTGGCGGTAAACATCTCCATCGGCTTCGGCCTGCTGCTGCTGGGCATCTATATCCCTACGCCGGTCGCGTTCTCCAGCTTCCCGAGCGTGCTGCTGCTGACCACGCTGTTCCGGCTGGCGATCTCGATCGCGATCACCCGTTCGATCCTGTTGCATGCCGAAGGCGGCCACATCGTCGAGACCTTCGGCACGCTGGTGGCTGGCGGCAATCTGGTCGTCGGCATGGTGGTGTTCCTGATCATCACCGTCGTGCAGTTCATCGTCATCGCCAAGGGCGCCGAGCGCGTGGCCGAGGTCGCCGCCCGCTTCACCCTGGACGCGATGCCGGGCAAGCAGCTGTCGATCGACTCCGATCTGCGCGCCGGCCTGATCGACAAGGACGAGGCGCGCCGCAAGCGCCGCCTGCTGGAAACCGAAAGCCAGCTGCACGGCTCGCTCGACGGCGCGATGAAGTTCGTCAAGGGCGACGCCATCGCCGGCATCGTCATCATCCTGATCAACCTGCTGGGCGGTCTGGCGATCGGCGTGCTCCAGCGCGGCATGCCGCTGGCCGAAGCGACGCGCGTCTACAGCATTCTGACGATCGGCGACGGTCTGGTGTCGCAGATCCCGGCGATCCTGGCGACGATCGCCGCCGGCCTCGTGGTCACGCGCACCACCGGCGAGATCGACGACCGTCACCTGGGCGATGCGATCACCCGGCAGGTGTCGAACCAGCCGCGCGTGATGCTGATCACCGGCATCCTCGCGCTGCTGATGACCCTGGTGCCGGGCTTTCCGTGGCCGGTGTTCCTGGTGCTGGGCCTGGGCCTGCTGACCTTCAGCGCGTATCACTATCGCTACCAGTTCGAACTGCTGCGCCGCGCATTCCGGGTGACCGACGAAGAAGTGCTTGCCGATGTGCATGCCTCCGTCGAGCACGACGATCTGGCACCGCCGGCGCCGCTGCAACTGCAGGTCTCGCCGCTGCTGGCGCAGTCGCTGGGCGCCCACAATCTCGAAGCGCGCGCGGTCGACATCGCCCAGCGCCTGCGCGAGGAATACGGCGTGCCGGTACCGGTGCCGTCGCTGCGCATCGTGTCGACCTTCGGCGAGGACGAATACCGGCTGACCGCGTTCGGTGCGCGCATCGCGACCGGTCGCCTGCGCAGCGATGCGGTGCTGCAGCCGCAGCCCGTCACCGCAGCGAATGCGGACAAGCTGCCCGGCTTCTATCCCGCCGTGATCGCAGGCGAGTGGGTGCAGAGCGGCGAAGGCACGCAGCCACCGCTCGAGGTCCTCGGCGCCCACATGGCTGCGGCGATCCGCCGGCGCATGGGCGGTTTCCTCGGCATCCAGGAAACCTCGAACCTGTTCGCGAAGATGCAGCGCGACTACCCGGATCTGGTCAAGGAAATGCTGCGCGTCGTCGCACCCCAGCGTGTGGCCGACGTGCTGCGTCGCCTGTCGGAAGAAGGCGTGCCGGTGCGCAACCTGCGCGATGCCTTCGAGGCGATCACCGATGTCGGCGGTCGCGAAAAGGACGTGGTGCTGTTGACCGAATACGTGCGCGTCGCGCTCAAGCGCGAGATCGCGGATCGCTATTCAGACGACGAGCGCACGCTGCACGTACTGTTGATCCATCCGGAACTCGAGGACAAGTTGCGGCAATCGGTCCGCGTGGCGGGCGGTGCCAGCCAGCTTGCGATCTCGCCGGAACTGGCCGGCCGTCTCGGCAACGAGGTGCGTGCGCACCTGGGCCGTCAGGCGGCGGGCGTCAAGCCGGTGCTGCTGTGCTCGCTGGATGTGCGCCGGCATCTGCGCAAGCTCATGGAGGTCGATTTCTTCGATCTGCCGGTGCTGTCGTACCAGGAACTCGCACCGGACCTGCGCATCGTGCAGGCGGGCCAGATCAATGCATGACCAAGTCGCATCATTACGGGGCGTGCGCGCCGTCTTCGCCGGAGTTCCGGCGGCAGAGGCCGTGCAGGCGATGAGAGGACTGACATGACCGGACACACCCAACACCAGGCGAACAACGTGCTGCGCATCGTCGATGGCCTGCATGCCGGCGCCAGCCGCGTGCTCGCCGACGAAGAGATGATCCTCGTCGGCAGCGGCGAGGACTGCGACATCGTGCTGGCCGACGACGCCGTCGCCGCGCACCACGCCCTGATCAGTCTCGTGGGCGGCCGTTTCCTCGTGCGTGCGCTCGATGCGCCGGTGAAGGTCGGCGCGCAGGACATCCATCCGGGCGATCCGGTCGAACTGTCGGCCGTGCAGCAGGTGCGGATCGGCGAAGCGGTGATCGCATTCGGCCGCGAGAACGATCCGGCATGGGACGAGTTCGTCACGGTGTTCGCGCCGAACGACGAGGAGCAGGCGCCGCGCAGCGGGTTCGTACGCAAGCTGCCGTGGATCGGTGGCATCGCGGCCTTGTCGCTTGCGTCGCTGGCGATCTTCGCCGCCGTGCTGCCCGCGCCCGATCAGGGGCCGGACCAGCGCGAGCGCCTGTCGGCATTGCTGCAGGAGCACCGCGTCACCAACGTGCAGATCACCGATGCGGCCCATGGCGGTGCAACCGTGACCGGTGCCGTGGATGACGGCGCCACGCTGGAGCGTCTGCGCCACCAGGTGCGTGCCGAGAACATCGACGCGACGCTGCAGATCCGCACCGGCGAACACATCGCCGGCGATGTCGCCGAGATGTTCCGCGGCCAGTCGATTCCGGTGCAGGCGCGGTATGTCGGCAACGGCGATGTCGAGGTGGTCGGCGACTTCAAGGATGGCGCCGAGATCGAACGTCTCGCACAGTCGCGCGCGATCGCCGACATCCCCGGCGTGCAGCGCATCCTGCCGCGCACGCCCACCGGCCTGCTGTCGCAGGGCGAGGCCGAACAGCCGCAGGCCCCGCCGGAGGCGCACATCGTGCAGATCGTGCGCGGTGAGAATCCGCATCTTCTCTCGTCCGATGGCCGGCGCTTCGTGACGGGGGAGGATATTCCCGGCAAGGGCAAGCTGATTTCGATCGGCGAGTTCGCCCACGTGCTGGGTGCGGACGGTGAGCTGACCAAGGTCATCCCGGGTCCGCCGCCTGCGCCAGAAGACGCGGCAGACACGGCGACCGCGGAAGCGGGCGTCGAAGGCGCAGCACCAGGGGATCCCCGTTTCGCTTCGGTGGTCGCCAGCGTCAACACCGGCAACCGTGTCGCACAGGTGCCGGTGGCCGATCCGGGGCGCGCGCCCGTATCGTCGAATCACTGAAGTCGTACGCAGTTCGAATTGCATCCAACGCTGTATCCACTTTCAGACCGTCGCAAGGAGTACTTCCATGACCACGATTTCCAACGATCAGATCGGCAGCTTCATCGGCCAGGCGTCGATGCACAACGACAACGGCGTCCGCAGCGGCGGCAGGACCGGCGGTGGGAGCTCGTCGAGCTGGTACGAGGCGATGTCGCGCGCGTGGGGCCAGACCCTCGACCAGCAGGCGACCAAGATCACCAACCTCTCCGATGTCATCGGCCAGGGCGGCGACCAGCCCTCGAACGTGGTCCAGCTGACCGCCGAGAGCCTGCGCATGCAGTTCCTGTCCAACAACGCCTCCACCTCGCAGAACAGCGTCGGCCAGGCACTCGAGACGCTGGGCCGCAAGCAGTAAGCGACTCCCGCAGACAACAGCAGCAAGGAGAAGATCATGGTCGACGCGATCCAGGCCGCGGGGCTCGAAGCCGCGGCACAGGGGGCATCGGGTGCCGGCGCACACCAGCCGGTGGCCGCCGCGTACGAGGTCGGACAGTTCGCACAGGCGATGGATCGCGCAGGCACGGGTTCCGCCGCTGCGGCCAATGCGCCGCAGGGTGTCGCCAGTGTCGGCGCATCGGAGCCTTCCGAAGGTGTCCGCATGTTGATGTCGGCGATGGACAACCTCAACGGCGGTGCATCGAGCATCCAGGACCTCGCCAAGACGATGACCCAGAACACCGGTGAACTCACGCCGGGCCAGGTCATCGAGATGACGATGAAGTCGCACCACTTCCTGTTCCAGTGCGAAATGACTTCGAACGTCGCCAACCGGACGTCCGACGGCATCCAGCAGCTGTTCCGCCAGCAGTCCTGATCGAGAGGTGACCGGCATGCGCGTTTCGAATATATGCGTATCCAAACGATGGTCCGCGTGGATGGGCATGCTGCTCGCCTGCCTGCTGCTTGCCGGTTGCGGCGGTACCGCGCTCTACAGTGCCGTGGACGAGCGCCAGGCCAACGAGATGATGGGCGCGCTCATCGGCTCGGGCATCCAGGCGCAGAAGAAGCCGTCGGCAACCAAGGTCGGTTGGGACGTGTTCGTCTCCGAGGGCGACATTCCGCAGGCGATGGCCGTGCTCGGTTCGCGCGGTCTGCCGCGGCAGAACTACCAGAACCTCGGCGACATCTTCAAGAAGGAAGGTTTCGCATCGTCGGCCACCGACGAGCGCGGGCGCTATCTGCACGCGCTGCAGCAGGAGATCACGCAGACGCTGACGATGCTGCCGGGCGTTGCGCAGGCGCGCGTGCATCTGGCATTGCCCGAACGCGATCCGCTGGGCGGCTCGAACGGCAAGACGTCGGCCGCGGTGTGGATCTTCGAGCAGCCGGGCGCCAACGTCCGCGACCGCGAAGCCGACATCAAGATCGTGGTCAAGGACGGCGTCGAAGGCCTGACCGACATCAACCAGGTCTCGGTGAAGTTCGTCTCGATGCCGGCGCCGCCGGACGCCACGTCGTCGACGGGTACCGCGATGGCGCTGTCGGCCGTGAGCCCGATGGCGATCGTCATCGCCGCGCTGGTCGTCGCGTTGCTGGCCGTTGCGTTCGCCTTCGCCGGACGGCTGAAGGCCCGCAAGCCCGTGGCCGCGGAGAAGGCCCCGCCGGCACGCTGGCAGGGCTGATCCATGTCGCTGGATGCGCTGCTCGCCGAGGTCGATCCTCGCTGGCAAGGCGCCGGCGAAGACGGTCTGGATGAGGCATTGTTGCAGCGCGCCCGGTCCAGCCGGCTCGGTCGCCGGCTGCTTGCGGGCGCACTTGCGGACGGGCCGGCTGCGCACCTGCTGGCGCCCTCGCCCGAAGGGTTTGCGGTTCTGATCGCGCGCTGGAATCGTGCGCGGCTGAGCGGACTGCATCGCGATCTCGGTGTGCTGGCCTACGCGCCGGCGATCCGCGCCGAAGTCGGACGCGATGCGGTCAAGCGCATCAAGGCGGTGCTGGGCAGCAGCTATCTG
This sequence comes from Proluteimonas flavola, assembly GCF_021191705.1. Lineage (GTDB taxonomy): Bacteria > Pseudomonadota > Gammaproteobacteria > Xanthomonadales > Xanthomonadaceae > Luteimonas > Luteimonas flavola. The sequence goes on from NZ_JAIWPU010000040.1 coordinate 30,391, forward strand.
TTGGCGCTCGACCGCAGCGTTTGGGACGCGAAGGTCGATGCACCGCTGCAGAGTCGGCTCGCATCGACACTCGCCGCGGCCCTGGCCGGCGGCGATGCCTTCGGTCCGCGTCTGTTCGAAGCGCTCGAACTGCAGGGACGCGCCGAACTGCAGGCCTGGGCACGCCTGCGCGAACCGGCGCTCGCCGACTGGGCGCAGCTGGTCTACCCGCCGGGCGAACTGCCGTCGGCGCATCTGCCGGAAAAGCCGTTGCTCATCGTCCACACGCATCACCAGAATCGCGCCGTCGCCACTTGATCCATTCCCGCTCCGGAGCCTGCATGCCGATCCCAGACGCCGCATCCGCCACGCCCGTCCGACGCGTACCCGGCGCCGCGGTGGTGTTCGAACGTCGCGAATTCCACCGGGGCGTCTCGGCGCCGATCGTGCGCGCGGCGGAGTGGCGATCGCTGGCCGAACTCGACACCCTGCTCGCGCGGGTCAATGCGCTCTACGACGAGGCGCAGGCCGAAGTGCAGAAGGCGCGCGAGCAGGGCTATGCGGAAGGGTTCGCGGAAGGCCTGGAGCGCGTGAAGCAGCAGATGACCGAACAACTCGCCTCGCTCAACGAACGTCGCGCGCGCGTGCTGGGCGATGCGGTCGGCCGTATCGGCGATCTCGCCTGCGCGATCGTCGCCCGCATCGCACCGGACTTCGATGCGTCCACGGTCGTGCCGGCGCTGGTGATGCGCGCGGTCGAATCCGCGCAGGCGGAACAGTTCCTGATGATCCGCGTGCATCCCGATGCGCGCGAAGGCGTCGAGCAGGGTCTCGGCGCCGTGCGCCAGGCGCATCCGGGTGTCGGCGTGATCGAACTGGTCGACGACGAGAGCCTGGATCCGCTGAGCTGCGTGGTGGTCTCGGAAGCCGGTGAAGTACGCGCCGGCGTCAGCCAGCAGATCGAGGCGATCCGCACGGCGCTGGCGCAGGCGAGCGCGGCGGCGAGCGCATGAATCCCGAACCCGCCCTGTCCCTGCTCGACGATTCCGGCGCCAGCGCCGTCGTCCGCGATCCGCTGCTGCATGCGCTCGGGCAGGTCCAGGCGATCGAGCGCGTGGGCCGCGTCAGCGAGGCCTACGGCACGCTGATCAAGGCGACCGGACTGCGCGCGGCGATCGGCGAGCTCTGCTATCTGCGCAATCCCGGCAACAGCGATTTCGAACTGGCGGCCGAAGTGGTCGGCGTCGCGCGGCAGCACACGCTGCTGACGCCGCTCGGCCCGCTCGATGGCATCGCGTCGACCACCGAGGTCTACGCCACCGGCAAGCAGGCGTCGGTGCCGGTCGGTGAAGGGCTGCTCGGGCGGGTGCTCGATGCGCACGGCGCGCCGATCGACGGCAAGGGTTCGCTGGGCGCGACGGTCGACGCGCCGATCTATGCCGCGTCGCCCAATCCGCTGTCGCGCAAGCTGATCGATCGTCCGTTCTCGACCGGCGTGCGCGCGATCGATGCGGTGATGACGGCGGGCGAGGGCCAGCGTATCGGCATCTTCGCCGTCGCCGGCGGCGGCAAGAGCACGTTGCTGGGCATGCTGGCCCGTGGCGGCGATGCCGACGTCAACGTCATCGTGCTGGTCGGCGAGCGTGGCCGCGAGGTCAACGAATTCATCAGCGACAACCTCGGCGCCGAAGGTCTGGCGAAGTCGATCGTCGTCGTCGCCACCTCCGACCGCCCCGCACTCGAGCGCAGCCGCGCGGCATGGGTGGGCACCGCGATCGCCGAACATTTCCGCGATCAGGGCAAGCGCGTGCTGCTGCTGGTCGATTCGGTCACGCGTTTCGCGCGCGCGCTGCGCGACGTGGGTCTGGCGATCGGCGAGCCGCCGGCGCGTCGTGGTTTTCCGCCTTCGGTCTTCAGCGAAATGCCGAAGCTGTTCGAACGTGCGGGCAACAACGACAAGGGTTCGATCACCGCGTTCTATACCGTACTGGCCGAGGACGAGGACGGCGGCGATCCGATCGTCGAGGAAGTGCGTTCGATCCTCGATGGTCACATCGTGCTGTCGCGCAAGCTCGCCGCCGCCTACCACTACCCGGCGATCGACGTGCTGACCAGCCTCAGCCGGACGATGCCGCGCGTGGTCGACACGCCGCATCTGCGCGCGGCCGGCCAGCTGCGCAAGTATCTGGCCAAGCATCAGGACATCGAACTTTTGCTGCAGCTCGGCGAGTACAAGCGCGGCACCGATCCCGATGCCGACATCGCGATCGAGAAGATCGGGCCGATCCGCACCCTGCTGCAGCAGTCCGAACACGAACTCGTGCCGTTCGAGACCTCGTCCGGCGCGCTGCGGAAGCTGTTCGGATGAAACGTTATCCGCTGCAGACGCTGCTGCAGCTGCGCGAACACCGCACCGAAGCGGCGCGTCTTGTCGTGCTGGAGAAGCAGCGCGCGCTGCAGCAGTGCATCGAAGCCTGCACGCGCGTGCAGGGCGAGCTGACGGATCTGGAGCGCGACCGCAGCGGGCATCGCGCGCGTCTGCTCGATCCGCCGCCATCCGGCGTGCCCTGGCCGGCGGCGCTGACCCAGCGCGAGGCGCATATCGATCTGCTCGGCGAGCAGATCGTCGGTGCGCAGCAGCGGCTGTCGAAGGCCCAGGACGCCGTGCGCCAGGCCGAGACCGTGTTGCAGGAAGCGCGCGATGCGTTCTTCCGCGCCAAAGGCCGGCAGGATGCACTGGAGAAGCGCCGCGACCTGTGGAAGCGCGAGCAGCGTGGCCTGTTCGAGCGGCAGGAAGAGGCGACCAACGAGGACCTGATGCAGGCGCGCTACATGGCGGCGCGCCAGCAGTAGGCACGGACACGAGGAGACGACGATGAGCGTACAGCGCAACGATTCCGCTTCCAGGCCGCCGGACCAGGCCGCGCGCAACCGTCAGGTCGACCGCGAAGCCAAGGCCGATGCCAAGGACACGCCGCCGCGCGAACGCGTCGACCAGTTCCGCTCGATGCTGGAACAGGCACGTGGCGGGATGGCGGGCCTGCAGGGCGAATCCGAACTGGCCGGCGGCGGGCCCCAAGGTGAAGGCGAACTGCAGGAAGGCGAGATGGCGGAACTCGCCAGCCGCCAGGAAGCCTTCAAGGCGCGCCAGTCCCTGTCGGACGTCGTCGATGCACGCACGTTCCGCCAGCAGCACGAGCACGGCTTCGGATCACAGCATGCGCAGGGCATGGAGTCGGCCGCGATGCTGCAGGCGCAGATGGCGCTGCGCGACGGCGCCCCCGCGGCTGCACCCGCTGCCGCCGCGTCCAATGCCGGCCAGCTGTTCGACATGATGGAAAAGCACGTGCGGCAGATGGCGGTGCACGATGCCCGCGATCCCGGTGGAGACGGACAGGTGCTGCTGCGCATGGCCGATGCCACGCTGCCCGGCACCGACCTGCTGCTGAGCAAGAGCGCCGACGGATGGGTGCTGCGCGCCGACAGCCGCTCGCGCGAAAGCTTCGATGCGATCCGCGAGGCGGGGCCGCAACTGGCCAGGCGTTTCGCCGAACAGAATCTCGGCGCGCTGACGATCGACCCGCACTACCACGGTTGACGCATCAGTCTCTGCGCCGCCTCCATGCGAGGCGGATCTGCGGTATGTCCGATACGCCTCAGTCCTGCGCCGGTTCCGCATCGCGCGGGTCGGCCCGCCGCGGCCGCAGGCCGCGCCAATCCTCGCGCGCCATGCGGAAGCGGCGCGCCGGATTGCCGAACTGTTCGCCCGATTCGATCTCGTGGAATCCCAGACGCAGCAACAACGGCGGTACCGATCGGTTCTCCGGCGCGCACTGCGCGATCAGCGCGGGCAATTGCAGCGTCTCGAACGCTTGCGTGCACAAGGTCGCGCCGCCTTCGATCGCATAGCCGCGGCCCCAGGCCGACGGCAGCAGGCGCACGCCGATCGCGATATCGCCCGCATCGCCACTGGGCGTCAGCGAGAACAGGCCGATGAAGCGGCCCGCCCGATCGCGCGTATGCCACAGCCCGAGGCCCGGCCGCTCGCGATAGAGCTTGTTGGCCCACACGACCAGGCCGGTCGCATCGTCGAGCGTGGCGATCGGATCGTCGAGCAGCATCCGGGTGACGCGTTCTTCGCGGCCGAGCTGCAATAGATCGATCACGTGCCGGAACGCGAATCCGTGCAGCCGCAAACGACGAGATCGCAGGTGCTCCTCCGTTTGATAGTCACGCCCGTCCGGAGGCAGATCGTCGCGAGAGAATGCTGGCGGTGCGGGATCCTCAGGAGGCACAGGCGTCATGGGTGTTGTCGGCATGCCTTGTTATAGCGCGGGTTTCTCAAAGCTGTGAGATATATGACTAGGGCAGACCCTAGATGGGGTACGACCTAGCTGTCGAAGCCATGCAATGGGAAGACACTTCGTTTGCAGTCGCGTTGGCCCGTTTCATCCGGAACGTCGATGCGCATAGACCCAAATGTTGTTTCTTTTCAATCCAAAGGAGTTTCATCATGTCCAGCGACGTCTTCTCCGGTATCGGTTCTCTGGTCGGCACCGCTCTTGGTGGCCCGCTCGGCAGCATCGTCGGCAACCTGCTTGGCGATCTGGTCGGTCAGCTGTTCGATTCCGCCCTCAGCGGTCTGTTCGATGGCCTGGGTCTGCCGCAGTCGGCGCAGGATGCTGTCAGCGAAGGCTTCAAGGGCGGCTTCAACTTCAACTTCAACGTCGGCGGCAAGTAATCGATGCAGCACGACCAGCAGGCCCAGCGTCAGGCGTGGATCGATGGACTCGCGCAGCTCCGGCAGCAGGGTGCGATCGATGCGGACGACGAGAACACGCTCATCCGGCATATGGATGAGCGTCTGGAAGCGGTGCAGGTCGAGCTCAAGGCGCTGGTGCCCGAGTACGAAGAACGCGTGGAACGCGACGGTAGAGAGGCTGCGGATGCCTGGCTCGGCCAGCGCTCCCGAGAGATGGGGGAGCGGGAAGGTGCCGACGCAAGACGGATGGTGGACTCGCTGACGTCTGCAAGAAGCGATGCCTGAGCGGATCGGAACTTTCATTCCAACCGTGAAATACAAACGGGGCCGCGGAAACGCGGCCCCGTTTGCTTCTGGTGCGAAGCAGACGCTGCAACCAGACAAGCGCGCGCGGGATCCGTCATGCCGCACTAGTGTCGCGTCCCGCATCAGATGTCGCAGTCTGCGCGTCGAGGGCAAGTGCAGACCGGCATCTGATGCTAGGGGCGCACCTAGATGCGGTGCGCGTCCCGGGGCTGCATGATCAGGCCAGGTCATATGACGCGTTCGTCATATGCGATCGATCTAATCTGGCGCTTCGTATCATCGCATCGCGCTCCGGTCCGGTGTGCGCACGCCAACTCAAGAGGAATCGTCCCTTATGTCAGCCGCATCTTCCCAGGACACCGACTTCGCCGCATTGCGGGCTTCGCTGTTGAGCAGGTTCGAGGCCGAGTTGCGGGAACAGCGCGACATCGATGCTGCGAGCCGCGAAAGCATGCTGGCGCGCATGGATGAGGCACTCCAGCAACAGGGTCAATCGGGCACAGGCGACGCATCCGCAGGGGATGTGCGTGCCGAGGTGACCGAAGCGATCCAGATGCTCAATCAACACGGCCTGCTCGACAGCGCCGGCGGCGAGGAAGTGGAGCGTGCGTTCACCCAGGTCTACAGCGTGTTCGAGAACGACGCGGTCAATCGCGCGCTCGAGTTCGCACGTATCTCCCGCGAGAACGGCGAAGACGCTGCGCGCGCATGGTTGGCGCTGAATGCGGCGCCTGCGTCGGCTGCCTAGTGTCGCGTCCCGCATCAGATGCCGGTCTGCACGTGCCCTCGGCGCGCATCGCCGCGTTGCCCGGCTTGCCAAGACGGTCGGTATTGGCTGCGCCAGGCGCCTTGCGCTGCACGCCGATTGCGGCGCGCAGCGACATCTGGTGCGGGACGCGACACTAGGGTACGCCCCAGCTTTCGACCGGCATCGCCGGCATGCAGTATCAAGCCATGGACGAAAACCGTCCCCCGGATTCCTTTCAACCACGTATGGAGTCATCCCAATGGTCAATGTAGACGTCAATATCTCGGTGGGTGCCGCCGGTCTGAACGCAGCCAAGGAATCGGGCGGCGGTGGCGAGTCCTGGCTGGTCGCCATGGCGAAGGCGCTCGGCACGATGCTCGGCGAGAAGGCCGGCAAGATGGTCGAAACCTCGAAGGAGATGGAGAAGTATTCCGGCTCCGACAGCAAGGAAGATGCGCAGAAGTTCAGTGAACTGCAGACCAAGTTCCAGGCTGAGTCGCAGATGTTCAGCATGCTGTCGAACACCATTTCGACCGCTCTGAAGTCGATCGGTGAAGGCCTGACTGCCAACGCCCGCAAGCAGTAATCGCGGCGGCAGCAACGGAAAAGGCGGGCATATGCCCGCCTTTTCCTTGGGTGCGATTCTGGCATTCATTCTTGTGGGACACGAACCGGCAGGTGGCGTATCGAGGTGCATCGCACGTTTTTACCTGCAGCCAACATCGTGTTGACGCACGAGTTGCAGATTGCCCATTAACGTTGAAGCTGACCCGGATTCCACCGTTTCACGGAGGTGTGTCATGCGTATTCAAGTGGCCGCTGCACTCATGTTGATGGGCATCGCGACCTTCGTCAGTCCTGTGCGTGCCCAGTGGGATCCAGGTGCCACCCAGCATCTGGGCATGGGCTATGGCCAGAACGCGATGTCGCAATCCGCGCTTCGTAACGCAGCCGATCTGAGCGAATCTGGCGATCGCCCCATCCGCGGATATGCCGGTAGCGGCATGAGTCGCCGCGAGCGCCTGCTGGCGCTCGAAACGGAGTATCTGCAGCGCGTGGAGCGCGACGGCGTCGAAAGTGCGAAGGCCTGGGCCTTCGAAGTCGGTCGTCGGGATGGGCGTTCGCGATGACGTCGTGGCCCCTCCATGTCGGTCGGGTGGCGTGATGCAGCGCGAGTACTGGAGCCTGTGTCTGGCCGCGGCACTGGTGGCAGGCTGCTCCGCCGACAGCGATGCGCGCGACGGCGATCCCCGCTCCGGTGGCGATCGGCCCGAGGCCACGACAACCGCGTTCCTCGAGTCCTATGAAGCCGGTTTTCAGCGGGGGATTGCCGATGGGAAAGCGGAGCCGCCAACGGTCGTCGCGTCCGGGCAGACGGCTGATCGCGACTTCGCCCAACGCTGGAGCGGACTGAGCGGACTCGCCGTGCCGGATGTGGATGACTACGTGCAATCCGGCGCAGCCGACGCGTGGTTGGAGCAGCGCTACCGGTCGCTGGGATTCACCACGCGCGATCTGATCTCGGCCAATGCGCTTCTCTTCCTGGCCAACTGGGAGGCGTTCACCGGGATGGAAGCCTCGCCCGCCCAGGCCGACGGTGTGCGTCGCCAGATCGAAAGGGCTACGGGCGGCGCACGGTCGCGTGAGTCGGCGGACGAGCTCGAACTCCGGCGACGGGTCTATGAACTGATGGCCGCCACGCTGACGCGCGAAAACGCGCGCGTGCGTGCAGAGGACGCAACGCGCGTTGCTGTATTCACCGAGACGGTTCGACAGGATTTCAAACGCATCTCGAACAACGATCTTGCCGAGTTCGCGCTGACGGCGAACGGGTTCGAAGAGCGCTGATGCATCCACTTCGAGGAGAGTTTTTGTGAGCCAGCTGTTGCGGATTCGTACGGAGATTGTCCGGTGGACGAGCGTGGTGTGTATCGCGGTGATGTGTGCAGGCGGCGCCTATGCGGTCGACGGCGATGCCGCCGTGCAACGCGCGCTGCAGCAAGCCGTCTCGCGGCCCGCGCCGGCGCAGGTCGATGCACAGGCGGTGGAGACGCTCTCGTTCCGCCGCGACGCGGCGGTCAGCGCGCGAGTGCGGCAGGAAACGATCCGCGCCTTCGGTCGCGACCCGCAACAGGTGGCGGATCTGGAGAAGGTCATCGGCTCGGGCGAGATGCTGCGCGAATTCGACAAGATCCTGCGTCGCTACGGTTACGACCCGACGAATCTGGGCGACGTGCTGGCCGCGCACCTGCTGATCTCGTGGGAGGTCGTCAACGACCGCGATTCGCGCCAGTCACCGGCCGGGCAGCGGGCGGTGCGGCGACAGTTGATCGGCCCGCTGGCGGCTGTGCCGGACGTTGCGGCGATGTCGGATGCGGACAAGCAGGCGCAGGCCGAGCGGACCGCCTATCTCACGATGGTCTCGGCATTGACGTACCAGTCCATGAAGCAGCAGGGCAATCGGCAGGCGCTGACCGCGCTGTCGGCGAACGTGCGGCAGGGCCTGCGGGGTCAGGGTGTGGATCTGCAGGGCGTTTCGCTCGGTGATGGCGGGCTGGTCACGCGCTGAACATCGACGGGTCGCAACAAAGAAGGGCGCCGCATGCGGCGCCCTTCCTTCTGGAGGCGGGCATTAACGACGGATCGGATCGGGCGGTGGCCGCTGTGCGCGCATGAGCTGCCGGCCGAGCCACCAGGCGCCGACGGCGGCGAGCAGGCCCGCCGATGCGAACTCGCCCGTCCAGCGACGCAGCATGGGCGCGGCGGGGAGTTCGCCGAAGCTCAACAGGAAGCTGACGAGCACGAGGCCCAGGCATCCGTAGGCCACGATCGCCAGCACCCAGAACAGCCACTGGAACGCCTTGGCGACTTCGCGCGGTGTGTCGTTGTCGTACGGGCGCACGAGATGCAAACGGCCCTGCGTGGCCGCGAGCATCCACTGACCCAGTTCCTGCGCGCCGACCTTCATGCGTCCGCGTCGGCGCAGGCCGGGACCATCCAGGGTGTAGGTACCGGCGCCGGTCAGCTCGGCGCGGACCGGGCCACCGGCATCGAGCGAGGCCGTGCCGGGAACGGGACTGCCGGACGCCTGCGCCTGCGGATTGCCGGCGAGCTGCTGCGCGACGGGCGCCTGCGCCACGGTCGCGGCAAGCGGCACAGCCGCGAGCAGGGCGGCGCCCTGGGGGGCGCTGGGCACGTTGGGCTGTACGGGCGGCTGTGCCTGTTGCGGAACCGCCGCACGATCGGTGGCCGGGTTGCCCGCCGGCGCGAACGGCGCATCCGTCCGCGCAGTCTGCGGCTGCTGGGGTACCGGCGCAGGCGCCGACGTCGCCTGTTGAGCGAGCGTGCTCGCACTTTGCGGCTGCGGCTGCGGCTGCGGCTGCGGTTGCGGTTGCGGTTGCGGCTGCGCCTGGGGCTGGGGCTGCGCGGTCTGTGATGGGGGCGCCTGCGCCAGGGCCTGCATCGGGGCCGCGGGCTGCTGTGCAGGGACTGCCTGTGCCTGCACGGGCGTCTGGGCGGGCATGGCCTGCATCGGGCCGGTCGGCTGTTGGGTCGACACCGCCTGGGTCGAGACCGGGTTCGCCGCTTGCGGAATCACGTTCTGCATTCCGGGCAGCGCATTGGCGACGGTGCGTATCACGTTCACGGCGGCATTGGCGACATTGCCAGGCAGATTGCCGAGGCCCTGTGCGGGGCCGGACGTATTGCCCGGCCCCGGCGTCGTACCAGGTGCACCGCCGCCTGGCGAGTTGGGCGGTGGTGCGCCCGGCGTGGGACCCGGCGGCGCCAGGATGTTGCGGAGCGTCGTGGTGACGGTGTTGAGCACGTTGCCCGCCGTGTTGATCGGCCCGCCGCCATGGGACTGCGGCGCGGGGGGGGCGTGGTGGGTGTTCGCGGCCGTGTTGCTGAAGGGCACGGGCGGTGGCGGAATCGACACGCCGCCTGGCAGGTTGAACGTAGGCAGCCCCGTCGGCGCCGGGGACGCAGGCGTGTTCGCAGTCGATGGGGGCGGCGCGGCCGGCCCCGGATTGCCGCCCGCATTGGTCCCGGGAAAGATGCTCGGGAGCAGGCGCCCGGGCAGCGATTGCATGAAGCCGCCGAAGTGCTGCGCGAGGGGGCCGTTCGGAGACCCGCCGCTTCCACGGCCAAATCCAGGAGGCGCGGGCGGCTTCGGCAAGCCGGGAAGGCGTGGCAGTTGGATAGACACCGTTGCCTCCGGGGGCTGGATGGCAGTCGGAAGAGAAAAGAGGGCGGGCGTCCGCTTCGATGACGGCTCGCTCCGAGGGTAGGTGTCGCAAGGCAACGCCACACCCTGGGGTCGACCCTAGATTGCGTCGTTCTGCGACCGCGGTCGCAGCATCAAAAAGGGAGACTTTCGTCTCCCTTCAAGCCGGCAGAGCCGGAGGACGATGGTGTGGCGGAGGCAGGCTATCGCGTCGGAATCGCTGCACCTGATTAGTGTCGTGTCTCAGCTGGGCGTCAGTTTTTCCATCGTCATCCCCGCGAAAGCGGGGATCCAGCGACTTCACGGCATTGAAAAGCAAGACGCTGGATTCCCGCTTTCGCGGGAATGACGATCTGAAAGTCTTCAGCTGAGACACGATACTAATCAGGTCGCTGCATGCAGTGCTCATGTATCGCAAGTAATTGATTCGACCAGGGATCCTCTGAGCAAGTCCGTCATCCCGCGCCTCTCGACGGACGAATGCCTGGTCAGGCGGGAATGACGAGCAAAGGCACCCCTGTTCAGACCATCCTTAGTTCGCCAGTTCCAGTGCATTGCGCTTCGATTCTCGGCGGACGCCCGCGGGCTGGTTCCAGGCATTGTTGAACTGGGCCGGTTCCCAGCCGCCGTAGCTCGGATTGGCCAGCATCCACCAGCGCTCGCCGAACCAGTCGCCGTAGGTGTCGAGCAGTTCGCCCCGGGCCTCGGGGGTGTTGGCGAGGATGTCGACGAAGTCGCCCAACTGGTCGCCGAACTGCATCAGCACGCGGTAGTCGCGGCCGGCGAGGCGGCGGCGGCAGGTCTTCTCGCTGCCGTGCTGTTCGCAGCCCTCGACGAAGGTGCCCAGGCCCAGGAACACGCTCTCGTCCTGCACCGGCAGGCCCTCGGCGCGCAGGTTCTCGAGCGTCGCGTCCTGCAGGTGCTGGGCGCGGTTGGACAGGTACAGGATGGTCACGCCCTTGGCCTCGGCCGCCCTGGCGAACTCGAGCACGCCGGGCACCGGCCTGGCCTTCTTCTCGGCGACCCACTGCGCCCAGGTGACCTCGTCGTATTCCAGGCCGTTCTGGATCAGGCGCGCCTGGTAGGGCGAGTTGTCGAGCACGGTCTCGTCGATGTCCATGATCACTGCCGGCGGCAGCGCGGTCGCATCGCCGATCAGCTCGCGTTCTTCGGGCACCAGGGCGTCCCAGTTCGTCTCGGCCAGCGCGGCGTCGAGATGGTCGGCGGCGGCGCGGAAGATCGACAGGCTGTTGGCGCGGTACTCCTCGGAGCGCTGGATCCACAGCACCGCGTTGAGGTTGTCGCTGGGATCGGTCGCGGCCGGTGCCTGGGCGGCCGAAGCAGTCGGCGCCGCTTCGGGCGCCGCGTCCGCGGGCGCGCTGGCCGGCGTCGTCGGCTTGCAGCCGGCCAGCAGCAGGGCGCTGGCGAGCAGGGTGAAGGCGGGTGCGGTCAGGCGCATGGGCGGGTCCGTCGTCAGCGTGCGAACACGCGAGTTTAACGGCCGCGATCGCCACGAACATGACAGGCCGGCGTGCGGGGCGCATCCTGTCGCCCCCTTCGAGGCTGGAACTCCCATGGACGAGCAGGCGCAAGACCAGGACCGATGGCCCCGACTCACCCCGATCGAGGCGCGTGTGCTCGGCTGCCTGGTGGAGAAGCAGGCGACCACGCCGGATGTCTATCCGCTGACGGTCAACGCCGCGCAGTCGGCGGCGAACCAGAAGACCGCGCGCGAGCCGGTGATGTCGGTCTCGTTCGGCGACGTGCAGCATGCGTTGCGGCAACTGGAAGGCCACCGCTTCGCGCGGCAGTCGTTCTCCTCGCGCGCCGAGCGCCACGAACACGTGCTGGGCACGGCGCTGGATGTGCCGCAGCCGCAGGTCGTGCTGCTGGCGCTGCTGATGCTTCGCGGCGCGCAGACCCTCGCCGAACTGGTGACGCGCAGCGAGCGCATGCATCCCTTCGCCGATGCCGACGACGCGCGCCATCATCTCGAACGTCTGGCCGGCAAGGGCCTGGTCGTGCGCATTCCGCCATCGTCCGGGCGCCGCGAGGACCGCTACGCGCATCTGCTGTGCGGACCGGTCGATGTGGCGGCGATCGCCGTCGGCCCCGCGCGTGAATCGGTGGGGGATCCCGGGCTGGTCGCCCGCGTCGAGGCGCTCGAGGCCGAGGTCGCTGCGCTGCGCGATGCGCTGGAGGCGTTGACGGCGCGCTTGCCGGCCTGACCGCCGGATCCCTGTGGGAGCGGGGGGGGGGGCGGGGGGGCCCCCCCCCCAGACCCAACGCCGCCCACTCCCCACCCCCACCCCCCAACGCCCACCCCGGA
>NZ_JAIWPU010000041.1 GCF_021191705.1 Proluteimonas flavola
TGTGGGAGCGGCCTTGGCCGCGAAGGCGCCACCGGGAATGCCCCTTCGCGGCCAAGGCCGCTCCCACAGGCCCACAGGCCCACAGGTCAGCTTTCCAGCAGGGCCTTGATCGCGGCGAACCCATGGTCGGCGCGCTCGCGCTTGCGCGCGGCGTCGGCCACCGGGTCGGCGCCGTCGCGCTGGACTTCGGCCGCCGGCAGTTCCTCGAAGAACCGGCTCGGCGTGAGCCGCAGCTTCTGGCCCCAGCGCTGGGTCTCGCGCGGATGGCTCAGCCACAGCTGCTCCTTCGCGCGGGTGATGCCCACGTAGAGCAGGCGCCGCTCCTCGTCGATGCGGCCCTCGTCGATGCTCGATTCGTGCGGCAGGGTGTTGTCGTCCATGCCGATGATGAAGACGTAGCGGAATTCCAGCCCCTTGGCCGCGTGCATGCTCATCAGCCGCACCTGGTTGCCGGGGTCGCCCTTGTCGGCATGGCTCAGCAGCGCGAGCTGCGAGGCGAGTTCGCCGGGGCCGGCGCCGCGCGCGCCTTCGAACCAGTCGGCCAGTTCGTTGAGGTTGCCGGAGCGGATCCGGAACAGGTCGTCGGTCTTGCACTGGGACTTGAGCATCGCGATCAGCCCGGAGCGCTCGTTGAGTTCGCGCACCAGTTCGCCCGGCGCCAGCCGCCGGGAGTCCTCGCGCAGCCCGCGCAGGATGTCGCCGAACTCGCTGAGCGCATTCGCCGCGCGCGGCGGCAACTGCTTGAGCAGGCCCATCGATTCGATCGCGCGCGACATCGGCATGTCGGCGGCGCGCGCCAGTTCCGACAGCCGCGCCAGCGAGGTCTGGCCGACGCCGCGCGCCGGCGACTGCACTGCGCGCAGGAAGGCCGAATCGTCGTCGGGATTGGCCAGCAGGCGCAGCCACGACATCGCATCCTTGACCTCGCCGCGGTCGAGGAACGCCGTGCCGCCGCTCAGGTGGTAGGGCACGCGCAGCAGCTGCAGCGCCTTTTCCAGCGGGCGCGAGAGATGGTTGCTGCGGAACAGGATGCAGAACTCGCTCCATTCCACCTGGCGCGAGGACTGCAGGAACTGGATCTCGCCGGCCACCTTTTCGGCCTCGTGCGCGCTGTCCCGGCACTCCCAGATGCGGATGCGCTCGCCGTCGGCCTGCGCGCTCCACAGCATCTTGGGATGCTCGTGCGGATTGTGGGCGATGAGGGCGTTCGCCGCGCGCAACACGCGGTTGCTGCAGCGGTAGTTCTGTTCGAGCTTGACGATGCGCAAGGTCGGATAGTCCGCGCCCAGCGCCGTCAGGTTCTCCGGATTCGCGCCGCGCCAGGCGTAGATGCTCTGGTCGTCGTCGCCGACACAGGTGAAGTTGCCCTTCGGCCCGGCGATCGCCTTGAGCAGGCGGTACTGCGCGTCGTTGGTGTCCTGGCACTCGTCGACCAGCAGATAGCCGATACGCTCGCGCCACGCATCGCGCGCGTCGTCGTCGGATTCGAGCAGTTGCACCGGCAGGCGGATCAGGTCGTCGAAGTCGACCGCGTTGAACGCGGTCAGGCGTTCCTGGTAGCGCGCATACAGCGCCGCCGCCTCGAACTCGCGCGCGCTGATCGCCACCGCGTGCGCCTGTTCGGGCGACAGGCCGGCATTCTTGGCTTTCGACACCAGGCCCTGCAGCAGCTGGATCATGTCCGGCTTCACGCCCGGCAGCAGGTCCTTGATCTGCGACGCGCTGTCGTCGGCATCGAAGATGGAGAACCCGCGCCGCAGCCCGAGCTTGGCGTGGTCGATCTGCAGCATCTTCAGACCGAGCGCATGGAAGGTGCAGATCGTCAGCCCGTCCGCCGCATCCCCGCGGATGCGCTTGGCGATGCGCTCGCGCATCTCCTTGGCCGACTTGTTGGTGAACGTGATCGCCGCGATCCGCTTGGCCGGGTAGCGGCCCGACTGGATCAGATGCGCGATCTTCTCGACGATCACGCGCGTCTTGCCGCTGCCCGCGCCGGCGAGCACCAGCAACGGACCCTCGACATGGCCGAGCGCCTGGGCTTGTTGGGGGTTGAGACCGTGCATCGGGATCATTGGGTTCAGCGACGCGCATTGTAGCGGCCGGACCTCTGCCGGGCCTGAAGGCCGCCGGTAGAATGGCCCCATGGCAAAGCTGTACTTCTACTACTCGGCGATGAATGCCGGAAAGACCACGACGCTGCTGCAGAGCGCGCACAACTACCGCGAGCGCGGCATGCGCGTGGCGCTGTTGACGCCGCGGCTCGACCATCGCGCGGGCGTGGGCCGGGTGGCATCTCGGATCGGGCTGTCGGCCGACGCGATCGCGTTCGATCGCAACGACGATCTGCTGGACTGCATCCGCACGCTGGTCGACGGCGACGGCAGCCTGCATTGCGTACTGGTCGACGAAGCCCAGTTCCTGTCCCAGGCCCAGGTCTGGCAGCTGTCCGAAGTCGTCGACGCGCTGCGGATTCCGGTGCTCTGCTACGGCCTGCGCACCGACTTCCGCGGTGAGTTGTTCGAAGGCAGCCAGCATCTGCTGGCCTGGGCCGACGAGCTGTCGGAGATCAAGACCATCTGCCACACCGGCAAGAAGGCGACGATGACCGTGCGCGTCGACGAGCAGGGCTACGCGGTGCAGGACGGGCCGCAGGTCGAGATCGGCGGCAACGAGCGCTACGTGTCGGTGAGCCGCGCGGAGTTCAAGCGCATCGTGCGCGGCGAGGGGCGGATCGAGCCGGTGCAGCCGCCGCTGCTCTGATCCACCCGTGTGCTGGCGGGGCGTCCGATCAGTTTCCTGGCGCGTCATCCCCGCGCAGGCGGGAGACGCTCCGCAACAGCCCGGAGGGCTGGTCATCCATGGACTTCGACTTTCAATGGGTTAACGCCCATGGATCGACCAGCCATTCGGCTGTTGAAAAGCGCTGCCGCCTGCGCGGGAATGACGAATGAAAGTTTTCTGCATGTCGCGACACTAGCGACGCGCGAGCAGTGCGCCGCAGCGTTGCCGGGCGGCATCGATTTCGCGACTGATCGCGCCGCCTTCGGGCTGCGCGGCGCGGACCTGGGTGGCGAGGACCGCCAGATCGTTGCGGGCATGCATGGCGTCCGGCGTGGCGCAGCGCAGGGCGGCGGCGTGGGCGCGCGCCAGCCAGGCGATCTTGCGCAGTTCGCTGTCGTCGGGCGGCGTGCGTGCGAGGCGGTCCAGGCCGGCGAGCGCGTCGGGATTGCCGGTGTCGGCTGCGACGCGATCGCGCGACAGCGCCGCGCGCAACGCGTTGGGATGCTGCGGGCCGTAGGCTTCCGCAGTGATGGCCGCGGCGTCCTCGAGGTGCCGGGTGCCGGTGCCCGGTTCGAACGCCGCTTCCACTTCGCCGAGCATCCGCAGCGTGTCGCCGACCAGTCCGTGCCGTGCGTTGAAACGCGCCTGCCGCAACGCGAGGGATTCGAGCAGGCGTGGTTGCGCCTCGGCATGCCTGCCGACGGCATGCAGCACCATCGCGTGGTTGAACAGGCCGTCGGCAAGCATGGCCCTGGGACTGGTCTGGCGCCAGATGTCCACCGTACGCGCCAGCGATTCCAACGCAGCATCGTCGTCGCCGCGTTCCCAGGCCACGATGCCGAGGCTGTTGTGGATGCGGGCGACGTCGGCATGGCGCGTGCCGAGGCGCGCGACGGTCCAGACGAGCGCATCGCGGAACTCCGCTTCGGCGTCGGCGAAGCGGCCCTGGTCGACATGCAGGGCCGCCAGTTGCCGGCGCGCATCGAGCGTGGCCGGATGGCGCGCGCCATGCAGATCGAGCGCGAGCGACAGCGCGTCGCGGCAGCTCTCTTCGGCCGGACGCGTGCGGCCGTCCGCACGCAGCAGCGCACAGCGCCTCCGCAGCAGTTCGACCGCGAGGGGATGGCGCGGATCGAGACGCTGGCGCAAGCGCGCGAGTGCGGCGTCGGTGCCGGCCAGCGCCTCCGTGATCTCGCCGGCGGCGCTGTGCAGCGAGGCGAGATCGGCGAGGCTCTCGATCGTGCCGGCTTCGTCCGGCACCGCGCTGTCTCGCCGCAGGGTCAGTGCACGGCCGAACAGCAGACGCGCGCTGTCGGGCTCGCCGATGTCGCGCCGGCCACGCCCCAGCTGCGTGTACAGCTCGGCGGCCTGTCGTGGCAGCAGCTGTTCGCGTTGCAGGGCCAGTGCCTGCAGCGGCTGCATCGACGCGATCGCGTCGCGCGGCCGGCCGAGCAGCCGCAGCGTGCGTCCGTGGTCGCTGGCCGATTGCAGGCGCAGGCTCGGCGGCGCATCGGCCATGCCGCCGACCACGGCCGACTGGCGTTCCAGCAGCGCCAGCGCCTGGTCGTAGTCGCCGAGCCCGAGCCGCAACCGCGCGATCACGCCATAGAGTTCGGCGCGTGCGACCGGCTGATGCGCGAGTTCCGCATCGCCGCGTTGCACGCCGGCTTCCAGCAACTGGCGGATGTCGAGCGGTGCGCCGCCGGCCGATGCGCCGGCCTGCTCGAACAGGCCGACGACGAAATCCTGCATCGCCTGGGCGCGCGCCGATTCCTCGATCGCCTGGTTGGCCTGCCAGGTCACCGCGCCCATCGATGCGACCAGCGTCAATGCCACCAGTGCCGCGCTCGACACCGCCCAGCGGTGCCGGCGCAGGTACTTGCCCACGCGATACGACAGCCGCTGCGGCCGCGCGAGGATCGGCTTGCCGTCGCGCCAGCGCCGCAGGTCGAGTGCGAAGGCCTCGACCGAGGCGTAGCGATCGGCGGGGTCCTTCCCGAGCGCGCGCAGCACGATGGTGTCGAGGTCGCCGGCGATCGTGCGTGCCATGCGCCGTCGCTGCACCGGCGCCACGCCGTCGTCCACGCCACGCAGCAGCGCCTGCGAGGGCCTGGGCGGGTCGGCATCGAGGATCGCCTGCTCCCACTGCGCATCGCTGGTGCGTACGGGTTGATAGGGCTTGCGCCCCGACAGCAGTTCGTAGAGCACCACGCCGAGCGAATACACATCGGTCATCGTGGTGACCGGCTCGCCGCGGATCTGTTCGGGCGCGGCGTAGTGCAGCGTGAACGCGCGCAGGCCGGTGCGCGTGTGCTCCGGCGCCTGGCCGGACGTGTCGAGCAGCTTGGCGATGCCGAAATCCAGCAGTCGCACGTCGTCGAGCGCGGTGACGAGGATGTTCGAGGGCTTGAGATCGCGGTGCACGATCAGATTGGCGTGCGCGTGGCTCACCGCATCGCAGACCTGCAGGAACAGCCGGATCCGGTCCGCGACGCCCGGCTGGTGGCGCTTGCACCAGTCGGTGACCGGCTCGCCGTCGATGTAGTCGAGCGCGAGATAGGGCTGCTGGTCGGTGCTGATGCCGGCATCGAGCAGGCGTGCGATATGCGGATGTTCCAGCCGCGCGAGGATCTGCCGCTCGCGGGTGAAGCGCAGGCGCAGATCGGGATCGGCCAGTCCCGGTCGCAGCAGTTTCAGCGCGACGCGGCGCTCGTACAGACCGTCGGCGCGCCGCGCGAGCCATACCTGGCCCATGCCGCCCTCGCCGAGCAGGCGTTCGAGTTCATAGGGACCGATGTGGCGGCCGGGCAGCATCCCCGACAGCGCGGCGACGATGGGTTCGGCGAGGAAGTCCTCCCGACCGGCTTCCAGCACGAGCAGGGCTTCGAGTTCGGCAGCGAAGTCGGGATCGTCGTGACGGAATGCGGCCAGCGCGGCCGCGCGCGCATCGGCATCGAGTTCGAGCAGCGCATCGAGTGCCGGGGACAGCCGCTGCCAGCGCGCGCCGTCCATGACTGCGGCTCAGTCTTCCCGCAACGAGGCCAGCAGGTACATCCGCGCCTTCTGCCAGTCGCGGCGGATGCTGCGTTCGGAACGTTCCAGCAGCGCGGCGATTTCCAGCTCCGACAGCCCGGCGAAGTAACGCAGTTCGACTACCTGTGCGAGCTTCGCGTCGACCTCGGCCAGCCGTGTCAATGCGACGTCCAGCGCCAGGGTGTCCTCGTCCAGGCGCAGGCCGCTTTCGATGTTCTCCGGCAGTTCGGTCACCCGGTGCAGATCGCCGCCGCGCTTCTGCGCCAGCCGCTGCCGGGCGTAGTCGACGACGACGCTGCGCATTGCCGACGCGGCATAGGCGAAGAAATGGGCGCGGTCGTCGAAGCGCGCCTCGTGGCGGCCGATCAGCTTAAGATAGGCCTCGTGCACCAGGGCGGTGGCATCGAGCGTATGCCCGTGCTGGCCGGCGAGCTGGCGCCGGGCCATCTGGTGCAGTTCCTGGTACAGGGTGGCGAGCACGCGATCGAGCGCGTCGCGATCTCCACCGCGCGCGGCATCCAGCCATTGGGTGATCTCGGCACCGTCGCTCATGCCCCGTCCTCGCCCCGCGCGGCGACTATAGCGCTTATCCAGCGTCGCCGCGGCGGGCCTTCAGCGCTGGCAGCGGGGGCACCAGACGGTCGCGCGCTGGCCCACCAGGGCCTGCCGGAGGAGCGTCGCGCACACCGGACAGGGCTGGCCGCCGCGCCCGTAGGCCGAGAGCTCCTGCTCGAAGTAGCCGGGCGCGCCGTCGGGGCTGATGAAATCGCGCAGCGTGGTGCCGCCGCGGTGGATCGCGTACGCCAGGATCCGTTTCACTTCGGCCGCCAGGCGCGCATAGCGTTCGCGCGAGATGCGCCCCGCGTCGCGCAGCGGCGAGATGCCGGCGGCGAACAGCGCCTCGGCCGCGTAGATGTTGCCCACGCCGACGACGATGCGCTGGTCCATCAGGAAGGTCTTCACCGGCGCACGGCGGCCGCGGCTGGCGAAGAAGAGATGGTCGCCGTCGAAGTCGTCGTCGAGCGGTTCCGGGCCGAGGTCGCGCAGCAGGGCATGGGTCTCGCCGGCCCGCTGCCACAGCAGGCAGCCGAAGCGGCGCGGATCGTTGAAGCGCAGGACCTGGCCGGAATCGAGCGTCATGTCGACGTGGTCGTGCGCGCGCACCGGCACGTCCGGATCGAGCACGCGCAGGCTGCCGGACATGCCCAGATGCAGCAGCGCGCTGCCTGCAGCGGTGTCGAGCAGCAGGTATTTCGCACGCCGCCGGATCGCCTCGACACGCTGGCCCGGCAGCACGCTCGACACCTCGCCGGCGATCGGCCAGCGCAGATCCGGCCGCCGCAGCACGACGCTGCGGATCCTGCAGCCGAGCAGGTGCGGCGCCAGGCCGGCGCGGGTGGTTTCGACTTCGGGCAGTTCGGGCATCGGGACCGGCGGCGTGCGGGGAGCGTTCTTTATCGGGCGCGGACGGCGGGTTTCAATGCGCCGGGCTGAACGCCGGGCCGCAGCGCATCAGCCGGTCCAGCCTGGCAGGCGCCGGGGCACTGCAGGCGCATCGACCGTCACGTACGTCGGCAGCCCCTCGCGGCCATACGGCGGCGGCGCTTCGCCGCGGATCAGCGGTTCGAGATAGCGCCGCGCGGCCGCGGTGATGCCGAAGCCGTCGCGGCGGATGAAGCCGGCCGGCATGGTCTTCTCATGGTTGGCCACCTTCTCCAGCGGCGCGGCCTCGATCGCCCAGCGGTAGGGTGCATCGGAGGTGCGCCTGATCGTCGGCATCGTCGCGTTGCGGCCGGCGAGCGCGAACTGCACCGCCGCGCGTCCCACAGCCATTGCCTGGTCGACATCGGTCTTCGACGCGACGTGGCGGGCGGAGCGCTGCAGGTAATCGGGCAGCGTCCAGTGCACCTTGTAGCCCAGCGTGTCCTTGACCCGGCCGGCCAGATGCGAGGCCACGCCACCGAGCTGGGTGTGGCCGAACGCATCCTGGCCGCCGCCGGCATCGGCGACGAAGCGCCCGTCCTTGTCGCGGATGCCTTCGCTGGCGACGACGACGCACCAGCCGACGCGTTCGACGACGCGCTGCACCTGGGCGAGGAATGCGGCTTCGTCGTAGTCGCGCTCGGGAAACAGGATGATCTGCGGCGCGTCGTCGGGACCTTGTCCGGCGAGCCCCGCGGCCGCGGCCAGCCAGCCGGCATGCCGGCCCATGGCCTCGTAGACGAACACCCTGGTCGAGGTATCGGCCATCGCGGCGACGTCGAGCGCGGCCTCGCGCACCGACACCGCGGTGTACTTCGCCGCCGACCCGAACCCCGGACAGCAGTCGGTGACCGCCAGATCGTTGTCGATCGTCTTCGGCACGCCGATGCAGGTCAGCGGATAGTCGAACTGCGCGGCGAGCTGCGAGACCTTGAGCGCGGTGTCGGCCGAATCGTTGCCGCCGTTGTAGAGGAACCAGCGCACGTCGTGCGCGCGCAGCACCTCGATCAGGCGCTCGTACTTCGCGCGGTCGGCCTCGATCGACTTGAGCTTGTAGCGGCACGAGCCGAATGCGCCGCCCGGCGTGTGCGCGAGTGCGCGCACCGTGGCCAGCGGAATCTTCGACGCATCGACCAGATCCTCGCGCAGCGCGCCAAGGATGCCGTTGCGCGCCGCGAGCACCTTGACGCGCCGGCTGCGCGCCTCCTGCAGCACCGCCGACGCGGTGGCGTTGATGACGGCGGTGACGCCGCCGGACTGGGCGTAGAGCAGGGTTCCGGACGCCATGGTGCGTGTCCTTTCGATGGGGCGGGGCGGGATACGGTAAGCTGGCGCGGCCGTTCGCCGCCGTGCCGGTGAGTGTACGCCGGAGCAGTGACACGGCCCCCCACAGTTGCAGGAGCGTTCGATGCGTTTGGTTCTTCTCGGTGCGCCCGGTTCGGGCAAGGGCACGCAGGCGGCACGGCTGAAGGACCATCTGCAGGTCCCGCACATCTCCACCGGCGATCTGCTGCGCGCCGAAGTCGCCGCCAGCACGCCGCTCGGCCTCGAAGCCAAGGCGGTCATGGCGCGCGGCGATCTGGTCTCCGACGCGATCCTGCTCGGCATGCTCGAAGACCGCTTCTCGCGCGACGACACGAAGCGCGGTTTCATCCTCGACGGCTATCCGCGCAATCTCGCCCAGGCCGCCGCGCTCGACGCGCTGCTGCAGAAGCTCGGCACACCGTTCGACGCGGCCGTGCAGCTGGAAGTGGACAACGAACAGATCATCGCGCGCCTGGCCGGCCGCGCGCAGGCCGAAGGCCGCGCCGACGACAGTCCCGAATCCGTGCGCCACCGCCTCGACGTCTACGACCAGCAGACCGCGCCGGTGATCGCGTTCTATCGCCAGCACGACCAGCTGACCGTCGTCGACGGCGTCGGTTCGCTCGACGAAGTGTTCGACCGCATCGTCAAGGCGATCGGCCGGGAGCAGGCGGCGGCCTGATCGTCGCAGCCAGCCTGGCCTGGATTCTGGATTCGTCATTCCCGCGCAGGCGGAAGCGCTTTTCAACAGCCGAATGGCTGGTCAATCCATGGACGTTCTTCCATCGACATCGAAGTCCATGGATGCCCGCCTTGTGCGAGGACGACGTCTCCCTGATGCGTAAGCGACGTGGTCAGTTGAATCGCTTGGAACACCGCATTATGAAACTTCATATTCTGGGCATCGCCGGCACCTTCATGGGCGGCGTCGCCGCGCTCGCGCGCGAACTCGGGCACGCGGTCGAAGGCAGCGACCAGGCGGTGTACCCGCCGATGTCGACCCAGCTCGAAACGCTGGGCATCACCCTGCACCTGGGCTACGACCCGGCGCACATCGGCGGCGACGTCGACCAGGTCGTCGTCGGCAATGCGCTCTCGCGCGGCAATCCCGCGGTGGAGGCGGTGCTCGATGCCGGCCGCGCCTACACCTCCGGTGCCGAGTGGCTGCGCGACAACGTGCTGCCCGGCCGCGAGGTGCTCGCGGTCGCCGGCACCCACGGCAAGACCACGACGACGACGATCCTGTCCTACCTGCTCGAAGCCGCCGGCCGCGCCCCGGGCTTTCTGATCGGCGGCGTCGCCGAGGATTTCGGCGCGTCGGCGCGCATCGGCGCCGGGCCCGAGTTCGTCGTGGAAGCCGACGAATACGACACCGCCTTCTTCGACAAGCGCAGCAAGTTCGTCCACTACCGGCCGACGGTCGCGATCCTCAACAACCTCGAGTTCGATCACGCCGACATCTTTCCCGATGTCGCCGCGATCCAGCGCCAGTTCCACCATCTGGTGCGCACGGTGCCGGCGCGCGGGCGGTTGATCGTCAACGGGCACGACGCGCGCCTGGCCGAGGTGCTGGCGATGGGCTGCTGGACACCGGTTGAACGCTTCGGTTTCGACCCCGCGTTCGAATGGTGCGCGGACAAGCGCAGCGACGACGGCAGCGTGTTCGAAGTTCTGCGCAATGGTGCGTCGATCGGCACGGTCGAGTGGCCGCTGCTCGGCGACCACAACGTGCTCAACGCACTGGCCGCGCTCGCGGCCTGCGCGGCGGTCGGGGTCGACATCGCGGCGCTGCTGCCCGCGCTCGCGGCGTTCCGCAGCGTCAAGCGGCGCATGGAAGTGCTGGGCACCGCGGCCGGCATCACCGTCTACGACGACTTCGCCCATCATCCGACCGCCATCGCGACCACGCTCGCGGGCCTGCGGGCGAAGGTGGGCGATGCGCGCATCGTCGTGGCGATGGAACCGCGCAGCAATTCGATGCGCCTGGGCGCGCACGCCGAGGCGCTGGCGCCGTCGCTCGATCTCGCCGATGCGGTCGTGTTCCTGCATCGCCCCGAACTGGCATGGGAGGCCGGCGCGGTCGTGTCCGCCGTCCGCGGCGACGCACGCGCGGTAGCCGATGTCGACACGCTGCTGGCCGAACTTGGCGTCCGCGTGCGGCCCGGCGACCACGTGGTCTTCATGTCCAACGGCGGCTTCGACGGCGCGCCGCGCCGCTTCGCACAGAGCCTGCGCGACTGAGCACCTGTTCTGAGGGTTCGCATCGGCCTGCGTACACTGGGCGCATGCAAGACGACACTTCATTGCCGCTGTTCCCGCTGCGCACCGTGCTGGTGCCCGGCGCCGCGCTGGGCCTGCGCGTATTCGAGCCACGCTATCTCGATCTCGTCCGCGAATGCGGCCGCCGCGGCAGTGGATTCGGCATCTGCCTGATCCTCGACGGAGAAGAGGCCGGCGCGCCGGCGACGCCTGCCGGGGTCGGCACCGAGGCGCGCATCGAGGACTTCGACACCGGTCCCGATGGCCTGCTGACGCTGCGCGTGCGCGGCGCGCGCCGTTTCCACGTGCGCCGCACGCGGGTGCGCGACAGCGGCCTGATCATCGCCGATGTCGACTGGTGCGCCGCCGATCCCACGATCGATCTGCAGCCCGAACACGCGCTGCTCGGCGTGGTGCTGCGCAAGATCCTCGAACACATCGACGGCGCGGACCAGGCCTTCCCGGAGCCGCATTTCGACGACGCGGCCTGGGTGGGCTGGCGGCTCGCCGAACTGCTGCCGCTCGAGCAGCCGCATCGCCAGCAACTGCTGCAGTTGGACGATCCGGACGAGCGGCTGGAAACCCTGTTACGGCTGGTCGACGTCGTCGACGACGCGTGAACCGTCCGCCGTGCGCACGCGCAGCGTCGGCACGCCGGACTGCGGATGTACGTCCTCGCGCCAGGGGAAGGCTTCGAGCACCTCGCGCAGGCCGCGGTGCACGCCGTGCGCATCGGGTTGCGGTTGCCACAGGCCGAACGCACTGAACGGCCGGGTATACGACATCGACTGGCTGGTGCCGATCCAAAGCTCGGTGCCGTCGTCGAGCATCGCCGGCGCGCGCCACAGCCGCAGCACTTCGACCCGGTCCGCGCCGCGATCGCGGCGCATCAGCAGCGTCTCGGCCAGAGTGTCCAGCGTCGCCGGCAGCACCGGATGCTCCGCCTGCGGTGCGCTGTCGTCGAGGAGGTTGATCACATGCATCCAGTCGGCCTGCGGCTGCACGCGCCAGCCCTGGGCCTCGAGCTGCGTCTGCAGCGGCGCCAGCGGCCCGGCGATCTGCAGGTCCAGCGGCCAGCGGTGGGCCGGATCGCGCTCGCGCAGCTGGCCCGGCAGCCTGGCCCAGTCCGATGCCCACCAGCCCTGCGCCGACAGCGCGACCGTCGAGGGCCTGGGCGCGAACTTCGCGAGCAGCGGATCCACCGCGCGCGGTGCGTGCCAGAGCGCGGCGACGGCGAACGTGATGTAGAAGATCAAGGCGACGGGTCGCATCCAGAACGAGCGCTCGACATGGCGCCGGTAGGCGATGCCCAACACCAGCAGCCAGACGATGCCCAGCAGCACACCGCCGACGATGTCGCTGAGCCAGTGCGCGCCGAGGTACAGGCGCGCGAAACCGAGGACCGCGACCACGGCGCCCGCCATCAGGTACGGCCAGACCCGCGTGCGCCCCGGGAGTTCGCGTGCGATCAGCACGGCGAAGAAACCGAACACGATCGTGCACATCGTGATCTCGACCGCGGGAAAGCCGAAGCCGCCATGCACGGTGGGCGGGCGCGGCATGTCGATCATCGCCCCGAGCAGCGCGGTCAGCGCCATGCCGAACGCCAGCGCCGCCAGCCAGTGCGCGGCGCCCAGCCAGCGCCGGCGCCAGATCAGCCACGCCAGCGTCAGCGCGACCGCCGGGCCCAGCACGTGCACATCGCCGATCGATGCCAGCCCGGCCATCAGCCGGTCGGCCAGCGGATTGCGCAGCTCGTACATGAGCTGGAACACCGTCTGGTCGATCAGCAGCGGTTCGCCGCGCATGATCACCGTGGCGAGCAGCGCGAAGCAGGCCCAGCCGATCGCCAGCAGGCAGACCGCGAGGATCGCCAGCGACGCCGATTCCGGACGCTTGGGGTCGACCAGCGCGATCGCGTATCGCCCGAGCCGCGGATGCGCGCGCGACCAGGCCAGCAGGCGTGCGAGCAGCGAATTGGCGTGCGCGTCGAACCAGCGATAGGTGTAGATGACGATCGCCCACGCCAGCGCCAGCACCAGCAACAGCGCGCCGATCACCAGCGCCAGCCGGTCGGCGACCGCCGCCACCGCATCGTAGGACGCACCGAAGATCCAGCCCGGCGCGAGGAACAACGCGCCCCACGACAGGCAGGCCGCGGCGCTGATCGGCAGGTACTGGCGCATCGGCATGTGCGCGATGCCGGCGATGGCCGGCACGAACGGCCGGATCGCGCCGACGTAGCGCGCGACGAGGATGCTCTTGATCGCGTTGCGTCGGAACAGGTTCTCACCGCGATCGAGCAACTGCGGGTACTTGCTGAACGGCCAGACGGCGCGCAGGCCGTGGCCCCAGCGGCGACCGACCCAGTAGCTCACCCCATCGCCGGCCATCGCGCCGAGCGCGGCGCAGGCCACGGCATAGGGACCGGAGATCTCGCCCAGGCCGATCAGCACGCCGATCGCGAACAGGATCGGCAGGGCCGGCACGACGACGCCGAGGATGATCACCGAGTCGCAGAACGCGACGAGGAAGATCACGATGCCGGCCGCGATGGGGTGATTGCCCACCCAGGTCACGAGGCTGTTGAAGAAGTCGCTGAGCATCCACCCATTATGGCAGTGGCCCCACTGCCGCATTGTCGCAGGCACTGGCGACGGCAGGCGGGCGCTCAGGCAGCGCCGCGCCATGCAGGCCTTCGTACAATGCGGCGATGAACGATCCTGCCACCGCGACCGAAGCGAAAGCCCTGAAATCCGACAGCTTCGGCCGCATCTCGCTGATGCGTGGCGCCGACGGCGGTCTGTTCGTGCGCCGCGATCTGCGCCATGTGCCGCTGTGGCTGCGCTTGCCGGCGTGGTGGCTGGCCCGGCGCGAAGCGCGGGGGCTCGCGGCGGTGGCCGGGATGCAGGACGTGCCGCAGTTGATCGCCTGGAACGGGCGCCAGCTCGATCGCAGCTACATGTCCGGCGATGCCATGTACCAGCGCCCGCCGCACGGCGATCTCACCTACTTCCGCCGCGCACGCCGCCTGCTGCAGGGGCTGCACCGCCGTGGTCTCGCCCACAACGATCTGGCCAAGGAAGCCAACTGGCTGGTGCTCGACGACGGGCGTCCGGCGATCATCGATTTCCAGCTTGCGGTGCGCGGCGATCCGCGCTCGCGCTGGATGCGCCTGCTGGCGCGCGAAGACCTGCGCCACCTGCTCAAGCACAAGCGCATGTACTGCCGCGCAGCGCTGACGCCGGTCGAGAAGCGCGTGCTCAAGCGCACCTCGTGGCTACGCGATGTCTGGTTCCGCACCGGCAAGCCGGTCTACCGCGTGGTGACGCGGAAGATCCTCAAGTGGGAAGACAACGAGGGGCAGGGGCCGAAGCCCTGAGCCTCAGTTGGCCTTACGCAAGGCGATGACGCTGCGGCCATCAAAGCGGCGGTCGGCGTCGAAGTCGTAACCGAGTTCGAGCGTGCCGACGTCCGCGCAGGCATGGCAGGTGCGCATCGGCACATCGAAGCGCAGGCGCACGCCGCCGTCGGGCAGCACTTCGCTGCCGACCGCTTGCGCGGGCGCGAACGGCATCGCATCGGGATGCGCTTCCAGGAACGGCTTGAGCTCGCCGCGCAGATGCACCGCGCCCGCAGGCAGCACGTTCCTGTCGACATCCACCGCGCGGCCGTCCGCATCGACCAGCCACAGGCCCTGGTTGGTGTTGGCGCGGAACGGATAGATGATCTCCGCGTGGCCGACGCCCTCGACCTCGCGCCAGCCGCCGACATGGCCCGGATTGCCCAGCGCGATCAGGCGCGTGCTGGCCGCGAGCGCTTCGGGCGAGGCGCCGGCGGCGCGCATCGTCGACAGCAGACAGTCCTCGACGGACGCAGTGCCCGTGCGGCAGGTCGACAGATCGCCCTGCCACACCGATTTCGCGCTGACGACGACTTCGCCGTCGGCCGCGGCTGCCAGATCATCGGAGTCCGCGGCATGTGCAGGCGTTCCGGCGGGGTCCGGCACCTGCGTCTGTGCAGCAGCCGGTACGGGTGCTGTGGGCGCTGTGGGTGCCGCATCGCAGGCGGCCAGGGTCAGGGCGAACAGCGCGAGGGCGGCAACGTGACGCATCGGCGGATCCTGCAGCGGGAAGGGCATCAGTATCGCGCCGCTTGCTGAACGTGCCGGAGACTCCGCGCGCATAATGCGACGACTCCATCGCAGGACAGAACCGCCGCATGTCGACCCTCGCCGGCAAGACCCTCTTCATCACCGGCGCCTCGCGCGGCATCGGCCTGGCGATCGCCGAGCGCGCCGCGCGCGATGGCGCGAATGTCGCGATCGCCGCCAAGTCCGAGGTCGCCAATCCCAAACTGCCCGGCACGATCCACAGCGCCGCGCGCGCGGTCGAAGCCGCGGGCGGACGCGCGCTGCCGATCCGCTGCGACATCCGCGAGGAAGACCAGGTGCGCGCCGCGGTGGCGGCGACGGTCGATGCGTTCGGCGGCATCGACATCCTGGTCAACAACGCCAGCGCGATCTGGCTGCGCGGTACGCTCGACACGCCGATGAAGCGTTTCGACCTGATGCAGGAGGTCAACGCCCGCGGCAGCTTCCTGTGCGCGCAGGTCTGCCTGCCGCATCTGCTGAAAGCGCAGAACCCGCACATCCTCACCCTGTGTCCGCCGCCGTCGCTCGATCCCAAGTGGTGGGCGCCGCATACCGGTTACACGCTGGCGAAAATGGGCATGAGCTTCATCACGCTGGGGCTGGCTGCGGAATTCGGGCCGCAGGGCGTCGCGGTCAACGCGCTGTGGCCGCGCACGCTGATCGGCACCGACGCGCTGAACATGATTCCCGGCGTCGA
This sequence comes from Proluteimonas flavola, assembly GCF_021191705.1. GTDB lineage: Bacteria > Pseudomonadota > Gammaproteobacteria > Xanthomonadales > Xanthomonadaceae > Luteimonas > Luteimonas flavola. Next base: position 15,711 of record NZ_JAIWPU010000041.1, read on the forward strand.
ACGCGGCAACGGCCGCAACCCGACGATCATGGGCGACGCCGCGCATGCGGTGCTGGTCCGCGACGCCGCCGGTTTCCATGGTCGCTTCCTGATCGACGACGAGGTGCTGGCCGAGGCCGGCATCGACGATCTGTCGGGCTATGCGATCGATCCGGACCAGCCGCTGCTGCCGGACCTGTTCCTCGACTGAGCGCGGCGTCTCAGCGCGGGCGCAGGCGTTGCCGGCGGAGGGCGCCGGGCAGCGCCAGTGCCACGCCGACCAGCGCGCCGGCCAGGTGCGCGGCATGGATCACCTGGAACGTGGCGTCGTCCGCGGCCGGCGCGAGCTGTTCCCAGAGGAGCTTGCCGGCCAGCAGCGCCGCACCCGCCAGCGCCACGCGGCCGCCCTGGCGCAGCAGCAGCCACGCGGCCCAGCCGTGCAGCAGGCCGGACAGGCCGGCGTACCACTGCAGGTCGGGCACGGCGAGCAGCAGCAGAACCGCACTCAGCGGCATCATCAGCAGCGACGCGGACAGCAGCGGGCGCAGCTGCCGCATGCGCGCGGCGATCAGCGCCAGCGCCAGCAGATTGACTGCGGCATGGCGCAGGTCCAGATGCACCCAGTGGCCGCTCCACAGCCGCCACAGCTGACCGCCGAGCACCGCGTCTCGGTCCAGCACCAGGGCGTCGAACAGCGAAGCCTGCAGCGTGGACGGCGACACGGTCGCGGTCAGCGACTCAGCCCCGACGTCGCGCCGCCAGCAGCAGCGCCAGTGCGCCGAGTTCCCACACGCCAAGGCTGCCGCCGCCGCCGCGGCCGCGCCAACTGCCGCCCGACTGGCGATCCACCAGCCTCACCTGGCCTTCTTCGCGCACGCGCGTGCTGAAGTCCGCGATCGCCACGTCCAGGTTCGTGCTCATGTCGTCCATGGCCGCCTGGAAGCCTTCGCGCCCCACACGCTCGCGGGTGTCGCTGACGCGAATCGCGGTCGAGCCGGTGCAGGCCGCATGGCGCCGTCCGCCGGGCCCGTATGGATCAGGCGTCGAGCGCCTGCTCCAGATCGTCGAGCAGATCCTGCACATGCTCCAGGCCCACCGACAGGCGCAGCAGGCCGCGCGGCGTGGTCGACGTCGGCCCTTCGATCGAGGCCCGGTGTTCGACCAGAGATTCGGTCGAGCCCAGCGAGGTCGCATTGGTGAACAGCCGCAGGCGTCCGGCCACGGCCAGCGCCGCCGCTTCGCCGCCCTCGACCTCGAAGGACAGCATGCCGCCGAAGTCGCGCATCTGCGCCGCGGCCACCGCGTGCTGCGGGTGCTGCGGCAGGCCGGGGTAGTGCACCCGCGACACGCGCGGATGCGCGGCCAGCCGCGTGGCGATCCGCATCGCGTTCGCGCAATGCCAGGCCATGCGCGCCGGCAGGGTGCGCACGCCGCGCAGGATCATCCAGGCCGCGAACGGCGACGCGGTCGCGCCGGCCAGCAGGCGCAGGCCGTGGCAATCAGCCGCATGCGCGCCGTCCTCGCGGAAGGCCAGCACGCCGCCCATCACGTCGCCATGGCCGCCGAGATACTTGGTCGCCGAGTGCAGGACGATGTCCGCGCCCAGCGCCAGCGGCTGCTGCAGCACCGGCGGTGCGAAGGTGCCGTCGACCAGCAGTTGCGCGCCGGCGGTATGGGCGATGTCGGCCAGCATCGCGATGTCACAGACCTTGAGCAGCGGGTTGGACGGCGTCTCGGCCCACAGCAGGCGGGTCTCCGGACGCAGTGCGGCGCGCACGGCATCGGCATCGGTGAAGTCGGCCAGGCTCCAGGTCAGTCCCCAGCGCGGGAACTGCTGCATCGCCAGAGCGCGGAACGAAAAATAGCTGTCGTCGCACAGCACGACGTGGCTGCCCGCCGGCAGGGCCTGCAGCGCGGTCGCGCCGGCGGCCATGCCGGTCGGAAACAGCAACGCGCGCGCGGCGCCGTCCAGCGCGGCCAGCGCCTGCTCGGTCTCGTGCTGGGTGGGATTGTCGTAGCGCTGGTACAGCCAGCCCTGCGGCAGCTGGCCGTCGGGCGTGTGTTCGTAGGTCGTGGCCAGCTGCAGGGGCACCGACAGGGCACCGCTGGTGGGATCGGGCCGGCTGCCGGCGCGGGCGGCGAGGGTCTCGATGCGGGACATGCAGCGCTCCGGGCGTGGATCGAAGGACGAATCGTCGATTCTAGGCGGCTGCGGCCGACCGGCGTGCGCGCCGCGATGGCGGCACCGGAGCGCGGGTCCGATAATGGACGCGCCGGCACCCGCCAGCGCTTCCGACGGAACTCCCCACGCCATGAATGCCCCCACGCCGCACGCCGGCGCCGCCGCCGATCTCATCGCCCTCGCCCAGCGCCACGTGCTGCCCGTCTACCGGCCACGCGAGCTCGTGCTGGAGCGCGGTGACGGCGCGCGCGTCTGGGACAGCGAAGGCCGCGAGTACGTCGACCTGTCGGCGGGCATCGCCGTCTGCGGCCTCGGCCACAACGATCCCGATCTCGTGGCCGCCCTGGTCGATCAGGCCGGCAAGCTGTGGCACACCAGCAACGTGTTCTTCAGCGAACCGCCGCTGCGGCTGGCCGCCGAACTGGTCGAGGCCAGCGGCTTCGCCACCCGCGTCTTCCTGTGCAATTCGGGCGCCGAAGCCAATGAGGCCGCGATCAAACTCGTGCGCAAGTGGGCCACCGCGCAGGGCCGCAGCCCCGATCGCCGCGTCATCGTGACCGCGCGCGGCAGCTTCCACGGCCGCACGCTGGCCGCGGTCACCGCGACCGCGCAGCCGAAGTACCAGGCCGGCTACGAGCCGCTGCCTGGCGGCTTCCGCTACGTCGATTTCAACGACATCGCTCAGCTCGAAGCCGCGATGGCCGATGGCGATGTCGCCGCGGTACTGCTCGAACCCGTGCAGGGCGAAGGCGGCGTCATGCCGGCCGCCGATGGCTATCTCGCCGCAGTGCGCGCGTTGTGCGACCGCTTTGATGCGCTGCTGGTGCTCGACGAGATCCAGTGCGGCATGGGCCGCACCGGCACGCTGTTCGCGCATCCCCAGGACGGCGTCGTGCCCGACATCGTCACGCTGGCCAAGGCGCTCGGCGGCGGCTTCCCGATCGGCGCCCTGCTGGCCGGCCCGAAGGTCGCCGAGGCCATGCAGTTCGGCGATCACGGCACCACCTTCGGCGGCAACCCGCTCGCCGCCGCCGTCGCGCGCGTCGCCCTGCGCAAGCTGGCTTCGCCGGACATCGCCGCCAACGTGATGCGTCAGTCACGCGCGCTGCGCGACGGCCTCGCCGCGCTCGATGCCGAGTTCGGCCTGTTCTCGGAAGTCCGTGGCCGCGGCCTGATGCTCGGCGCCGTGCTGCGTCCCGAGCATGCCGGCAAGGCCGCGACGATCCTCGACCACGCCGCGCGCCACGGCCTGCTGATGCTGCAGGCCGGCCCCGACGTGCTGCGGTTCGTACCAGCGTTGAACATCACCGATGCCGACATCGCCGACGGCCTGGCGCGGTTGCGTGCGGCGATCGCCGATGCCGTCGCCGCCGGCTGAGACCACCGCTGACAGCTGCGCGTTCTGCGCGATCCTCGCGGGCACATTGCCGGCGAGTGTCGTCCACGAAGACGATCAGGTGATCTCCTTCATGGACCTGCGCCAGGTGGTGCCCGGGCACGTGCTCGTGGTGCCGCGCCGGCACGTCGACACGCTGTTCGACTTGGACGAAGACACCGCCGCGCAGCTGATGCGCATCGCGGTGCGCATCGCACGCGCGGCCGACGCGGTCTTCGCACCCGACGGCCTCAACCTGTGGCAGTCCAACCGCGAGGCCGGCGGGCAGGAGGTCCCGCACGTGCATCTGCACGTGCAGCCACGGATGTCGGGTGACGGCTTGCTGCGGATCTATCCGGGACCGCAGCCGCCTGCACCGACCGGGCGGGAGACGCTCGATGCCTGGGCCGGACGCTTGCGCGATGCATTGCAGGCGTCCCGGGCCGGATGCACATCCGGCGATTGATCGCGCAGTCGACCTGATCCGTCTCAGCGCACCGCGTCGTCGGACGGCGCGAGCGCGAGGCGGACCACCGTCGCGACGCCGTCGCTCTCGAAACGCAGCGCGATCCGGTGTCGCGCGCACAGACGGCGGACGATGGCGAGGCCCAGTCCGACACCTGCGCTGGCGTCGCCTTTGACGAACGGCTGGAACGCCGCGTCGCCTGGCCACGCGCCGGCATTGGCGATACGCAGACAGCCCGCATCGACATCGATGACGACCTCGCCGGCGGCGCCATGGACGAAGGCGTTGCCGACGAGATTCGAGAGCACGATGTGCAGCACCGTCGTCGGCAACCGGGCCTGTGTCGCGTCCGGCACGTCGACACGGATCGAGACTTCGCGCCCGTCCAGCAAGGGCGCCTGGTCGACGATCACGCGTTCCAGCACCGGCAGCAACGCAATGTCGGTCGCGGCCTCGGTGCCGTCCTCGCGCGCCAGCGCCAGCAATGCCGCGACTGTGCGTTCGAGTTGCTGCGCCGACTGGCGGACGTGTTCGAGTTGCCGTCGCGCGTCGAGACCCAGATCGGTCCGGGCGCCCAGTCGCTCACAGGCGCTGCGGATCACCGCCAGCGGTGTGCGCAGTTCGTGGCTGGCATCGCGGGTGAACTCGCGTTCGCGCACCACGAATGCATCGACGCGCCCGATCAGGCGTTCGAGTCCGCGCGCGAGCGTGCCCACCTCGTTGTCCGGAAATCCATCCGCGAATCCGGCCGGCAAGTGCGTGGGTTTGGCATCGTCGACCAGGGCGGCGAGACGCGACAACGGTGCGGTCATGCGCCTCCCCAGCCACGCGCCGAGCAGCAGGGCCAGCAGCGTCACCGCCAGTCCCGACCAGCCCAGCCACTGCGCGATGCCGCTCCGCATCGGCCGCACCACCAGGTGTTGACCGACTTCGGCGAGCAACCACGCCGGCGCTGCGGCGCCCGCCGGCTCCAGCGCCTGCAGGTGGTAGTGGCGACCGGCCTCGCCGGGAAACTCGCGACGCCACGGCGACTCGGCCAGGCGCGCGCCGAGCGCGTCGGGGAATGTGGCGGGATCGACGTGCAAGGTGACGAACCGCAAAGCCGGTATCGCCCAGCCGCCGGTCTCGGCATGGTGTGCCAGCTGCGCCGCAGCCTCGTCGCCGGCGGCCTGGGCCTGGTAGTAGCCGAGGATGCCGATCAGTTCCGGGTGATAGCGGGTGGGCGATTGCGCCAGCGCCGCACGCGCGCCGGCCACATCGCCAGCGCGCAGCCGTTCCACCAGCGTCATGCTCGCCTCGTCGCGCCCAGGCGTGCGGGCGACCGGTGTGCGACCCAGGCCACGCACGATCGCCTCGGCCACGGCGGTGGTCGAATAGGGGTTCTGGCCGGTGATCAGGCGCCCATCCACGACGAGCTTCGGCATCATCAGCGGCGCTTCGTCCCAGAGCGCACCGCGCGCTCGCGCCGCATCCTCGAGCAGCCACGGGAATTCGGCGGCCCACTTCTTGCCGAATAGCGCTTCCTCCTCGTTGCTGAAGCCGGTCATGCGACGCCCCGCGAGCAGCGGCGCGCCATCGGCCAGCCGCACGTCGACCAGCGCTGCCGGCCCGTGGCAGACCGCGGCGATCACCGCGCCGGCGTCCCAGGCCCGGGCGATGAACTGCTGCAGGGCGGGATCGCGCGGCAGATCGAACATCGCGCCCTTGCCGCCGACCACATAGACCGCAGCGTAGTCGCCCGCGTCCAGCGCGTCGGTACGGCGGGTGTCGGCCAGTTGGCGCATCGCGTCCGCATCGGCCAGCAGCGCTGCGTTGAAGGGTTCGTCCGCGTTGTAGGCGTCCGCTTCCACCGCGCCGCCCTGTGGACTGGCGACCTCGACCGCGAGGCCATTGGCCTTGAAGATCAGCCAGGCCTGGGACAGTTCGTCGAATTCATAACCGGGCCGGGTTTTGCCGGCATCGCGGCCTTCGCCGCTGAGCACGATCAGGACGGTGTCGGCGGCCCGGGACAGCACGGGCGACAGGAACAGCGTGGCGACCAGCACACAGGACACGAAGGGATGTCGCATGGGAACTCCGGATTGGGATGACCGGAGGCAGGATCCCGCTGCGGGATCAAGCAGATTTCAAACCGTGGCGCCGAGGCTGGTGGGCAACACGCCGTAACGCCGCAACACCGCCCGCATCGACCGCGCGTCGACCACCGTGTCGGCATGCAGGCCCGCCGCGCGTGCGCCCTGCACGTTGACGAACAGGTCGTCGACGAACAGCGTGTCCTGCGTGCGCGCATCGAAATGCGCGAGCGCGTGCTCGAAGATCGCGCGGTCGGGTTTGCGCACGCCCAGCACGCCGCTGCACAGCACGCGGCCTTCGAGCATCGGGAACAGCGGCGCGACGATGCGGGGAATCGCATCGCGCATCAACGCGCCGTTGTTGGTCAGCACGCCGACCTGCACCCGGGACGCGACCGACGCGACGAGTTCCAGCGCGATCGGATCCGCCCGTGTGCCGGCGATCCGCGCATTGATCCACGTGTCCGCATCGATCGTGCAACCGATCCCCGTACCCAGCCGCTGCAGATAGGTCGCGGTATCGAGCGTACCGCGGTCGTAGGCGCGTTCCAGTCCCGAGTCGAACAACACCTTCGACACGCGCGCCGGCGTGCAGCCGGCGACGCGTGCCAGATCCGCGAGGCGCGCGTCGTGCGAACAGCGTGCCAGCACGCCATCGAAATCGAACAGCACCAGCCGCAGCGGCGGTGGGGTCATGCGGCGAGTTCGGCGAACGCCTCGCGTGCAGCGGCGATGGTCGCCTCGATCACCGGTGCATCGTGCGCCGACGACATGAAGCCGGCTTCGAACGCCGACGGCGCCAGGAACACGCCGCGTTCGAGCATGGCGTGGAAGAAGCGGTTGAACGCGGCGGTGTCGCACGCCACGGCCTGTGCGTAGGTATCCACATAAACCTGATCGGTGAAGAACAGGCCGAACATGCCGCCGACGCGCGTCGTGGTGAACGGCACGCCCGCATCGCGCGCCGCGGCTTCGAGGCCGTCGCACAGCAGGTTCGAGTGTGCCTCGAGCGCGTCGTGGAAACCGGGCGCCGACACCAGATCCAGCATCGCCAGGCCCGCGGCCATCGCGACCGGATTGCCGCTCAGCGTGCCGGCCTGGTAGATCGGCCCGGCCGGCGCGATCTGCTCCATCAGGTCGCGGCGTCCGCCGTAGGCACCGACCGGCATGCCGCCGCCGATGATCTTGCCGAAGGTGCTGAGATCCGGCGTCACGCCGTAACGCGCCTGCGCGCCGCCGAGCGCGACGCGGAAGCCGGTCATCACCTCGTCGAAGATCAGCAGTGCGCCGTGCTGCGTGCACAAGTCGCGCAGATGCTGCAGATAGCCTTCGCGCGGCGGCAGGCAGTTGGCGTTGCCGACCACGGGTTCGATGATCAGGCCGGCGATGTCCGTACCCACTTCATTGAACAGCGCGGTCGCCGCGTCGAAATCGTTGTAGGGCAGGGTCAGCGTCAGGTCGGCCAGCGCTTTGGGCACGCCCGGGGAGGTCGGCACGCCGAGTGTCAGCGCGCCGCTGCCGGCCTTGACCAGGAACGAGTCGCCGTGGCCGTGGTAGCAGCCCTCGAACTTGACGATGCAGGTGCGGCCCGTCGCGCCACGCGCGAGGCGGATCGCCGACAGCGTGGCTTCGGTGCCCGAATTGACCATGCGCACCATTTCCATCGATGGCACCAGCGCGGTCAGGCGCTCGGCCATCGTGATCTCCGCTTCGGTCGGCGCACCGAACGACAGGCCGTCACCGATCGCGCGCTTGACCGCCTGGCGCACGCTCGCGTGGTTGTGGCCGACGATCATCGGTCCCCAGGAGCCCACGTAATCGATGTAGCGGTTGCCGTCGACGTCGAACAGATAGGGACCGTCCGCGCGCTGCACGAAGAAGGGTTCGCCGCCGACCGACTTGAACGCGCGCACCGGCGAATTGACGCCGCCGGGCAGCAGCGTGCGGGCGCGTTCGAACAGGGCATGCGAACGGGACGTATCCATGGAGACTCCGATGAGTAGAAGGTTCAGAGGCCGAACGCCGCGCGGTAGGCGTGCGCGGCGGCGGCCGGATGGCGTGCGGCGAAGACGCCGCTGATGACGGCGGCGAGATCGGCGCCGGCGGCTGCGAGCTGGCGCGCATTCTCCGGCGTGATGCCGCCGATCGCCACCCGCGGTACGCCGAGTGTCTCGGCATCGCGCAGCAACGACTTGTGCGCGACGCGGGCATCGGGCTTGGTCGGTGAGGGAAAGAACGCGCCGAAGGCGACATAGCTGGCGCCGGCCTCGACCGCGCGCCGGGCCAGCGAGAGATCGTCGTAGCAGGAGGCGCCGAGGATCGCGTCGGCGCCCAGCGCCGCGCGCGCATCGATCAATGCGCCGTCGTCCTCACCCAGATGCGCACCGTCCGCGCCGAGATCGGCGGCGAGCCGCCAGTCGTCGTTGACGATCAACGGCACGCCGGTCGCGCGGCACAGCGGCAGCAGGGCCTGCACCTGCGCCCGGCGCAACGCGGCATCGGCGCGTTTGTTGCGGTACTGCAGCCACGTGGCGTGCGGCAGCACGGCCGCGACCTGCGCCAGCAGCTGGGCGGTTTCGGACTCGTCGGGCGTGAGCAGGTACAGGCCGCGCGCGGCGGACAGGGAAGCGTTCATCGACGTGGGTTCCGGTGGGGAGGGCGCGATGGGACAATGCGGATCCGTAGCCGTTGCCGCATGTGGCCATTATCCGATGAACGATCCGACGACGCAGGGCGCCTACCAGACATGGATGTGCGTGGTCTGCGGTTTCATCTACGACGAAGCCGTCGGCATTCCGGACGAGGGCATCGCCCCGGGCACGCGCTGGGCGGATGTGCCCGATACCTGGACCTGCCCCGACTGCGGCGTCACCAAGGACGACTTCGAGATGATGACGCTCTGAGCTGAACCTCGGGGCGTGCCATCGATCCCGCCGCATGCGCGGGACAGGTGACATCTCTTCAGTGCGCACGGTCGCGCGTACGCCCGATGTGGACCAACTGCTCGCGCACCGCGTCCACGTCCGCCGCGTCCGGATAGCGGACCACGTAATGCCCGAGATCCTCGCGCGCGCCGGTCACGTGGCCCAGCGCCAGATAGCCCAGGCCGCGGTCGCGCAGGGCATCGGGCGCATCGGGCGCCAGCGACAAAAGCCGATCGGCGCAGCGCACGGCGCGCATCCAGTCTTCCGCTTCTGCATACGCCCCGTGCAGGTTGCGCAGCATGCGCATCAGCATCACCCGCGGCGTGGCCGGGCGCAGCAGCCGGGCCAGCGTGCCGTCGTCCGGCGGCCCGCCGGCGACGTACGGCGCGGCGCGGGACCGTAGTTCTTCGATATCCAGCGGGCGGCCACCGTTGAACGGATCCATCACCAGCATGCCGTCGCCGACCCTCAACCGGACGAGGAAGTGGCCCGGGAAGGAAATGCCGTCCAGGGCCACGCCGAGCCGGCGCGCGACTTCCATCTGCACCACGGCGAGCATGATCGGATTGCCGAGCCGGCGTTCGATCACCGCATTGAGATAGCTGTTGCGCGGGTCGTAATAGGTGTCGTGGTTGCCGGCATAGCCGATCTCCTCGAACAGATGCCGGTTGATCGCCTGCATCTTCAACGGCGTCCGTGGGATCGTATCGACCTCGATCCGCAGCTGCCGGGCATGCGACTCCAGCACGGCATCGCAGTGCGCGATGTCGAGCGCGGGGTACTCGTCGCGCGCGATCAACAGCGAGCAGGCGAACAAGGGCACCGCGGCATCCGCGGTGCCCGACAGCGATGCCCACTCGGGCAGGTGCACTGCCTCACTCATGGCGTCGAAGCCTGCATGCCGATCGGTGTGACCGTCACAACCGGATCAGGGCGCCGGGATCGACGGCGACAGCGTCAAGGTCTCGCCGGCCTTCAGGCCGATCCGTTGCGCTTCACCTGCATTGAGTTCCAGCACATAGCGCGCAGCGCCTTCGCTCGGATAGGTGGGGCAACGGTTGCCACCCGAACACGGCGGCACGTCGCGCTGCTGCGATACCAGTCTGCGCGCATCGTCGAAATAGAGGATGTCGAGGGCAATGCGTGTGTTCTTCATCCAGTAGGCTAGCGGCGCCTCGCTGTCGTGGATGAAGAGCATTCCGTGCCCTGCTTCGAGTGTGTCGCGGAACATCAGGCCGCGTGCGCGGGCCTCATCCGTCGCAGCGATCTCGACGGTGTAGCGGTTGCCCGCAAGCTCGACCCAGTCGCCACCGCTCGCACACGCGGGCAGAAGGCAGGACGCAAGCAGAGAGAGCAGGAGAAGACGGAGAGCACGCATGGAAGCACCGGATGGATGGACTGCATCCACCTTCGGCAAGCGCACTTCAAGCGTCAAGAAAAAAATCTCGCGCGAAGGGTTCCAAAACCGGTTTCATCTATGCATAATTCGCGCCCCGCACGGCGGGCTGCTCTTCGGGGCGGCGGTCCAGGCGGGACGAGAACGACGGCAGCCTTCACGCGGTGTTGACAGACTCGAAAGCCGCGGTAAGATGTGCGGCTCGCTTCAACGAAACGCCTTCGGGCCTGACGGTGAAGCCGGCGGACACCAACCCTCGGCGAGGTGTTGACGAAAGCCAAAACCGCGCTACAATGGGCGGCTCGCTTCGGAGGAAACTTCGAAGCACTGGGAAGCAGGCGCTGAGGCCGCTTCCGCAGATCTTTGACAGTGTGCGCAGGATACTTA
>NZ_JAIWPU010000042.1 GCF_021191705.1 Proluteimonas flavola
AGCGTGCGGGGGCTGGGGCAGGTCAACGGCGAGTGGAACCTGGTGTGCCTGGCATCGAACCTGCGGCGGATGCACCGGCTGGGCTGGATGGCGGCCTGACAGGGAGATTGCCAGGCCATTGAGCGCCATTGGCAAGGGTTGACGGGCACGACCAGCCAGGCCTGCTGCAGGCCCTGCATCGATGGTCAGGTGCAAAGCCTGCCAGATCACGAGCAGTGGCAGCCCGGAAATCTTCTGCCGCCCACGCTCCTAGAGAACAGCAAGTCTGACCGGTCGGTCGTGTGCCTCTCCACTCAGTTGGGCGAAGAACCTGAAAAAGGCCGGCAGACAGCAGTGCGTCGTCCCGAGAGTGGCGAGGGACCCGCTTCATATGCGGAGACAAGAACGCCAGGAGATCCGCGTTGCGGCCGACCACAGGCGACAGATGGCGCCTGACAGCCGGGGTGGTTCGCCAGAAGCGATACACGATGAACTTCTCCGCATGTTGAGACGAATCGTCGCCAGGGGTCGGGCGCGACGCCTCATGATTGTGCGAGGGGCCAGGGCCGGCGCCATCGCGACGATGCCGTGCCCGACGCCTGCGCGTGTCGACGATGTCGCGGGGCGATGGCGGCGGACGACGGTCGACACAGCTACAGGCCGACATGTTTCGCACCGAGTACAACCGCGCTGTCGTCATCGAGGCGTCGCACGGGTTCAAGTTCGTCAACCGCACCCAGATGACCGACGCCGCGGCAGCGCGCGATTTCATCGGCTTCGTCGAGCAGCAGCTCGACCGGATCAACGCGCTGCCGACAGGCTACAAGCTGATCGGCGCGCTGCTCGATACCGGCCGGCAGGTCACCATCTACTACGACAAGGACCGCAACGGTAGCGCGGCGGTGATGGCCGCCGAGACCGGCGCCAGCGACCGCGACCGCTTCATCAAGCCGTTCCGCCCGCCCGCGCACCGGGTGATCATGGGCCGCGCCAAGCTCGACAACCCGGGCCTCAAGGGCGTCTCGACGACCGCGAGGCCGGGCGCCTGGAAGGCGGCGGTCGCACGCGGCCCCTACCTGGAGGAATTCTCGGCGCTGCTCGGCCGCGCCGAGCGCGGGGGATTGAAGCGCGCGATGGTGGCCGCGCTGGTCGGCGTGCCGCTGGCCACGCTCGATGCGATGGAGGCCGGCACCACCGCGATCGACGACGATGCCTACTTCAGGATCGCGTTCCATCTCTATCCGTGGCTGAGCCCCGGTCCCGGCATCGACACCGCGGTGCGCTTCGACGCCGCCGCCCGGCCGGCGCACGACGGGCCGAAGCCGGAGGCGCAATGGGGTGCGCCGGTGCCGCACGTCAACCTCGCCCACGAACTGATCCATGCGTTGCGGATGATGCAGGGCATGCGGATCGCGGAAGGCCAGTGGGGCGAGGAGGCGATGACCGTCGGCCTGCCGCCGTTCACCAGCCTGCCGTACACGGAAAACAGGATCCGCGCGGAATCCAACGTCGCCATCCGCACCCAGTACGGCCAGAGCACCGCCGGGTCGCCGTGGCTCGACCGCCTCGCCAACGTGGTCGAGACCGGCGCGGGTGCGCTGCCTGGCGGACAGCTGCCCGCGGCCACGCCGAAGCCGGGCAGCTGGACATCGGCGCGACCGCGCCGCTGACGGCTCCGGCCGGCGGATGCCGGCATGGGCGTGGGACGCGGATGGACAACTGCGGCTAACGGCGCCTGAACAGGCGCATGGCCGGCATTTCTTTGCCAGAATCGTGCGCGTGCAGGGCCGGATGTCACACGCGGGGGGACGATGACGGACGACCGGAATGCCCGCTACCTGCGGGCCAAGGACATCGTGACGACGGCCGACGGGCTCCCGCCCGAGGAGCGTGCGGACTTCATCGCGCGCGAATGCGGGGGTGATGCGGCGCTGCTGGCCGAGGTCGCCTGGATGCGCGACGCGATCGCCTCCGAGACCACGCTGCATGCGCCGCGCTGGGCCGTGGAGGAACCGCTCGAACGCGACGGCGAGCGGCTGTCGGCCGCGGCCGGCCGCGAGTACCGCGTACTGCGGCGGATCGGCCACGGCGGCATGGGCGTGGTGCATCTGGCCGAGCGCCGGCAGGACGGCTTCGTCCAGCGCGTCGCACTGAAGCTGCTGCGACGGGCGATCGGCGATTCACGCCCGATGCTCGAGCGCTTCCAGCGTGAGCGCGCGCTGCTGGCGCGTCTCGAACATCCCGGCATCGCGCGTCTCGTCGACGGTGGTCTTCTGTCCGACGGCCAGCCGTTCCTGGCGATCGAGTACGTCGAGGGCGAGCACGTCGACCGCTGGTGCCGCGAACACGGCCCCGACCTGCGCAGGCGCCTGGAACTGTTCCTGCAGGTCTGTGCCGCAGTGGAGTACGCACACCGGCACCTGGTGATCCATCGCGACCTCAAGCCGGGCAACATCCTCGTCACCGCCGACGGCCACACCAAGCTGCTCGACTTCGGGATCGCGCGGCTGCTCGATGCGGCGGATGCGCCCGCCGACGCCACCGAGTTCGGACAGCATGCGTTGACGATCGCGTACGCCAGCCCGGAGCAGATCACCCAGCAGCCGTTGTCGGTCGCCACCGACATCTACTCGCTCGGCGTCGTGCTCTACCAGTTGATGTGCGGGGCGCAGCCTTTCGGCCACCACGGATCCTCGTTCGACGTGTCGCGCGCGATCGTCGCCGGCGAGATCGTGCCCCCGAGCCGGCATCCGGGCGCTGGCGGGCTGGCGCGCATTCCCGCCGATGTCGATGCGATCGTGCTCAAAGCGATGCGCCGGCAGGCCGACCAGCGCTACGCCACCGTGGCGGCGCTCGCCGCCGACGTCCGCCGGTTTCTCGCCCGACGCCCGGTGGAGGCGCGGCGCGGACATGTCGGCTATCGCACGCGGCGTTTTCTCACCCGCAACCGCTGGCCGCTCGCGGCGGGTGTCGCCGTCGTTGCCGCCCTGTCGATCGGTATCGCGATTTCGCTGACTTCGCTCGCGCAGGCGCGCGCGCAGCAGCAACTGGCCGAGCAGCGTCAGCAACAACTCGAACGCATCACCCGGTTCCAGCAGGGCGTGCTCCAGAGCGTGGACATCGACGCGATGGGGCACGCGATTTCGGAAGCGCAGCGCGTCGCGGTGAACGGAGCGCTGCGCGAGGCGCGGGATGCGGGCGATCCGGCGGCCGCGATCGACGCCGCGTTCGCACGCGTGCCGGCGACCGACATCGCACGCGAGGCGCTGGACCGGTACGTGGTGACCCACGCCCTGGAGCGGGTGCAGGCGGACTTCGCCGATGCGCCGCTGCTCGCGGCCGACATGCGCCACGCGATGGCGCAGGTCCTGCTCGGGATCGGCCAGTACGGCTCGGCGGCCGAGGAGCTGCAGCAGGTTCTGCGCAAGCGTGCGCAGATCCTGCCGGCGGGCGACCGGCGGATCGCCGCGGTGTTGGCCGATCTCGGCGATGCGCAATTGCGTGATGGAGCGTTGGCGGGCGCCGCGCGCAGTTATGCGTCGGCGATGGCGATGCGCGAAGGCCTGCAGGCGGATGACGTGTTGCGACTGGAGATCGAGCTGGGGGCGGCACGTGTGCAGGCGGCGCGCGGTGCGCTGGCGCCGGCGTTGTCCGTGCAGCAGGCGCTGATCGCGCGCTGGTCGGTGTCGCTGCCGGAACTCGATCCGGTCTTGCTGGAACTGCGTCGCGATGAGGTGCAGACGCTGCTCCGCCTCGGCCGCAGGGAGGAGGCGCGCAGCCGCATGCGCGCGCTCCTGCCGCTCCACGAACGCGCGTTCGGCACCGATGCGCCCGCGACCCTCGCCGCGCGGCTGACCGCCGCCGAACTGGCCAATAACCTCAATGCCTACGAAGAATCGCTGGGACATGCGCGTGCGGTCGCGATGGAGCGCGAACGCCGGCTCGGCCGCGACCATCCCGACACGCTGCGGGCGCTGGCGCTGGAAGGCGCGAACCGGGTGCGGTTGGCGCAACGTGAGCCGGCGTTCACCGAGGTCGAAGGCCTGATGCGCGAACTGGCTGCACGGCAGGCGCGTGTGCTCGGCCGGGAACATCCGGCGACGCTTGCGGGCAATGACGAGTTGATCCGGCTGCTCGGCAAACAGGGCAACCGCGTGCGCAGCCGGCAGGCGATCGGGCTTCAGCACGAGGTGATGCTCGCGCGGCAGCGCACGCTCGGCGAGACCCATATCGACGCGATCTTCGCCCGGATGCGACTGGCGAGCCTGCAGGCCGACGCCGACATGCCCGCGGACGCCGTCCGCAACGCGCGCATCGCCCTGCGGCAGTTCGAGGCCACGGTGCCCGGGCACAGGTGGATATCGGCGACCTGGGACGTGATCGGGCGCGCCGAGTCGGGCGCCGGGCGGCCCCGCGCCGCTGCCGAAGCGCACGCCCGGGCGCTCGCACTGCGCGTGCAGCGGGACGGGACGCTCGATGCGCACACCATCGAAAGCGCTTCGCGCCTGTACGTGGCGTTGGGAGCGCAGGGCGACGACGCCGGCATGGACGATATCCGCACGCGCTATCTCGACCCGGTGATCGCGCTGGATCCGGACACGCTCAACGCCAGCATGCTGTCGATCCGGGGCTCGGCGATGCGCGCGCTGGAAAGCGGGCGGCGTTGAGCAGCGAGCGGCGGAAAGCGGGCGTTCCGTGAGCGCTGTCGCGTACCGGTGGACGCGATGCTGGGACACTTCCCCCTGCAGGCGACAGGGGGAGGGGAAGCCGTGGGGGATGTGACGTGAACGGCCGCGCGCAGGATGCCAGCGAGGTCACCGCCTGGCTGCCGGACGCACTGGCTGGTGACGCTGCGGCGATGGACCGCGTGATGCGGCAGATGTACACCGCGCTGCGCCAGGTCGCGGGCCAGCAGCTGGCCGGCGAGTTCCAGCCGCGCACGCTGAGCGCGACCGAACTGGTCAATGAAGGCTTCCTGCGCCTGTTCGGCGGCGCGGGGACGCCGCGCATCGAGGACCGCCGTCACCTGCTCGGCATGGCCGCGCGGGCGATGCGCCAGGTGCTGATCGATGCGGCGCGGCGCCGCAAGGCGGCCAAGCGGCCGGCCGCCGAGGACCGCATCGCCCTGACCGAGATCGTCGATTCGCTGGCCGGCGGCGCGGAGCCGGAAGACCTGGGCCGGGTCCTGGACCAGCTCGAGGCGCTCGACCCGCGCCAGGCGCGCATCGTCGAGCTCAAGTTCTTCGTTGGCCTGGGCGAAGCCGAGATCGCCACCCTGCTGGGCCTGTCGGTGGCGACCGTGCAGCGCGAGTGGCGGATCGCGCGTGCCTGGCTCAGGCGCGAACTGGGCCCAGGCGAGGACGGGGTGGTGGAGCGCGCGAGGCACAAAGCGGGTGGCGATATGTCGCCGCACGCGGATCGATGAGACGCAATGTCGGGTCGCGGCACCGGTCGCGACCTACGATAGACGGTTTGCTGCAGCGGGAGGCGGGACAGGTGCACGGGGCAAGTGGCGTCGAGCCGATCACGCAGTTGCTGCAGCGCTGGCAGCAGGGAGACCGCGCCGCCGCCGATCTGGTGGCCGGGCAGGTGTACCGCGAATTGCGCGACATCGCGGTCCGCCGCCTGCGCGGGGAAGGACAGGCGGACCTGCAGCCGACCGAACTGCTCCACGAGGCCTGGATCCGGCTGTCCTTGCGCAGCCATCCCTTCGCCTCGCGCGCGCATTTCTATGCCGCCGCCGCCCTGCAGATGCGCCACCTGCTGATCGACATGGCGCGGATGCGCGCGAGCCAGAAGCGCGAGGGCGTATCCGTGACGCTGACACTGCGCCTGGTCGACCCGTCGCCGCATCCCGAAGACATGCAGCTGATCGCGCAGGCCTTCGATCGCCTGTCGGAGGTGGATCCGCGCAAGGCCCAGGCGTTCGCGCTCAACGAACTGGCCGGCTTCAGCGTCGCCGAATGCGCGGCGATGCTCGAGGTGTCGGTGGCGACGCTCGAGCGCGACCTGCGCTTCGCCCGCAGCTGGGTGGCTTCGAGGTTGCGCGGATGAGCGACACGACCTGGAAACGCCTGGAAGCGCTGTTCCACGAGGCGATCACGCGGCCGCCCGCCGAGCGCGTGGCCTACGCGTACGCCACGGCCGGTGACGAGCCGACGCTGCTGCGCGATCTGCTGTCGATGATCGCCGCCGACCAGGACGCGACACGCATGCTGGAAGCGCCGCTGCGCGGTGTCGCCGTGCCCGAACTCGAGGCCGGGCATCGGCTCGGCCCCTGGGCGGTCGACCGGCTGATCGGCACGGGGGGCATGGGGCGCGTGTACCTCGGCCACCGCGCCGACGGCGCCTACGAACGCGCGGTCGCCATCAAGCTGATCGCCTCCGGACTCGTGGACGCGACCCAGGCGATGCTGTTCGAGCTCGAATGCCGGGCACTGGCGCGCATGCGCCACCCGGCGATCGCGGAGATCCACGACGCGGGCCGCGACGCCGAGGGCCACCATTACCTGGTGATGGAGTACATCGACGGCCTGCCGGTCACCCAGTGGTGCGATCGGCATCGGCTGCCGCTGCGCGAGCGTGTGGCGCTGTTCGTGCGGATCTGCGAGGGCGTGCAGCACGCGCACCAGAAGGGCGTGCTGCATCGCGACCTCAAGCCGGCCAACGTGCTGGTGGGCATGGTCGACGGCCGGCCGGCACCGAAGCTGATCGATTTCGGCATCGCGATCGAGACGGCCGGCGGGGCCGGGACCGATGCCGGCGGCACACCCGGCTACATGAGCCCGGAGCAGGCGGCGCTCGATGGCGACGTCGACGTGCGCAGCGACATCTACTCGCTCGGCGCGCTGCTGTACGAACTGGCCTGCGGCAGCAGGCCCGACAGCGCCGTCGTCGCGGACGCGCACAGTCCACGGCCCTCGCGGCGACTGCAGGCGCTCGAGCCCACCGAACGCGCCGATCTGGCGGCGCTGCGTGGCAGCACGCCGCGGCGGGTGGAGCGCGCGCTGCGCGACGGGATCGACGCGATCGTGGACTGCGCGCTCGAACGCGACCGCAGCCTGCGCTACGGCTCGGTGTCGATGCTGCTCGACGACCTGCGCCGCTGGCTGGAAGGCCGGCCGCCGTCGGTGGCGCGCGGCCGTGCGCTGGCCGCGTCGCTGTTCCTGCGCCGCAACCGGTTCGCGGTCGCCGCGGGCGGCGCGCTGGCGCTGGCGCTCGCGGTGGGCATGGTCGCCACGGTGTGGGCGCTGGGCGAGGCGCAGCGCGAGTCGACCCGCGCACGCGCAGTGGCCGGTTTCCTCGGCTCGATACTCAAAGGCGTGGATCCGTCGGTCGCCCGCGGCCTGGACCAGACCCTGATGCTGCGCGTGCTCGACGATGCTGCCGAACGCGCGGAGCGCGAACTGGCCGCGCAGCCTGAGACGCTGGCGGACGTGGAGATGACCATCGCACAGAGCCTGCATGGGATGGGTCAGTACGAGCGCGCGCTCGAACACGCCACGCGGGTCGAACGGCTCGGCGAACGCCACCCACGGGCGCTGGCCGGCCAGCGGCTGGATGCGATCCGGACGCGCGGTATAGCCCTGTCCAACCTGGGCCGCGCCGCCGAGGCGATCGAGGCCTTCGACCGCGGCGCCGACGTGGCCGAGACCGCGCCCGCGCAGCATCGCTGGCGGGCGCACGACTTCCGCTCCAATTCTGCCTGGTTCCGTTACATCAAGGGCGACTTCGCCGGCGCTCTGGAAATGGCCGAGGACGCCTACGCCGCGCTCGTGACGCAGCCGTCCGCGGACCGCTATGCAGTGCTCGAGGTCGCACTGCGGCTGGGCTCGATCCTCGGCGATGCGAGGCAGTTCGAGCGTGCCGCGCCGTTGATCGAGGGTGCCGTGGCCCAGGCCACCGAGATCCATGGACCGGAGGACCCGATCACCCTCGAAGCGCGCCGTGACCTCGCGGTGATCCGCCTGCGCGGTGGCCAGTACGCGCAGGTGGAGCCGGAACTGCGCGAGCAGCTCGCCCTCCACCGGCGCATCCACGGCGAGGGCAGCGGCTGGGTCGCGGAGGTCGGCGGGATGCTGGCCTCGGCGCTGCGCAACCAGGGCAAGATCGCCGAGGCCGGGCCCTACTACCGGGCGACGCTGGAGTGGAACAGCGGCCACTATGGCGAGGACAGCATCCATGCGCTCAGCTCGCGCCACAACCATGCCAACTGGCTGCTGTCCGACGGGCAGGCGCAAGCCGCGCGCGACGAGCAGGCCGCGGTGCTGTCCATCGGTCGCGACAGCCTCGGCCCGACCCACCAGCTGACGATCGCCGCCCTGCGCGGCAAGGCGGAAGCCGAGGCGGCGCTGGGTCTGCTGGATGCGGCGCGGCGCAGCGCCGAGGCGGCGATGGAGGTCGCGGTGCAGCGCTTCGGCGCCGATGCGGAAGCGGCGCTGGCACCCGCGCGCGAGACGATGGAGATCGTCGAGGCAGCCGAACGTGCGGCCGCGGCGCCGGGCGCCGTGCCGCGCGACGCGGTTCACTGAGCGGGTGAACCAAAAATATCCGTCACTCCCGCGAAGGCGGGAGTCCATGGACGTACCTGTCTCAGTTGGGCGTCAGTTTTCATCGTCATCCCCGCACTGCGTACGTTGGCGTGAGCAGGCTTTGAGACGAATCGTCGGGCAGGAAAGGGGCGCGCCCGCCACGATCCGGCGGTCCCTTCCGGATCCACCGCCATGCTGCCCGCCGCACGCCTGACCGACATGCACGCCTGCCCGATGGTGACCGGGGTGGTGCCGCACGTCGGCGGACCGATCCTCGCGCCTGGGGCACCGACCGTGCTGGTCGGCAACCTGCCGGCTGCGCGCCTGGGCGACACGTGCACCTGCGTGGGGCCGCCCGATGCCATCGTCACCGGTGTGCCGACGATCCTGATCGCGGGCCAGCCGGCCGCGCGCATCACCGACATGACCGCGCACGGCGGCGTCATCGTCGCCGGGCTGCCGACCGTGCTCTACGGGGGCGGCGCGTGAGCGCGGTGCGGGCGACTGCGGCGCGCGACGATCCGGCGGATGCGGGCGAGACGGTGGACGCGCTGCTGCAGGCGGCGGTGGCGGCGCATCGCGACGGGGACGCCGCGACCGCGACCGCGCACTACGAGCGGGCGCTCGCGCACGATCCCGGCCAGCCGGACGCGCTGCATTTCCTCGGCGTGATGCGCCACCAGGCCGGCGACAGCGAGGCGGCGATCGCGCTGATCGCGCGCGCGCTGGTCCGTGCGCCGCGCCATGCCGACATCCACAACAACCTGGGCAACATCCACAAGGAGTGGGGCGACGCGGTCGCGGCCGAGGCCTGCTACCGCCGCGCGCTGACGTTCCAGCCCGGCCACTTCACCGCGGTGGGCAATCTCGCGGTCGCGCTGGAGATGCAGGGCCGGCTCGACGATGCCTTCCGCGCCTACGGCCTGCTGCTGACCGTCGCCCCGTCCTATGCGCACGGCTACCACCTGCTCGGCCTGTTCCTGCGCAACCACGCGCGCGACCCGGAGCACGGCCGGCAGGCCGCCGCCTGCCTGCGGCGCGCCTGGGAGCTGGATCCCGACAACCTCCGCGCGCTTGCGGCACTGGGCAACGTGCTCTATCTGCTCGGTGAGCACGACGCGGCCCGCCAGGTCTATCGCGACTGGCTGCTGCGCGATCCGGAGTCGCCGCTGGCCCGGCACATGCTGGCCGCCTGCGGCGGCGCCGAGGCGCCGGCGCGCGCGGGCGATGCCTATGTCCGTTCGCTGTTCGACAGCTTCGCCGACAGCTTCGACGAGCAACTGCTGCAGCACCTCGACTACCGCGCGCCGCAGCTGCTGGCCGATGCGCTCGGCGCCGCGCTCGGTGGCCGGCGCGATCTCGACATCCTCGATGCCGGCTGCGGCACCGGGCTGTGCGCGGCGTTGCTGCGGCCGTGGGCGCGGCGCCTGGACGGCGTCGACCTGTCGCCGGGCATGCTGGCGCGCGCGCGTCGCCGCGGCGGCTACGACGCGCTCGTCGAAGGCGAACTGACCGCGCACCTCGAGGCGCATCCGGGTGCGTTCGACGTCGTGGCCTCGGCCGACACGCTGGTCTACTTCGGCGACCTGCGGCGGGTGTGCGCCGCCGCGCACGCGGCGCTGCGCGCGCACGGCTGGTTCGGGTTCTCGGTCGAGGCGCTCGAGGCCGGGGCGGCGACGGCCGACGGCATCGAACTCGGCCCCAGCGGCCGCTACCGGCATACCCGTGCGCACCTGGAGACGGCGCTGCTCGCCGCCGGATTCGGCGACCAGCGCATCGCGCCGCGCGACCTGCGCAACGAAAGCGGCGCCCCGGTACACGGCTGGGTGGCCGTCGCACGCCGCGGCGCCGGCTGATCCGCGGGCATCCGCATGGCGCGCGACCCGGGCAATTTCACCCTCCGCTCCGACCTCGGCGATGCATTGCGCTTTTTGTCGATGGACGGCAGCGAGCGGCTCGGCGGCCTGTTCGAGTTCCGCCTGCGCGCGCTGTCCAGCGATCCGAAGCTCGACCTGGCCGCGATGCTCGGCACGCCGATGTCCGTGCACATGCACATGCCCGACGGTTTCGAGCGCTGGTTCCACGGCATCGCGGTCGAGGCGGCGCAGAGCGGCTTCGCCGTGGTTGACGACCTGCGCCACGCGGTCTACGAGATCACGCTCGCGCCGCGGCCGTGGCTGCTGACCCAGCGCCGCCACAGCCGCGTGTTCGCCAATCGCGACGTGGTGTCGATCGTGCGCGCGGTGCTCGACGGCATCGGCTACTCCGACGTGCGCACCAGCATCACGGCGACCTATCCGGTGCGCGAGACCTGCGTGCAGTACCGCGAGGACGATTTCGCCTTCATCAGCCGGCTGCTGGAGCAGGAGGGCCTGTACTACTGGTTCGAGCACGAGGACCGTCGGCACACGCTGGTCCTCGCCGACGGCATCGGCGCGCATTCGGCGGCCAGGGGCGCGGCATCGCTGCCGTGGCTGGCCGCGGGTCTGTCCGGCGCGCGGGCGGCCAGCGGGGTCGCCGACTGGCGGCCCTCGACCGCGGTGCACGCGACGTCCGCCAGGCTCACCGACTACGATCCGCTGCAGCCGCGCGCCTCGCTGGAGGGACGCGGCGACGCGGCGCAGGGCCTGCCGCTGCACGGCATCGATGCGCTGGCGCTGTTCGACTTCCCGGGCGGCGGCGACTCGCCCGCCGCGCACCGGCGCCTGGCGCAGGTGGTGGTGGAGGCCCGCAACGCCGCCCGTGCCCGCTTCAGCGCACGCAGCGATGCGTACGGCATCGCCGCCGGCGCGTTGCTGCGCCTGGACGGAACACCCGGCGGTGCCTGGGACCGCGAGTACCTGTTGACCGCCGCCACGTTCGCGCTGCGCGCGCCGGACCCGGCATCGGGGGGCGGCGACGACGCGCCCTGGACCTGCGCCTTCGAGGCGATCGACGGCCGCCTGCCGTTCCGCAGCCCGCAGGCCGCGTCGCGGCCGGTGATCGCGGGCCTGCAGACGGCGACCGTGTGCGACGCGGGCGGTGGCGGCGACGACGAGGCGATCGTCGTCGACCAGCACGGCCGGGTCCACGTGAGGTTCCACTGGGCCGCGAGCGCTAGGGCGTCGGAGCGCGACCAGGTGCAGTCCTGCCCGGTGCGCGTGGCCTCGCCCTGGGCCGGCAAGCAGTGGGGCATGGTCCACATCCCGCGGGTCGGCCAGGAAGTCGTGGTCAGCTTCCTCGAGGGCGACCCGGACCGGCCGCTGATCGTGGGCAGCGTCTACAACGGCGACCACGCGCCGCCGTATCCGCTGCCGGCGGGGAAGACCCGCAGCGGCATCCGCAGCCGCAGCGAAAACGGCGGCGTCGAGGATTTCAACGAGATCCGCTTCGAGGACAAGCAGGGCAGCGAGGAGCTGTTCGTGCATGCGCAGAAGGACCTGCGCGCGGAAGCCGAGAACGACCGCCACCTGCTGGTCGGGCACGACGAATCGATCGAGGTCAAGCACGACCAGACCGGCAAGGTCGGCAACGACCGCAGGCATGAGGTCGGCAACGACGACGCGCTCGACGTCAAGGCCAACGGCACGACGAAGATCGGCCGGAAATTCAGGCTCGAGGCCGGCAGCGAGATCGAACTGGTGACCGGCCAGTCGAGCATCGTCATGACGAGCAACGGCGACATCCGGATCAAGGGCATCCACATCACCGTCGACGGCCAGCAGTCGATCAAGGCCGAGGGCGGGGTGCAGGTCGGCATCGAGGCCGGCGCGACGATGGACGTCAAGGCGGGGGCGACGATGACGATCAAGTCGGATGCGATGCTGACCGCCGAGGGCGGCGCGACCGCCACGTTCAAGGCGCCGGTGCTGACGCTGCAGGGCCAGGGCCTGGCGCAGATGTCCGCGCCGCTGATCAAGATCGGATGAGGCGGGCCATGGACGACCCGGTGCGCACGGCCTGCGTGGAGATGGCGATCGACGACGACGCCCGCGCGCTGCTGCCGCCGGGCGCAGCGGCGCAGGACGCGGTGCGGATCCTGCTCGACGCCGGCCGCCTGCAGCCGGCCCTGCAACTGCTGGCGCGGCTGCTGCCGAAACGCTACGTGGTGGCCTGGCTGTGCCAGTGCGCGCGCGGCGAGCCGCTCGGCGACGACGACCGCGCCGGCGCCGCGCTCGCCGAGCAGTGGGTCCGCGATCCGTCCGAGCACAACCGCCGCATCGCCTACGAGTTCGCCGGTGCCGACGGCTACCGCACGCTCGGCGGCTGGCTCGCGGCCGCGGCCGGCTGGTCCGGCGGCAGCCTCGCGCCCGCCGCCCAGGAGACGCCGGTGCCGCCGCCGGCGTTCCTGACCGCACGCGCGGCGACCGCCGCGATCAACCTGCTGGCCGCGATCGAGCCCGACCGCCTCGACCAGCGCCGCACCGCGTTCGCGCAACGCGCGCTGGTGCTGCTGGTCGAACGCGCAGGCGAGCCGCCGGCCCGGCCCGCGCCCACGAGGATCCCATGAGCGAACCCGTCCTGACCCTGACCATCGTCGGCACGCAACCGCCGCCCGGCGTCCGCAGCTCGCACGTATTCCACGCGGCCGGCGGCAGCATCGGCCGCGCCGACGATTGCGACTGGATGCTGGCCGCGCCGGGCATCTCGCGCGTGCATGCGGTCGTGCGCTACGTGCACGGCCTGTACTTCCTCGAGGACCGCAGCACCAACGGCATGCTGCGCAACGGCGCGCCGCTGTCGCGCGGCCAGCCGGTCACGCTCGACGACGGCGACCGCCTGCAGATGGACAGCTTCGAGCTCGCGGCGCGGATCGTCGATGCCGCGGCGCAAGCGCCCGCATCCACCCTGGACGACCCCGCCGACAGCGACCGTACGATCGTCGTGCCCGCTGCGCCGGCACCGGCGCCGTCGTCGCCCGCATCCGCCGCGCCCGCGCACCTCGGGCGCGACGACGACGACTGGGACTTCGGCCTCGGTCCGGCCGCACCGGCGGCCCCGCCCGAGCCCGCGGCGCCGGTTGCCGTATCAATGCCTGCCTCGCCTGCCTCCGGCGACGACGGCCTCGACGCGCTGCTGGCCGGCTTCGGCGGCGCCGCGCCGCCGCCCGCGCTCGACCCGCTGCAACTGTTCGATCCGCCGCCCGCGCCGGCGCCGGGCGCGGGCGATCACTGGAACCATGCGCCGGCGACCGCCGGGCACTACCAGCCGCCGCGCGCCGCCGCCGCGCCCGCGACGCTGCCGGAGGCCTGGGACCTGACGCGCGGCGATTTCGGCGCAGCGCCTGCCGCGCCCGCGCCGCCCCCCGCGGTGCAGGCGTCGGCACCGGGGCCCGACGACGTCGAGGCGATCCTGCGCATCGTCGTCGACGGCGTCATGGAAACGCTGCGCGCCCGCGCCGAGATCAAGAACACCTTCCGGCTGCCGGTGACGATCATCCAGCGCAGCGAGAACAACCCGCTGAAGTTCGCCGCCACGCCCGAGGACGCGATGCGCCGGCTGTTCGAGCGCGACAGCGCGTTCCTCGGCGGCGCGGCCGCGTTCGACGACGCCTTCGACGACATCCGCTGCCACCAGATGGCGATGCTCGCCGGCATGCGCGCCGCATTCGAATCGCTGCTCGCACACTTCAGCCCCGAGCGGCTGGAACGCGAGGTCGACGCCGGCGGGCGTCGCGCGTTCGCCGGCAAGGGCCGCTACTGGGAGTGCTATCGCGACGACTTCGCCCGGGCGGCGAAGGACCCCGACACCGCGTTCCGGATGCTGTTCGGCGACGAGTTCGCGCGCGCCTACGAGGCCCAGCTCGCCCGGCTCAAGAGCGCCCGCCGCCGCGCGCCGGCCCGCTGAGACGAAATGTCGGGCCGCGCCGCGGCCCCGCGACCAGACTCTCCACAGCCTGGCGCCTCCGGCGGCCACGGTCTATTTCAAGCGGCCGGGCGGGCGTGGATGCGTCCGCTGCCTGCGTGGCCGACGCGACGGGCGGGAAGATGACGCAGAACAACAAGATCGTCTGGAGCGAAGGCCTGTTCCTGCGGCCCCAGCACATGCAGCAGCACGAGCGTTATCTCGAGCGCTGCATCGAGCTGCGCGCCGGCAGCCTGCGTGGGCAGGGCTGGGGCTTCACCGAGCTGGAACTCGAACCGGACCTGCTCGCGGTCGGCCGGATCGGCCTGCGTCGCGCGCGCGGCGTGTTCCCCGACGGCACCCCGTTCTCGATGCCCGACGACGATCCGCTGCCGCCGCCATTCGAGGTCGACGCCGGCTGCCGGGACGCGGTGGTGCACCTGACCCTGCCGCTGCGCTCGGCCGCGCGACCCGACAGCGCCTGGCCCGATGCGCCGGCCGACCGCCTGGTGCGGTTCCGCGTGCGCGAGACCGAGGCGGTGGATGCCTCGGGCAGCGTCGACGGCAGCGTGGTGCTCGAGGTCGGCGGCCTGGCGACGCGCCTGCTGCCCGATTCGCGGCCGTCCGAGGGCCTGGTGCGCATCCCGCTGGCGCGCGTGGTCGAGTGCCGCGCCGACAACCGCGTGCTGCTCGACGACGCCTTCATCCCGACCACGCTCGACGCGCGCGCCGCGCCGCGGCTGGCGACGTTCCTGGTCGAACTGCTCGGCCTGCTGCACCAGCGCGGCGAGGCGCTGGCCGGGCGCGTCGCCGCGACGGACCGCGGCGGCGCCGCCGAGATCGCCGATTTCCTGCTGCTGCAGACGGTCAACCGCTGGCAACCGCTGGTCGCGCACTGGGCCGAGGCCGCGACCCCGCATCCGGAGACCTTGTTCCGCGCGCTGCTGTCGCTGGCCGGCGAGCTGGCGACCTTCACCGCGCCCGGCAAGCGGCCGCCGGCGTTTCCGCCGTACCGGCACGAGGACCAGCGCGCCGCGTTCGAGCCGGTGGTCGCGTCGCTGCGCGGCAGCCTCAGCGCGGTGCTCGAGCAGACCGCGGTCGCGATCCCGATCCAGCAGCGCAAGTACGGCGTCTGGGTCGCGGTCGCCGGCGATGCCACGCTGTTCGACAACGCGGCGTTCGTGCTGGCCGCGCGCGCCGACCAGCCGGCCGAGGCGCTGCGCCGGCAACTGCCGGCGGTGGCCAAGATCGGGCCGGTCGAGAAGATCCGCGACCTGGTGAACCTGCAACTGCCGGGCGTGGGCCTGGCGCCGCTGCCGGTCGCGCCGCGGCAGATCCCCTATCACGCCGGCCACGTGTACTTCGAACTCGACCGCCAGGCACCGCTGTGGCGCGAACTGCGCGGCGCCGGCGGCGTCGCGCTGCATTTCGGCAACGACACGCCGGGCCTGGACCTGCAGCTGTGGGCGATCAGGGGATGAGCGCATGAGCACCTGGCCGCAGGATCCACCGGCCGACGCGACGATCGTGCGTCCGCGCCAGCCGGACGCGCTGCCGCCGCATCCGGCCGACAGCCTGCTGCCGCCGCCGGCGCCGTCGCCCGAGGAGATCAGCGCCTTCCTCGGCCGCGGCCGCAATCCGCTGCTGCACGCGGCCAGTCCGCTGTTGCTGCTGGCCGTGCAGCTGCGCCACAGCAGCAGTGCCGGCGACGCCGAGGCCCTGCGCGCCCAGGTACAGGCGCAGGTGCGCCGTTTCGAGGCGCGGCTGGCCGAATCGGGCGTATCGCAGCAGACCGTCACCGCCGCGCGCTACGTGCTGTGCGCGACGCTCGACGAGGCCGTGCTCAACTCGCCCTGGGGCGAGCGCAGCGGCTGGGCCAGCCGCACGCTGCTGGTGACCTTCCACGGCGAATCCTACGGTGGCGCGCGCTTCTTCCAACTGCTCGACCAGCTGCTGCAGGACGTGCCGCGGCACATCGACCTGCTCGAACTGATGTACGCCTGCCTGGCGCTGGGGTTTTCCGGGCGCTTCCAGATCGAGGCCGGCGGCCGTGCGCGGCTCGCCGACATCCAGGACGACCTGCAGCGCCGCATCCGCGCCCAGCGCGGACCGCCGGCCGAGGGCCTGTCGCCGCACTGGCGTGGCGTCGAACAGCGCGGCGATCCGCTGGCCCGGCGCCTGGCGCCGTGGCTGGTGCCCGGCATCGCCGGCTGCGTGCTGCTGGGCGCCTTCGCCTGGTTCCATGCGCGGCTCAACGAACTGGCCGCGCCGATCGGCGCCGAGGCCGCGCGTATCGGCCTGGCGGCCGTGGCGCCGCCGGGCGACCTGCCGCGTCCGCCGCCGGTGCGCACGCTCGCGCAGCTGCTGGCGAACGAAGCGCAGGCCGGGCTGCTGGAGATCGACCAGCGCGGCGACGGACAGGCCCGGGTGCGGCTGGCGGCCGGCACGATGTTCGACTCCGGCGGCGACGCGCTCGGCGACGATGCGCACGCGCTGGTCGGCCGCGTCGGCAAGGCGCTGGAACAGCTGCCCGGTCGCGTGCTCGTGGTCGGTCACACCGACGACCAGCCGCTGCGCTCGCTGCGCTTCAAGGACAACTACGCCCTGTCGACCGCGCGTGCGCAGGCGGTCGCCGACGTGCTGTCGGCGTCGTTGACCGATGCCGGCCGGCTGGAGGTGGTCGGCGCCGGCGCATCGCAACCGCTCGCACAGCCGGCGTCGCGGCCGGAGAACCGGGCGCGCAACCGCCGCGTCGAGATCCTCTACCAGCCCGGGGACTGAGCCATGCGCAAGCTGCTGCAATTGCTGAAATCCGGGTGGTGCCTGTCGCTGGTGGGCGTGCTGGTGCTGTGCGCGCTGGTCTGGATCGGCGGGCCGTGGATCGCCATCGCCGGCCGCCAGCCGCTGGCGTCGCCGTCGTCGCGGCTGGTCGCGATGCTCGCGCTGCTGCTCGCATGGGCGCTCGCGCTGGCGGTCGTGGTGCTGCGCCAGCGGGCGCGCACCCGGGCCATGGGCGAGGCGATCGCGGGGTCGACCGCCGGTGCCGACGATCGCGACGCGGCCAACGCCGCCGAACGCGCGCAGCTCGAATCGCGCTTCCGCGAGGCGGTCAGGCTGCTGCGCCGGCGCGGCGGCCGCCGCAGCCTCTACGCACTGCCCTGGTACGTGGTGATCGGCCCGCCCGGTTCGGGCAAGAGCACGCTGGTGCGTAATTCCGGCCTGGAGTTCCCGCTCGCCGGGCGGTTCGGCAAGGAAGCGCTGCGCGGCGTCGGCGGCACCCGCAACTGCGACTGGTGGTTCACCGGTGAAGCCGTGTTCCTCGACACCGCCGGCCGCTACACCACGCAGGACTCCGATGCCGAGGCCGATGCCGGCGGCTGGACCGGCTTCCTGCGGCTGCTGCGGCGGTTCCGCCGCGAGCGGCCGGTCGACGGCGTGCTGGTGACGATGAGCATGTCCGACCTGCTGCTGCTCGACGAGCGCGAGCGCGATGCGCACGCGCAGGCGGTGCGGCGGCGGCTGGACGAACTGCACGAGCAGCTCAGGGTGCGCGTGCCGGTGTACCTGGTGTTCACCAAGTGCGACCTGGTCGCCGGCTTCGGCGAGTTCTTCGACGACCTCGACCCCGCGCAGCGGGCGCAGGTCTGGGGCACCACGTTCCCGGCGGGCAGGACGCTCGACGGCAGCGCCGCGCGCGGCTTCGGGCAGGCGTTCAACGGCTTGCTCGAACGCCTCGACGCGCGCCTGGTCGAGCGCCTGCACAATGAGCGCGACCGCACCCGGCGCGCGGCGATCCTGTCGTTCCCGCAGCAGTTCGCCGCCTTCGGCGACATCGCGCGCGACTTCACCGAGGCCGTGTTCGCCGGCAGCGCCTACGGCGCGGCGCCGCTGCTGCGCGGCGTGTATCTCACCTCGGGCACGCAGGAAGGCACGCCGATCGACCGCATGATGGGCGCGGTCGCGCGCACCTTCGGCGTGGACGCGACGCGGGTGCACGCACCCGGGCTGCAGCGGCGCACGTTCTTCGTCGAGCGCCTGCTGCGCGACGTGGTGTTCGCAGAGTCCGGCTTCGCCGCCGGGCTCGCCGGCGGCGCGCGCCGCCGCACCGGCTTGGCGGTGGCGATGGCCGCGACCGTCGTCTGCACGCTCGGGCTGCTCGCGGCGATGACCGTCAGCCATGCGCGCAACGCGCGCTACCTGGCCGACGTGCGCGCGGCGCTCGATGCCCGGCCCGCGGTCGCCGATCTTGCGGGCGCGGCGACGCCGCCGCAGTACTTCGCGCTGGCCCTGCAGCGGCTCGAGACGCTGCGCCCGGTCCTGGCCGCCGCAGGCGCGCACGACGGCGACGTGCCGTGGTCGATGCGCGCGGGCCTGTACCAGGGCGGCGCGGTCGGCGGGCAGTTGCGCGACGCCTACCTGCGCGAGCTCAACGCCGCGCTGCTGCCCGGCCTCGGCGCGCAGTTCCGGCGCGGGCTGGCGGACAACGCCGGCGACCTGCAGGCGCTGTACTACTACCTCAAGGGCTACCTGATGCTGGGCCAGCCGCGCCGCGCCGATGCCGCCGAGCTGTCGTCGCTGGCGGCGATCGAATGGCGCCGGCTGTTCCCCCGCGATCCGGTCCTGCAGGCCGCGCTGTCGTCGCATTTCGACGCGCTGCTGGCGCAGTCGGGCGAACTGCGCGCGCTGCCGCTCGACGAGGCGCGCGTGGCCCAGGCACGGACGACGCTGCGCGCGGCCGACCTGTCGGCGCTGGTCTACAGCAGCCTGCGGCTCGGCCTGGAGGCGCGCAGCGACGACGACGCCCGGCTCGACCGCGCGCTCGGCCTGCGCGGCGAGGTGTTCCGCCGGCGCAGCGGTGCGCCGCTGTCGGCGCCGTGGCCGGCGCTGTACACCCAGCCGGTGTTCGCCGAGCAGATGGACGGCGGCATCGAGGCCGAGGTCGAGCGCTTCCTCGGCGACGACTGGGTGCTCGGCGTCGATGCCGCCGACGCGCTGTCGCGCGCACGCACGGTGCGCCAGGTCGCCGCGCTCTACGAACAGGACTACCTGCGCGCGTGGGACGCGCTGCTCGCCGACCTCGAACTGGCGCCGGCCACCGACCTGCAGCAGGCCAGCCTGCTCGCCGCGCAGGTCGCGGCGCCCGGCTCGCCGCTGCGGCTGCTGCTCGAACTGGTGCGCACCCACACCACCGACATGGGCCGCATGCCCGCCGCCGAAGGCGCGGCCGGGGCGCTTGCCGCGGCCGGCGAGGCCGCCGCCGCGGCCGCCGGGCAGGCGGTGGACGCGACCGCCGCGCGCAACCGTGCGCTGCAGGCGGTGCTGGGCGACCGGGACGGCGACGACGACGCACCGGTACCGGGCCAGGCGATCGAGGCGCACTTCGCAGCGCTCAACCAGCTGACCGAGGGCGCCGCCGGCAACACGCCGCTCGACCGCGCGCTGCTGGCGGTCGACGAACTCGGCAAGGCGCTGCTGACGCTGCCCGCCGGCAGCGCGGGCGCCAGCCAGCCACCGCCGCAACTGCTGCTCGCCCGGCAGATCGTCTCGCAGCTGCCGCCGCCGCTCGACGGCTGGCTGTCCACGCTGACGGGCGACAGCGCCGGCCTGCTGGCCGATGGCCAGCGCGCGGCGCTGGCCGGGCAGGCGCGCGAGGCGATCGGGCGCGACTGCGGCGACTTCGTGCGCGACCGCTATCCGTTCGATCTCGCGGCCGAGGCCGAGATCCCGCTGCAGGATTTCGGCGAACTGTTCGGCCAGGACGGCCGTTTCGAC
Source organism: Proluteimonas flavola (assembly GCF_021191705.1). Classification (GTDB taxonomy): domain Bacteria; phylum Pseudomonadota; class Gammaproteobacteria; order Xanthomonadales; family Xanthomonadaceae; genus Luteimonas; species Luteimonas flavola. The sequence continues at coordinate 20,106 of NZ_JAIWPU010000042.1, forward strand.
CGCCTGTTCCGCGAGTCTCTGGCGTCGCGCATCGACACCGGCGCCGCGACCTGGCGCTGGCGCGACGATCCCGGATTCGCCGCAGGCCCGCCCGGACTGCCTGCGCGCATGCAGGCCGCCGACCGCATCCGCCGCGCGTACTTCCGCGGCGGCGTGCTGCCGGAAGTCCGCTTCACCCTGCGCCAGGCGACGCTGGGCGGGCCGGTGGCGCGGGTCGAGATCGACGTCGACGGCCAGCGGTTCGTGTCGTCGCCGGGCGAGGACGGCGCCATGCCGATGACCTGGCCCGGACCGACGCCGGGACAGGCGTCGGTCACCGTCTACGACGTCATCGGCACGCGTCTGGCACGCATCAGCCGGCAGGGCGAGTGGGCGCTGTTCCGCCTGCTGCAGGCCGAGTCGCTGACGCGCACCTCGGAAACCGAATTCACCGCGCGCTGGTCGCTCGGCGGCGGGACGGTGGAACTGCCGCTGCGCGCCGCCAGCCTGCGCAATCCGTTCCTCAACGACACGGTGCAGGCGTTCCGTTGCGGAGAGATCGCATGAGCGCGCCCGGCTACTTCGGCAAGCTGCCCGGCGCCGGCGATTTCGTGCAGCGCCGCCTGCCGCCGGTCTTCGTCGATGCCTGGGACCGTGCGTTCTCGCATGCGGTGGCCGGCGCCCGCGACCTGCTCGGCACAGGCTGGAGCGAGGCCTGGCAGCGCGCACCGGCATGGCGCTTCCTGCTGTCGCCGGGCGTGGCCGGCGCCGCGGCCTGGGCCGGGGTGATGCTGCCCGGCTGCGACCGCGTGGGGCGCTGTTTCCCGATGGTCGTCGCGGCCGGCCTGCCCACCGGCTGCGCGGCGCCCGGCGTGCTCGACGACGGCGGGCGCTGGTTCGATCTGGTCGCCGGCGTCGCGGCGGCGGCCCAGCGCGACCGGGGCATCGACGCCGCCCGCTTCGATGCGGCGATCGCCGCGCTGGCGCTGCCGCCGGATCCGCAGGACCCCACGGTGCCGGTGCCGCCGCCCGGCTTCGACGGCAGCCGGCGCGGCTACTGGCTGCCCCTGTGCGGGCACGGCCTGCGCCTGCCGTCGGCGTTGTGGCACCGGCTGGCCGCATCCGGCTGCACGCTGTGGTGGCAGCACGGCGATCGCGGCCACGCCGGCAGCCTGTGGGTCGGTCGCGGGCTGCCGGATGCGCAGGCATTCGCGGCGCTGCTCGGCGCGACGCCGCAGGCGGGTGCGGCGTGATGCGGGCCGTGGCGCGTGGCGCGGCGCGCAGTGTGTTTCCGCGTTCCTGCGGCCGCACCGATCCGGGCAAGGTCCGGCGCTGCAACGAGGACGCGATCCTGCTGCGCGACGAGGCCGGGCTGTGGGCCGTCGCCGACGGACTCGGCGGCCACAGCGCCGGCGACTACGCCAGCGGGCTGATCGTCGAACGACTCGCCGCGCTGCACCGCCCCGACGATCTCTGCGATTTCCTCGACGCGATCGAGGACGCGCTCGAAGGCGTCAACGACGAACTGCTGCGGGTGGCCGCCGAGCGCGGCGGCGACCTCATCGGATCGACCGTGGTGGTGCTGGTGCATGACGGCGACGTCGCCCTGTGCGGCTGGGTCGGCGACAGCCGCGGCTACTGCTACGACCAGCGCCGCCTGCGGCAGATCACCGCCGACCACGTGCACGGTGCCCGCGAGGACGTCACCCGCTTCGCCGGCACCCACGCGCAAGCGCAGCCGCCCGCGGGCGCGCTGACGCGCGCGGTCGGCGCGCAGCCGCGGCTGTTCGTCGACTGGTGCATCGCCGGCAGCGGCCGCGGCACGACCTTCGTGCTATGCACGGACGGCATCAACAAGGAAATCGGAGACGAGGAACTGGACCTCGAATGCGGGCGCGCACGCGATCCGCAGGCCCTGGTGCGCCGCCTGTTCGAGCTCGCGCTCGAGCGCGCCGCCCGCGACAACGTGTCGGCCATCGCGGTGCGGTTCGGGGAGACGGCGGCATGAACGGGGACAAGACGGACGTGGTGGAACTGATGACGGCCCTGCGCCGCGGCGACATCGACCTGGGATCGGTACTCAACGCGCTGTCGCGCCGCGGCGCGCTGCCGGAGGCCGAGTACAGCGCCGGCGTCGAGACGCTGTGGCGGTTCCGCGATGAACTCGACGAGACCACCCTGCTGACGCTGCGCGAGCGGCTCGACGCGATGCGCGCGACGGAGGCCGGCGCCGCCGCAGCGCCCGCCGACGATGCCACCGTGGTGATGCCGCTGGCGCAGCGCGCCGCGGCGCCGGCTGCGGTCCCGGCGGACGCCGGCGAGGACGCGACCCGCGTCGCACCGCGCGCGCCCACGCCGCGGCCGCCGCCGGCGGACGCGTCGGGTGGCACCGGGACCGGCACGCTGGGCAGCGCGGCGACCGCCGGCTGGGCCGGCATCGCCGATGCCGAGGTCGGCGAGACCGCCACCGTCGGCCTGCTGCTCAAGGGCCGCTTCCTGCTCGAACGCGAGCTCGGCCGCGGCGGCATGGGCGTGGTGTTCCTCGCGCGCGACGAGCGCAAGGTCGAGGCGCAGGACCGCGATCCCTACGTCGCGGTCAAGGTGCTCAACGACGAGTTCCGCCGCCATCCCGATTCGCTGGTCGCGCTGCAGCGCGAGTCGCGCCGTTCGCAGCGCCTGGCGCACGACAACATCGTCCGCGTCTACGACTTCGACAAGGCCGGGACCATCGTCTACATGACGATGGAGTACATCGACGGATCCGACCTGCGCACGCTGATCCGCGAGCGCGCCTTCAACGGCATGCCGCTGGCCCGGGCGCGGCCGTTGATCGAAGGCATGGCCTGGGCGCTCCGGCGCGCCCACGCGGCCGGCATCGTGCATTCCGATTTCAAGCCCGGCAACGTCATGGTCACCGCCGACGGTGTGCCCAAGGTGTTCGATTTCGGCATCGCGCGCGCCGGCAAGGCCGGTGCCGGCGCCAGCGGCGAGGTCACCGTGTTCGACGCCTCCACGCTCGGCGCGCTGACCCCGGCCTACGCCAGCCTGGAGATGATCGAGGGCGCCGACCCGTCGCCGTCGGACGACGTCTATGCGCTGGGCTGCGTCTGCTTCGAACTGCTGACCGGCCGTCATCCCTTCGACAAGGCCAGTGCCGAGGTCGCGCTGCGCGAAGGCCGCACGCCGCCGAAGGTGAAGGGCCTGACCGGGCGCCAGTACCGCAGCCTGTGCCGTGCGGTCGCGTTCCGCGCGGCCGACCGCCTGCCGAGCGTCGAGGCGCTGATCGAGGGCCTGCGCGAGGTACCGGCGCGCGAACGCCTGCTGCCGCTGGCGGGCTATGGCGCCGCGGCGGTGCTGGTGGTCGGCGGCGCGGTATTCGGCGCCTCGCACTGGCTGCACCAGCGCCAGCTCGCGGCCGTCGTGGCCGGTTTCTCCAGCGATGGCGACGGCGCGTTCGCCGACGAGGGTGCGGCGATGGCGGCACTGGCCGCGCTCCCGGCCTCGGACCGCGATGCACTGGTGCTGGCGGAGCACCAGCGCATCGAATCGTTCCTGCTGCGGCGCCTGGATGCGCTGTGGAATCCGGAGCAGGGTCGCTACGACTACCTGCAGGCGCAGCGGGTCCTGGCCTTGCGCAACGACCTGCGGCTGTTCTCGCCGGCGATCGACGAACGCGCGCGGACGATGGCCTTCGAGCGCGACGCGCTGCTCAACAGCCTGGACACCGAGCTGAGTGCGCGGATCGCGGCCGGGCGCCTGTTTCCCGCCGACGGCGCGGGCGCGGCCGACACGCTGGCGCGGGTCCGCGCGGTCGATCCCGGCAGCGCGCTGTTGCGCCATCCGGGCCTCGAACTCGCCTACGCCGAGGCGGTGCGCGAAGCCGTCGAAGGCGAGCGCCTGGATCTCGCCGGCGAGCGCCTGCGCCAGGCACAGGCGGTGTTTCCCGACTCGCTGCGGCTGCAACTGGCCGGCACCGCGCTCGATGCCGCGGTCGCGGACGCGGCCGGGCGTCGCCAGCCCGCGGTCGAGACGCCGCGCGATGCGGAATCGGCGCGCACGCTGCTGTCGGCGCGCATCGCGCAGCCGTCCGACGACCCGCGCTGGCAGGCCGAGGTCGCGGCGGCGCTGCAGGTGCTGGGCGCGGGCGTGCAGGCGCCGGGCGATGCCGGACTGCGCGAGGCCCTGGCCCGCGCGATCGCGCACCAGGCAGCGGCGGCGCAGGCGCCGCTGCAACTGGCCCGGGCCACGGCACTGGTGGCGTTCGGCCTGGCGCAGGCGCCGGGCGATGCCGGATTGCTGCGCGAGAAGACCCGCCTGGACGGATTGCAGGCCGCGCTCGATGCACGACTCGCGCGCGAGGCCGCCAGCGCCGAGGCGGACGCGCTCGGCGAATCGCTGCGCCGTGCCGCGGCCGCCGGCGATCTGGAGAAAGCCCGCGAATCGCTGCAGCGCCTGCGCACGCTGGCACCGGACGTGGCGTTCACGCGCACCGGGGCGCCGCAACTTCTGGCCGGCGCGCATCTGGCGGCCGCCGACCGCGCGGCCGGCAACGGCGATGTCGCGCGCGCGGCCGCGATCGCCGGCGAGGCGGTCGCGCTGCTGGGCGAGCGTCTCGACCTGCGCAATGCGCGTGCGCGCTACGAGGTTGCCGCCGCGATCGACGACGCGTCGCGCACGTCGCCCGATGCGCGCAGCCACGCGGCGCTGGCCGCACGTCTGGCCGCTGTCGCGCGCGAGGACGCTGAAGGCCTGGCCGCGCTGGAGGCGCAATTGCGCGAGCGCGGCGTGGTGCCCGAAGGCGGCCTCGCGGCGAAGCTGCGGGCGCTTGCACCGGCGGGTGCGGTTCCGTCTTCATCCGGGGCCGGTGCCGCGCCGCGCAGCCAGGGCGCAGCGCAGCGCCCGGCCGCAGGAGCCGGCGCTTCGCCCGTGGTCGCCGGTGCTGCCGCCGCCGTCGATCCGGAAGAAACGCTGCCGCCGGTGCCGGACGGGCCCGATCCCTGCGGCCAGCCCGGCCTGGCCGGCCGCGGCCGCTTCTGCTTCGACGCCATCGGCGACGGCCGCGGGCCCACGTTCGTCGTGGTGCCCGGCATCGCCGGCGGCAAGGCCTACGCGTTGTCGCGCGCGGAGGTCACGGTCAACGAGTTCAATGCCTACTGCCAGGCGACCGGGCGCTGCAGGCCGCAGCCGGTCGCGAACGCGGCGGCGGGCGCATTGCCGGTCACCGGCATCCCGGCCGCCCAGGCCCGCGGCTATGCGCGCTGGCTGATCCATGCCACTGGCGGCTGGCGCTACCGCCTGCCGACCGAGGCCGAGTGGCGGCACGCGGCGCAGGCCGGCGCCGGATGGCGCCAGGCGCCCGACAGCAACTGCGTGCCGCCGACCGCGGATGCGGGCAGCGGTGGCGGCCCGGTGTCGGCACGCGGCCGCGCCGCCAATCCATGGGGCCTGATCAACATGAGCGGCAACGTCTGGGAATGGACCGACAGCGGCGGCAGCCTCGCCGTGCAGGGCGGTGGATTCGGCAGCCTGTGGTCGGAGTGCACGGTCGACGCGCGCCGGGGCGACGGCGGCGCGGCGCAGGCCGATGTGGGGTTCCGCGTGCTGCGGGAACTGAAATGAGCGACTGGGAACACGATGCCAACGCCGCGCTGCGCGCACTCGGCGATGCCTGGCAGCAGGGCGCGATCAGCCGCGAAACGTATCGCGAGCGCCGCCGCCGCATCATCGCCACGCTGCGCCAGCGCAGCGACGAAACCGAGCGCCGGGCGGTGTCGCCGCCGGCCGTCGCCGGGCGCGCGGGCGCCCATACAGAAACCGGCGCGACGATGGTGCTAGGGTGGTTGCGGGGCCCATCATCTTCCTCGCGCCGGTTCGCGATTCTCGCGGCCGTGGCGGCCATGGCCGTGGCTGCGCTGTGGATGGCATGGGCAATGGAGCAGGGGAATGTCTGAAATCACACGGACGCCGTCGCGCGTCCGCGCTTGCGCGCGTCGCGCGCTGTTGAGCCGGGCCTGTGCGCTCGCGCTGGCCGCTCCGGCGCTGGCACTGGCGCAGGGCGCGCCGCCGCCCACGGGCTGGCAGCCCGGCGACCAGGAAGAGGCGCTGCGCCCACCACTGTCCGAGCCGGTCCCCGAAGCGCCCGTGGTGCCGGCGGTACGCGACCGCGCCGCCGCGCCGATCACCGGGGTCGAGGTCCGCGGGTTCCGCATCCGCGGCGTCGGCGCGCATCCCGAACGCGGCATCACGCCGGCGACGATGCAGGCGCTGCTCGACGCACGCTTCGCCGAACTGGCCGGCGGCGCCGACCGCGCCACCCTCGATTTCGACCAGCTGGCCGACGCCGCGCAGCCGGTGACCGCGGCCTATCGCGACGCCGGTTACGTGGTCTCGACGGCCTACCTGCCGGCACAGACCATCGGCGAGGACGGCATCGTCGAGATCGCGGTGCTCGAAGGGCGCCTGGGCCGGGTGATCGTCGAAGGCAACCGGCGCGTGCGGGCCTCGGCGATCGCCGCGCCCGCGCAGCGCCTGGCCGGGCGCACGCTGCATCGCGACGAGATGGAAGGCGCGCTGCTGACCATGCGCGAGATCCCCGGCGTCGCCACGTCCGCCGTGCTGCAGCCGGGCCAGGCCACGGGCGAGACCGACCTGGTCGTGACCGCGACCGAGGAAGCGCGCCCGTACTCGATCTCGATCGGCGCCAGCAATCACGGCACCGAACTCACCGGCCGCTACCGCGCCCAGCTCGGCGTCGCCTGGCGCAACGCGCTCGGCATCGGCGACACGATCTCGGCCGGCTACGCGCGCGGCTACGATCCCGACCAGAGCGACTTCGCATCGCTGGCCTGGCACGTGCCGGTCGTCGCCGTCGACGGCCTGTCGGTCATGGCCGCGTACTCGCGCAGCGAGATGGAGGTCAACCGGGGGGCGTTCGCCGCGCTCCGGCTCACCGGCCCGACCTCGGTCGCGCAGGTCGGCGCGGACTGGCGCTTCGTCAACCGGCCCACGCTGCAGATGCAGGGCGGGCTGCGCTACGTGCGCGAACGCTCGCGGCTGGAGGTGCTGGACGGTTTCAGCCTGTCGGACCAGGCCTTCGACGTCGTGGACCTGGGCTACACGCTGCGGCACATCGACCGCGGCACGCGCGGCGTCAACCTGGTGCAGGCCAATCTGCGCCATGCCGTCGACGACCGCTCGGCGCCGGGCGAGGATTCGGTCACGCCCGCGCGCACCGGCGATTTCACCCTGCTGCGCGTCTCGCTCGCGCGCATGCAGTACCTCACGCCGACGCAGCGCCTGTTCGCGCGCGTGTACGGGCAGTACACCGACGACGTGCTGGTGCCGATGGAACAGATCGCGCTCGGCGGGCCCGACAGCATCCGCGCGCTGCCGGTGTCGGAGGCGCTCGGCGACCGCGGCTACCAGGCCACGCTCGAGTACCAGGTCGACGCACCGGGCTTCGGCGACGTCGCCTCGCCGTTCGGCGGCCGCCCCTGGCGCGACCTGCTGCAGTTCGAGGTGTTCGCCGACCACGGCCGGGTCACCGCTTCGCCCGGCAGCCTGTCGCCGGCGGAGGGGCGGACCTACAACGGCGCCGGCCTGGGCCTCGTGTTCCGGCTGCCGCACCTGCACAACCTCGAGCTGCGTCTCGCCGGCGCGGTGCCGGTGGGCGGCAGGTTCGAGGCATCCGATGGCGACGACTTCCGGGCCTGGGCCCGGTTCGGCATGACGTTCTGAGAAGGATCCGACGATGAACCGCATTTTCCGCCTCGTCTTCAACCGCACGCTCGGCCTGGTGCAGGTGGCCTCCGAACTCGCTTGCCGGCATCGCCTCGGCGCCGGTGGCGCGATGCGTCTCCTGCCGCCGCGCGCATTGCTGGCGGTCGCGCTGGCGCTGGCCGGCGGCAGCGCATGGGCGCAGGTCGCCCCCGGACAGCTGCCGACCGGGGAGATCGTCGTCGGCGGCTCTGCCAGCATCAATCGCGACAGCGCGGCCAATCTGCTGCAGATCACCCAGAACGGCCGCACGATCATCGACTGGACGAGCTTCGACATCGGCACGCAGGCCCACGTCGATTTCGTCCAGTCCGCCGGCAGCATCGCCCTGAACCGGGTGACCGGCGGCGGCCTGTCGCAGATCCTCGGCAAGCTCGAGGCCGATGCCGGCATCTTCCTGATCAATCCCAGCGGCGTCCTGTTCGGCGCGGGCGCCCAGGTGAACGTCGGCAGCCTGATGGTGTCGACGCTGTCGCCGCAGGCGGGGTTCGACGGGGGCTTCCTCAGCGGTGGCAACCAGTTGAACCTGGCGCAGAGCGGCGATCCGGGACTGATCCGGAACGAGGGCACGATCGTCGCCACCAACGGCGGATCGATCAGCCTGATCGGGGGCACGGTCCAGAACTGGGACAGAGGCAAGATCACGGCCGATGGCGGCGCCGTCCAACTGGTCGGGGCGAAGGAGGGCACGTTCACGACGGGGTCCACGCACGAGGTGCTCATCACCGCCGGCACGGCTCCAGTGAACGGCATGTACATGCTGGTGGACAATACCGGGACGCTGCAGTCGAACGGGGGCCACGTGACGCTTGCGGCGCAGGGCATTTCCGGCGGCGCGGACACGACCGTCAACACGACGGGCGTCATCGTCGCCACGGACTTCGGCGGCACCCCTGGCAGGATCACCCTCGCTGGCGGCTCGTATCAAGTGAACGTGGGCGGCCAGGTGACGGCGTCCGGCGCCCTCGCGGCGTCGACGACGATCGGCACCCTGATCCTGAGCGGCGACATCGGCGCAGGGACGTTCGAGGGCCGCGCCCGCACCATCACGCAGGAGGCCGGCAACGAGGACGCGCCCAGCCGGCTGCAGTCGGGAGGCACCACGCTGACCGCCAGCAGCGGGGACATCACGCTCGCCAACACCGGCAACAGCCTGGGCGGCATCACTGCCTTCCAGGGCCGCAACGTCTCGCTTCGCAGCGACGGCGGCATCGGCATCAGGGGCGTGTCGCGCGCGACCGGCAACCTGACGCTCGACGCCGACGGCGCGATCACCCAGACCGGTGCGCTGAGCGTCGCCGGCACCACGACCCTCAACGCCAGGGAGAGCGAGATCCTGCTCGCCAACGCCGGCAACGATTTCGTCGGCGCGGTCGGCGTCCGGGGGGGCGGCATCACCCTGCGCGACACCAACGATCTCACCGTGTCCGCCATCAACAACGCCCCGGACAGCACGCTGTCCCTCACCGCCGGCGGCACGCTGACGCTTCCGGCCGGGGCGATCGATACCGGCAGCGCGAACCTGGTGCTGTCCGCCGGGCGCAGCCTGTCCACGCCCGGTGCGTTGCGCGGCGGCATCGTGCACCTGCACGGCGGCGACGGGCTGACCCTGGCGCATGCCGTCGAAGGCACCGAGACGCTCCGGCTGTCGAGCGGCGGCGCGATCGAGCGGTCCGGCACTGCGCGCATCCAGGGCGGCCGGCTCGAGCTCGATGCGGCGAGCGCGGACCTCGGCGGCGCGAATGCGATCGGCGAGCTGGGCGACATCGACGTCGACGGCGCGCTGACCCTGCGCAACGCCCAGGGCATCGCACAGGCTGCCGGGACCTCGCTGCGGGTGGGCGGTGCGGCGGGTTTCGACGGCGGCAACAACGCCATCGTGCTCACCAACGCCGGCAACGATTTCCAGGGCACCGTGGACCTGACGACCGGCGGCAGCGCATCGATCGTCGATGCCGGGGCGCTGACGCTCGGGACGGTGACGGTGACGGGAGATCTCCTGGCGCAGGCCGGTACCACGCTCGATCTCGGCCAGGGCGGCATCGCCGGAACGCTGGTCGCGCAGGCAGGCGGCGACATCGTCCAGTCGGGCGCGCTGGCGCTGGGCCCGGCGACGCTGGAGGCGGGCGGGGCCATCACGCTCGACCACGCCGGCAATGCGTTCGGGGGTCCGCTCGACCTCACCGCGACGGGCAACGTCCGGATCGCGAGCACGACGGGTCTGGACTTCTCGCAACTCGAGGTCGGCAGCCTCCAGGCGACGTCCGGCGCCGGCGTGGCGTTCGGCGGCGGCCAGGTCGCCGGCGACCTGGACATCACGGCTGCGGGCGCGGTCGGCCAGTCGGGTGCGCTCCTGGTCATCGGCGCGACGACGATCGAGACTTCGGGCCATGTCCTGCTCGACGACCAGTCCAACCAGTTCGATGGCGCGCTCTCGCTCACCGGCGACGCGGTCGAGATCGGTGGGCAGCAACTGCGGCTGGTGCACGTCGATGCCGCCAGCCTCGTCGCCACCGCCGACGGCATCGAGCTGTCGGGCACGTTCGAGACCATCGGCGGCCAGCGTTATGCGGGCGCGGTGCGGCTGGTCGGCGCGACGGTGGTCGATGCCGGCGGCGACGCGAGCTTCGTGCAGACGGTCGACGGTGCGCAGCTGCTGACGATCGACGCCGGCGGCGCGGTCGCGATGTCGGGCGCGGTCGGCGCCACCACCGCGCTTGCCGGACTGACGATCGACGCCGCAGGATTCACCGCCGGCGGCACGCTGCGCACCACCGGCGACACCGCGGTCTCCATCGCCGCCGGCGACATCGTCCAGCAGGGCGCGTTCCGCGTCGGCGGAAACGCCCGGTTCGCGACCGGCAACGGCAGCATCACGCTGGCGAATGCCGGGAACGCTTTCACCGGCCCGGTGTCGCTGACCGGTCACAACGTCCAGATCCGCGACAGCGCGGCGCTTCGCTTCGGCGCGCTGGACGTCGCCAGCCTGTGGGCCATCGCCCCCCAGCTGCTGCTGCCGGGCAGCCTGGCCACGACAGGCCTGCAGTATTACGACGGCAGCGTGACCCTCGACCGCGATACGCAGCTGACGAGCACCAACGGCACCGTCATCCTGGGCGGTACCGTCGACGGCGCACATGCGCTCGTGGTCGATGCCGGTCTCGTCGCATTCGATGGTGCCGTCGGCGGCGGCACCGCGTTGTCCTCGCTGGATACGCGGGGGGCGGCCCTCACCCGGATAGGCGCCGACATCACCACGTCCGGCGACATCGCCTTCGGAAACACCCAGGTCGGCGCGGCGCAGGCGACGGTCCGCAGCTCGGCGGGCGCGGTCACGGTTGCCGGCAGCCTCGACGCCACGACATCCGGACAGGGCGCGCTGACGCTCGATGCGCACGACGCGGTGACGCTGTCGGGCAACGCCGGCGCCACCGGCGCGCTGGCCGATCTCACCCTCGACGGCGGCAGCGTCTCGACCCGCGGCATCCGCGTCGCCAATGCGCTGCAGATCGCCAGCGGCGGCGACATCGTCCAGGCCGGCGTGTACGACGTGGGCGGCAATGCGCACTTCGTCGCGGCCGGCGACATCACCCTCGACAACGACGCGAACCTGTTCGCCGGCACCGTCTCGCTGGCAGGCAACGACGCGGTGGTCCATGCGGCATCGCCGTTGGCGCTGGACACGGTGGACGTCGACAGACTCGGCGCCCGCAGTACTGGCACGCTGTCGCTGTCGGACGCGCGCATCGCCGGCGACGCCACGCTGCTGGGCAGCGGCCTGTCGCTCGCGGACTTCGACATCGGCGGGGACCTGGGCGCGACGGCGGGCAGTGGCGGCATCGCCCTCGCCGACGGCCGCGTACGCGGCGATCTTGCCGCCGACAGCGGCGGCGACATCACCCAGACCGCGGCCCTGCGCGTCGAAGGCGCCGCCCGGTTCGACGCCGGCACTGCCCGCATCGCGCTCGACCATGCCGACAACGACTTCGAGGCGACGGTGGACCTGGGCGGCGGCGCGGTGTCGGTCAACGACCGCAACGACCTCCGGCTCGGCACCGTGGATGCGGATTCGCTCGACGCGACCAGTCACGGCGCGCTCGATCTCGGCACCACCACGCTGGCCGGCGGACTGACCGCGCATTCGAACGGCGGCGCCATCACCCAGGGCGGCGACCTCGTGGTGGCCGGCGCGAGCGTCGTCGATGCCCGCGGCGGCGGCATTGCGGGCGACATCACCCTGACGCGAGCCGGCAACGTGCTCGGCGGTCCCGTGACGCTGGCCGGACGCGACGTGGCCATCGCCGCGAACGCGCTGTCGCTGGCCGGCGTCGAGGCGCGCAACCTGCTGGCGACCGCGGGCACGATCGCGCTGCGTGGCGACGTGACCACCGGCGAGGACCAGGACTACGCAGGCGCCGTGCGGCTCGACGACGACGCGACCCTGGCCGCCGGCGGCGACGTGACCTTCGCCTCGACGGTGGATGGCGCCCATGAACTCGAGGTGCGCAGCGGCGGCCACGCCGGCTTCGGCGGCGCGGTCGCGCTCGGCGCGCTCGATGTCGAGGCCGGCAGCGCGACCTTTGGCGCCACCGTGACCACCAGCGGCGACCTCACCGTCGACGTGCAGAGCGGCGGCATCGTGCAGTCGGGCGCGTTCACCGTCGGCGGCATCGGCGATTTCGATGCCAACGGCGGTGCGATCACGCTGACGCATGCCGGCAACGATTTCGCCGGCCGCGTGCATCTGCGCGGCGACGTCGTCGCCATCCAGGACGCCAACGCGCTCGCGCTGGGCAGCGTATCGGCCGGTGCGCTGAACGCCGACAGCCACGGCATGCTCGACCTCGGCACCGCCACGGTGGCGCGCGCCCTCGAGGCACGCTCGAACGGCGGCGACATCGTCCAGTCGGGCGCTCTGGCGGTTGGCGGGACCAGCCTGCTCGATGCGAGCGGTGGCGACGTGGTGCTCGACCTGCCCGGCAACGATTTCGGCGGCGCGGTGACGGTCTCCGGCGCCACCGTGACGCTGCGCGACGACGACGCGCTGACGCTTGCCTCGGTCACCGTCGGCGAAGACCTCACGGTCACCAGCCACGGCGCGCTCGACCTGGGCGCCGGCACCGTGGGCGGGCGCCTCGCCGCGACCAGCAACGATGGCGCGATCGTCCAGTCCGGCGCGCTGGAGATCGCCGGCGCCAGCACGATCGATGCCGGTACGGGCGCCGTGACGCTGGACCACATGCAGAACGACTTCGGCGGCCGGGTGGACATCACCGGCGGCGCGGTGGCGATCGCCGACCGCGACCGGCTCGTGCTGGGCGCGGTGGACGCCGACAGCCTGCAGGCGACGGCCGCGGCCATCGCCCTGCAGGACGACATCTCGACCCGTGGCGACCAGGACTACGCGGGCGCGGTGGCGGTCGAGTCCGACGTGTCGCTCGCGGCCAGCGCGGGCGGCATCGGGTTCGGCGGCACGGTCTCCGGCCCGCACCGGCTGGCCGTCGACGCAGCCGGGCACGCAGCGTTCGACGCCGCGGTCGCGCTCGGCGCGCTCGACCTCGAGGCGGGCAGTGCGACCTTCGCATCGACGGTCGACATCGCCGACCGGCTCGACGTCGCGGTGCAGAGCGGTGGCATCCACCAGAGCGGCGCGTTCACCGTCGGCGGCGATACCTTGCTCGATGCCAATGGCGGCGCGATCACGCTGGACCATGTCGACAACGATTTCGCCGGCACCGTGCAACTCGATGGCGGTGTCGTCAGGATCCACGACGCGAATGCACTGACGCTCGGCACGGTGAACGCGCAGGCGCTGGAGGTCACCAACGACGGCACGCTCGTCTTCGGCCGGACCGACGTCGAGGACATGCTGGTCGCGGACAGCGGCATCGGCAGCATCGAGCAGACCGATGCGCTGACGGTGCGCGGGACGGCCTCGTTCACGAGCGGCGCCGGAATCGAGCTGACGCATGCGGACAACGATTTCGAAGGGGCGGTATCGCTCGACGGCACGAAGGTCGCGATCCGCGACGCCAACGCGCTGACCCTGGACACGGTGACCGCGCAGGCGCTGGAGGTCACCAGCAATGGCGACCTGGTGTTCGGTCGCACCGACGTGGAGGAGACGCTGGTCGCGGACAGCGGCAGCGGTGGCATCGAGCAGAGCGATGCGCTGACGGTGCGCGGTACGGCCTCGTTCGCCAGCGGCGCGGTGATCGACCTGACGCATGCGGACAACGATTTCGAAGGGGTGGTGTCGCTCGACGGCACGACGGTCGCGATCGGCGACGCCAACGCACTGACGCTGGGTACTGTCACCGCGCAGACCCTGGAGGTCACCAGCGATGGTGACTTGACGTTCGGCCGCACCGACGTCGAGGAGACGCTGGTCGCGGACAGTGGTATCGGCAGCATCGAGCAGACCGATGCGCTGACGGTGCGCGGTACGGCCTCGTTCGCCAGCGGCGCCGGAATCGAGCTGACGCATGCGGACAACGATTTCGCCGGCGCGGTGTCGCTCGACGGCACCACGGTCGCGATCCGCGACACGAATGCACTGGCGCTGGGGACGGTCACGGCGCGAACGCTGGACGTCAACAGCGACGGCGACTTGACGTTCGGTCGCACCGACGTCGAGGAGGCGCTGGTCGCCGACAGCGGCACTGGCAGCATCGAGCAGACCGATGCGCTGACGGTGCGCGGTACGGTCTCATTCACCAGCGGCGCGGTGATCGACCTGACGCATGCGGACAACGATTTCGAGGGCGCGGTGTCGCTCGCCGGCACGGCGGTCGCGATCCGCGACACGAACGCACTGGCGCTGGGGACGGTCACGGCGCGAACGCTGGACGTCAACAGTGACGGCGACTTGACGTTCGGCCGCACCGACGTCGAGGAGACGCTGATCGTGGACAGCGGCAGCGGTGGTATCGAGCAGACCGATGCGCTGACGGTGCGCGGCGCGGCTTCGTTCGCCAGCGGCAGCGGGATCGACCTGACGCATGCGGACAACGATTTCGAAGGGGCGGTGTCGCTCGACGGCACCACGGTCGCGATCCGCGACGCCAACGCGCTGACCTTGGATACGGTGACCGCGCGAACGCTGGACGTCACCAGCGACGGCGACCTGGCGTTCGGCCGGACTGATGTCGAGGACATGCTGGTCGCCGACAGCGGCACCGGCAGTATCGAGCAGACCGATGCGCTGACGGTGCGCGGCGCGGCGTCGTTTACCAGCGATAGCGGAATCGCGCTGACGCATGCGGACAACGATTTCGCCGGTGCGGTGTCGCTCGACGGCACGGCGGTCGCGATCCGCGACGCCAACGCGCTGACCTTGGACACGGTGACCGCGCAGACGCTGGAGGTCACTAGCAACGGAAATCTGGTGTTCGGTCGCACCGACGTCGAGGAGACGCTGGTCGCCGACAGCGGCATCGGCGGCATCGAGCAGACCGATGCGCTGACGGTGCGCGGCGCGGCCTCGTTCGCCAGCGGCAGCGGGATCGAGCTGACGCATGCGGACAACGATTTCGCCGGCGCGGTGTCGCTCGACGGCACGACGGTCGCGATCCGCGACACGAACGCACTGGCGCTGGGGACGGTCACGGCGCGGACGCTTGTGGTCACCACCGATGGCGCGCTCGTCTTCGGCCGCACCGACGTCGAGGAGACGCTGGTCGCCGACAGCGGCACCGGCAGCATCGAGCAGACCGATGCGCTGACGGTGCGCGGTACGGCCTCGTTCACGAGCGGCGCCGGAATCGAGCTGACTCATGCGGACAACGATTTCGAAGGGGCGGTATCGCTCGACGGCACGAAGGTCGCGATTCGCGATGTCAATGCACTGACGCTGGACACGGTGACCGCGCAGACGCTGGACGTGACCAGTAATGGCAACCTGGCATTCGGCCGCACCGACGTCGAGGACATGCTGGTCGCGGACAGCGGCACCGGCAGTATCGAGCAGAGCGATGCGCTCACGGTGCGCGGCGCGGCTTCTTTCACCAGCGGCGCGGCGATCGACCTGACGCATGCGGACAACGATTTCGAGGGAACGGTGTCGCTCGACGGCACCACGGTCGCGATCCGCGATGTCAACGCGCTGACCTTGGATACGGTGACCGCGCGAACGCTGGACGTCACCAGCAACGGCGACCTGGCGTTCGGCCGCACCGACGTCGAGGAGACGCTGGTCGCCGACAGCGGTATCGGCGGCATCGAACAGACCGATGCGCTGACGGCACGCGGTGCAGCCTCGTTCACCAGCGGCGCGGCGATCGACCTGACGCATGCGGACAACGATTTCGAGGGGGCGGTGTCGCTCGACGGCACGACGGTCGCGATCCGCGACATGAACGCACTGGCGCTGGGGACGGTCACGGCGCGAACGCTGGACGTCAACAGCAACGGCGGCTTGACGTTCGGTCGCACCGACGTCGAGGAGACGCTGGTCGCGGACAGCGGTATCGGCGGTATCGAGCAGACCGATGCGCTGACGGTGCGCGGCGCGGCCTCGTTCGCCAGCGGCAGCGGGATCGAGCTGACGCATGCGGACAACGATTTCGCCGGCGCGGTGTCGCTCGCAGGTACCACGGTCGCGATCCGCGACGCGAACGCACTGACGCTGGGCACGGTCACCGTGCAGACGCTGGATGTGACCAGCAATGGCGACCTGGCGTTCGGTCGCACCGACGTCGAGGACACGCTGGTCGCCGACAGCGGTATCGGCGGTATCGAGCAGACCGATGCGCTGACGGCACGCGGTGCGGCGTCGTTCACCAGCGGCGCGGCGATCGACCTGACGCATGCGGGCAACGATTTCGCGGGCGCGGTCGCGCTTGCGGGTACGGCAGTGGCGATCCGCGACATCAATGCGCTGACGCTGGACACGGTGACCGCGCAGACGCTGGCAGTCACGAGCAACGGCGCACTCGTCTTCGGCCGCAGCGACGTCGAGGACACGCTGGTCGCCGACAGCGGCATCGGCGGTATCGAGCAGACCGATGCGCTGACGGTGCGTGGCGCGGCCTCGTTCACCAGCGGCAGCGGAATCGCGCTGACGCATGTGGACAACGATTTCGGCGGCGCGGTGTCGCTCGCCGGCACGGCGGTCGCGATCCGCGACACGAACGCACTGGCGCTGGGGACAGTCACGGCGCGAACGCTTGAGGTCACCAACGATGGCGCGCTCGTCTTCGGCCGCACCGACGTCGAGGACACGCTGGTCGCCGACAGCGGTATCGGCGGCATCGAGCAGACCGATGCGCTGACGGTGCGCGGCGCGGCCTCGTTCACCAGCGGCAGCGGAATCGAGCTGACGCATGCGGACAACGATTTTGGCGGTGCGGTGTGGCTCGCCGGCACGACGGTCGCGATCCGCGACGCCAACGCGCTGACGTTGGGTGCGGTGACCGCGCAAACGCTGGAGGTCACCAGCAACGGCGATCTGGTATTCGGTCGCACCGACGTCGAGGACACGCTGGTCGCCGACAGCGGCAGCGGTGGCATCGAGCAGACCGATGCGCTGACGGTGCGCGGCGCGGCCTCGTTCGCCAGCGGCAGCGGGATCGCGCTGACGCATGCGGACAACGATTTCGAGGGGGCGGTGTCGCTCGCCGGCACGACGGTCGCGATCCGCGACACGAACGCACTGGCGCTGGGGACGGTCACGGCGCGAACGCTGGACGTCAACAGCGACGGCGACTTGACGTTCGGTCGCACCGACGTCGAGGAGACGCTGGTCGCGGACAGCGGCAGCGGCGGCATCGAGCAGACGGATGCGCTGACGGTGCGCGGTACGGCCTCGTTCACCAGCGGCGCGGCGATCGACCTGTCGCGCGACGACAACGATTTCGGCGGCGCGGTGTCGCTCGACGGCACCACGGTCGCGATCCGCGATGCCAACGCGCTGACCTTGGATACGGTGACCGCGCAGACGCTGGACGTGACCAGCAACGGCGACCTGACGTTCGGCCGCACCGACGTCGAGGAGATGCTGGTCGCCAGCAGTGGCACCGGCAGCATCGGCCAGAGCGATGCGCTGACGGTCGGCGGCGCCGCGTCGTTCACCAGTGGCGCCGGGATCGACCTTTCGCGCGACGACAACGACTTCGGCGGCGCAGTGTCGCTCGCCGGCACCACGGTCGCGATCCGCGATGCGAATGCGCTGACGCTGGGCACGGTCACGGCGCGGACGCTGGCGGCTACCAGCAACGGAAATCTGGCGTTCGGCCGCACCGACGTCGAGGAGACGCTGGTCGCCGACAGCGGTATCGGCAGCATCGAGCAGACGGATGCGCTGACGGTGCGCGGCGCGGCCTCGTTCACCAGCGGCAGCGGAATCGAGCTGACGCATGCGGACAACGATTTCGGCGGCGCGGTGTCGCTCACCGGCACCACGGTCGCGATCCGCGACGCCAACGCACTGACACTGGACGCGGTGACCGCGCAGACGCTGGAGGTCACCACAGATGGCGCGCTCGTCTTCGGCCGCACCAACATCGAGGACACGCTGGTCGCGGACAGCGGCAGCGGTGGCATCGAGCAGACGGATGCGCTGACGGTGCGTGGCGCGGCCTCGTTCGCCAGCGGCAGCGGGATCGAGCTGACGCATGTGGACAACGATTTCGGCGGCGCGGTGTCGCTCGCCGGCACGGCGGTCGCGATCCGCGACGCCAACGCACTGACGCTGGGTACTGTCACCGCGCAGACCCTGGAGGTCACCAGCGATGGTGACTTGACGTTCGGCCGCACCGACGTCGAGGACACGCTGGTCACGGACAGCGGCATCGGCGGCATCGAGCAGACCGATGCGCTGACGGTGCGTGGGGCGGCGTCGTTCACCAGCGGCAGCGGAATCGAGCTGACGCATGCGGGCAACGATTTCGAGGGTGCGGTATCGCTCGCTGGCACCGCCATCGCGATCCAGGACGCCAACGCGCTGACCCTGGGCACGGTCGACGCGCAGGCGCTCGATGTACGCAGCCACGGCGATCTCGACCTGGGCACCGCCACCGTCGCCGGCACGCTGGTCGCCAACAGCCACGGTGGTGCGATCGGCCAGTCCGGCGCGCTGCTGGTCGGCGGCACCAGCACCCTGGCTGCCGGCACCGGTGCGATCGTCCTGGACAACGCGAGCAACGATTTCACCGGCCGTGTCGATATCGCCGGCGGCGCGGTGCGCATCGCCGATGCCAACACGCTCGCCCTGGGTCGCGTCGATGCCGCCAGCCTGCGCGCGATCGCCGGCACCATCGTCCTGCACGCGGACATCGACACCGACGGCGACCAGGACTACGACGGCGCCGTCGCGCTGGCGGCCGACGTGGACCTTGCGGCGCGCGACGGCGGTATCGCCTTCGCGTCGACGGTTTCCGGCGCGCACGCGCTTGACGTCCGCGCCTCGGGCCATGCCGGTTTCGGCGGCGATGTCGCGCTCGCCGGGCTTGCGATCGACGCCGGCAGCTTCCGCGCCGATGGCACGCTCGCCATCGACGACGGTGCCGGCGGTGGCGACCTTTCGATCGCCGTGGAGACCGGCGGCATCGCGCAGTCCGGCGCGTTCCGCGTTGGCGGCGCCGCGACGTTCGACGCGAATGGCGGCGCCATCGCGCTCACCGATGCCGGCAACGATTTCGCCGGGGTCGTCGATCTGGCCGGCGGCGACGTGGCGATCCGCGACGCCAACGCGCTGACGATCGGGGCGCTGGACGTGGGCACGCTCCTGGTCGCCAGCCAGGGCGCGCTCGGCCTCGGCGCCGGCACCATCGCAGGCTCGCTGGTGGCCGACAGCAATGGCGGCGCAATCACGCAGTCGGGTGCGCTCGCGGTCGGTGGCGATGCCGGCATCGACGCAGGCGCCGGCGCGATCGTGCTCGACCACGCCGGCAACGATTTCGCCGGACGCGTGCATCTGACCGGTGACGCCGTATCGATCGCCGATGCCAATGCGCTGGCGCTCGGCACCGTGCGCGCCGGGGCGCTGACCGTCGACAGCCACGGTGCGCTGGCGCTCGGCGACGTGGCGGTGGAACGCGCACTGGTGGCGCGCAGCCACGGCGGACCGATCACCCAGGCCGATGCCCTGCACGTCGGCGCCGCGACCCGGCTCGATGCCGGCAGCGGCGACATCGTGCTCGACCACGCCGGCAACGACTTCGTCGGCGCAGTGGATGCGAGCGGTGGCGCGATCTCGCTGCGCGATGCCAACGACCTCGTGGTCGACCGCCTCGGCGCCGGCAGCGACCGGGACGTGCGACTGGTCGCTGGCCGCGCACTGACATTGCCGGCCCATGCCCTCGACACCGGCCGCGGCAGCCTGACCCTGGCCGCACACGGCGGTGCGCTGACCACCCGTGGCGCACTGGGCGGCGGCGACGTCGCGCTCCACGGCGCCTCCGGCATCGCGATCGGGCACGACATCGATGCCGCCGGCACGCTCGCGCTGGAAAGCGGGGGTGACATCGCACAGGACGGCGGCCGTATCGCGGCCGGCACGTTGACCGGCCGCGCGTCGGGGGCGGTACGCCTCGACGGCGCCAACCGGATCGACACGCTCGGGGCGTTCTCGGCCAACGGGGTGCGGCTGTCGAACGCGCAGTCGCTCGCGATCGAGGGCACGGTTTCCGCGGGCGACAGCCTGCGGCTGGCCGTCGACGGCGATCTCGCGATCGACGGCCGCGTCACCGCCGGGGACCTGCGGCTGGAAACGACCGGCGGCATCGCCCAGGGCGCGGGCGGCCCGCTGGTCGCAGGCACGCTCAGCGGACGTGCCGGTGGCGTGGTCTTGCTCGGCGATGCCGGCAACGTCGTCGACAACCGCGTCGAGCGCATCGGCGATTTCACCGCGCGCGCGGGCTTCAGCCTGACCAATGGGCAATCGCTGACGCTGGCGTCGCTCAACGGCAGCCGCTTCACGATCGACGCAGGCACCGCCGACTTCTACCTGGCGGTGATCGGCGACCTGCGCCAGGACGGCACCGACTGGCTGTACAACGGGCACGGCACGTGGGCGGCGACCGGCGGCATCGGCCTGCCGGCCTCGCCGATCTACGTCACCGCGACCGGGCAGCAGCGCGTCGCCGCGATCGGCCAGCCGCCGGCGTACTTCTATGCAGTGCGTCCGGACGGTTCGCTGCTGCCGATCGTCGGCGAGGCATCGGTCAACGTGCCGACCTCGGTCTGGGCCGGGCGCGCGCAGAGCTCCAGCAACCGCCAGGTCGCCTACGTCGACGTCGGCGCCGATGCCACCAACTACCGCCCCTACGGCGTGGTCGAGCCGGGCATCCGCCTGCCGGCGGACCAGGCGCCCGAATGCGACCCCGATTTCCCGAGCGACGAATGCGCCGAGGCCGCGCAGTGATGCGGCGGCGGGCGCGGAGCTGATCCGATGCACATGCAGACCGATATCGCAGCGTGGACCGTGCCGCTCGACGACGCCGCGCCGTCGGGGCCGGACCTGGAGTACGACGCCGACTTCATGGCGCTCGAACGCGCGGTCGCACCGCGCGGCGCGCGCATCGTCGGCGACGGCGGCGATCCCGACGGGCCGGACTGGGAGCGGTTGCTGCCGTCGGCGGTCGCACTGCTCGAACGCAGCCGCGACCTGCGCGTCGCGGTCACGCTGTGCAGCGCGTGGCTGGACCAGCGCGGGCTTCCCGGCTGGTGCGATGGTCTGGCCCTGGTCCACGGGCTGCTCGACACGCTGTGGGACACGGTGCATCCGCAGCTCGATGCCGACGACGAGGACGACCCGACGGCGCGCGTCAATGCGCTGATGCCGCTGGCTGACACCTTCGGTCTGCTCGGGCGCCTGCGCACGACGTCGTTCGTGCAGTCGCCGCGACTCGGTGCATTCGCCTTGCGCGACCTGCGCCTGGCGAATGGCACGCTCAAACCCACCGATCCGGATGCGGTGCTGCCAACTCTGTCCGAACTGGAAGCGTGCTGCCTGGATTGCCCCGAGAATCTGCTGTCGGCGAACGTCGAAGCGGCGCACGAGGCCTTGGCGCATGCGCGCGCGATCGAACGCCTGCTCAACGACCGGCTGTCGACCCAGGCCCCGGAGTTGCGTCCGCTGCTGACCGACCTGTTCGAACTCGACCGGTTCCTGCAGGCGCAGTGGAGCGCGCGCACCGGCTCCGCGATCGGCGGGATGCCTGAAAGCGGCGTGGACGACAGTGCGAACGAGGCGGGCGTGGTGAAGGTGGCCGCCTCGGGCGGCATTGCCGGACCGGCCGACGTCATCCGCCGCATCGACGAACTCTGCGAGTACTACGCGAAACACGAACCGTCGAGTCCGGTGCCGATCCTGTTGCGTCGTGCGCAGCGCCTGGTCGGCAAGGGCTTCGAGGACCTGCTGCGCGACCTTGCGCCGGGTGGACTCGGCGAACTGCAGTATGTGGTGGGACCGTCCGCTGAAGGCTGATCCGCTTCAGCGCTTGACCGCCAGCACGCCGTCGAGCGCGAGCTCGGTGTCCAGGCCCGACGTCTCCAGTCGCCGCGCGACTTCACGCGGCACATCACGGCCGCTGGTCAGGCGGTTCGGGGCGCCGGTGTAGTGGAATAGGCGGCCGCCGCGGCGCAGCACGCGCGCGAGGTGGTCGTAGAAGACCTGCGAATACAGTTCGCCGGCGATGCCGAAGCGCGGCGGGTCGTGCAGCACCGCGTCGACACTGGTGTCGGCGATGTCGACGATCGCCTGCGAGATGTCGGCGTGCGTGAGCTGCAGGCGACCGCCGGTCTCCGGCGCATCGGGATCGGGCGACCACGGATTGAGCGCGCGCAGCCACAGCACGTCCTCGTGCTTCTCGAACGAACGGATCCGCGCGACGCCCGATTCCAGGCAGCAGGCGGCGAAGTAGCCGAGGCCGCCGCAGGTGTCGAGCACGGTCTTGCCGCGCGGCGCGACCAGCGCCACCTTCTGGCGCGCATCCTCGATCGGCGAGATGCGGGCCGACACCAGCATCTTGATGCCGTCGATCTCGAACGTCGGCGGGCCCCAGCCGGTCGGCACGAGCTTGATCAGCGAACGTCCGTAACGCGACACCGCCGTCCACGCGTCGCCGTCCAGCACGTAGAGCGTGCGGTCTTTCAACTTGCCCGGCCACGGATACGCTTGGCTGCGCCACGACCAGTGGTCGGCGGCGAACGTCACGGTGTCGATACTGCGGCCGAGATCGAGCGAGCCCGTCCAGTCGCCTGCGCCAGCGTGGCGCGCGGCCATCAGTGCCTCGGCGGTGTCGCGGGTCAGCAGGGGGCCGGTGGCGTGGGGCATCGCGCGGTCGGGTCACGGATCGGGCGGGCATCGTAACCGGTCCGCGTTGCGCCTCTGTCCGATTGCCCGCGCTTCGACGAGAATCGCGATTCCGGACGGCTGCCGTCCACTTCTGGAATCGTCGCATGCGTGTTGCCGCTATGAGCCTGGCTGTTTCGGCCGGATTGCTGCTGTCGGGATGTGGAGTGAACGTGTCGGGAAGCGGCGCAGGCAGTGGCGATGCGACGACCGCGAAAGCGGACGCAGGCACGACGGCACTGGCGATCGATGGCGAGGTGGCGGGCGAGATCACCTCTTCGAGCAGCCTCAATTACAGCGACGGCAGCCGCTACCAGCGCTTCTCGCTGCCGCTGACCGAAGGCCAGGCGGTATCGCTGTCGCTGGAAGGCGCACTGCCCGGCACGCTGGCGGTGTTCAAGGGCGATGCACTCATCGCACGCGGCGAGGGTCCCGGTCTCGCGTTCCGCGCGAAGTCGGCGGGCGACTATCTGGTCACGGTCAGCGGCCGCAACGCGGAGGCCTTCGGTCCTTTCAGGCTGGGCGCGACATCCATCGCGGCCTACGACGGCAAGCCGTTGGCGGGGGAGGGCGAAGTCATGGACTGGCTGACCGGTCGCGCGCAGGACTACACGCTGCAGGTCGAGCGCGCGGGGCTGTACACGATCACGCTGGCGTCGTCGGCCTTCGATCCCGTGCTGCGCGTGCGCGGCCCGGGCGTCGAGGCGGAAAACGACGACACTGGCGGCAGTACCGATTCGCAGCTGCGTCTGTACCTCGAGCCGGGTACCTACACGATGAACGTCGCCGCGCTCGAAAGCGACGACGACCGCGGCGATTTCACCCTGGCCGTGCGCTATGCGCCGTTGCCTGACGGGATGGTCACGCGTGACGGGACTGCGCTGGTGTCGGGACAGGTCGCGGTCGCACGTGTCGAGGGCGGCAGCGGGCGCCGCTTCGTGCTCGATGTGCCCAACGATGCACAGGTGACGTTCGACGCGCGGTCGGACGACTTCGACACCGTGCTCCATATCGAAGGTCCGGGCGGACACTACGAGGACGACGACGGCGGTTCGGGCACCAACTCGCGCCTGTCGACGCGGCTTGCCGCCGGCCGCTATACGGTGCGCGTCGAAAGTCTGGGCGGTGGTTCGGGCATGTTCGAAGTGGAAGCGCGCATCGATGGTGTGGATGCGCCGGCCGTGGAAGCCGTGACTGCACCCTGAACTTCCGCGTCGAAGCTGTACACGCGGCATGCGCAATCGCATGCCGCGACCTTTCCAGGGGCCTGGGGTTCCGCATCGCCGTAAACGCACATTGAACGCGAAGGCTGCGAATCCGTGCAGCGTGCGTGAAGGTTTGCGTGCGCTTCAGGCTCGGCGGTCTCTACTGCGGCCCGCGACGCCTCCTGGCGTTGCGGACATTTCCCCCGCAGACGCGCGATCGAGTTCATCGATCAGCCGCGTTCAAGACCAAGAAAGGATGGCCCCGATGAACAAGCTCCTGATTCCCGCCGCGATCGCGGCCGCGCTGTGCGCACCCACCGCCTTCGCCCAGAGCGCCGGCGGCGACACCTACCGTCCGGACCTGCAGGTCGGCCAGGGCAACGCCTTCGTCGCCGGTAACGTCGGCCGCACCGACGGCGGCACCGCCGGCCGTTTCGGCACCGGCGACTTCAACGTGTTCGAGAGCCGCGAAGGTCGCAAGACCGGTTACGGCCTGGTCGGCGGCTACCGCTGGAAGCTGTCGCAGAACTTCGGCCTCGGCGTCGAGGGTGGTTACACCGACCTCGGCAACATCGAAGTGCGCAACATCAACAACGGCGACGACGTGAACCAGCGCGCCGACCGCAATGCACTGCGCGGCTGGCAGGTGGGCGGCAATGCGCGCCTGAACGTCACCCCGGCCTGGTACGTCAGCGGCCGTGGCGGTTTCTTCCGCGCGTCCGACAACAACGTCGACTACTACAACTCGGTCGGCCAGGATCTCGGCCTCGAGAGCGGTGGCAGCGATGGCCGCAACAGCTGGTATGCCGGCGTCGGCACCGGCTGGAACGCGACCGAGAACTTCAGCATCGGTGTGCATTACGACTACTACCGTGCGAAGTCCGGCGACGTGCGTGACCCGGTGACCGGTATCGAGTTCGAGGGCCCCAAGCGCTCGACCGCGCTGCTCGGCCTGACTGCGGAATACGCGTTCTGATCGCGCGATGTCCGATATGAAGACACAGAACGGGCGCCCTCGGGCGCCCGTTCTGTTTGCAGTCGCGGGCGCGCGTGGCGGGCTCGCACAGCGGATGCGGCTCAGAACACGTAGTGGATGCTGACCAGCGCCGTGCGCGGCGCGCCCGGCATGCTGGTCGAACGCCAGTAATCGGTGTCGGTGAGGTTGGTCACCGCGAGCGTCACCGTCCACGGCATCACGCGCCAGCCGAGGGATGCGTCCCAGCGCGTGTAGCCGGCGCGCTCGCTGGTGTTGGCGGCGTTGTTGAACACCGGGCCGCGATAGGTGACACCCACTTCGCCGTAGAACGCGCCTTCCGGTGCGTAGCGGATGAACGCGTTGCCGGTCCTGCGCGCAACGCCGATGCGGTACTTGTCCTCGTTCGCCGGCGTCATCCTGTCTTCGACGACCTTGGCTTCCTGCAGGCCGAATCCGCTGCGCAGATACCAGTCGCGGGCAAGGCGGCCCATCAGGCTCGCTTCGACGCCGCGCGAGCGTTCGCTGCCGCGCACCGCCCAGGTAAAGGGCTCGTTCTCGGGATCGGGACGGTAGCGCACGTTGTAGAGCTCGAGCTCGTAGACCGCGAGCTGCGACGACAGACGCCCGTCGAACCAGTCGCTCTTGAGGCCGGTTTCGAGCTGGCGCGAGTACTGCGGCTCTTCGTCGAACACCGCGTTCTCCGCGACCGCCACGCTCATCAGCCCGCGGCCGCCGTAGGGCGCGAAGTTCTTGCTCCAGGACGCATAGACGCTGTGCGCCTCGACCGGCTGCCAGATCAGTCCGACGCGCGGGCTCAGGGTGGTGCCGTCGTAACTGCGCGTCTGGTGGGTGATGCGGTTGGTCGTGCGGAAGTCGAAGCGGTCGAAGCGCGCGCCGGCCAGCACCTTCCAGTGGTCACCGAACGCCATGAGGTCCTGCACGTACAGCGCCTGCGATTGGGCGCGGTGACGGTTGGACGTGCGCGCCGCGCCGCGCGGTGTCTTCGGTGCGACCCACTGCGGGTCGTAGGGATCGACGCCGAAGGGATACGCCAGCGACGGGTCGGAGGTCGCCGCGGACGTCGACAGATCCGGATTGCGCTGCTCGCGGCTGTCCTCGATGCCGATCAGCAGATCGTGTTCGATCGCGCCGGTGCGCAGTCGGCCGGTCAGATCGATCGTGTTGCTCAGCGTGCGGTTCTCGGTCTCCTGCCAGGCGCGGGTGAAGGTCATTAGACCGCGCGTGGTGCACGGACGGCCATTGCTCAGCAGCAGGCCGTCTGTGCCGCAGTAGGTGCCGGCGTAGAGATGATCGAAGTCCTGGCTGACCTCGCTCAGCGCCGCGATCCACTTCACCGACCAGTCGTCGGCGATGCGGTAGTCGAGCACCGAGCGCGCCATGCGCATGGTGTCTTCGACGAAGTCGTCCGGATGCGCGTAGGCGATGCGGTGCGACACGTCGGCCGGCAGCGCGTCGTAGGCCGGGGCGCGGTCGGGAATGCGATGGATGCGATCAAAGGTGTACTGGCCCAGCCAGGTCAGGCCGTTGCCGTTGTCGAACAGCACGCTCGGCGAAATCATGCGGTTGTCGTTGGCGATGCCGCGACGGAAGCTGTCGGCTTTCTCGTAGTCCGCGGTCAGGCGCACCGCCCATTGCGGCGACAGCACTTCGTTGATGTCGAGCGTGCCGCCCTGGTTGTTCCAGCTGCCGAAACGCAGGTTCGCGCTGCTCACCCCGTCGAAGCGCGCCTGCTTGCTGACCAGGTTGACCATGCCGCCGCCGAGGCCGCGGCCGTAGAGCACCGATGCCGGGCCCTTGACGATCTCGATGCGCTCGACGTTCGCGGTGCTGCGACGCACCTGGCCGGCGGAGCGCACGCCATCGCGGTAGATGTCGTTGGAGTCGGCTTCGAACCCGCGCAGCAGGATGCCGTCGCCGCGCATGTCGTAGCGGGTGTCCACGCCGGGCGTGCCGTCGAGCAGCACGCTGAGGTCGTTGAGGCCGTAGACCTTGGACTTGCTCATCTCCAGCGTGTCGACCGTTTGCGGCACGTCCTTGGGATCGAGCGCGGTTTTGGTCGCGGTCGACACGGTGCCCGGACGACTGTCGTCGCGGTCGAGCACGTCGGCGGTCACCACGAGGGTGTCGAGGGTGGTGGCGGAGGGCGGCGGCACCTGGGCGGCGGCCGGCAGCATCGCCAGCGACAGGCAGGCGGACAGCACGCGACGCGCGGGACGCGGCTGCGCGCCCCGGAGAATGGAAGTGGTCACATGGGTTCCCGGATGAATACGGCCGGTGGCCGGATTGGCACGCATGCTAATGCGAATCATTCTCGTAGACAAGTATCGTGCGGGCGGCTTCAATGGTGTTGCCGGGGCTGTACTGCGCCTCCACATCTCAGGACGGTGACTGACCGGTGCGCGCACGCGCGCCGTGGCTTCACGGGCACGCCATCGGCCGAGTGGCTCCATGGCTGCCTCGACCGCTGCCCGGTAACTGTCCATGCCTTCAGTCAACGCCCCGCCCCGTGCCCGCCTGCATGTCGACGACACCGGAGGCGATGGCCGCCCGGTCGTGCTGATCCACGGCTGGCCGCTGTCCGCCGAATCCTGGAAGGCGCAGACCGGCCCGTTGCGCGATGCCGGCTATCGCGTCGTGGCCTATGACCGGCGTGGGTTCGGCCGCTCGGAAAAGCCGCCGACCGGCTACGAATACGACACCCTCGCCGCCGACCTCGCCGGCGTGCTCGAAGACCTCGATCTGCGCGATGTCACCCTCGTCGGCTTCTCCATGGGCGGCGGCGAAGTGGCGCGCTACATCGCCAACCACGGCGAAGACCGCCTGCACAGCGTCGTGTTCGCCGCGGCCGTGCCGCCGTACATGCTCAAGACGGCCGACAATCCGGACGGTCCGCTGACCGAAGACCAGGCCAAGGCGATGGAAGACGGCCTCAAGCAGGATCGCGACACCTTCTTCGACGGCTTCACCAAGGATTTCTTCAGCGCCAATGGCGAACTGAAGGTCAATGAGAAGACGCGCCAGGAGGCGATCACGCTCTGCAGGCAGTCCGACCCGACCGCCGCACTCGGTTGCATGCAGGCCTTCGGCACCACCGATTTCCGCAAGGATCTCGAAAAGGTGACGGTGCCGACGCTGGTGCTGCACGGCGACAGCGACGGCACCGTGCCGTACGAGGGTTCGGGCAAGCGCACGCATGCGGCGATAGCGGGCAGTGAGGTGGTCGTGGTGCCGGACGCGCCGCATGGCTTCAATGCCAGCCATGCCGATGCGTTCAATCGCGCGCTGATCGCGTTCCTGCAGAAGTAGAACGTCCCGGCATTGACGGGCATCGGAGGCCGCGTCCACGACGACGCGGCCTTCGTCTGTCCAGCCAGCCGAATCGTAGTTCGCCCGCCGGCGGGCGACCGGCCTGCATCGACGGGCGCCTCATGCAACCGCACGCCGCTCGATCCCAGCCCCCGAACCGGAAGCCACGCCATGTCCATTCCGACGCCCGACACTTTCGTCCGCTACGACGAGCGCCTCGCCACTCCCGGTCCCGACGAGGCGGCACTGGCGGCCGATCTGGTCGAGGTGCTGCAGTCGATCCAGCAGACCACCCTGGAGGACGCAGGCCATGGCCTGCGCGCCGTCCATGCCAAGAGCCACGGCCTGCTGCACGCCACGCTGCGCATCGATGACGGTCTCGCGCCGGAACTCGCGCAAGGCCTGTTCGCGCGGCCCGGTCGCTACGACGCGGTGCTGCGCCTGTCGACGACGCCGGGCGATCTGCTGTCGGATCGCGTGTCCACGCCACGCGGTGTCGCGATGCGGATCTGCGGCGTCGAGGGCGTGCGTCTCGAAGGCAGCGAGGACATGGCCGTCCAGGAGTTCATCCTGGTCAACGGTCCCACTTTCAATGCGCCCAATGGCAAGGCCTTTCTGCGCAATCTCAAGCTGCTGGCCAGGACCACCGATCGCATGGACCGCACCAAGCGCGTGATCTCGGCGATCCTGCGCGGCACCGAACGCGGCCTGGAAGCGATGGGCGGCGAGAGCACCAAGCTCAAGGCGATGGGCGGCGAGCCGCCGAACCACATTCTCGGCGAGACCTTCTTCACCCAGCTGCCGCTGCGGCACGGCGACTACATCGCCAGGTACCAGCTGACGCCGGTGTCGACATCGCTGCGCGCGCTGACCGACGTGCGCCTCGACCTGGAGGACGACGACGCGATCCGCGATGCGGTGGTCGCGTTCTTCGGCGCCAACACCGCCGAATGGGAACTGCGTGCGCAGTTGTCCACGTCGCTGGCCGACATGCCGGTCGACGATGCATCAGCGGAGTGGGATGAGGCGCGCAGCCCGTTCCGCACCGTGGCGCGTCTGGTGGCCGGACCGCAGGCGGCGTGGACGCAGGCATTGAGCCGCGAGATCGACGATGGCGTGGGCTTCAGTCCGTGGCACGGCCTGGCCGCGCATCGCCCGTTGGGCGAGATCATGCGTCTGCGCAAGCCGGCGTATGAGGCCTCGCACCGGTTCCGCGCGCAACACAACGGACAGCCGCTGCAGCGGGGATGTCCGTTCGCGGGTGCTGGTTCGCGCGCATGAGGCGTTGCGACGACGTGTGAGCAAGATCGCGTCGTGTCCCGCTTGACGCGATGTCGATGCCGCCCGCGCGCTGGCATCATGCGGCGATGCCGCCGCTGACCCTCGATCACCTGCGCCGCCATGCGGTGGCGCGATCCCTGTTCAAGCCGACCACGCTGATGCGCGCGGTCGGCAGGCTCGGCTTCGTGCAGGCCGATCCGATCCGCGCACCGGCGCGCGCGCAGGACCTGACGTTGCGCCATCGCGTGGTCGACTATCGCGCCGGTGATCTGGAGCGCCGCTATCCGCGACTGGCGCTCGAAGAGGATTTCTTCGTCAACTACGGCTTCCTGCCGCGGGCGACGCAGGCGTTGATGCACCCGCGCAGCGCGCGCGAGAGCTGGACGCCGGCGCGCTGGCGCCAGGCGCAGGCGGTGCGCGAATTCATCGCCGAACGCGGCGCCGTGCATCCGCGCGAGGTCGACGCGCACTTCGACCACGGCAAGGTCACCAACGGGTTCGGCGGCGCGTCGAATGCCAGCACCCAGCTGCTCGACGGCATGCACTACCGCGGTCTGCTGCGCGTCGCGCGCCGCGAAGGCGGCACGCGCGTGTATGCGCTGCGCGAACCGGACGCGGCGATGCCGGATGCGGACGAGATCGACCGGCGCCTGGATCGGATGCTGGATCTGCTGGTGCGCAAGTACGCGCCGCTGCCCGAAGCCAGCCTGCGCCAGTTGATGTCCCATCTCTCACGCGGTGTGCCGCAGTGGCATGCCGCGCGCGCCGTGACGCTGGCGCGCGCGCGTGCGAGGCTCGGCGCCGCACGTGTCGATGGCGTCGACTGGATCTGGCCCGCCGACGAATCGCCACGGAGTCGACGCTGGCGTCCCGACGCCGGGGTCCGGTTGCTGACGCCATTCGATCCCCTGGTCTGGGACCGGCGCCGTTTCGAACTGTTCTGGCACTGGCGCTACCGCTTCGAGGCCTACACACCCGCATCCAGGCGCCAGCTCGGGTATTACGCGCTGCCGCTGCTGTGGGGCGATCGCGTGATCGGCTGGGGCAACCTGTCGATCGTCGCGGGCGCACTGGTCCCGGGCTTCGGGTATGTCGACGGCAAGGCGCCGCGCGATGTGGCGTTCCGCGACGGACTCGAGGCCGAACTCGACCGCATGCGGGTGTTCCTGGGCCTGGCGTGACCCCCCGGGGATCGAAAACACGCGACGCCGCCGGAACCGCGATGGCTATCGCCGGACCTGATGAGTATCGTGTCTCAGCTGGGCGTCAGTTTTCCATCGTCATCCCCGCGAAAGCGGGGGTCCAGCGACTTCAAGGCATTGAAAAGCAAGACGCTGGATTCCCGCTTTCGCGGGAATGACGATCTGAAAGTCTTCAGCTGAGACACGATACTAATCAGGTCGCCGGATGTCGGCCGCGCGTGCAACGCGGCATCGGACCTCCGGCCAGCGGTGGGGCATGACGGGTTTCGGGGCTCGGAATCTCGGAACCTCGGAACCTCAGGGCTTCTCGCCGACCCAGACCTGCATCTCGACCGTCTGCAGCAGGCCGTAATTCGTCAGGAACGCCACGTCGGCTGCGTCACGCCCGTAGGCGACGACGATGCGTCCGCCGCGTGGCGCCGACTGGGTCGCATCGAAGGTGTACCAGCGGCCGTCGAGGTAGGCCTCGAACCAGGCGTGCAGGTCCATCGGCTCCAGGCCATGCAGATACCCGACCACCATGCGCGCGGGAATGCGCAGGCTGCGGCACAGGGTGATGCCGACATGCGCGTAGTCGCGACACACGCCGGCCCCGTGCGACATCGTGTCGAGCGCATCGGTGGTGGCGTCGCTGACGCCGTAGCGGTATTCGATATGGCGACGGATCCACGCGACGATCGCGCCGACCCGGCCTGCGCGCGGCCCGGCCGCGTCGACGATCTCCTGCGCGCGCTCGAATGCACGGTCGCTCGGGCAGTAGCGGCTCGGCAGCAGGTATTGCAACGCATGGTCGGGCAATGCCGCTGGCGGCATCGGCGCCGTCCACGGCGCGACCGCGATGTCGCGTTCCGTCTCGACTTCCAGTTCGGTGCGGATGCGCATGCGTCCGCTGTGCACGACGAAGCGCTGGCACAGATTGCCGAACGAATCGACGAATTCAGTGGGCCGCACGTCGGGATCGAACGCGTAGTACTCGCTGACCAGCCATTGGGCATCGCCACTGCGGGGACGGAGCATGGCGACGACGGCGCAATCCACCTCCGCTTCGACGACGAGTTCGCAACCGGCCAGCAGGCGCATCGTGCATCCAGGAGAGAGAAAAACGCAGCGTGGGCGTCGGCGCGTGTAGCGGGTGTCGCGGTGCCGCCGGTCCGCTGGCTGGCGACGCTGGAGCCAGCGGCGTAGGCTGGCACGCATCTCCGTCGGCTGCCCGTTCCCATGCACGTTCAGAATCAGGTGCAGCGCGACATCGATGCCGTCTCCCGCGTCGCCGCCGTTCCCAAGATCCTCGAGGTCATCACCCGCACCACCGGCCTGCGGTTCGCCGCGGTCGCTCGCGTGACCGATGACGACTGGACCGCCTGCGCAGTGCGCGACGAGATCGCGTTCGGCCTGCAGCCCGGCGGCACGCTGGAGTTGGGCACGACGATCTGCAACGAGATCCGCCAGCATCGCCAGCCCGTCGTCTTCGGCCATGCCAGCGCGAATCCGCAATTCGCCGACCACCAGACGCCGCGGCTCTATGGGCTGGAGAGTTACATCTCGGTGCCGATCCATCGCGCCAGCGGCGAGTTCTTCGGCACGCTGTGCGCCATCGATCCCTTGCCGTCGCGGGTCGAATCGCCGGAAACCCTGCAGATGATGGAGCTGTTCGCCGAACTCATCGGCGCCCAGCTCGAGAGCGACGAACGGCATGCGCTGAGCCAGGCCGCGCTGCACACCGCGCTGGACGTGGCCAAGCTGCGCGAGCGCTTCATCAACGAGGTCAGCGACGATCTCAAGGCGCCGATCCAGGCGCTGGTCATGGATGCCTATCTGATCAAGACCACGCCGGGGCTCGATGCCGACACCCGGGAGCTGGTTGCCGACATGGAAGCCAACCTCTGGCGCATGGCGGCCCTGGTGGGCGGGATCGTGGATTTCTCCCACGACAAACTCGTGACCGGTGGGCCGCTGGTGCGCACGCCCGCCGGGATGCTGGCGGGCGAACTGCAGCGCGTGCTGTCGCAGGTCGCCAGCGCGTACCCGCAGCGCGCGCTGGCCACGGTCGTGCAGGTCGATGCCGATGTCGAATGCGATCCCGCGCGTCTGGGGCAGTTGCTGGTGAATCTCGCGCTCAACGTGTTCCGTCACGTGGCGGCGGACGCGATCGTGTCGATCGAGGTCGCGACCACCGCCGATACATTGACGCTCGCGCTCGACGCGCCGGGACTTGTGCTCTCGGGTGACGAGCTCGACAGCGTGACCGGGCCACTGTCGCCGCGCGCCGGTGCGACGCGCGGGCCGCGTTCCTGGGATTTCTTCATCGCCGACGAGATCGCCCGCGCGCATGCGGGCCGGATCACGGTACGCCCGACATCGGGCGGCAGCCGGCTGTCATTCGCGATGCCCTTGCAGGTGGCGCAGGATGCGGCCGCGGCGCCATCGGCCGCCACGCTCGCCAGCGTCTGACGCGCGCGCCGCGGCACCGGAATCGATGCCGCGACGCGGCGTCAGCCCGGACTACAGACGGAACCGGATGCCGAGCATGTAGCTGCGCTCGGGCGAGGCGCGGTCGCGCAGGAACCCGGGGCTGCCGAAATAGTTGTGGGTCTTGGCGCCGAGCAGGTTGGTCGCCTCCAGGAACACCGTGACGGTGTCGTCCATCGCGTAGTTCAGTGCGAGATCGAGCCATTCCTCGGGGCCGTGGAAGACCTCCGGGGGCTGGTCGCCCGACGCGCTGAAACTGACCGCATAGTCTTCGCGCCAGTTGTAGGCCAGGCGCGCGGAGAACGCGTCGTACTCGTACATCAGCACCGCGTTCCAGGCCCGCCTGGAGACGTTGGCCAGCGGCTGCATCACGCCGTCCGGCGATTCGGCTTCGGCGTCGATCCAGGTCGCGTTCAACTGCGTGCCCAGGCCCGACCACGCGCCCGGCAGGAAGTCGTAGAACTGCGTGTAGCCGACCTCGACGCCGCGCAGCGTGCCGCTGCCGGTGTTGCGCGGCCGGGTGATCTGGTACGTGGTGCCGTCGATGACCTCGTCCTCGGCGTAGATCTGCACGTAGCCGTCGACGTCGCGGTGGAACGCCGCCAGCGACAGCAGCGCGTTGTCCTGGAAGTACCACTCCAGCGAGGCGTCCAGGTTCTTCGACTCGACCGGCGCCAGGTCCGGGTTGCCGCCGCTGCCGCGCGCGGGCAGCGTGTCGGTGGACTCGAACAGCGCCAGCTGCGGGTTGAGGTCGGCGAAGTGGGGCAGGGTGATCGACTGGCTGTGCGACAGGCGCAGCATCAGGTCCTCGCGCAGCGAGAAATTCGCGCTGAAGCTCGGCAGCCACTCGTTGCGCGCGCGGGTGGTCTGCCCCGGGGTCTCGACGCCGTCGACCAGCGAGGTGCCGTTGAGCGCGCTCTCCAGCCGCACGTGGCGCACGCCGATGCGGCCGTCGACCGGGATCGCACCGATCGCGAAACCGTAGTTGGCCTGCAGATAGGCGGCGTGGTTGTCCTCGCGGTTGTCGAAGTACACCGCGGGGTTGGCCGCGGGCCGGTCCGGGGCATGTCCCATCGCCTGGCGGATCAGCGCGGTGTTGCCGAGCAGGAAGTCGCGGTTGGCGCCCAGCCAGCGGTCGATGCCGACGTCGCGGTCGCCATCGAGGATGTTGCCGGGCGTGACCTGCGGCAGGCCGGGGATGTCGGACATCCGGATCGGCGCGCCGCCGAGGTTGTCGCGCGCGCCCGGGTCGCCGCCGATGTTCGAGGCCTGGCGCCGGGCCAGGCGCACGCCGGCATCGATCGAGCTGACGATGCCGCTGTCGAAGGCGAAGTTCGCATCGAAGCGCCACGCCCACTCGTCGCCTTCCTGCCGGCTCCAGCTGTCGTAGTACTGGCTCAGCCGCCAGGCGCTTGGATCGGTGACGTCGTAGGGCGTGCCGTCGGCGTTGCTGGCCGAGGTGAACGGCACGCCGCTGCCGCTGTCGACGACCAGCCGCGGCACGGTGGTCATGATGTCGAGCACCATCGCGCGGTTGTCCGATTCGCTGTAGGTGTAGGCCAGCTCGCTCGACAGCTTCAGCCGCTCGCCCTTCCAGCTGCCGCCGATCGCGGCCTGCCAGGTGTCGGAACTGTTCTCGTGCGCCTGGGTGCTCGAGAGCACGTCGCTGTCGCGCAGCTCGATGCGCTGCAGGATGTCGTTGCCCGGCTGGGTCGCCAGCGAGCCGGTGTTCTCCGGCGACAGCGAACCGGGGAACGGCATCCAGTAGTTGACCCGCGGGGTATTGCGGTAGCCGACGTAGAAGCCGTCGGCCCACAGCTCGGTGTTCTCGCTCGGCGCCCACTGGAACGCGACGTTCGCCGCCTTGCGGCGGCGGAAGCCCTGCGCCTGCAGGTTGCCGGCGTTGAACGGCACCAGCAACTGCCGCGACGGGTCGAGCGGATCGTCGACGCGGTCGTAGGTGCCGTGGAAGGTGTTGGATTCGAGGTACGGCGTTTCCTGGTACGACACCGCGCCGAGCACGCCCATGCGGCCGGCGCCGGTCTCCCACTGGCGGCTGCCGGTGAGGCTGCCGTTGGTCGCGGTCTCGCGCGCCTGGTCGGCGTAGAGCGTCGACACGCTGCCGGCGACCGTGCCGTCCTCGTCGAGGTCGAACGGCCGGCGCAGGCGGACGTCGACGGCGCCGGCGATGCCGCCCTCGATCTGCTCGGCGCCGCTGGTCTTGTAGACGTCGACCTGCTGCAACTGGTCGGCCGGGATGTCGGCCAGCGCGACGCCGCGTCCGGTCGTGGTGAAGATGTTGCGGCCGTTGAGCGTGGTGACCACGTTCGGCAGGCCGCGCACGAGCACGGTGCCGACCTCCGCACCGCCGCGCGCGACCTGCACGCCGGTGATGCGCTGCATCGCCGCGGCGACGCTGTTGTCGGGCAGCTTGCCGATGTCCTCGGCGACGATCGAATCGGTGATCTGCGGCGAGGCGCGCTTGGCATCGAGCGCGCCGGCGACGCTGGCGCGCACGCCGCGGACCTGCACGGCGTCGAGCGTGTCGACAGCGGCGTCCTCGCCTGCGGTGTCGCTGGATGTCGCAGCGGTTTCGGCCGGCATGCAGCCGGGCACCGGCGCATCGGGATCGCAGGCGGGTGCGGCCGATGACTGCGCGAACGCAGGCGTGGCGAGGATCGCGGCGGTGAGTGTGGCCAGGGCCACGTGGCGGCGTGCGCGGGTGTGCGGGTGGAAAGCGGGAGCGGACGTCATCGTGCGGAAGAATCCTCTGTGGTGCGGAATGTCGACACGGGGTCGGGACATCCGCATGCAGGAGACGTCGCACGGCACGCAGGACACGCGCCGCCGGACACCACCGGCAGCCACGCCACCTCGCCCTCGATCGCGCCCGTTCAGGCGCGGTCGCGGATTAGAGCAACGCCAACCTTAGGGTTGTGTGGTGATGACGTAAGCATTCGGTCATGCGTGCGCAGCGTCGTGCGGCGCTGGGAGTGCGCGCGTGGGTCAGTGGTGCGCATGGCGGGCGGATTCACGGTCGTTCGACGCCAGCGGCGCGAGCGTGGCTGGCCCGCACACAGGAAGAACCTCCGCGATGAACCAGCCCGCGCAGCAGCAGACGGTGCCCGGCGTCGAGAAAAAGCTCGATCCGCCCGCCGACCACGGCGAAGACAGCTATCGCGGCAGCGGCCGGCTCGAAGGCAAGGTCGCCATCATCACCGGTGGCGACAGTGGCATCGGCCGCGCGGTCGCGCTCGCCTATGCGCGCGAAGGCGCCGACGTGCTGGTCAGCTATCTCGACGAAGACGAGGACGCGCGCGAGACGCAGCGCCTGGTCGAGGAGGCCGGACGGCGCTGCACGCTCGTGTCCGGCGACATCGCCGATCCCGCGCATTGCCGCGCGATCGTGCGGAAGGCCGTCGACGCGTTCGGCCGCATCGACATCCTGGTCAACAACGCCGCCTACCAGATGAGCTACGACTCGCTCGACGAGATTCCCGACGACCAATGGGACTACACCTTCCAGGTCAACGTCGGCGCGATGTTCCACCTGTGCAAGGCCGCCGTGCCGCACATGCGGCCCGGCGCATCGATCATCAACACCAGTTCGATCAATTCCGACAAGCCGAATCCGACCCTGTTGCCGTACGCGGCGACCAAGGGCGCGATCGCGAACTTCACCGCGGGCCTGGCGCAGCTGCTCGCCGACAAGGGCATCCGGGTGAACTCGGTCGCGCCGGGCCCGATCTGGACGCCACTGATTCCATCCACGTTGCCGCCCGATGCGGTGGCGTCGTTCGGCGAGCAAACGCCGCTCAAGCGTCCGGGGCAGCCTGCGGAATGCGCACCGATCTTCGTGCTGCTCGCATCCGACGAGGCCAGCTACATGAGCGGTGGCCGCTATGCGGTCACGGGGGGCGTGCCGATTCTGTAGCGCGGCTGAGCATCCCGTCGCGCAGCCTGGCTGACCTGCGCTTCTTCACCCGCACGTGGCAGGCGCGGGCGCATATCGTCCGCACCCTGCAATCCGGCAGGTTGGAGTCGACACGTGGACAAGAACCGCAGCGAAGGCATGAAGAACCAGGTCAAGGGCACCGCGAAGGAAGTCGCGGGCAAGGTGACCGGCAACACGTCCAAGGAAGTGGCCGGCAAGGCGCAGAAGACCGCGGGCAAGGTCCAGAGCGCGGTCGGCAAGGCCAGCGACAACGCCCGCAAAGGCCGTTGACGCGTCAGCAGGGGGCAAGAACGGGCGGCTTAGGCCGCCCTTTCCGTGGAGACGCGGGTGAGACGGCCTGGGTTCTTCGCAGGGCCGTGCGCGCCTCACGCATCGCGACGGGAGTCCGGCCGTGTCGGTCGGCAGGCGCATGCGCACCTCTCCGCGCGGGAAAGCGCCTGCCCCGGACGTGATCCGGAAGCGACGCGCAAAGCGCGTCGGATGAGGCTCGGGACTTCAAGCCACGGCGTCACGGGCGCACACGCAGCGTCGAGGCGTGCGCCCCGCCATCAGGGCGCGGTCAACCGTTCGAGCGTCTCCAGCAGCGCGAACGCCGCGTCGCGCGAAGTCCCGCACATGTCCAGCGCAGGTCGCAGCGCCCCGCAGAATGCAGGCCGCTCCGGGTGCCCGAACAGCCTGCATCGCAACTGCTCGTCGAGCTGTACGCACGCCACGCCGGCCGGCTTTCCATGCGGCATGCCGGGAATCGGCGAGGTGATCGAAGGCGCAGTGCAGCAGGCCGCGCAGCCGTCCCGGCAGTCCACAACGCAGGCCGCGACCGGGCTCAGTCCGCGTTAACCAGCAACGCGTTGCGGGCCTGCAGGGCCTCGAACACCGCCGAGGTGTCCGGACGCACGCCATGCCACAGCGCGAAGCTCTCGGCGGCCTGTTCGACCAGCATGCCGAGTCCGTCGATCGCATCGCGGCAACCGTGCGCGCGTGCCCATGCCAGGAACGGGACCGACGCTTCGCCGTAGCTGAGGTCCACCGCCGCCGTGCGCATGCCGACCAGCGAGCGCGGCAACGACAGCATCGCGCCGCCACGCCCGGCCGAGGTCGCGTTGACGATCAGCTCGAACTCGCCCAGTTCGCCGAGCTGCTCGAGATAGCGCGGATGCACGCGGCCGGGTTCGCCGAGCGCATCGGCCAGTGCGTCGGTACGGGTGGGCGTGCGGTTGACCACGTAGAGTTCGGTGATGCCGGCATCCAGCAGCGCCGGTGCGACGCCGCGCGCCGCGCCGCCCGCGCCGACCAGCAAGGTGCGTCGGCCGCGCAGGTCGAGGCCATGCCGCTCGGTGAGGTCACGCACCAGGCCCGCGCCGTCGGTGTTGTCGCCATGCCAGGCATCGCCTTGCCGCACCAGCGTATTGACCGCGCCTGCGCGCTCCGCCCGTTCGCTGCGCGTCGATGCCAGGCCATGCGCGAGTTCCTTCAGTGGCAGCGTCACGTTCGCGCCGATACCGCCCGCGGCGGCAAACGCTGCCAATGCATCCGCAAACGACCCGGGCGCCGCATCGATCGCCTCGTAGACGATGCCGATCTCGGTCTGCGCACCGAACGCGGCGTGGATGCGGGGCGACAGCGAATGCGCGACGGGGTGACCGAACACGGCAAGACGGGTTGGAGACATGGAAGCCTCTGAATGCGGGAAACCGGGCTGGCGTCTGTCCAGTCTAGCCGCGCGATGCGATTCCGGCGTCACCATGCAGCCGATCGACCGACGCGCCGCAGCGGAAAAACGTGACAAGGACATGCCCTGCAGGGTCAAAAAGTTGTATACAACGTCACATGCTGACGGGGTGGTATGGCAGGGGGCGTGCCCGCCGTCGGAGAGAGGGACGTCGATGCAGTCGGCAGTCGGACGGCATCGTCGTTCCAGGTCTGGCAGGTTCCATCACCAGGGGAAACATCCGCATGTCACGCATACGAAAGGTCGGGGCCGCTTCTGCCCTGCTCGGCCTCGCAGTCGTCGCGGTCGCGAGCACCGCACTTCCATCCCGCGTTCCAGCCCTCGGAAACGCGGTCGATTCCGCCAAGGCCAGTGTCGGTGCTCTGCTCGGCACTTCGTCTTCGTCCCCCGCGTCCGTCGTGGCCGCCACCGCTGGCCGTGTGTCCACGCCTGCTGCGCCGGCGCTGTCGTCCGGCACGCCCGAGCGTTACATCGTCGTGTTCGAAGAGCCCGCGCTGGCCGGCTACACGGGGCAGATCAGCGGCCTGGACGCACCGGCGCGCCGCGTCGATGCACGCG
The DNA here is from genome assembly GCF_021191705.1 of Proluteimonas flavola. Classification (GTDB taxonomy): domain Bacteria; phylum Pseudomonadota; class Gammaproteobacteria; order Xanthomonadales; family Xanthomonadaceae; genus Luteimonas; species Luteimonas flavola. The sequence continues at coordinate 59,858 of NZ_JAIWPU010000042.1, forward strand.
GCAAGTCGCGCCTCGACGTCAAGAGCGCGAGTGCGCGCAACTACGTCAACTATCTGCAGGCGCGCCAGTCCGATCTCGTCGGCGCCATGGCGCTGCGCCTGGGCCGTCCGATCGACGTCGAATACCGCATGCAGCACGCGCTCAACGGCGTGGTGGTCGAACTGACCACGGCCGAGGCCTCGCACATCGAACAGTTGCCCGACGTGCAGTTGGTCGAGGCGTATCGCGAATATGTGATGGACACCGACACCGGTCCAGGGCTGATCGGTGCCGAGGCCGTCTGGGACGGCACGTGGCGCGGCGCGACGGGCGAGTTCCAGGGCGAGGGCATCGTCTACGGCATCCTCGACTCGGGCATCAACTTCGGCGCGCCGTCGTTCGCGGCGGTCGATCCGGTCGACGGCTACCGGCACGGCAATCCGCTGGGCGCCGGCAACTACCTCGGTACGTGCCGCACCGGTGAAGTCGACGCCGGGCGTTGCAACGACAAGCTGATCGGTGGCTACAACTTCGTCTGCGGCGCGCCGGGCAACACCTGCGGTCAGCCCAATATCCGCGAAGAACCCGGTTTCGGCGACAGCAACGGCCACGGCAGCCACGTGGCATCCACTGTCGCCGGCAACCGCCGCGACGTGCTGTTCCGCGGCAATACACGCCGGATTTCCGGTGTCGCGCCGCGCGGCAACATCGTCGCCTACGACATCTGCTACACCAATACCGCGACCGGCCAGGGTCTGTGCCCGAACAGTTCTGCGGTCGCCGCCGTCAACCAGGCCATCGCCGACGGCATCGTCGACGTGCTGAACTACTCGATCGGCGGTGGCGCGCAGCCGTGGACCGAAGCCGTCTCGCTGGCCTTCCTCAACGCCGTCGATGCCGGCATCTTCGTGGCCGCCTCGGCGGGCAACAGCGGTCCGGGCCCGAACACCATGGGCCACCTGGAACCGTGGGTGTCGTCCACGGCGGCCGCCCAGCACGGCCGCGGTTCGTTCGCGCTCGCGCTCGATGTGACCGGCCCGGGCAACGTGCCCGAGTCCCTGCGTCCGGTGCTGGTGGAAGAAGGCACGGGCGGCGTCGCGTTCAACACGACGATTCCGGGCACGACGGCGCTGCGCGTCAGCAGCGGCATCGACACCGCGACCGACGGCTGCGCGGCGTATCCGGCCAACACGTTCCAGGGTGCGATCGCGGTGATCCGCCGCGGGACGTGTCCGTTCTCCGACAAGGCGATCAATGCCGCCAATGCCGGTGCGGTCGCCGTGGTGATCGCCAACAACGCCGCCGGCGGCATCATTCCGTCGGTCCCCGGAGCGACGGTGCCGGTCTTCGGCATGCCGCAGGCCGATGCCGATGTCCTGCGCAACTTCGTCGCAACGAACCCGACCGCGACCGCGGGCGTGCTGTACCCGCCGCTGGTGCTGCCGAACGTCGCCGACGCACTCGGCGCCTTCAGCTCGCGCGGTCCGGCGGGCACGTTCGATCTGGTCAAGCCCGACGTCACCGCGCCCGGCGTCAGCATCCTGGCCGTCGTCGCGGGCATCACCATCACCGGCTTCGAGAACGCGGTGGCTCTGTACAACGGCACCTCGATGGCATCCCCGCACCAGGCCGGTGCCGCAGGCCTGGTCCGCCAGGCGCGTCCGACCTGGTCGGTGCCGGAAATCAAGTCGGCCCTCGCGCTGACCGCCAAGACCGAAGTGTTCCGGGAGGATTCGGTCACGCCCGGCACGCCGTTCGACAGGGGCAGCGGCCGCATCCAGGTCGACCGTGCGATCGATGCCGGCCTCGTGATGGACGAATCCAAGGCGAACTACCTCGCGGCCAATCCGGCGCTGGGCGGTGACGTGTCGGCCCTCAACCAGCCGGGTCTGGCGAACCGCAACTGCTTCGGCAGTTGCTCGTTCGTGCGCACGTTCCGCAATCCGCACGGCAGCGCGTCGAGCTGGCGCATCCGCTTCACGGGCGTCAATGCGACGGCTGTGCCTTCGACGCTGAAGGTGCCGGCGGGTGGCACGGCGTCGGTCCGCATCACCGTCAACACCCGCGCCCAGGCTGCCGATGGCACCTTCAGCTTCGGCGAGATGCGCCTGGAATCGACCGGTCCGATCCTGGGCGTGCAGCGCGCGCCGCTGACGCTGCCGATCGCGATCGCGATCCAGGCGCCGGTGGTCGAGCTGCCCGATTCGATCGCGCTGGCACTGGCTGCAGGCCGCAGCGGCACGGCGGTCGGCTCGGTCGGCAACACTGGCGGTTCGCCGCTGGCGTACACGGTGGCCAATACCGGCAATGGGGCACTGAAGATCGACGAGCGTCTGCGCGGCACGATCGGCAACGGCTACCGGGCCGTGCATCGCACCGACGCCGGTGCACCGGCCGGCCAGTTCGCTGCCGACGACTTCGTGTTGCAGACCGAAACCCGCATCACCGCGCTGTTCAATGAAGGCTTCGCGGTGGGCGGCACGTCGACGACGACCAGCCTGGGCTGGGCGATCTACCCGGACGCGAATGGCGTGCCGGCCGGCAACCCGGTGTCCGCCCCGGGCGCGGCAGTGTGGCAGTACGCCAGTGCCCTCAATGGCGCCGGTGTCAGCGTGTCGGGCACCAGCTACGGCCTGGATCTCGCGGCTGCGGGCCAGGACGTCGTGCTGCCGGCCGGCCGCTATTGGCTGGTCACGTATGCCCGTGGCCCGTTCGCGACGAGTTGGGCGTGGTTCGCCACCGCCACCGGCGATGGCCAGTTCCTGACCATGCAGGCCGACAGCCCGACCTCGGCAACGGCCTGGACGCGCCCGGCGAATCCGGCGGGCGTCGTGCTCAATGGCCTGTCCATGCGCGTACAGGGTGAAGTCCTGTGCGGCGCGCCTTGGCTCGGTGCGGTCACCCCGGCGTCGGGTACGGTGCAGGCGGGCGCGAGCCAGGCCAACCGTCTGGCGGTGAGCGCGGCGGGCCTGGGCGCGGGTCGCCATGTCGGCCACCTGTGCGTGAGCAGCAACGATCCGGCGACGCCGAAGGCGGCCGCGCCGGTGGTGCTGACGGTCAACTGATCGATCGCTTCAAGCAGTACGGGAACGCCCGGGCTTGCCCGGGCGTTTTCTTTGGTGGCGTGGAATCGGGGAAACGCGGCGGTCGACGCAGTCGTCGTCGCAGCCCCACCCGCGGCGGCGACACAGCCGCGTGATCATCCGTGGACGTGCAAAAGGCAGAACGCCCGGCAGTGCCGGGCGATTTCCGTTGAACCTGGACGCGGCGTCGCGCGACGCGCAGGCCGGGCTCAGCCCTCGCGCAGCCAGCGCGCGGCGTCGAGCGCGAAGTAGGTCAGCACGCCGTCGGCGCCGGCGCGCTTGAAGCCGAGCAGGGCCTCGAGCGCGCACTTGCGCTCGTCGAGCCAGCCGTTGGCGGCGGCGGCCTTGAGCATCGCGTACTCGCCGCTGACCTGGTAGGCGAACACCGGCACGCCGAACGCGTCCTTCGCGCGGCGCACGATGTCGAGGTAGGGCATGCCCGGCTTGACCATGACCATGTCGGCGCCTTCGTCGAGATCCTGCGCGATCTCGCGCATCGCCTCGTCCGAATTGCCCGGGTCCATCTGGTAGGTCGACTTGTCGGCCTTGCCGAGCGCGCCGGACGAACCCACCGCGTCGCGGAACGGGCCGTAGAACGCGCTGGCGTACTTGGCGGCGTAGGCGAGGATGCGCGTGTGCACGTGGCCGTCGGCTTCGAGCGCGTCGCGGATCGCCTTGACGCGCCCGTCCATCATGTCGCTGGGCGCGACCACGTCGGCGCCGGCGCGCGCGTGGCTCAGCGCCTGCTGCACGAGCGCATCGACGGTGATGTCGTTGACCACGTAGCCGCCGGCATCGGTGATGCCGTCCTGGCCGTGCGAGGTGTAGGGATCGAGCGCGACATCGGTGATGACGCCGAGTTCCGGGAAGCGCGACTTCAACGCGCGGATCGCGCGCTGGCACAGGCCCTCGTCGTCCCACGCCGCGACGGCGTCGAGCGACTTGGCCTCGGGCGCGGTGACCGGAAACAGCGCCAGCGCCGGAATCCGCAGTTCGCTCGCGGTTTCGGCGACCCGCAGCAGCGCATCGATCGACAGGCGCTCGACACCGGGCATCGACGGAATCGCGACGCGGCCGTCGGCCTCGTGCACGAAGACCGGATAGATCAGATCGTCGGCGGTCAGCGTGGATTCGCGCATCAGCCGGCGCGAGAAGTCGTCGCGGCGCATCCGCCGCATGCGGGTATCGAGTCGGGCCATGGCGCGGATTCTACGCGTGCGCCCGGCGGGCGGCCTGCGACGCCGGGTCGCAGGGTGGCTTGCCGGCGTTTGCGGTAGCGCCCCATCGCGCGCAAGCGCGCTCCCACGGTGCATGCCCGCTCCCCACCGTGGGAGCAACTGTCTTCTACGCGGGCAGCGTGATCCATTCAGTCCTGTCGCGCGCCATGGCGTTGAGCCTGACCAGCAGTACGCGCATGCACGCGGTCACGGCGAGCTTGGCGCACTTGCCTTGGCCGCGCAGCCGGTCGTACCGGGCCTTGAATTCGGGCTGCATGCGGATCACCGACCAGCACGCCATGTAGAGCACGCGGCGGATCGCCCCGCGGCCGCCGCGAATGCGCCGCTTGCCGGCCCGTTGGCCGCTGTCGACGTTGTAGGGCGCCAGGCCAGCGAGCGCTGCGATCCGGCGGCGGTCCAGCTGGCCCAGTTCGGGCAG
>NZ_JAIWPU010000043.1 GCF_021191705.1 Proluteimonas flavola
ACCCTCAGGCAGCCACTCCTTCAGCGAGGACGGCAGTAGCAGAAGTTGATCGGGGGCGTAGGGGCGGTAGGTCGTCGGCATGCCGACAATTTTACCGACGCTCGGTTCCTGCCGCCCACGCTCCTAGGCGCGTGTGGGAGCGCGCTTGCGCACGATGGGGCATTCCCGGGACAGCTTCTTCGCGCGCGAGCGCGCTCCCACAGAATTGGAAAGAGCGGTCACGCCGCCTGCGCGTCCGTCCGCGCGCGACGCGTGCGCACCGCATCGGCCAAGCGGTCGAGCGTCCGGACCGTCGTCGCCCAATCGATGCAGCCGTCGGTGATGCTCTGGCCGTAGACCAATGGCGTCCCCGGCACCAGCGCCTGCTTGCCGGCGACCAGATGGCTCTCGATCATCGCGCCGACGATGCGGCGCTCGCCGCCTTCCAGCTGACGCGCGATGTCGTCGATGACCTTCGGCTGGTTGTCGGGATGCTTGCTACTGTTGGCGTGGCTGGCATCGATCATCAGCGCCGCGCGCAGGCCCTGTGTTTCCAGTACGCCGGATGCCGCTTCGACATGCGCCGCGTCGTAGTTCGGCTGCGCGCCGCCGCGCAGGATCACGTGGCAATCCGGATTGCCGGACGTCGAGGCCACCGCGCAGCGTCCGTCCTTGCCGACGGCCAGGAAATGGTGCGGATGCGAGGCCGCGCCGACCGCGTCGACCGCGATGCGCACGTCGCCGCCGGTGCCGTTCTTGAAGCCGACCGGACACGACAGGCCCGACGCCATCTCGCGGTGCACCTGGCTCTCGGTCGTGCGCGCGCCGATCGCGCCCCAGGCGACCAGATCGGCGAGGTACTGCGGGCTGATGATGTCGAGGAATTCCACGCCGGCCGGCAGGCCCAGTGCATTGACCTCGCGCAGCAGGCCGCGCGCCAGGCGCAGGCCCGTGTCGATGCGGAAGCTGCCGTCGAGGTCGGGATCGTTGATCAGGCCCTTCCAGCCGATCGTCGTGCGCGGCTTTTCGAAGTACACGCGCATCACCAGTTCCAGCGCGTCGCCATGCGTGTCGCGCAGCGCGCGCAGTCGGTTCGCGTAGTCCATCGCCGCGACCGGATCGTGGATCGAGCACGGGCCGACGACGACGATCAGGCGGTCGTCCTCGCCGTGCAGGATCGCGTGGCAGGCGGCTCGGGCGTCCGAAACGGTCGTCGACATCGCCTCGCTGCAGGGCAGTTCGGCGAGGAGGGTGGCGGGCGGGGTCAGCGGTTGCAGGCCGCGGATGCGGAGGTCGTCGGTGTGCGGGGGCATGGTCGATCTCGGAAACGGGGGGTTCGAAACGAAAAAAGCCGCCAGGGTCTCTGGCGGCTTCCGGGAAGTCGTGCGACCTGGTGTCAGGGCGCGCGCGGACCGTCCGCCGCCTGTGGCGTCGGAAACGCATACCAATAGAAAAAGCTGGAGGAGCGCGAGGTCATGGCGCTATTGATAACACGGCCATCGGCGCGTTGCGACGGTTGCAGTCGCGACCATCGCGCCACGCCGCCATCACTCGGGCAGCAGCGGCGGCCGCGATTCGTACCAGTCGCGCGCACCGGCGATGTGCAGTTTGCGGCCGCCGCCCTGCAGTTCGACGCCCATGCCCAGCACGCCCCAGCGCGCATAGAGATCGCCGTTCGGCGTGCCGTCGGCGATGCGCAGCCGCGCCTGCATGTCGATGCGGTCGTTGCTGGCCTGCACGCGATCGAACACCAGTTCGTTGCCGCGCAGGCGCAGCTCGCCGGTCGCGTGGACCTCGCCCGAGTCGATCAGGTTGCCGATCCAGCGCGGAAACACGCTGCGTTCGGCGAACAGGCCCAGCAGCACGCTGACGTCGCGCATGTCGACGCGGCCGCGGCCACCGACTTCGAACGGTTCGCGCCAGTCCAGCGTGCCGTCTTCGAGCGCGAGACGCGCCCACCACGGCGCATCGTCGCCACCGGATCCGTCGAGTCGCACGCCGTCGAGTCGCACCGCCATCGCATCGATCCTGTAGCGTCGCCCGACGCGCTGCATCCGCGTCAGGCGGCTGTCGAGGTCGACATTGCCCGACAACTGCGACGGTCCCAGCGCGACGCGCACATCCTGCCCGCGCACGCGCATGCGCCCGCCCATCATCTCGCCGCCGTTGTCCAGACGGATGTCGCCGCTGGCACGCCCGCTGCCACCGACCAGACGCGCACTGTCGCCGGGCAGATAGCGGTTGTAGGTGCGCAGGTCCGGCACCTGTGCATCGTCGAAACGCAGCCGCGCATCGAGATGCTCGTGGAACTCCGCCAGCGCACCGGTGGAACTCAGATCCAGCCGCAGATCGCGACCGCGCAGATCGATCCGGTCGGGCGCGGCCTCGGGCGCGAGCACGAAACGATCCATGACGATGTCGATGCGCGTGCGCTGGTCGTCGATGTCCTCGTCCCCGCCCTCGACGCGCATCCGCGCATGCGCCTGGCCCTGGAACAGATTGTCGAGCACGCGCGCCTGCAACCGCGTATCGCGCAGGTCGATGCGGCTGCCGGACGCGAGTTCACCCGCGCGCAGGCGCACCGCCGCCTCGAGATCGGCCCGGCCGTCGAACGACAGCCAGTCGATGTCCTTGAGGATGACGTCGATCCAGCGCAGTGGCACCGCCGGCCACAGTGCATCGACCTGGCCGGAGACCACGCGTACGGGGCGCAACCAGTCGTCGGGGCCCAACCGCCGGTCGTCGACCTGCAGATCGGCTTTCAGACGAGGCGGACGTCCCGCGCCATCCGGCACGCGCGCGGCCACGAGAATGCGGTCGTCGTCCGTGCGCAGCGCCACGCCCAGCGGATGCCGTACATCGGTCCCGTCAGCGGTGCGCGAAAACACCGGCGCCGACCAGTCCAGCCGGCTCCCCGGCATCAGCACGCCACGCGTCAGGATCAGGTCCGCACGCAGATGGCCGGCGGCGCCCGCGGTGCCGATCGGCAGCGCATCGTCGTCGCGCGCCACCAGGTCGACACCCGGAGCGGGGCCGTCGACGCGCATGCGCGCATCGAGCAGCACCAGCTTCTCCTCGCCCTGCGCCTGCTCGCGGATGTGCGCCGGGATCTCCAGTTCGAAATCCAGCGTCCCTTCGCGCAGCAGCACCACGCCGCCCACCGACAGGGTCGCATCCGGCATGGTCAGCGTGGAGCGGCCGACCTCCATCGGCCCGCCCTGCAGCACCTTCTCGAATGCGAACCGCGCCTCGCCGTGGCCGGTCACGCGCGCGTCGTAGAAATCCAGCCGCAGCAGGCTCGGCGTGGTGATCGCATCGAACCGGAACGTCCAGGGCGCGCGGCCCGGGCGGATGGTCGACGGCAGGTCGATGTCGGTGCGCGACACATGCACCGACACATCCTGCGCACGGATCCGGCCGAACGCGACTTCACGCCAGAGCAGCGGCAGGATCTTGATGCGGCCGTTCGCCGAGGGACTGGCGATCGTCCAGCGCGTGGTCCGCGCATGCCCGCCCATCACGATTCCGCGCGCATGGATGTGCCCCGGGTACAGGCTCATCGCCCAGTCCCACCGCGCGTGATAGCGCTCGGGCTTGTGGTTGATGACGCCCTCGCCCCAGGCACTGTTGAGGAAGACGTTCGCGCCGATCAGGTACAGCCCGTACAGGACGACCGCCACCGCGGCGGCACGACGCGCGCCGCGCCGATGGGCGCGCAACCGGAGAGCAGGCGAGAACGACATCGCGCCAGCATCGCTGATCCACGGTGATGGGCGCCTGCACGACAGGTGCCGTCCGGCCTCGATCCACGCGGCGGCCGACATGGCCGCACAAGGCGCCTTCGCGGCGCATTTTCCGGACATCGCGCACGTCGACGTCCCAGCGGGAAGACATCCGACGCGTCGCAGGCCGCTCCCGCTCAACCGCCCGGATCGGATTCCAGACGATGCTCGAGCGCAGCCGGGCGCTGCAGACAATCCGCATCCGGCGAGCGTCCGGCCAGTTGCGGACGCGCACGGCGTGCCTCGTCGCGCGCCTCGCGCTACAAGCCTGTCCCCGATGCCATGAAGACCTTCCCGTTCCCGACAACGAAAAACCCCGCCTCGCGGCGGGGTTCTTCGTGTCACGGTGCAACCGGATGGCGCTGGATCAGAAGTCCATGCCGCCCATGCCACCCATGCCGCCGCCGCCCGGCATCGCCGGCTCTTCCTTCTTCGGCAGCTCGGCGACCATCGCTTCGGTCGTGATCATCAGACCGGCGATCGAGGCCGCGTTCTGCAGGGCCGAACGGGTGACCTTGGTCGGGTCCAGGATGCCGAACGCGATCATGTCGCCGTATTCGCCGGTCGCGGCGTTGTAGCCGTAGTTGCCGCTGCCGTCCTTGACCGCGTTGAGCACGACACTCGGCTCTTCACCGCAATTGGTGACGATCTCGCGCAGCGGGGCTTCCATCGCGCGCAGGGCGATGATGATGCCGTGGTTCTGGTCTTCGTTCGCGCCCTTGAGCTGACCGATCGCCTGCAGCGCGCGCACCAGCGCCACGCCACCACCGGGGACCACGCCTTCCTCGACCGCTGCGCGCGTGGCGTGCAGGGCGTCTTCGACGCGGGCCTTCTTTTCCTTCATCTCGATCTCGGTCGACGCGCCGACCTTGATCACCGCAACGCCGCCGGCCAGCTTGGCCACGCGCTCCTGCAGCTTCTCGCGGTCGTAGTCGGACGAGGTGTCCTCGATCTGCGCCTTGATCTGCTTAATGCGCGCTTCGATGCCACCGGTCTCGCCGGCGCCGTCGATGATCGTGGTGTTCTCCTTCGAGACCTGGATCTTCTTGGCGCGGCCGAGGTCGGCGATGGTCGCCTTCTCGAGCGTCAGGCCGACTTCCTCGGAGATCACGGTGCCGCCGGTCAGGGTGGCCATGTCCTCGAGCATCGCCTTGCGACGGTCGCCGAAGCCCGGCGCCTTGACGGCGCAGACCTTGACGATGCCGCGGATCGTGTTGACGACCAGGGTCGCCAGCGCTTCGCCTTCGACTTCCTCGGCGACGATCAACAGCGGCTTGCCGGCCTTGGCCACGCCTTCGAGCACGGGCAGCAGGTCGCGGACGTTCGAGATCTTCTTGTCGTACAGCAGGATGAAGGGGTCGTCCAGCTCGGCCGACATCGACTGCTGGTTGTTGACGAAGTACGGCGACAGGTAGCCGCGGTCGAACTGCATGCCCTCGACGACGTCGAGTTCGTTATCCAGGCCCGAGCCTTCTTCGACGGTGATCACGCCTTCCTTGCCGACCTTCTTCATCGCGTCGGCGATGATCGTGCCGATCGACTCGTCCGAGTTGGCGGAGATCGTGCCGACCTGGGCGATCGCCTTGTCGTCGGCCGTCGGCTTGGACAGGTTCTTCAGCTCGGCGACGGCGGCCTTGACGGCCTGGTCGATACCGCGCTTGAGGTCCATCGGGTTCATGCCGGCCGCAACGGCCTTGGAACCTTCGCGGATCAGCGCCTGCGCCAGCACGGTCGCGGTGGTGGTGCCGTCACCGGCGTTGTCGGAGGTCTTGGACGCGACTTCCTTCACCATCTGCGCGCCCATGTTCTCGAACTTGTCGGCCAGCTCGATCTCCTTCGCGACGGACACGCCGTCCTTGGTGATCGTCGGCGCGCCGAAGCTCTTCTCGAGCACGACGTTGCGGCCCTTCGGGCCCAGGGTTGCCTTGACGGCATTGGCGAGAATGTTCACACCACGCACCATCTTGGAACGTGCGTCTTCGCCGAAGCGGATTTCCTTTGCAGCCATGGATAAAACTCCGGAATTGGGGATTGGGGATTGGGGATTCGAAAAGGCGGGGTTACGGTCGACTCGAACGAAGTGGGGCGCGGCAGTTGCCGTCTCGAATCCCCATTCCCGAATCCCGAATCCCCGCCGTCAATCAACCGACGATCGCGAGGATGTCGTCTTCTTTCACGATCTTGTATTCGATGCCGTCGGCCTTGTAGGCGCTGCCCGCGTACTGGCCGTAGATCACGATGTCGCCGACCTTGACCTTCGGCGCGCGCACGCTGCCGTTGTCCAGGGCCTTGCCCTCGCCGACGGCGATGACTTCACCCTTGGTGGGCTTTTCCTTGGCGTTGTCCGGAATCAGGATGCCGCCGGCGCTCTTCTCTTCGGCCTCGACAGGCTTGACCACGACACGGTCGTAAAGCGGCTTCAGGTTGCTCATTACATCCTCGCTAAGTAATTGATTGGAAAGAAATCGTTCGCCAATTCTAGCACTCGCCCCTGGAGACTGCCAGAAACTGCGGCGCACGCACCCGACAGAACCGGGACCGGACGGGAGATGGGCACGGGGAATCGGATTACAAGGGCGGCGGCGAAAGAATTCCGCCCGTCGCGGGCGACACTTCGGCCCCGCCCCCGGATACGCCCGCGCTGCACGGTGGGGGCATCGGAACGAGGGCGACGCACTGCAGTGCGTCAGTCGACGCGTGCACATCCCAGTGTCGCGTCCCGCATCAGATGTTGCAGGCTGCGCGCCGCAAGCGGCGTGCAGCGCAAGGCGCCTGGCGCAGCCAATACCGACCGTCCTGGCAAGCCAGGCCACCTGATCGGACCGGAGCCGGAGTCAGGCGGGCGAAATCAGCCCTGTGTCAGCGGAAGCGCCACGTCGCGAGCAGCATCGTCTCGCCGTCGTTGGGCTGCTTGATGCTGGCGTTGGAGATGTGCCGGGCCAGCAGCGAGAACCGCTCCCAGCGCCAGCCGACCGTGCTGACGAACTGCGGATTGCCCGACAGCGCACTGGTGCGCCCGGCCTGCACGCCGACGCCGAAGCCGGCGACGAACCCGTTGTCGCGCTCGTAGCGGGCACCGCCGTGGAAGACGCCGGCGTCCTCCGACAGATCGAATCGCGTATTGTCGCGGCCACGCACGTAGACCGCGCCGACGTCCCAGCGCAGCACGCCGTTGTCGGTGCGGCGCCATTCCGGCAGCCAGGCCACGCTGGCGACGAAGGTGGTTTCGTTTTCGCGGGTCGCGGAGGCGCCGATGCCGATGTCGACGGGCGCGCTCTGGGCGGCGGCGGGAAGGGCGGCGCAGGCCAGTACGGCTGCGGCAATGAAAGAGGTGATCGGGCGCATCGGACTCTGTGGGAATCGCCAGGCGATTCGGCTGGGTCTGGGGAAGATCAGTAATTATACCGACGGGTTCAGTAATGCGCGCACATCTTTCGCCCACTGGCGGGATGCTGCGTCCGCACGGCAGCGCGCCAGCGTGGTTGCGGACGCGTGGAGGCGCCGTGCAGGCCGACGGCCCGGTATCGTGCGGGGATGGATGCCCTCGCCTGCTTCAGCACGTGCCCCGATGCGATGGTCGCCGAGCGCATCGCCCGCGCCCTGGTGGAGGACCGGCTCGCCGCCTGCGTGACCCTGCTGCCGGGCGTGCGTTCGATCTATCGTTGGGAAGGCGCGGTCGTCGCCGATGCGGAAGTCCTGCTGATGATCAAGACCACGGCCGCGCAACTGCCCGCGCTGCGGGACCGGCTGGTGGCGCTGCATCCCTATGACGTGCCGGAACTGATTGCCCTGCCGGTCGACGATGGGCTGCCGGCATACCTGCAGTGGATCGCCGATGCCGTGGCGCCCGGCACTCCGTGACGCGCCGGCGCTGAACCTGCGTTCGGCATCCGCTGCGACGGCCTGCGATACTGGCCCGATGCGTGCGCCCTCCTCCGATGCCATGACCGGCCGCGATCGCCGGCTCCGCTCCTTCGCCGGGTCGCCGGCCCGCGTGACCGCGTGGCTGATGGCCTGCGTGCTGCTGTTGTTTGCCGGACTGCCGGCCTGGGCGCAGGGCATCGGCTTCGACGATGTGCTGCCGGTCGACGAAGCGCTGGCGGTGTCCGCCGAAGCGGTCGCGCCGGACCGGATCGAGATCCGCTGGGCGATCGCCGACGGCTATTACCTGTATCGCCACCGCATGGGCGCGCGGGTCGAGAGCGGCTTCAAGACCAGTCCGCTGCAGCTGCCGGCCGGCCGCAGGCACACCGACGAATTCTTCGGCGAGGTCGAGACCTATCGCCGCCAAGTGACGGGCGTGTTGACCGGCGCTCCGGCCGACGGCGTGGACACATTGCAGGTCGAAGTGAAATACCAGGGCTGCGCCGACGCGGGCATCTGTTACCCGCCGCAGACGCGCGTGCTGCAGGTCGCGTTGCCGCGCGGCGCTGCGGGTGCAGCGCGCGCGCCGGCCGCGAGCGACGCGGGTTTCGCCGCGTTCGGCCAGGCGCTCGGCGGCAACAGCGCAGGGCGCACGCCGACGCTCACCGGCGCCAACGATGCGCTGCCGCCGGAGCGCGCGTTCGCGTTCGAGGCCATCGCGGGCGACGGCGACACGATCCTGCTGCGTTTCACCCCGGCCAAGGGCTACTACCTCTACCGCGACCGCAACCGCTTCGAGGTCCGCGGCGCGGCGGGTATCCGCGCCGGGGTACCACGCTGGCCGACGGGACAGCCGCATCGCGACGCCCACTTCGGCGACGTCACCGTGTACTTCGACCAGGTCGACGTGCCGCTGCCCCTGGTGCGCACGACGGCCGATGCCGCGCAGGTCGACGTCGTCGCAACGTTCCAGGGCTGCCAGGACGAAGGCATCTGCTATCCGCCGATGACCCGCACGGTGCGCGTCGCCTTGCCGGCGGGACGCGTGCAGACGGTGGCCGAAACTGCGGCTGCACTGGCCGGCGCCGCATCGACGAACGCGCCCGCGGCGACCGACACCTCTGTCCCTGCGGAAGGCGCACCCGAAGCGCCCGAGGACACGGCGCCAACCGCGTCCAGCGAGAGCGAGGCATCTGCATCATTGCCCCCCGATGCCGACACTCCCGACGCCAGTGCCGACAACGCAGCGCGCACCCGTCCACCCGGCGCCGCGTCGATCGGCCTGTTCGCAGCGCTCGGCCTGGCCCTGCTCGGCGGCGTGCTGTTGAACCTGATGCCCTGCGTGCTGCCGATCCTCTCGCTGAAGGTGCTGGGCATCGCAAAGAGTGGCGGCAGTCGGGCAGCCGCGCGCGCGCACGCGCTCTGGTACACGGCCGGCGTACTGGTCGCATTCGCGCTGGCCGGTCTGCTCGTCATCGCGCTGCGCGCGGCCGGCCAGGCGATGGGCTGGGGCTTCCAGTTGCAGCAGCCCTGGTTCGTCGCCGCGCTCGCCTATCTGATGTTCGCGGTCGGGCTGAGCCTGTCGGGCGTTTTCAGCCTCGGCGGGCGCATCGGCAACGTGGGGCAGGCGCTCGCGGGGCGGACCGGCCCGGTCGGCGACTTCTTCACCGGCGTGCTGGCCTGCGTGGTCGCCAGCCCCTGCATCGCGCCCTTCATGGGCGGCGCGCTGGCCTACGCGTTCACCGCATCGACGCCGATGGCGCTGGCGGTGTTCCTGATGCTGGGCTTGGGCCTGGCGCTGCCGTTCCTGCTGATCGGTCTGGTGCCGGCCTTGGCCGACCGCCTGCCCAAGCCCGGCGCGTGGATGGAAACGCTGAAGCAGGTGCTGGCGTTCCCGATGTATCTGACCGCGTTGTGGCTGGCCTGGGTGCTCGGCAAGCAGCGCGGCGTCGACGCGATGGCCCTACTGGTCGCCGGCATGACCGTGCTGGCGCTGGCGCTGTGGTGGTTCGAGCGGCGCCGCTGGACCGGCCATGGCCTGCATCGCGGACTCGCACTGGCGCTGGCGCTGGTCGCCCTGCTGCCGGTGGTCGCGGTGGGCCGGCTGACGGCGTCGGCGGCGACCGCCGGGACAAGTGAAAGCGATACGCACGTCGCCTACTCCGCCGAGCGCCTGGCCGCCTTGCGCGCCGCCGGTACGCCGGTCTTCGTCAACATGACCGCCGACTGGTGCGTGACCTGCAAGGCCAACGAGCGCCGGGTGCTGTCGGGCGCCACGTTCAAGGCGGCGCTGGCCGACGCCGGGGCGACCTACATGGTCGGCGACTGGACCAATGTGGATCCGCAGATCGGTGCCTTCCTCGAGGCGCATGGCGCGGTCGGCGTGCCGCTGTATGTGATGTATCCGGCCGGCGGCGGTGACGGCATCGTGCTGCCGGCACTGCTCAGCGATGCCATCGTCGTCGATGCGCTGGCGGGCACGGGACGCGCCGAATGAAGGTCGGTCCGCTGGCGGTCGTCGCGATCGCGGTCGTCGCCGGTGGACTGGGCGTGCTCGCCAGCGTGTTCGTCGGCGGACCCGGCCCGCTGCTCGGCACCGAGGCCGGACAACGCCTGTACGCCGACGCGCTCAGCGCCACCGCGCCCGCGCCGCCCGAAGGCGTGACGGTCGCGCGCCGCGGCGATGTCATCGCGCCGTTCGAAGTCCCCGGCCTCGACGGCCCGGCGCTGCAGTTGCCGGCCGCCTACGCCGGTCGCCCGGTGCTGGTGAACCTGTGGGCGAGCTGGTGCGGGCCCTGCATCGAGGAGATGCCCGAGCTCGACCGCTTCGCCCGCCAACAGGGCGACAACGGCGTGCAGGTGCTCGGGATCGCGCTCGACGATGCCGGGGCCGTACGCGCGTTTCTCGAGCGGATTCCGGTGGCCTATGCCATCGCCCTCGATGCGCCCGGCCCGGCCGATGCCGGCGTGCGCCTGGGCAATCCGCGCGGCGTGCTGCCCTACACCGTGCTGCTGTCGCCCGAGGGCCGGTTGCTGAAGCAACGGATCGGCCCGTTCGCCCACGGCGAGATCGACGGCTGGGTCGCCCCCTGACCGCGGAAATTCAAACAAACGTTTAAAATCGTCAAACGTCTGCGAACTGGACACCATCGGGGACATCCCGCAGACTTCGCGCACCCGCCGCACCGCGTTCCCGATGGCCTCGATCCTCGTCCTGCACGGCCCCAACCTCAACCTGCTCGGCACCCGCGAGCCGGCGGTCTACGGGCACGCGACGCTGGCCGACATCGACGCGTCGCTGCAGACGACTGCGCAGGCCGCCGGTCACGCGCTGACCACCCTGCAGTCGAATGCCGAACACGTGCTGGTCGACCGGGTGCAGGCCGCCCGCAGCGACGGCACCGCGCTGATCCTGCTGAACCCGGCCGCGTTCACCCATACCTCGGTGGCCCTGCGCGACGCGCTGGCCGCGGTCGCCCTGCCGTTCTACGAGATCCACCTGTCGAACCCGCACCGCCGCGAGCCGTTCCGCCACACCAGTTATTTCAGCGACCTCGCCATCGGCGTGGTCTGCGGTTTCGGCGCCGACAGCTACCGCTACGCGCTCGACGCCGCGATCGCCCGGCTGCGCGCCGGCTGACCCCGACACGAATCCATCCCGTTCCGTATTCGCGCGGCTGCGCGACCCACGCAAAGAGAGAGGCCCGCATGGACCTGAGAAAGATCAAGAAGCTCATCGACCTGCTCGAAGAGTCCAACCTGACCGAGATCGAGATCAAGGAAGGCGAAGAGTCGGTGCGCCTGTCGCGCAACTCGGCCGCCGCGCCGATGATGTACGCCCCCGCGCCGGCCGCTGCCGCCCCGCGCGCCGCCGAGCCGGTGATGCCGATGAGCTCGCCGGTCGACGCCGCCACCGGCGGCACGCCGAAGGCCGCCGGCGACGAACTGCCGCCGGGCCAGGTCGCCAGATCGCCGATGGTCGGCACGTATTACGCCTCGCCCGCGCCGGACAAGCCGTCGTTCGTCTCGGTCGGCCAGCAGGTCAAGGTCGGCGACACGCTGGGCATCATCGAAGCGATGAAGATGTTCAACCCGATCGAGGCCGAAACCTCGGGCACGGTGGTCGCGATCCTGTGCGAGAGCGGCCAGCCGGTCGAATTCGACCAGCCGCTGTTCGTGATCGGCTGAAGGCCGATCACGACGGGATTCAGGATTGGGGATTCGGGATTTGGTGGACACCATCGCGACGCCGAGGCCGCATGAACGACTGGATGTATGGCAGGACGCCATGCAACTGGTCGAAGCGGTGTATCGCGCCACTTCGTCCTTCCCTGCCGATGAACGTTTCGGCCTGATCGCGCAGATGCGCCGGGCTGCGATCAGCGTGCCGTCGAACATCGCTGAAGGCGCCGCACGCCGCTCGAGCTCCGACTACCTGCGTCACCTCTCGTTTGCCCGGGGCTCGCTTGCCGAACTCTCCACCCAACTGGAAATCGCGCACCGCCTCGGGTTTTACGAGGGCACGGCAGCCGATGGAGCGCTGCTCGACCGCACCTATGCCCGCCTCAATGCCCTGATCCGCTCCCATGAGCGCCGCATCCGCGAGCCGGATGCGTTTTCCGAATCCCCAATCCCGGATCCCCAATCCCATGCTTGAAAAAGTCGTCATCGCCAACCGGGGCGAGATCGCGCTGCGCATCCTGCGCGCGTGTCACACCCTCGGCATCCGCACGGTCGCGGTGCACTCCACCGTCGATCGCAACCTCAAGCACGTGGCCATGGCCGACGAGTCGGTCTGCATCGGCCCGCCGCCCTCGGCGCAGAGCTATCTCGACATGCCGGCGATCATCGCCGCGGCCGAGGTGACCGACGCCCAGGCGATCCATCCCGGCTACGGTTTCCTCAGCGAGAACGCCGACTTCGCCGAGCGCGTCGAGCAGTCGGGCTTCATCTTCATCGGGCCCAAGGCCGAGACCATCCGCCTGATGGGCGACAAGGTCGAGGCGATCCGCGCGATGAAGGACGCCGGGGTGCCCTGCGTGCCCGGTTCCGGCGGACCGCTCGGCGACGACGCGGCGACCAATGTCAAGATCGCCCGCGAGATCGGCTACCCGGTGATCGTCAAGGCCGCCGGCGGCGGCGGCGGACGCGGCATGCGTGTGGTCCACACCGAGGCCGCACTGGTCAACGCGATCGCGACGACCAAGCAGGAAGCCAAGGCCGCGTTCTCCAACGACATGGTCTACATGGAGAAGTTCCTCGAGAACCCGCGCCATGTGGAGATCCAGGTGCTGGCCGACGGCCAGGGCGGCGCGATCCATCTGGGCGAGCGCGACTGCTCGATGCAGCGCCGCCACCAGAAGGTCGTCGAGGAAGCGCCGGCGCCGGGCATCACGCCCGAGGCGCGCGCGGCGATCGGCAAGGTCTGCGTGGATGCCTGCATCCGCATCGGCTATCGCGGCGCGGGCACGTTCGAATTCCTCTACGAGGACGGCCGTTTCTACTTCATCGAAATGAACACCCGCATCCAGGTCGAGCATCCGGTCACCGAACTGGTGACCGGCATCGATCTGGTGCGCGAGCAGCTGATGATCGCCTCGGGCCACAAGCTGTCGATCCGCCAGGAAGACGTGGTACTGACCGGCCACGCGATCGAATGCCGCATCAATGCCGAGGATCCGGACACCTTCATGCCCTCGCCCGGCACGATCCGTCACTTCCATGCGCCGGGCGGCCCGGGCGTGCGCGTCGACACCCACGTCTACGAAGGCTATGCGGTGCCGCCGAACTACGACTCGATGATCGGCAAGCTGATCGTGCACGGCGCCGACCGCGAGCAGGCGATCTGCCGCATGCGCGTGGCGCTGTCGGAGATGGTCGTCGACGGCATCAAGACCAACATCCCGCTGCAGCAGCGGATCATGCGCGACCAGGGCTTCCATGCCGGTGGACAGAACATCCACTACTTGGAAAAGCGCCTCGCCGAGCGCAAGAACAAGACGCTGGCGATCGGCTGAATCCGGTTCCGGTCGCCGCATCAGCGACGCCCGGAGGCTTCAGCCTTCGCGGTCGGGAAACGCGCGGCGCAAGGCCGCATCCAGGCGGATCGGTCGCGCCCAGCGGTCGAAACTCGAGACCAGCCCGCGGCGCACGCGCGCGAACGTTTCGGTGCCGCGGCCGGCGTCCAGCCGCGCCAGCACCTCGCGCCATCCAGCGGCGGGATCGCGCCGCCATTCACCCACGACCTCGCGGCAGGTCCGCCCCAGCGCGCGCGCGGTCGCGCAGGCCAGATAGACATCCGCCGGCCGCGCGCCGGCATCCAGCAGTTCGGTGACGAAGGCACGTGGCGCGCCCTGGTAGCGCACCAGTTCGTCGACGAACGCGCCGCGATAGCGGCCGGCATAGGTGTTCACGTCCGCCAGCCAGGTGTCGAGCCAGTCGTCGCCGGTTGCTGCCGACCAGACCGCGACCGCGGGCGCCGGCTCCGATGCCTGCGTCCCGGCCGCGTCCTGCGCCATCGCTGGCGTGCAGACGCCTGCCATCAGCCATGCGATCAGGACGGAACGGGTTGGCATGGGGAATCGACTCCTGGACTGGCCGGACCGCCTCGTGCCGCGCGGCTGCCGGGTGCAGTGTCGGCGCACCGCGACGTGCCCGCGACACGCGGTGAACGACCATACCCCACGCCCGCAATCCAAGGACAGCCGCAATGACCACTTCCGGCCCGCACGCGCGTTCGCCACGCCTGTGGCGCTGGAGCATCGGCGTTGCCGTGGCGGTCGTGCTGCTGGGGGCCTGGTGGCTGGCCCTGGACAGGTTCGCCGCGCGGATCGGGCTGGAAGCCGAAAGCACGCTGCGCGAGCTGCCGCGCAACGAAGACACCCGCCGGCAAAGCGACTGATCGGCCGGACCGTCGCGCCGCCCGCGCTCAACGCGCCGAAATGATCAACGTGTCCGGACGCCCGCCGTGCTGCCACCAGTCACCTGTGCCGGTCAGGCGCAGGTTGATCGCGCCCTTGCGCATCGCCAGATCGTCGCCGACCGGGCCAGTGGCGACGTAGGCACCGATCACGTCGCGGGGATCCTCGACGCCGCTGAAGCTCGCCGCGCCCGCGTCGATGCGCAGCGTCTCGCCGCCATCGGCCTTGACGCTGATGCGGAGCTGCAGCGTGCGCCCGTCCGCGCATCGCAGTTCGCCGGTACCGCGTGCGGTGCGGTGATGCATCGACCAGTTGCCGGCACTGAACGCCAGTTCGCAGGTCATCGGATCTGCCGCGGCGGCAGGCACGTTGGCCGACCCCAACAGCGCGACGACGCCCAGATACAGGCAACGGACTCGGCAGCGGCGGCGCGACGGAAGGCTCATGCGGTCACGCTATCAGAAGCGCGCCGCAGCCGAGTGACTGCGGCGCGCGGGCCGGCGTGGCGTTGCGAAGCCGGGCTCAGCGCCAGCCGCGATCTCGCGAGCGGTCCTGGCGCGGATCGTAGTACTGCACGGTACAGCGGCCACGACGGTCGCAGGTCTCGCGGCGCACCTGTTGCTGGTCGCGCCAGCCGTGCGCCGGCGCGTGGCGCGGCGGGCCGTTGCGATGACGCGCGTTGTAGCGCTGGTCGTGGCGCGGCGCGGTGCGGTAGTAGGTCGGACGCCCCCGATGGTCGTAGGACACACGCAGCCGGTCATCGTAATTGCCGCGGTAATAAGGCTGATTGCCACGCAGCACCACGTCGGCGACATCCACGATGACCCGCACCAGGTCGTCGTTGGACTGGGCATGCGCCGGTGCAGGCGCGATCGCGGCGGCCGACAGGCCCATCGCGAGCAGGCCGGGCGCGAACCATCGGGTCAGGGAACGGGTCGTCATGGGGGTCTCTCCAGTGGACCGCCACCGCAGCGGCCATGGCGCCAACATGGCGCGCGGGGAATGAACAAGCCTGCAATTTCACGGCCTGCGGGCCCCGGATCGCGGTCATGTAAAGAAACGGTTCAAACTGTAAACGCTTACCGGCGATGGAAGCGTTTACGCCGCGGATGCGCGCGGATATCGATCAACCGACGCGCATCGCCGACGCACGTGCCGCGAGTGTCGCCACCGCATCGGGCAGTGCATCCGGTCCGGCGACGACGCACATGCGCGCGTCGAGTCCGGCGTCGATCTCCGCTCCGGTTTCGTGCGCCCACGTCGTGCGATACGGCATGTGCACGCCCCAGCCACCGAGCGCGAGCACCGGCGCGATGTCCGAACGCAGCGAGTTGCCGATCATCAGGAATTGCCCGGCGTCGATATCGAATTCGGTCAGCAGGCGCATATAGGTCGGCGGATCCTTTTCGCTGACGATTTCGATGCGCCGGAACAGATCCGACAGTCCCGAGTCGCGCACCTTGGCTTCCTGGTGGAACAGGTCGCCCTTGGTGATCAGCACCACCTCGAAGTCCGCGGCGACGGCTTCGACCGCCTTGCGGATGCCGGGCAGCAGTTCCACCGGATGCCGCAGGAGGCCCTTGGCCATCTCGACGATGCGATGCAGATCGAGCGCGGCGATGCGGCCGGCGGTGACCTGCGTGGCCGATTCGATCATCGACAGCGCCATGCCCTTCACGCCGTAGCCGAACACCGCGATATTGGCGGTCTCGACCGCGTACAGCGCATCGAGCACGCGCACGTCGGCGAGGTCGACATAGCGGCCGACGATGCGCTCGAACTCGGCCTGCGCATCGTCGAAATAATCCTGGCTGCGCCAGAGCGTGTCGTCGGCGTCGAAGCCGATCATGCGGATTCCGGTCATGCGCCGATTATGCGCCGCGCAAACGCCGGATCGCCCGCAACCAGGCATGGAAAAGGGCGGCCCGAAGGCCGCCCCATGGCGCGTGATCACGTCGCGTCGATCACGTCATGCGCGCGCCGGAATCACTCCTCGGCAGCGCCCGCACCTGCGGCCTGGCGGTTCACGAAGTCGCGATACTCTTCCGGCGTGACGAAGCCGTCGCCATCGGCATCGACTTCACTGAAGACCTGCGCGAGGCCTTCGAGGCCCGCGGCTTCGGCCTGGCTGAGCTTGCCGTCACCGTCGGTGTCGAGATCCGCCCAGGTCACCTGGCCCTGCTGGGCCTGCGGCGCATCGGCCGTCGCGTCCTGCGCATAGTCCTGCGTGGTGGTCGTCGCGTCGGTGGTCGGCGGCGCCTGCGTATCGGAAGCCGTCGGATCCTGCGCGAACGCCATCGGCATGGCCATGGCGAGACCCAGGGCGATCATCGCGGTCAGCGGCTTGCGTGCATTCTTCATGAGCTTCTTTCTCCAGATTTCAGAACTTGGGATGTGTTGCGCGGGCTGGTGATGCGTCCTCGTCGTGGATACCGCACGGGGCCCACCTTGCAAGCGTGCGAATGAACGACGCACACGGCAGGCGCACCCCCCTTTACGAACGCTTAACCACAACTGCGGCGCGTGCATTTAGCGAGAACGTTCGCGCTGCGTGAGCATGCATCGATGAGACGCGGCACGAAGGGGCTGCGATGACCCACGTGAAATACGGACGGGGGTGCACGCCGCGCGCGGATTGCTGAACCGAACACAACGTTTACGAAATGCCGCGCCGCAGCGCATCGACCGGCGTGCGCGGACCGGTATGCGACACTCGGGTTTACCCCGATTGCGCCCTGGAGATACGCATGACACGCACGCGCCCCCTCGTTCTGACCACCCTCGCCGCTTCGCTGTTGTGGCTGTCGGGCTGCGACGGCAACGCCGCCAACGGCGCCGCGACGCAGGACACGGCAGCGCCGCAGGCAGCGGCATCCGACGCAATCGCAACGCCCGCCGCCGATGCGATCGAAGGCCTGCCGTTCGCGAGCACCGCGATCGCCAGCTTCAACGAGCCCTGGGCGATCGGCTTCCTGCCCGACGGCAGCGTGCTGGTCACCGAGAAGAGCGGCGTGCTCAGGCACGTGACCCTGCCAGGAGGCGAGACGCGCGAGATTTCCGGGGTGCCGACCGTCGGCTACGGCGGCCAGGGCGGCTTTGGCGACGTCAAGCCGCATCCGCAGTTCGCGGAGAACGGCATCGTCTATCTGAGCTATGCCGAGGACGGCGACGGTGGTCGCGGCGCTGCGGTCGCGCGTGCGCGTCTCGATCTCGACGCCGGCGCGCTGCAGGACGTGTCGGTGATCTGGCGCCAGGTGCCCAAGGTCGACGGCAACGGCCATTACGGCCACCGCATCGCGTTCGATGGCGACGGCAAGCTGTGGATCTCGTCGGGCGAGCGGCAGAAGTTCGACCCTTCGCAGAGCATGCAGTCCAACCTCGGCAAGATCGTGCGTCTCAACGACGACGGTAGCGTGCCGGACGACAATCCCTTCGCCGGCAAGGGTGACGTGGCCTCCCAGGTCTGGTCGCTCGGCCACCGCAATCCGCTGGGCCTCGCGTTCGACGCGCAGGGCCGCCCGTGGAACAGCGAGATGGGTCCGGCCGGCGGCGACGAGCTCAACCTCGTCAAGCGCGGCGCGAACTACGGCTACCCGACCGTCTCCAACGGCGACCATTACGACGGCCGT
This sequence comes from Proluteimonas flavola, assembly GCF_021191705.1. Lineage (GTDB taxonomy): Bacteria > Pseudomonadota > Gammaproteobacteria > Xanthomonadales > Xanthomonadaceae > Luteimonas > Luteimonas flavola. The sequence goes on from NZ_JAIWPU010000043.1 coordinate 18,175, forward strand.
CCGATTCCCGACCACGACACGCGTCCGGAATTCGAGACGCCGGCGATCACCTGGACGCCGGTGATCTCGCCGTCGAGCCTCGCGTTCTACAGCGGCACGCTGTTCCCGGAATGGACCGGCAACGCCTTCATCGGTGGTCTGTCGGGCCAGACGCTGGTGCGCGTGGAGATCGACGGCGACAGCGCGCGCGAGGCCGAGCGCTTCGCGATGGGTGGCCGCATCCGCGATGTCGCGCAGGGTCCGGACGGTGCGCTGTACGTGATCGAGGACGGCAAGGACGGCCGCCTGATCCGGCTGGCACCGCGCGAGGGCTGATCGCCCACGCCTCGCATCGAAGGCCGCGGGGAACCGCGGCCTTCGTCGTTCCCGGGTTTCAGATTTCAGGCCGTTCGACCGGATTGCCCAGCGCCGCGCGGTAGCGCACGTACAGCGCCTGCACCTTGTCGATGTAGGCGCGCGTTTCCGCGTAGGGCGGCACGCCGTCGAACCGCGCGACCGCGCCGATGCCGGCGTTGTAGGCCGCGAGCGCGAGTGTGCGGTCGCCGTTGTAGCGGCGCAGCAGTCCGCGCAGATGCCGCGCGCCGGCACGGATCGATTCGGCCGGTGCGTCCGGATCCACGACGCCGTAGTCGGCGATGACGTCCGGCATCAGCTGCATCACGCCGCGCGCGCCTTTCGGCGAGACCGCCGTGGCATCGAAGCCGCTTTCCGCGTGGGCGATCGCGCGCAGCCAGGCTTCGTCGAGTCCATAGGTCTTCGCGTTGGCCGCGAACAGCGCCGAGTGCGGCTTGAGCTGCGGCGCGCCGATATTGCCCAGGCCTTCGTGTGCGGGTTCGCCGGGCGGGGTCTGCGCGGTGAAGCGCAGGTACTCGCGCGACCCCGGCAGCCGGCGCGTACCGTAGACCATCACCCCGTCCTGCTCACGCTCGTACAGCACGCCGCTGAAGACGCCCATCGAGCCCCACAGATTCGGCGTCTGCACCGCGTCGTCGGCGATCTCGCGGGCCTCGCATTTCGAGCCCGGCTCGGGCGCGGTCGACAGGCTCACGGTGCCGCCCTTGACACAGCGCCACACGGTGCGCGCCTCGACCGGCGCGGCGGCCACGAGTGCGGCGGCGAGCACGATGGCCGACCACCGGTGCGACATGGGCTGGAACTGGGGCATGACGGCACCGGAAGCGGGTCGCGGCGGTATACGCCGCGTGGCGTGCAGATTGTGTCGGAACGCGTGTGCAGCCATGATCGTCGCCCGCCGAACGAGCCCTCCCCCGATGCCGCACTGGTCGTCGCTGATCCGGGACATCCCGGACTTTCCCAAACCCGGCATCGTGTTCAAGGACATCACCCCGGTCCTTGCCGACGCCCGCGGCTTCGCCGCTGCGATCGATGCGATGGCCGCGCCGTGGCGCGAGGCGGTGCCCGATGCCTTCATCGGCATCGAATCGCGCGGCTTCATCTTCGCCGCCGCGCTCGCCCATTCGCTGGGCGCGGGCTTCGTGCCGGTGCGCAAGCCCGGCAAGCTGCCGGCGCGCACGCTGGCGCACGACTACGCGCTCGAATACGGCAGCGACCGGCTGGAGATGCACGCCGATGCATTGCCGCCGGGCGCGCGCGTGGTGCTGGTCGACGACGTGCTCGCGACCGGCGGCACGTTGCGCGCGGCCCTGTCGCTTGCGCGCCAGCAGGGCGCGACCGTCGTCGGCGCCGCGGTGCTCGTCGAATTGCCCGAACTCGACGGCCGCGCACGCTGGGACAGCGACGCGCCGCTGCACGTCGCCCTGCAAGGCTGACTTACCGGCGCGCTGACGCGTCCGCAGGCAAGATCTGTCCGGAGCCTGAAATGCGCATCGAACGTCTGGTCCTCGGCCCCAACGACTGGGTGCCGAACAATCCATCGATCGCGGTGCGCGTCTATCGCGGCCTGCGCTCAGCCGACGGCCATGTGCCGGATGCATCGGCATTCGAGCGCATGTTCGCCGCGCACGGCTGGCCGCCGGACTGGCGCGGTGGCGTCTACGACGACCACCACTACCACTCGACCGCGCACGAAGTGCTGGGCGTGTACGCCGGTCGGGCGCGACTGGAAATCGGTGGACCCGACGGCAGCGTCGTCACGCTCGAAGCGGGCGATGCGCTGCTGTTGCCGGTCGGCACCGGTCATCGCTGCATCGATGCCGGCGATGCGTTCCGCGTGGTCGGGGCCTATCCGGACGGACAGGACTGGGATCTGCAGCGCGACGCGCCGGATGCGGCGACACGCGCGCGCATCCATGCGCTGCCGGCGCCGCCGCGCGATCCCGTCGACGGCGCGCCGTTCTAGCGCGTTGCGTCAGGGCGTTGCAGGCGCCGGCGGTGCACCGCGCTTGGCCTGTTCCAGCAGCGCCGCGAAGCGCGCCTGCCGCAGTTGGTCGCCGAGCGTCGTGCACTGCGGGCCGACCGGGCGCGACGCGAGCTGCGTGCGCATGGTGCCGGCCACCTGGTCGAACTGCGCGTCGACGGCCTGCACCGTCGCGGCGAATTCGGGCGAATCGGGCTTGCGGCCCTTCGCGGCGACATAGTCCGGATTGTTGAGGCGGAACTGGGTCACGCCGGTGTCGAGCGCCTGCGCGCCGGCCGGATCCCTGGCACAGAACTCGCGGAACACCTCGATCTGGCGGTCGAAGACATGCGCGCCCATGTAGGCGGCCTGCGCATCGGCGGGCGGGGCCTGGGCGAAGGCGGGGGCGCCGACGGCGGCGAAGGACAGCGCGAGGCAGGCGGTGCGCAGGATCGGCATGACGGACTCCGGAACGGATGGGGGGAAGCGCGGACGATAGCGCTGCGATGTGAGATTTCCGTCAGTCGTCGACATCCCCGTCGGGGTCGAAATCGTCGTCCGCCTCGTCGGGAGCGTCCGGCGATGCGGGTTCGAGCAGGGTGTAATCGTCGACATCGCGGCTGCGGATCCGCTTCGAGACCGCATAGGCCTCGAGTTCCGGCTGCGGCGTACCGGCGATCCCCGCGGGATCGGGCGCCGGATCGGACAGCCAGGCGAGAATCTTCGATGCCGGCAGGAACAGCGGACCGTCGGGGGACAGCGGCCGCGGAATCGCGGCGTTCGGCATGGTCAGCAAGGCGCACGAGGCCAGCGGCGGCGGCTCGCGTTCCCACAGATCCCAGACGCCGGCTGCGAACAGCAGTTCGCCGCTGCGCGACTGGATGAAATGCGGCACCGGACGTGCGCCGCTGCGGTCCCATTTGTAATAGCCGTTCATCGGCACGACGCAGCGACGCGATGCCCATGGCCGCGCAAAGATACGGCTCGTCGCCGCGCGATCCAGACGCGCGGTGATCGTGCTGTATGCCGTTTCCGGCAGCTTCGACCACCGCGGCACCAGCCCCCAGCGCAGGCTATCGACGACGACATCGCCGCCCCGCATCCGCAGTGCGAGCGCATCGCCGTTGGACGCGATGTTGTAGCGCGGCGGTGCATCCGAAAGCGCAGCCGCGATGCCGGGCGACAGCTGCGCCGGCACGGCGTCGGCTGCGATGGCCTGGACGAATCTACGCATCGGAAGGCTCTGGGTGAAAGGTGTGGCACGCGCGATACGGCATCGTTGTGAGCCTGCGACGCCACGCGTGAAGCAGGTGCGGAATTCACGCGTGCATGTCGGGGTCGCAGCCACGGTGTCGGCACCACCCGCCACGAGACGACGCCATGCAGATGCCGAATCCTTCGCGACCGCCGACACCGCTCGACGACGTGCCTGGCAGCATCCCGCATCCGATGCACGATCCGATGCCGGACCAGCCCGTCGATCCGCCATTGCCCACGCCCGGCGATCCGGAGCGGGATCCGCAACCCATGCAGGATCCACCCGCGCCAAACGGGCCGCAGGATCCGCCCCAACCGTACTGACAGCGCGTCAGCCCCTGCAGATCCCACGCCTCGCGAGCTCCTGTCCCCATTCCCGCATCCGGGCGCGCACGAGATGAAGAATCCAGCCTCGGTGGAAAACGACGTCAGGCCGCAACGAATTCGCGCGACGCCAGGGCGATCTCCGAAACGGCAACCGCCTCAGCATCCTTTGGCACCGGCACGTAGGTCCGCTCACGTTCGTAGCCGCCATCGGCGCTGAACACGCGCACGGTCGCGCCGCGCGCGCGGATCTGCGGGTTGGACGCGAGCATCTCGAATGCAGAGCAATGCGTGGCGTGATGCGAAGACGTGGCATCGCCGCCGGCAGCGAGTTCCCAGTCGAAGGTGGCAGCGTTGTGGCGCAGCGTGAAGCAGAAAGGACGCATCCAGGGTATCCACGGGGCGGCCAGGAAAGCCGGGAACCGGATCATCCTCGCGCGGACTGCATGACGGCATCGTGTGTAGCGGACTGAATACTGCAGATGTCCCCGCCTTCTGCCGCGACAACGCTCGCACTGCCCATACTTGACCCGCGATGGGCATTCACCGGCAGGCAACATCGTCTGCGCGATAAGCCGGACGCCGGTCGGTGCCGGCTGAGGAGATCGCATGCGTGGCGTGCCTGACAGCCTGTTCTCGCTCGGCATGCCGTGGTGGGAGTTCGTGTTGCGCGCAGTCGCGGTCTACGGGGCGGTACTGGTGCTGATGCGTCTGACCGGCAAGCGCACGGTGGGCCAGTTCACCCCGTTCGACCTGCTGGTCATCGTGCTGCTGGGCACCGCAGTGCAGAACTCGCTGATCGGTGAAGACACCTCGCTGATCGGCGGCCTGATCCTCGCGTGCACCCTGCTCGCCTTGAACTGGCTGGTGGGGCGGGTGTCGGCACGCAGCCGCCACTTCGACCGCCTGGTGGAAGGTGCGCCGGTGATCCTCGTCCGTCATGGCCATCTGTTCCGGGAGCGGCTCGCACGCCAGGCGGTCAGCGAGCGGGACTTCGCAACCGCGCGCCGGGCCGCGGGTTACGCGACGCTCGGCGAAATCGAACTCGCGGTGCTCGAAACCTCCGGCGAGATCACCTTCATCGCCCGACGCGATGCAGCGCACGGTGCGGGCTGAGCCGATCGACCCGCCATTCGCACCCCGAGCACGCGCCCGCCTGCAGGCTGGACGCATGCGTTCTCTGCCCCGCCGCTTCTATGCCCGCGATGCGCACGATGTCGCACCCGAACTGCTCAACAAGGTGCTGGCGACCGCCGACGGGCGGCAGGCGCGCATCGTCGAGGTCGAAGCCTATTGCGGCGGAGACGATCCGGCGGCGCATTCGTTCCGTGGGCCGACGCCGCGCAATGCGGTGATGTTCGGCGCGGCCGGGCATCTGTACGTCTATTTCATCTACGGCATGCACTGGGCGATCAATGCCGTCTGCGGACAGCGGTCCGGGCATGGCGTGCTGATCCGCGCGGCCGAGCCGCTGGCCGGCCTGGACACCATGGCCGAGGCGCGGCGCACGACGACGCCGACGTTATTCGCATCAGGCCCGGGGCGACTCGCGCAGGCACTGGGCGTCACGCGCGAGGATGGCGGTCTCGACATCACCCGGCGCACATCGCGCATCTGGATCGGCGATGACGGTACGCCGCCGCCACAGGCACCCTTGATCACGACCCGCATCGGCATCCGCCATGCGATCGATGCGCCGTGGCGCTTCTGTGTGCCGGGCAATCCCCATGTGTCACGGCATCGCGGGCCGCCGAAGGCCCGAGTCATGCGCCTGCGCTAATCCAGCGCGCGCAGCGCTTCGATGACAGCGGCTGCATCCGTCGGACGCACGACGCGTGCGAGTTCCACGCCATCGCGCATCACGATCAGCGTGGGCCACAGCCTCACCGAGAAGCTGCGGCCGAGCGGACGGCCCTTGCCGTCCTCGATCTTCAGGTGTTCGACGGGATCACGCCCGGCGAGCGCAGACGCGATCGCCGGTTGCGCGGCCTGGCAATGGCCGCACCCGTCGGTACCGAATTCGATCACCAGCGGCCCACGCTTCGCGTCGACCTCGTCGCGCGTCGGTGCCGCTTCGCGGTAGCCGCTGGTGGCCATCATCACGACAGCGAGCGCTGGATGTCGTCGAGCGGCGCGTTGGTCAGATCCTTCGCGAGATCGCCGACCAGGCGCTGCTGGGTTTCCTTGTGCAACAGCGGACGCACGCGGCCCAGGGTCTTGGCATCGGCGATCAGCACCAGATGCGCGTACTTGTTCTTCAGCGCGCCATCATTGAGACCCTTCGCCAACTGCTTGGCGAACGTCGCCTCATCGAGCTGCGAGGCGCTGGATTCCGACGGCATCGAACCCGACGGGCCTTCATCGTCGAGGTTCATGCCTTCCAGCAGCGCTTCCTGCTTCAGGGCCAGGTTGCGCTCGTCTCCGGTGTTGCTGAACACGCGGGCCGAGCCACCATTTGCCACCACGACCAGAGCATGCTGCGGAATCTTCATCGTCATCATTGCCTCCATTGTTGTGTGTACGCCGCCATACGGCTGTCGCCAGCCTAGGCAAGCAGATGTGAGCGGCAGGACATGGGCGCGTTGAACATTCGACCTCGCGTTCAGCGCTGCCGGGCATATGGCTCGACCTGACGAGTGTCGTGTCTCAGCTGAAGACTCCCAGATCGTCATTCCCGCGAAAGCGGGGATGACGATGGAAAACCGACACCCAACCGGGACACGACACCAATCAGGTGGATTGGTATGCAATCCAGCCATTGCAGGTGTCCGGTTCCACCGTGTCTCCCCGTACGCGCCATGCCCTGCCTGCGGCGCGCCTCTCCTCGATCGACCTCACTGTGCGGCACCCGGATGGTGCCGATGCTGCCCGGCCACGTTCGGGAGACCTTTGAGGTCTACTGAGGTCTACGCCCGTCGCGCGTCAGCGCCAGGGCTGACGGCCTTCGGTCCACGATCCGCCGCGCACGCGGCCGGCCGGATACGGACCGTGCAGATCGTTGAAGCCCGGGCCGAAGCCGTCGAAATAACCCCCGGCGCCGTAACCGCCATAGCCACCGTAGGGGCCGAAGCCGCGGCCGTAGTAGCCGGGGCCGTCGAACTGGGCGACGCGCAGGTTGAGCTGCATCGTGTTGATGTTGCCGGCGTCGCTGACCGTCTCCTTGCACAGGCTGATGTCGGCGGCATTGAAGTTGCTGCTGCCGCCGCGCGAGGCGTAGCCGATGCCGGTGGTGACGCTGCCGGTGACGGTGCGCTCGCTGCCATCGGGCCCGGTCGGACAGCCGCCGCGACGCCCCAGATCGTCGCCGTAACGGCCGCGATACCCGGGTGTGTCGGTCCGCGGTCCGGTGTACTCGCCGCCGCCGAACGCCGCTTCGCCGGTGAACATCGGCTGCGACGGCAGGCTCAGGTCGACGCGATCGTCCTCCGCCGCATGCGCCATGACCGGGGTGGCGAGCAGGGAAATCCACAACACTGGGGTGATCCGCATGGCGAGGCCTGTTCCGGTTTCGTGGGCGGGCGCGTCGACCCGGAGTTCGACGCTAGCACTGCGCGCTTGAATCGGCGCTGGCTGCGCTCAGCTCAGGCCAATGCGTCGGCATCGACGATGCGGCAACCGGGCGCGGCGGCCAGCGCGTGATCGACCAGTGCGTCGGCGATGCGCGACGCGGGACTGATGCGCCAGCGCTTCGGCAACATCGGCCCGAACGCGCCGAGCACGACCGCGGCGGCGCGTTCTGCAGGCCGCGCCTCGGCACGGTCGCCACCGATCAGGCCCGGACGCACGAGGGCCAGCGACGGCCAGCCCTGCGCCTGCAGCGCGGCTTCGAGTTCGCCCTTGACCCGGTTGTAGAAGAACCGCGACCGCGCATCGGCGCCCATCGCCGAGGTCAGCGCGTATGCCTGCGCGCCATGGCGACGCGCGAGCGCGGCCGTGGCCAGCGGATAGTCGTGGTCGACGCGGCGGAAGGCATCGCGCGAGCCGGCCACGCGCATCGTCGTGCCGAGCGTGCAGATCGCCGCATCGACGCTCCACAGCGCAGCATCGTCGGGCAGCGCATCGAAATCGACGACGGGGGCCTGCAGGCGTGCATCGCGACGCGGCAACGGGCGCCGCACCGGCGCGATGATGCGCCCCACGCGCGGGTCCGCCAGCAGCCTGTTCAGCACGTGGCCGCCGACGAGGCCCGTGGCGCCGACCAGCAACACCGTCGCGCCGTCAGCCGACATGACGCATCCACACGCAGTCGATCGCGTCGAGCGCGATGTGCACCAGCAGGCCGATGCCGAACAGGCGCGTGCGCCGGGGCACGGTCAGGCCGGCATAGACCGCGATCGCCGGCGCCGTGTGCAGCGGATGGAAGCCGATGCTGCAGCGCCCCGGCGCGTAGATCGGGTCGGCCAGCAGATGATCGACGTCGATGATCCAGCCGAGCATCAGCAGCGCCCAGGCCCGGCCGAAGCGCTCGCGCCAGAACAGCCAGGCCAGCAGCGCAGGCACGGCGGCATGCAGCAGCAGATGGAGGATGGCGCGGATACCCATGGGCGACGGCCGGTTGGACGGGGGGCAGCACAGCTTAGAACCTGTTCACGGTGACGGTCATCGCGGATGTCGCGACGCGACGCATGAAATACGGAATGCCACCGTTACACTTTCCGCAGCTCCCATTCCGGGAGACAGGGTGTCTCCGGCGCAAAGTGATGATGCGAAGGCGGGGTTGGCGGGCGATGGCCATGTCCATCGCGGCGGGAATACTGGTGTGCATGCTGGCGGCCTGCGGGCAGTCCGGCACGTCCGCGCCCGTGGTCACCGGTGCGCCGGCACGCGTCTCCGATGCCCAGCACGAATGCGTGCACGTGCATCGCCCGGGCCGCCAGGTGCTGCGGTTGCCGGCGCCCGCCGGCGGCTGGTCGGGACATCCGCAAGCGGTCGTGGTGCTCAACGCGCTGTCGGGCGAAGTCGACATCCGTCACGGCCAGCGCGACCGCTGCGGCACGCCGGCCGATGCGCGCACGCTCGATTCGCGCTTCCGCGCCGGGGTGGGCACGGTGCTGGTGCCCGGGGCGGGCGACACCGCGCCGATCGAGATCGAATACGACGTCAACCCCGTGCCGCTGTGGCGGCCGATCGTGCAGCTCGGCGAGCCGGCACCGGTGCAACGCGCCGACATCGTCCGGTTCGCGATCCGCATCGCGTCGCTGGCCGTCGTGCTGACGCTGGTGATGTCGGCACTGCTGGGTTTCGTCGCCACGCGCGAGCGCGCGTTCCTGACCTATGCCACCACCGTGCTCGCGTTCGCGATCTGGCTGGCGCTGCTGTCGGGCATGTGGGCATGGCCGCGGCCTTGGCTGCCGATCGCCGGTTTCGCGGTCGAAGCGACGGTCGGCCTGGCGGTCGCGCTGGTCGGTGTGACCACGCTGGCGCTGGTGCGCCAGTCCTGGTTGCGCCGTCGCCTGCCCCAGGGCGAACGCGGCGTGCGCTGGGGTGCGCGTGGCCTCGTCATCGCCGGCTTGTGTGCACCGCTGCTGCCACCGGTCGTGCTGGCGGCGATGTCGGTGGCGGCCGAAATCGGCTTCTACCTGCTGGCGTTGATCTTCGCCGGCGTCGCGTTGACGGCCCTGCTGCAACGCCGCGGTGGCGGCGCGGCGCTGCTGGCAGGCGTGCTGCCGTTTCTGGCGGTCGGCGCACTGGAGGCCTTCGCACCGACCGCGCTCGCGTTGTGGAAGGTCGAGGCCTTCATGCTGTCGGGCGGCTGGCTCGCCCTGACCTGCAGCATGGGGTTGACCCTGCGCCTGGGCGTGCTGCGCCAGCAGCGCGACGAGATGACGCGACTGGCGCAGACCGATCCGTTGACCGGGCTGCCGAACCGGCGCGCGGCGCTGGCGCAGCTCGAACGCAGCATCGCGGCCGCACGCGCGAGCGGTGCGCCACTGACGGTCGCCTTTCTCGATCTCGATCATTTCAAGCGCATCAACGATCTCTACGGCCACGAGTGCGGCGACCGGGTGCTGCGCCATGTCGCGCACGCGCTGCGCGGCGCGTTCCGCAGCGCGGATCACGTCGCGCGCATGGGCGGCGAGGAATTCCTCGCGATCCTGCCCGGTGCCGATCCCGATCACGCCCGCATGCGGGTCGACACCCTGCGCGCGACGCTGTCGAGCACCGGCGTCGTACTCGACAAGCCCGGTATCCAGGTCACGCTGAGCGCGGGCATCAGTGCGCTGCGCGCCGACGATGCCGGTGTCGATGCACTGCTGCAGCGCGCCGACGCCGCCATGTACGCCGCCAAGCACGCCGGCCGCGACCGCACCGAACTCGAAGACCCGCGGCCGGCACTGGTCGACTGACCGGCGCCGCCCGAGGGCCGGCTCGATCATTCCGCCGATCAGACGGCCGCGATGCAACTGCCCGATCGCCATGCCGGGGCCTTGGCAGGGTGGCATGCCGGTCCTGCACCCGCTGCGTCGCGATCGGGACGATACCTCCCGCCCAACGTCGCCGAACGGGTCGCATATGTTCGGAAACGCACATGGCTTTTCACTGGACTTCGACCGCATTGATGCGAGTTTCGCGAACCTTCACCCTGAGTCCGGAGTCGTTCCATGGCGCACCACAGTCCCGGCGGTCTCATCCTGCTCGTCGAGGACAACCGCAACATTTCCGAACCCGTGGGCGAGTTCCTCGAAAGCCGCGGCTTCGAGGTCGATTACGCGGCCGACGGACTCGATGCGGTGAACCTCGCAACCGAGATCGCATTCGACGTCATCGTGCTCGATCTGATGCTGCCGCGACTGGGCGGGCTGGAAGTCTGTCGCCGCCTGCGCACCGAACACCGCAGCACCACCCCGATCCTGATGCTGACCGCGCGCGATTCGCTGGAAGACAAGATCGACGGCCTGGAGGCCGGCGCCGACGATTATCTGACCAAGCCGTTCGACATCAAGGAACTCGAAGCGCGCGTGCGTGCGTTGATCCGCCGCGACCGTCGCGAGGTCGGCGCCAGCGTGCTGCAGATCGCCGACCTCGTGCTCGACCCGGCCTCGCTGCGCGTGCAGCGCGGCGGACGCGAGCTCAACCTCGCGCCCATCGCGCTGAAGATCCTGACCATCCTGATGCGCGAAGCGCCGCGCGTGGTCAGCCGTCGCGAGATCGAACAGGAAATCTGGGGCCTGACACTGCCCGATTCCGACACGCTGCGCAGCCATCTCTACAACCTGCGCAAGGCCGTGGACCGCGACCAGGATGTGCAGTTGCTGCACACCATCACCGGCGCGGGCTATCGCGTCGCGGATCTGGACAAGGCCGTCGCCTGATCCGCGCCGCGTGACGCTCCGGATCCGGAGCGTCACGCTGTCATGCGTCGTCGGTGTGGGAGACGCGGCTATTCCTCTTCTTCGCCGCCGCCGGGCGTCTGCCGCTGCGGCGCCTGACGCGTTGCGTCGTGCTGACGATCGTCGCCCTGCGGACGTCGATACAGACGGCTGTCTGCGCACCGCTTCGATCGGCCACGCCCGCTGCACCGCTGCAGGCGCGCGATACCGATGGAGACATCGGAGACATCGCGAAGGCCGCATGGTTCGAGGCCATCGAGGGCGACATCCCCGCGCTGCTCGAAGCCGCCTGATCGCCAGACCGCGTGCGGTCAGTCACGGCTGCGCCGCGCGCGCGTCCACCAGGCGAACGCGGCGCCAGCGAGCAGGCTGCCGGTCGCCATCGCCAGCAATCCGCCGATGCCACGCGTCGCGTCGATCAGCACCGGCATCGGCGCGACCGCATCGACCGCGCGCACCGCCGCGACCAGGCCGACACCTGCCGCGAGCGCATACAGCGGCACGCGCGCCTGCGGCCATGCGCGCACCAGCAGGACGGCGACGAGAAACGCCGGCAGCCACGCCGCCAGCACGATGCCGGCATACGCCGGGCCGAACCCCACGAGATCCTGCAGCGTGGTCAGCGCGCGCACGCGCAGGGGAATGTCGACATCCAGCGCCGCCAGTGCCTGCAGATTGAACTGCGTCTGCACCACGCTGCCCCAGGCGGCGGCGAGCAGCAGCGCGGCAAGGAACGCGACGATACGCCGGCCCCATCCGATGGTGCGGGTCGTGCGGGAGATCGTCATCGGCAGGCGGCATGCAGCATCATGTGGGTCGATGATGCCGCAGTCGCGGCGCCGAATGTGGAGTGTGCATGTCGATCGCGTTCCCCCGCCTGCCGGTTCCGCATGCGACACGCAGGCCGATCGCGCGCATCGGCATCGCATGTGTCGCGCTGCTGTCGATGCTGCTGGCCAGCGCCGCGATGGCCGGGGCACGCGGCTATCGCGTGGAGACCGTCGCCGGCGGACTGGACCATCCGTGGTCGCTCGCCTTCCTGCCCGACGGCCGGATGCTGGTGACCGAACGCGCGGGCCGCCTGCGTGTCGTCGAACGCGGCACCGATGGCGCATTCGCGCTGCGCGACGCGCCGGTCGACGGCGTGCCGCAGGTGCTGGCGATGGGACAGGCCGGCCTGTTCGACGTCATGGTCGATCCGGACTTCGCGCAGACCGGCATCGTCTACCTGTCGTTCGCGCACGGCACCGCGGACGCGAACCACCTGCGCATCGTGCGCGCACGCTTCGACGGCGCGCGTCTGCACGACATCGCGCCGGTGTTCACCTCGCAGCCGGCCAAGCGCGCCGGCCAGCATTTCGGCGGCCGCATGGCGCTGCTCGCCGACGGGACGCTGGCGACCGCGGTCGGCGACGGCAATCTCGAACGCACCGATGCCCAGCGCCTGCACACGCATCTGGGCAAGACGATCCGCGTGCACACTGACGGCCGCGTGCCGCGCGACAACCCCTTCGTCGGCCGCGACGGCGCCCTGCCCGAGATCTATTCGACCGGTCACCGCAATCCGCAGGCGATGGTGCGCGTCGGCAACGTGCTGTACTCGAACGAGCACGGCGCCAGGGGGGGCGACGAACTCAATGTGATCGCGTCGGGCGCGAACTACGGCTGGCCGATCACGACCGATGGCGTCGACTACACCGGTGCCCGCGTGACGCCCTACCGCACCTGGCCCGGCATCACGGCACCGCTGATCCACTGGACGCCGTCGATCGCGCCCTCGGGCATGGCCTGGTACGACGCGTCACTGTTTCCTGCATGGCGCGGCAGCCTGTTTGTCTCCGCACTGGCCGAACGCAGCGTGCGCCGCGTGCCGATGGCCGGCGCCACACCCGGTACGCAGGAGATCCTGTTCACCGAACTCGGCGAGCGCATCCGTGATGTACGCGCCGGACCCGACGGCGCGCTGTATCTGCTGACCGACAGCGCGAGCGGGCGCGTGCTGCGGATCGTGCCTGCGGATTGACCCGATCCTGTGGGAGCGGGGGGGGGGGGGGGGGGGGGGGGGGGGGGGGGGGCGCCCCCGCCCCCCCCCGCCCGCGCCCCCCCGCGGCGGGGCGCGCG
>NZ_JAIWPU010000044.1 GCF_021191705.1 Proluteimonas flavola
CCTCGGGGGGGGGCCGGCGCGCGGGCGGGGGCCCCCCCCCCCACACCCCCCCCCCCCCCCCCCCCCCCGCTCCCACAGGGCTTCAGCCCTTCAATCCTGCGCGGGCGGCGGCCCGACATGGAACGGGATGTTCGCGTAGGCCGCGTGCCCCTGGCCGTCGCGCACCTCGACGAACAGCCGGTAGGCACCCGGCTTCGTGGGCGCCGCGAAACGCAGATCGCCGTCCGCATGTCCGGCCAGCCGCAACGGCACCTCCGGCGGCAACGTCTCCGGATCGCCACCGATCGATGTCGCCCGGCTTTCCTCGCGCACGATCCAGCGGTAGACGAGCGGATCGCCCTCGGGGTCGATCGCGGCCACGTGCGCGCGATGTTCGGCGCCGGGCGTCAGCACCACGCTGTCGGTGGCGACACGATCATCGATGCGCAGCGGCGCGATCTCCGGCGCCCGGTTCGCCGGCCAGCGGCCGGTCCACAGCCGCTGCATCGCGTCGACGCCCGGCGTGGATTCGCCGCTCGACAGGAAGAGGCCGTACCAGGTCGGTGTGCGTTCCTGCTTCTGTCCCCACAGGAAGACGTACGCGCCGAGCCCCTGCGCTGCATCGGCCTCGATGATGCGCGTGTAGCGATCGACCAGCAGCGCCGCCTTGCGCGATGCGTCGTCCTCGATCGGCGCGCCCCAGGACGTCAGCGGGCTTTCCCAGTGACCGGTCGGCCCCCACTCGGTGACGACATAGGGCCCGTCCCAACGCGCGGCCTCGAGCTTGCGCGGCAGATCAACGATGTCGCCGTAGAGCTGCACGCCGATCAGATCCAGCGACGGCGCGCGCGTGCGCAGCAGATCGGCGAGCGCAGGATCGAATCCCGCCAAAGGCGTCATCACCGGATGGTTCGGGTCCTCGGCCTGGATCGCCTGCGTGATCGACTCGACCGCATCCCAGACCCGCGGATCGCGACCTTCGAGATTCAGTTCGTTGCCGACCACCCACATCAGCACCGCGGGGTGGTCCCTGTAGACGCGCACCTGCTCGAGGATGCGCGCCTGCTGCGCCGAGACCGCGGCCGCGTCGCCGTAATCGAATCCGTGCCGTTCCTTGCCGACATGCAGGCCCATCGCGACCATCAGACCGTTGCGCTTCGCGCGATCGAGCATCGCGCGCACCTGCGCCGGATCGTCTGCGGTGTGCCAGGTGCGGAACGAATTCGCGCCGCGCGCGGCCAGCGCTTCCTGGTCGCCGTCCTGCAGGCCAGCGCCGCGAATGCGGAACGGCGTGCCGTCGACCCGCAGCTGATGGCCGTCCGCTGTCGCGACGATGCGGACCACCGATGGGCCATCGGCAGCGGCCGCGGACAGACCACTCACGCACAACACCAGCCATGCGATCGCGCGCCACACGTGGCGAAAGAGAATTCGTTTCATCGTGGACTCCAGCGCGCGGGCAGGCTCCTCCGGCAGTCGCGCCACTCTAACGGCGGAACCGCGCACGCCCGAGACGCAGCGCAGCATGGCTCGCTCACGGTGGATCGAACTGCGGCCGCGTCGGCAGGTTGTGTTCGATGTCCAGCCACGGTGGGTTCTCGGCGTACATCTCCTGGATCAGCTGCTTGATCACATCGATGTAGCGCGAGCCGTCGTTCATGCGGTAGTTGAGGATGACCGGCGAGGTTGCGCGCGCGCCCTCGATCAGCCGGTAGTGCACGTCCGAACGCAGCAGCCGCGCGGCACTGGGCACCACGCAGACACCGCTTTCCGCGGCGACGAGACCGAGCGCGGTCTGCAGTTCGCGCGCCTCGATGATTTCCGCCGGGCGCACGTCGTGGTCACGCAGCAGGCCGAGCACCTGGTCGGCGAAGCCGGGCCGCACATCCTTGGGATAGACGATGAGTGGCTGGCCTTCGAGCGCGGCCACCGGCAGCGGGCTGTCGTCGCCGGCCAGCGGCGCACCCGCCGGAATCGCCAGCGCAAGCCGTTCCTCGCGCAGCACGGTGCCGACCACCGAGGGGTCGTTGTGGCGCACGCGACCGAAACCCACGTCGATGCGGCCCGCCTTGAGTGCCTCGACCTGATGGACCGATGTCAGTTCCAGCAGCTGGATGTCGAGGTCGGGCGAATGCTGGCGCAGCTTGCGCACCAGCAACGGCAGGCCGGCATAGAGCGTGGAGGCGACGAATCCGATCACCAGCACGCTGCGTTCGTGCAGGCCGACCCGGCGCGTGGCGACCTGCATCTGCTCCACGCGGCCGAGGATCTGCAACGCCTGTTCGTGGAACAGGCGCCCGGCATCGGTCAGGCGCAGCGGGCGCGTACTGCGCGAGATCAACTGCACACCCAGTTCGTCTTCCAGCAGCTGGATCTGCCGGCTCAAGGGCGGCTGGGCGATGTGCAGCACCTCCGCGGCGCGGGTGAAATTGCGCTCGCGGGCCACGGCGCAGAAGTAGCGGAGCTGGCGAAGGTCCATACTTTGGTCTAATTGAACAGTCGAGGAAGTCGATACTTGAAGGGTATTGTGCAGCGCAACAATCGTTTCCGATCAACGATTAGCGCTGAATCATACCTTCAAGGTATTCAATGACACCGAAACGGTGTTGGACCGGGCGCACGCGGCCGTCGCATAACGTGGCCCATGAACGCCGTCGTCGCCCCCCTGCCCTCGCCCGTCGCCACCGTCGTCCGGATCGAGACCGTCCTCGTCGACCTGCCGACGATCCGCCCGCACAAGCTGTCGGTCGCGACGATGGACGGCCAGACCCTGATGCTGGTGCGCGTGCATTGCAGCGACGGCGTGGTCGGCATGGGCGAAGGCACCACGATCGGCGGCCTGGCCTACGGCGGCGAAAGCCCCGAGGGCATGAAGCTGGCGATCGACAGCTACTTCGCACCGGTCATGGCCGGCCAGGACGCGACCCGTGTGCAGGCGCTGATGGGGCGCATCGGCCGGATGGTCAAGGACAACCGCTTCGCCAAGTGCGCGGTGGAAGCCGCATTGCTCGACGCGCACGGCAAGCGCACCGGCCTGCCGGTGTCCGATCTGCTCGGCGGCCGCCGTCGCGACCGTCTTCCGGTTGCCTGGACGCTGGCGTCGGGCGACACCGCGCGCGACATCGCCGAGGCCGAGCGGATGCTCGACCTGCGCCGCCACAACGTGTTCAAGCTGAAGATCGGCGCGCGTGGACTGGCCGAGGACATCGCCCATGTCGCCGCGATCAAGCGCGCGCTCGGCGACCGCGGCGCGGTCCGTGTCGACGTCAACATGGCCTGGAACGAGACCGAGGCCGCGCGCGGCATGGCCGCGCTGGCCGATGCCGGGTGTGAACTGGTCGAGCAGCCCGTCGCCTCCCCCGCGGCGCTGTCCCGGCTGGTACGTCGCTTCCCGATCGCGCTGATGGCGGACGAATCGCTGAGCGGCCCGGAGTCGGCCTTCGAACTCGCGCGCCGCCATGCGGCGGACGTGTTCGCGGTGAAGATCGAGCAGAGCGGCGGCCTGTTCGCCGCGCAGCGCGTGGCCGCGATCGCAGACGCGGCCGGCATCGGCCTGTATGGCGGCACGATGCTCGAAGGCGCGGTCGGCACGATCGCCAGCGCGCAGGTGTTCGCGACCTTCGACCAATTGCATTGGGGCACCGAACTGTTCGGGCCGCTGCTGCTGACCGAGGAGATCCTCGCCACGCCGCTGGACTACAGCGAATTCTCGCTCGAAGTGCCGAACGGCCCGGGCCTGGGCATCGCGCTCGACGAGGACCGCGTCGCCTTCTTCGCCCGCGACGGGCTGCGCCGGACCATCAGCGTGGCGCGCTGACACCACAGATACGGAGACGAATCGAATGCTGTTCCACGTACGGATGGATGTGCAGTTGCCGGTCGACATGCCGGCCGAGGTCGCGGCCGACATCAAGGCGCGCGAGAAGGCGTATTTCCAGGACCTGCAACGCCAGGGCAAGTGGCGCCACATCTGGCGCGTGGTCGGCGAGTACGCGAACTACAGCATCTTCGATGTCGCCGACAACACCGAACTGCACGACACGCTGTCGAGCCTGCCGCTGTTCCCGTACATGCGCATCGCGGTGACGCCGCTGTGCCGCCATCCGTCCTCGCTCCACGAGGACGACCGCTAGACCCGATCCGCCCATCACTGTGCGCTCCCCCGGGAGGGAACGCGTCATGGCAGCCAACCGCCACCAAGAGGAGACACCCATGAGCATCCGCATCCACGACCGTCCCGAAGTGCAGCAGTTCCTGCGCACCCTCAGCGGCCTCGAGCAGCCGGGCGGCGACCCGCGTACCAAGCAGATCGTGCACCGCCTGATGTCGGACCTGTTCAAGGCGATCGACGATCTCGACATCACGCCGGACGAGTACTGGGCCGGCATCGCCTGGTTCAACGCGATCGGCGCCGCCGGCCAGGCCGGCCTGATCTCGCCGGGCCTGGGCCTCGACCATTTCCTCGACCTGCGCCTGGACGCCAAGGACGCCGAACTCGGCATCCACAGCGAGACGCCGCGCACCATCGAAGGCCCGCTGTACGTCGCCGGCGCACCGGTCGAACAGGGCTTCGCCCGCCTCGACGACGGCCGCGACACCGACGGCCATCCGCTGATCATGCACGGCACCGTGTTCGGCGCCGACGGCACGCCGGTGCCGGGCGCGACCGTCGAGGTCTGGCATTGCGACACGCGCGGCTTCTACTCGCACTTCGATCCGACGAACGTGCAGGCGCCCTTCAACATGCGCCGCACGATCATCGCCGACGACCTCGGCCGCTACCGCTTCCGCAGCATCGTGCCCAAGGGCTACGGCGTGCCGCCGGGCAGCCCGACCGAACAGCTGCTGTTCGCGCTCGGCCGCCACGGCCAGCGTCCGGCGCACATCCACTTCTTCATCGGCGCCGACGATCACCGCAAGCTGACCACGCAGATCAACATCGCCGGCGATCCGCTGGTCGACGACGACTTCGCCTACGCCACCCGCGACGGCCTGGTGCCGGAGATCATCGAGCATGCCGATGCGAACGGCGCCGAAGCCGACGGCATCGCCGGCGCGCATGCCGAGATCCGCTTCGACTTCCATCTCACCGCGCTCGTCGAGGGCGAGGACAACCAGATCGTCGAGCGCCCGCGCGTCGCCGCCTGAGTCCGCATTCGCCGCCGGCGGCCCTTCGCGCCGCCGGCAGTCCATCGATCGCACGCGCGTCCCGCGTGGCGCCGCCGGAATACTTCGGGAGACCCGTCATGTCCGCCATCATCGACAAAGCCAAGGAACTCGACCTGCTGCTCGCCACCGCGGTGCAGGACGACAAGGACGCGGGCGTGTTCCGCTGCCGCCGCGACATCTTCACCAATGCCGACCTGTTCGAGCTGGAGATGAAGCACATCTTCGAGCGCAACTGGGTCTATCTCGCCCACGAGAGCCAGCTGCCCGAGAACAACGACTACTACACGACCTACATCGGTCGCCAGCCGATCGTCGTCACCCGCGACAAGACCGGCGAACTGCATGCGGTCATCAATGCCTGCGCGCACAAGGGCGCGATGCTGTGCCGGCGCAAGCACGGCAACAAGGGCAGCTTCACCTGTCCCTTCCACGGCTGGACGTTCTCCAACGCCGGCAAGCTGCTGAAGGTCAAGGACGAGAAGACCACGCAGTATCCCGAGTCGTTCAACACCGACGGTTCGCACGACCTGCGCCGCGTGCCGCGCTTCCAGAACTACCGCGGCTTCCTGTTCGGCAGCCTCGATCCCGACGTCGCGCCGCTCGAGGACTTCCTCGGCGAGACCCGGGTGATCATCGACCAGATCGTCGACCAGGCCCCCGACGGCCTGGAAGTGCTGCGCGGCAATTCGTCCTACATCTACGAGGGCAACTGGAAGCTGCAGATGGAGAACGGCTGCGACGGCTACCACGTCAGCTCCGTGCACTGGAACTATCTGGCCACGATGGGCCGCCGCAAGGAAGAAGGCACCAAGGCGGTCGACGCCAACAGCTGGAGCAAGAGCGTCGCCGGCGTGTACGGCTTCGACAACGGCCACATCCTGCTGTGGACGAACACCAAGAACCCGGAAGTGCGCCCGGTCTACAACCAGCGCGAGGAGATCGCCGCGCGCGTGGGCACGGATCGCGCGCAGTTCATCGTCAACCAGACGCGCAACCTCTGCCTGTACCCGAACGTGTTCCTGATGGACCAGTTCTCCACCCAGATCCGCGTGACCCGCCCGATCAGCGTCGACCAGACCGAGATCAGCATCTTCTGCTTCGCGCCCAAGGGCGAGAGCGCCGCCGACCGCACCCTGCGCCTGCGCCAGTACGAGGATTTCTTCAACGTCTCGGGCATGGGCACGGCCGACGATCTGGAAGAGTTCCGCGCCTGCCAGAACGGCTATGCCGGCACCGCCGCGCCGTGGAACGACATGAGCCGCGGCGCGCCGCTGTGGATCGATGGGCCGGACGAGAACGCCAGGCGCATGGGCATCAAGCCGCTGCTGTCGGGCGAGCGCAGCGAGGACGAGGGCCTGTTCGTGCGCCAGCATGAATTCTGGGCGCACACGATGCGCGAAGCGCTGGTGAAGGAACGCGCGGCGGTGGCGGCATGAGCCAGGACGCCGCGAACGCCGACTTCGGGCGCATCTGTGCCTTCCTCTACCGGGAAGCACGCCTGCTCGACGACCGCCAGTGGGACGAATGGCTGACGCTCTACGCCGAGGACGTCCGCTACTGGATGCCGTCCTGGGACGACGACGACCAGCTCACCGAGGACCCGCTGTCGGAGATCTCGCTGATCTACTACGGCGACCGGTCGGGCCTGGAAGACCGCGTGTTCCGCATCAAGACCGAGCGGTCGGGCGCGTCCACGCCGGAGCCGCGCACCGCCCACAGCGTGCTCAACGTCGAAGTACTGGCCGAGCGAGGCGACGAGATCGACCTCCGCTACAACTTCGCCACGCACAACCATCGCTACAAGCGCGACGACCTGTTCTTCGGAACGATGTTCGTGACCCTGCGCAAGGCCGGCGACGACTTCCTGATCAGCGACAAGAAGATCGTGCTGAAGAACGACTACATCCGCCAGGTCATCGACATCTACCACGTCTGATCGACGTCACGACCGATGCCGAGGGAAGCTTCATGACGTACCGGATCGCATTGAATTTCGAGGACGGGGTGACCCGTTTCATCGACTGCAAGGAGGACGAGAAGGTCCTCGACGCGGCATTCCGCAATCGCATCAACCTGCCGATGGACTGCTCCGACGGCGTCTGCGGCACCTGCAAGTGCCGCGCCGAGAGCGGCAGCTACGAACTGGGCGACGACTACATCGACGACGCGCTGACCGAGGACGAGAAGGACGACGGCCTGGTGTTGACCTGCCAGATGGTGCCGACCAGCGACTGCGTGGTCGCGGTGCCGGTGGCGTCGGCGATGTGCAAGACCGGCCAGTCCGGTTTCACCGCCACGGTCGCGAAGATCGCGCCGCACAACGACGCGGCGATCGTGCTCGACCTCGAGGTCGAAGGCGACGCGCCGGCGTTCCTGCCCGGCCAGTACGTCAACATCGGCGTGCCGGGCAGCGGCCAGCACCGTTCCTACTCCTTCAGCTCGGTGTCGGGCGCATCGACGCTGTCGTTCCTGATCAAGCGCGTGCCCGGCGGCCTGATGAGCGGCTGGCTGGATCGCGCCACGCCCGGCACGCAGATCGAGCTGACGGGGCCGCTCGGCAGCTTCTATCTGCGCCAGGTGCAGCGTCCGCTGCTGATGCTCGCCGGCGGCACCGGCCTCGCGCCGTTCCTGTCGATGCTCGAGACGCTGGCCCAGGCCGGTTCCACCCAGCCCGTGCATCTGATCTACGGCGTCACCCGCGATCTCGACCTCGTGCTGGTCGATCAGGTCGAGGCCTTCGTCGCGCGCCTGCCCAACTTCAGCTACTGCACCGTCGTCGCCGACGAGGCCTCCTGCCATCCGCGCAAGGGCTGGGTGACGCAGCACATGTCGCCGGAGGCGCTCAACGCCGGCGACGTGGATGTCTACCTGTGCGGCCCGCCGCCGATGGTCGACGCGGTGCGTCGCCACTTCGACGCCATCGGCGTGCAGCCGGCGAATTTCCACTACGAGAAGTTCACCCCCAGCCAGCCCGCGCAGGACCGCGCCGCGTGAGCGCCGGACGCTTCGCCGGCAAGGTGATGGTGGTGACCGGCGCCGCGCAGGGCATCGGCCGCGGCGTCGCATTGCGCGCCTCGGCCGAAGGCGCGTCGGTGGTGTTCGTCGACCGCGCGGATTTCGTCGGCGATGTCGCCGCCGAGGCCAGCGGCCCGAGCACGTCGTTCGTCGCCGATCTGGAAACCCATGACGGCGCGGCCAGCGCGATGGCGCATGCGGTCGAGACCTTCGGCGGCATCGACATCCTGGTCAACAACGTCGGCGGCGCGATCCGCATGCGTCCCTTCGACGCGTTCGAGCCGGCGCAGATCGACGCCGAGATCCGCCGTTCGCTGATGCCCACGCTGTACGGCTGCCACGCGGTGTTGCCGCACCTGCTCGCGCGTGGCGGCGGCACCATCGTCAACGTGTCGTCGAACGCGACGCGCGGCATCCACCGCGTGCCGTATTCGGCGGCCAAGGGCGGCATCAACGCGCTGACGATGTCGCTGGCGATGGAGTTCGCGACCCGCAACATCCGCGTCGTCGCCACCGCGCCCGGCGGCACCAGCGCACCGGCACGTCGCGTGCCGCGCAATGCCGAGGGCGATTCTCCGCAGGAACAGGCCTGGATGGCGCAGGCCGTCGAGCAGGTCACCGCATCGGCGCTCATGAAGCGCTACGGCACGCTCGACGAGCAGATCGCCCCGATCCTGTTCCTGGCCTCCGACGAGGCGTCCTACATCACCGGTTCGATCCTGCCGGTCGCCGGAGGCGACCTGGGCTGAGTCGCGCCGTCACCACGTCCACGCCGGCGCGTGTCGCGCCAGTGGTTCCCGCAATCGCAACACGTGCAGATCGAGGCAATGCAATGGAGGGACCGACGGGCGCTGCCTGAGCGCCGCCTGCCGGCAACAAGCGAAAGACAACGAAGCGAACCAATGTTCGGGAGGGGACAGATGGATCAGATGACACGCATGACGGCATTGCGGCCAATGGCGGCCGCGATTTTCCTTGCGCTGGCGGTACCGGGCGTCGCAGGTGCGCAGACGACCAAGGAACAGGAACAGGATGCGCGCATCCTGCACCTGGAGGCCGAGCTGCAGGCGATGAAAGACCTGCTGATGGCCCATCAGGTAACGACCGCGGCCACCGCGGCACCGGCGCAACCGGCAGCGCCGACGCCGGCCAGCGGACCGGCGGCGCCGATCCAGGCAACCACCATTCTGCCCGCGGCCGCGCCCGACAGCCGGTTCTCGTTCGGCGGCTTCATCAAGCTCGATGCCATGTCCACGTGGACCGGCGACGGCGAGATCGCCGATGCGACGCCGGGCCGCATGTTCTACTTCCCGGGCGGCACGCCGGTGGGCGGCGACTCGCACAGCTACAACGATTTCCACGCCCAGTTCTCCCGCGTCTGGTTCGGCGTCGACCGAAAGACTGAGGAAGGCGACACGTTCAAGGCCATGGTCGAGTTCGACTTCTTCGGCGGCGGCAACACCAACGTCGGCAACGAGAAGTTCTCCAACGGCTATCCACCGACGCTGCGCCACGCCTATGTCGGCTGGAACAACTGGCTGGCCGGCCAGACCTGGACCAACTTCATGGACCTGGGATCGCTGCCGGAAACCGTCGATTTCGTCGGCGTCGTCGACGGCACCGTGTTCGTGCGCCAGGCGCAGATCCGCTACACCAGGGGGCCGTGGTCGGTCTCGCTGGAAAACCCGCAGACCTGGTACCAGGCCGGCTCGCCCGCACACGTCAATGCCGGCTCCAACAACGTGCCCGACGTCACCGCACGCTGGCAGACGCGCGGCGACTGGGGCCACTTCAGCGTGGCCGGCCTGGTCCGGCAGCTGAAGGCCGGCGACGACACCCTGGTGGGCGGCGGCGTCAGCGTCGCCGGCTCGTTCAAGCTCGGCGACAGCGACTCGCTGCAGTACATGGTCAGCGGCGGCCCCGGCATCGGCCGCTACCTCGCATTCGGTCTCGGTCCCGATGCCTACCTCGACGTCGACGGCAGCCTGGAGGCGCAGGACATGGTCGCCGGCTTCGCCGGATGGCGGCACAACTTCTCGCCGAAGCTGCGCAGCACGCTGGCCTACTCGACCGCGCGCATCGACACCGATGCAGCGGCGATCGGCCCGGCGGCCACGCGCAACACGCAGTCGGTGCGCGCCAACCTGATCTATTCGCCATTCCCGAAGCTGGATGTCGGCGCGGAGATCAGCTGGGCCGAGCGCGAGTTGAGCAACGGCGAGACGGGCGACCTCAAGCGCCTGCACACCACGGTGAAGTACACGTTCTGACCCGGCGCCGGGCAGCGCCTGCCCGGCCATACCGCATCGGCGAGGCGCGCCTGCGCGCCGCCAACCAGACCCAAGGAATCCACATGAAACTGCTTTCCAAGCGCATCGCGATGGCCCTGACTCTCGGCGTGACGCTGGCCGTGGCCGGCTGCTCGGGCGGACAATCGCCCGACGCCGCGGCGCAGGCCGCACCGGCCACGACGGGCAAGATCAAGGTCGGCTTCATGATGCCGTACACCGGCACCTATGCCGCGCTGGGCAACGCGATGGAGAACGGCTTCCGCCAGTACGTCGACGGCCACGACGGCAAGCTCGGCGGCTTCGACGTCGAGTTCGTCCGCGTCGACGACGAGTCCGATCCGGCCAAGGCCACCGACAACGTCAACAAGCTGATCATGCGCGACAAGGTCGACATCCTCGTCGGCACCGCGCACTCGGGCGTGGCCCTGGCGATGGCCCGGGCGGCCAAGGAGAGCGGCACGCTGTTCTTCGTCACCAATGCCGGCGTCAATTCGATCACCGGCCCGCTGTGCGCGGAGAACATCTTCCGCAGCTCCTTCAGCATGTGGCAGTCGGGTTACGCGATGGGCGAAGTGGTGGCCGAACGCGGCCACAAGCGCGTGGTGACCATCACCTGGAAGTACTCGGCCGGCGACGAGTCGGTCGGCGGCTTCCGCGAGGCGTTCGAGCAGAACGGCGGCGAAGTGGTCCGCGAACTGAGCCTGCCGTTCCCGAACGTCGAGTTCCAGGCGCTGCTGACCGAGATCGCGGCGTTGCGTCCGGATGCGGTGTACACCTTCTTCGCCGGCGCCGGTGCGGTGAAGTTCGTCAACGACTACGCGGCCGCCGGCCTCAAGGACCGCATCCCGCTGTACGGCGCGGGTTTCCTGACCGACGGCACGCTGGACGCGCAGGGCGATTCGGCCAACGGCCTGATGACCACGCTGCACTACGCCGACGGCCTGGATTCGCAGATCGACCGCGACTTCCGCCAGACCTACCGCGAGACGTACAGGCTGGTGCCCGACGTCTACGCGGTGCAGGGCTACGACGCGGCGCAGATGGCGGCGATCGGCCTGGAAGCCGTGGGCGGCGACGTCAGCCGCAAGGCCGATTTCGCAGCGGCGCTGCGCAGCGCCACGATCCACAGCCCGCGTGGCGACTTCACGCTGTCGCGTGCGCACAACCCGGTGCAGGACATCTACCTGCGCGAGGTCTCCGGCAAGGAGAACCGCGTGGTCGAAGTCGCTTCGAAGGCCCTGGCCGACCCGGCGCGCGGCTGCACGCTCTGACGCCCACGTCGCGCCCGGGCGGAGCTGTCCGCCCGGGCGCCGTCCTCCGGCCCGCAAGCGCCCGACACCGGACTTCTCCATGGATTTCTCCACGTTCCTGATCCAGTGCCTCAATGCACTGCAATACGGACTGCTGCTGTTCCTCGTCGCATCCGGACTGACCCTGATCTTCGGGATCATGGGCGTGATCAATCTCGCCCACAGCAGCTTCTACATGATCGGCGCCTACATGGCGTACGGGCTCTCGCCGATCGTGGCCCAGGTCATGGGCGGCGGTTTCTTCACCACCCTGCTGCTCGGGCTGGTGCTGGCGGTGCTGCTCGGCTACCTGATCGAGTGGGCGTTCTTCAGCTTCCTCTACGATCGCGACCACCTGCAGCAGGTGCTGATGACCTACGGGCTGATCCTCGTGTTCGAGGAACTGCGCAGCCTGCTGGTCGGCAACGACGTGCACGGCGTGGTGGTCCCGCACTGGCTGGCCGGATCGATACAACTGGGCGACGTGATGACCTATCCGGTCTACCGGCTCTTCATCTCGGCGGTGTGCCTCGCGGTGGCCGTCGGCATGTACCTGGTGTTCACCCGCACGCGGCTGGGGATGATGATCCGCGCCGGCGCGGTGAACCGCGAGATGGTCCAGGCGCTGGGCGTGGACATCAAGTTCCTCTACCGCGTCGTGTTCGCCGCAGGCGTCGCGCTGGCCGCACTGGCCGGCATGGTCGCCGCGCCGGTGTCGTCGGTGTATCCGAACATGGGCGGTTCGATCCTGATCATCTGCTTCGTCGTCGTGGTGATCGGCGGCATCGGCTCGATCCGCGGCGCGTTTCTCGCGGCGCTGCTGATCGGCATCGTCGACACCTTCGGCAAGGTCCTCATGCCGCAGGCGGCGGGCCTGATGGTCTACATCCTGATGGCGCTGATCCTGCTCTGGAAGCCGGCAGGCCTGTTCAAGGCGGGGTAAGCGCACATGAATCCCAAATCCTCGAAAACCTGGTTCGTCCTGCTGATGTTTTTGGCGCTCGCGCTGTTCCCGCTCGGCGCGACCGGCTGGGGCGTGGACCTGATCAGCAAGATCATGATCCTGGCGATCTTCGCCCTGAGCCTGGAACTGCTGGTCGGCAGCACCGGTCTGGTGTGCTTCGGACACGCGGCGTTCTTCGGCATCGGCGCCTACGCCGCGGTGCTGCTGTCGCCCGCGTCCGGCGCCGGCTCGGTACTCCTGCTGCTGCCTGCAGCGGTGCTCGCCGCGGCGCTGTACGCACTGGTGGTGGGCGCACTGTCGCTGCGCACGCAGGGCGTGTACTTCATCATGGTCACGCTGGCATTCGCGCAGATGGCCTACTACGTCGTGCACGACACACCGCTGGGCGGCGGCAGCGACGGCATCTACCTCTACACGCGCCCGGTGCTGGGCCCGCTGCTCGACCTCGGCAGGCCGATGACGCTGTACTACGTCGTCTGGGGCAGCTTGCTGGCGACGTTCGGGTGCCTCGCGCTGCTGCTGCGTTCGCGCTTCGGCAGGGCGCTGGCCGGCATCCGCGACAACGAACAGCGCATGCGTTCGTCGGGTTTCCGGACCTATCCCTACAAGCTGGCCGCGTTCGTGGTCTCCGGCGCGATCGCCGGCCTGGCGGGCTTCCTGTTCGCGGTCAAGGACGGGTTCGTCAATCCCGAGATGCTGAGCTGGCACCAGTCCGCGGCGGTGCTGCTGATGGTGATCCTGGGCGGCATGGGCCACCTGCGCGGCGCCGTGGTCGGCGCGTTCGCGTTCGTGCTGCTGCAGGAGTTCTTCAAGTCCAGTGCGGTATTCGGCGATTTCGCCAGGCACTGGAGCCTGGGCATGGGCCTGTCGATCATCGTCTGCGTGGCGCTGCTGCCCAAGGGGCTCGTGGATCTGCCTGCGCAGGTGCGCAGTCGCCTGCGCGGTTCGCCGCGGCCTGAAGGAGAGATCGCATGAGCGGGACCGTATTGCTGCGCGGCACCGGGATCACCCGGCGCTGGGGCGGGCTGGTGGCCGTGGACGAGGTCGGCATCGACCTGGTGCAGGGCGAGGTGCATGCGGTGATCGGCACCAATGGCGCCGGCAAGTCCACGCTGATCAACCTGCTGTCGGGCGAGATTCCGTTGTCGGCCGGACGCGTGGAACTGCTGGGCCAGGACGCGACCGCGTGGTCGCAGCCGCGGCGGGCCCAGGCCGGCCTGGGCCGCAGTTACCAGCGCAACACGATCTATCCCGGCTTCACCGTGTTCGAGAACTGCCGGCTCGCCGCACAGGCCCGCCATCAGAAGGCATGGCGCTGGTGGCAGGATGCCGGCCGCTGCGCCGACAGCACCGTGGCCGCGACCCTGGCGATGGAAAAGGCCGGCCTGTCGGATCTTGGTTCGCGCGCGGCAGGCGCGCTGTCGCATGGCCAGAAGCGCCAGCTCGAAGTCGCGATGTGCCTGGCGACAGCGCCCAGGGTCCTGCTGCTCGACGAGCCGCTGGCCGGCATGGGGGCCGAGGAGACCGACCGCATGCTCGCGCTGCTCGAAGCGTTGAAGTCCGACCACGCGATCCTGCTGGTAGAGCACGACATGGATGCCGTGTTCCGCGCGGCCGACCGGATCACCGTGATGGTCAACGGCAGCGTGATCGCCTCCGGCGCGCCCGACCAGGTGCGCAACGATCCCGGCGTGCGCGCCGCGTATCTCGGCGACGCGTCCCTGGAGACCGCGGCATGAGTGTCGACGACGACATCGTCCCGGTGGTGCGGGCGCAGCGTGTCCATGCCTGGTATGGATCGAGCCACGTGCTCCACGGCGTCGACCTGGCGATCCAGCCCGGCCAGACCGTCGGCCTGCTCGGCCGCAACGGCATGGGCAAGAGCACGCTGATCCGCTGCCTGATGGGGCTGGTGGCGCAGCGCAAGGGCGAGGTCTCGGTGAACGGCCTGGACACCTCGCGCGCGGCCCCGCACCAGATCGCGCGCCTCGGCGTGGCCTACGTGCCGGAAGGCCGGGGCGTGTTCCCGAACCTGTCGGTGAAGGAGAACCTGCTGATGGCGGCACGCGCGGGCAACGGCGGCCGCAACGACTGGACGCTGGACCGTGTGATGTCGACGTTCCCGCGCCTGGCCGAACGCATCGGCAACATGGGCGGGCAGCTCTCCGGCGGCGAGCAGCAGATGCTGTCGATCGGACGGGCGCTGATGACCCATCCCGACCTGATCATCCTCGACGAGGCCACCGAAGGCCTGGCGCCGCTGATCGTCGCCGAGATCTGGCGGGTGATCGACGAGATCCGCGACAGCGGCATCGCCACGCTGATCGTGGACCGCGACTACCGCAAGGTGCTGGCGCGTTCGGATCGCGCCCTGGTGATGCAGAAGGGCGCGGTGGTCCTGCAGGGCGCTTCGCCCGACGTGGCCGCATCGCCCGCGCTGGCCGGTTATCTGGGCGTCTGAAATGCAAGCCCCCCTCCTTCGTCCTCGAATGGGTCTCGCGCGTGTCGTGTCTCGTCCGGGACTCGACGCGCCGGAGCCCGCGCCTTCCCCCGCTTGCGGGGCATTGGGCCCTTCACGGGTCGAAGGGCTGGGATGGGGGCGAACCATGCGCGCCGAGAACAGCACATCGGTCGCGATCTCACAGGCGAATCCTCACGTGACCGGTGATCCCGCGATCGGACCGTTTGCCCCCACCCAACCCTCCCCCGCGTGCGGGGGAGGGCTTCGACGCATTGCCTGCCGGGACATGACACTGATCAGGCAGAAGGAGATACCCATGACGAACACCCTCCACACCCTCCACACCCTCCGTCTCCACGACCTCGCCGGAGTGGACGCATGAGCGCGCCGGTGCGCGTGGGCATCGTCGGCGGCGGCATCGCCGGCGTCGGCCTCGCACTGGGCCTGAAGGACCATGCCCATCTCGACGTGACGCTGTTCGAATCGGCACGCGCGTTCGGCGAGATCGGTGCCGGCGTGTCGTTCGGCGCCAACGCGGTGCGTGCGATCACCGGCCTCGGCATGGGCGACGCGTATGCGGCGCTGGCCGACCACACGCCGGCGCCGTGGCGCGACATCTGGTTCGAGTGGCGCCACGGCGACGACGCGCGACTGCTCGGCACCAGCCGCGCACCGGGCGTGGGCCAGTCCTCGGTGCATCGCGCCGACTTCCTCGATGCGCTGGCGACGCGCCTGCCGATGGGCATGACGCGCTTCAACAAGCGCGCGACCCATGTCGTACAGGGGGCGGACAGCGCGCGCGTGCACTTCGCCGACGGCACGGATTTCGAGGCCGACATCCTGATCGCCTCGGACGGCATCAGGTCCAGCCTGCGCGACGACGTGCTGCGCGGTCTCGGCCAGGCGCCGGTCGCGCCGCGCTTCACCGGCACCTGCGCCTACCGCGGCATGATCGACAGCGATCGCCTGCGCCGCGCATTCGACGCGGCCGGCGTCGACACGCACCTGGTCGACGTGCCGCAGATGGTCCTCGGCCTCGATGCCCACATCCTCACCTTCCCGGTCAAGCAGGGCCGGCTGATCAACGTGGTCGCGTTCGTGTCCGACCGCAGCGATGCCGATCCGCAATGGCCGGCCGGCCAGTCCTGGGTGCGCGAAGCCAGCCGCCGCGAGATGCTCGAAGCCTTCGCGCACTGGGGCGTCGCCGCACGCACCCTGCTCGAATGCATCGACACGCCGACCCACTGGGCCCTGCACGAACTCGCGCAACTGCCGGGCTATGTGCACGGACGCCTGGCGCTGATCGGCGATGCCGCGCACGCGATGCTGCCGCACCAGGGTGCCGGCGCCGGCCAGGGGCTGGAGGACGCGTACTTCTTCGCGCAGCTGCTCGCCGATCCCGCGATCGCCCGCGACCGCCTGCCGGACCTGCTTGCCGCCTACGACAGCATCCGTCGTCCGCGGGCCTGTCGCGTGCAGCAGACCTCGTGGGAAGCCGGCGAGCTCTACGAACTGCGCGATCCGCACGTCGGCAGCGACGACGCCCTGCTCGGCAGCACGCTGGCGACACGTTTCGACTGGATCTGGAACCACGATCTGGACGCCGAGGTCGCGGCGGCGCGCGCGCTGGCCTGCACCGCAGCCGAGATGGAGAGGCACGACACGGACGATGCACGCCTGCAACGGACAGGCATTGGCGCCGGACACCGTGCGCCATCAGGATTCCCGGAGTGAGCATGCACAGTATCGACGTCAACGAAGCAATCGATAAAACCCGCTTCGGCGGATTCCAGTGGGGCGTCGTCGCGATCTGCGGCCTGCTGCTGGTGGTGGACGGCTACGACGTCTTCATCGCGGGCACGGTCCTGCCCACGCTGATCGACGCGTGGGGCCTGACCAAACCGGAGGCCGGCATCCTGCAGGCCTGGGCCCTGTTCGGCATGCTGTTCGGCGCGCTGATCTTCGGCTCGCTGGCGGACAGGTTCGGCCGCCGGACCGGGGTGCTGATCAGCTTCGTGCTGTTCACCGTGGCGACCTTCCTGACCGGCTTCGCCCAGGACCCCACCCAGTTCAAGATCGCCCGCTTCGTCGCCGGCATGGGCTGCGGCGGCCTGATGCCCAACGCGGTCGCGCTGGTCAGCGAGTACTCGCCCAGGCGCCTGCGCGGCACGATGGTCGCGCTGATGTTCAGCGGCTACTCGCTCGGCGGCATGGTCTCGGCGGGCCTGGGCATCTGGATGATCCCGACCGTCGGCTGGCGGCCGATGTTCTGGATCGCCGCGCTCCCGTTGCTGTTCCTGCCGCTGATCTGGTGGAAGCTGCCGGAATCGCTGGGCTTCCTGATCAAGCGCGGCGAACAGGACAAGGCCAGGGCCGTCCTCGCGAAGTTGACGGCCAGCGCACCGCTCGCGGCGCAGCAGACGCTGGTCGTCAGCGACTCCAAGGGCGGCAAGGCCTCCTTGCCGGAACTGTTCCGCCACGGACGCTCGCTGCAGACGCTGATGCTGTGGACCGCGTTCTTCTGCTGCCTGCTGCTGGTGTTCCTGCTCAGTTCCTGGCTGCCCAAGGTCATGCAGGAGGCCGGCTATGCCGAGCGCGCCAGCCTGCTGACGCTGTTCTCGCTGAACTTCGGCGGCATGGTCGGCGCGATCGTCGGCGGCCGGCTCGGCGACCGCTTCGGCCTGCCGAAGGTCGTCGTCGCGTTCTTCGTCGCCGCGACGGTGTCGATCGCACTGATCGGCTACAGCCTGCCGGTCGCCGCATTGTTCACCCTGGTGTTCATCGCCGGAGCCACCGTCATCGGCACGCAGATCCTGCTGTATGCCAGCGTCGCCCAGCTCTACGACCTGTCGGTGCGTTCGACCGGGCTGGGCTGGGCCTCGGGCGTGGGCCGCATCGGCGCGATCGTCGGTCCCACGCTGGGCGGCGTGCTGCTGGCCAGGGAGCTGCCGCTGCAGCAGAACTTCCTGATCTTCGCGATCCCCGCCCTCGTGGCGACGATCGCGACGCTGGTGTACGCGCTGTCGCTGCGGAGCGCGGCCGGGCCGCAGACGGTCGCCACGGCCGTGGCGAAGCCCTGAGCACGGCCGATGGGCGTCGTCCGCCAGTTCGCACGCGATGCTTCGATGCCGGCGATCCTCGCCGGCATCGTCTCCACCCTGATCGCGTTCGCCGGACCGGCCGTGATCGTGTTCCAGGCCGTCTCGATCCTGCCCGCCGACGTGGTCGCCTCGTGGGTATGGGCGATCTCGATCGGCAGTGGCCTGCTGTGTGTCGCGTTGAGCCTGCGCTACCGCGCGCCGGTGGTGATCGCCTGGTCGATTCCCGGTTCCGTGCTGCTGCTGACGCTGCTGCCGACGGTCGACTATGCGGTCGCCATCGGCGCCTACGTCGTCGCCGCGGTGGCGATCCTCGCGGTCGGCCTGTCGGGCGCCTTCGACCGAATCGTCGCGAAACTGCCGCCGGCGATCACCGCCGCGATGCTGGCCGGCATCCTGTTCGGCTTCGCGACGAACCTCTTCGTCGGCATGGCCGCGCAGCCGCTGCTGGTGCTGGCGATGTTCCTGGCGTTCTTCATCGGCCGGCGCTGGTTCCCGCGCTATGCGGTCGTCGCGGTGCTGGTCACCGGGCTGGTCGTGGCGCTGGCCACCGGCCAGATCGGCGGACCGTTGCCGCCGCTGCAGGCGACCATCCCGTCCTGGGTGACGCCGCGCTTCGAGTGGCAGGCGATCGTCAACATCTCGGTGCCCCTGTTCGTGGTCGCGCTGACCGGGCAGTTCGTGCCCGGCGTGGCCCTGCTGCGCAACAGCGGCTATGCGCACGTGCCGGCCAGTCCGCTGGTCGGCTGGTCGGGCGCGAGCTCGGCGCTGCTGGCGCCGTTCGGCTGCCACGGCCTGACGCTGGCCGCCGTGACCGCGGCGATCTGCACCGCGCCCGAGGCGCATCCCGATCCGCGCAAACGCTATGTCGCCGGCGTCGCCGCGGGCCTGACCTACTTCGTGCTCGGCTGCTTCGCCACCACCGTGCTGGCGCTGTTCGCCAGCCTGCCCGATGCGCTGGTCGCCACGCTCGCCGGACTCGCGCTGTTCCCGGCGATCGTCAATGCCCTGGCCACCACCCTCGCGACGCCGGACGACCGCGATGCCGCGCTCGTGACCTTTATCGTCTCGGCATCGGGCATGTCGCTGGTGGGCATCGGTGCCGCGTTCTGGGGCCTCGTGCTCGGCCTCGTCGTGCACGCGCTGCTGCACTGGCGACGCGCGCGCGCGCGCGTCCCGGCTTCCACTTCCACCCGTTGAACCCTCCCCCGTCATCCCGAGAAATGCAGATCCCCATGTCCAACGCACAGACGCACGGCCGCTGCCTGCACCGGAGCCGCCCGTGATCGACAAGACCCTCGCCAGCTGCCGCGACGCCGTCGCCGACATCCACGACGGCGCCACGGTGATGATCGGCGGCTTCGGCACCGCCGGCATGCCCGACGAACTGATCGACGCGCTGATCGATCACGGCGCGCGCGAACTCACCATCGTCAACAACAACGCCGGCAACGGCGACACCGGCCTGGCCGCGCTGATCGCGAACAGGCGCGTGCGCAAGGTCGTGTGCTCGTTCCCGCGCCAGACCGACTCGCACCACTTCGACGCCGCCTACCATGCCGGCGAGATCGAGCTGGAACTCGTGCCGCAGGGCAACCTCGCCGCGCGCATCCAGGCCGCCGGCGCCGGACTCGGCGCGATCTTCACCCCCACCGGCTTCGGCACAGAACTGGCCGCGGGCAAGGAGACGCGCGAGATCGACGGCCGCCAGTACGTGCTCGAGTATCCGATCCGCGCCGACTTCGCCCTGGTCAAGGCCTGGCAGGGCGATCGCTGGGGCAACCTCGTCTACCGCAAGACCGCGCGCAACTTCGGCCCGATCATGGCGATGGCCGCGGCGACCACCATCGTGCAGGTGTCGCGGGTCGTCGAACTCGG
Organism: Proluteimonas flavola; assembly: GCF_021191705.1. Classification (GTDB taxonomy): domain Bacteria; phylum Pseudomonadota; class Gammaproteobacteria; order Xanthomonadales; family Xanthomonadaceae; genus Luteimonas; species Luteimonas flavola. The sequence continues at coordinate 20,145 of NZ_JAIWPU010000044.1, forward strand.
CGCACTGGATCCCGAGCACGTGGTCACCCCCGGAATCTTCGTGCAGCGCGTCGTCGCGATCGGGGAGGTGCACTGATGGCCACCCTGCTGACCCGCGACCGGATCGCCCAGCGCGTCGCCCGCGACATTCCCGAAGGCGCCTACGTCAACCTCGGCATCGGCCTGCCGACCACCGTCGCCAACTACCTGCCCGCCGACAAGGAGATCTTCCTGCAGTCGGAGAACGGCCTGCTCGGCATGGGGCCCGCGCCCGCCCCCGGCGAGGAGGATCCCGAGCTGATCAACGCCGGCAAGCAGCCGGTGACCCTGCTGACCGGCGGCTGCTATTTCCACCACGCCGACTCGTTCGCGATGATGCGCGGCGGCCACCTCGACATCTGCGTGCTCGGCGCGTTCCAGGTCTCGGCCGGCGGCGATCTCGCCAACTGGAGCACCGGCGCGCCCGGCGCGATTCCGGCCGTCGGCGGCGCGATGGATCTCGCCATCGGCGCCAAGCAGGTGTTCGTGATGATGGAACTGCTGACCCGCCAGGGACAGAGCAAGCTGGTCGAGGCCTGCACGTATCCGCTGACCGGCATCGGCTGCGTCTCGCGCGTCTACAGCGACCACGGCGTCATCGACGTCGGCGCCGATGGCGCGCGCGCGATCGAACTCGTCGACGGCCTGTCGATCGACGACCTGCGCGCCCTCACCGGCCTCGACATCGCCGCCCCCACCGGAGCCTCCGCATGACCCCTGCCTTCATCTGCGATGCCGTCCGTACACCGGTCGGCCGCTACGGCGGCATCCTCGCGAACGTGCGTGCCGACGACCTCGGCGCGCTGCCGCTCAAGGCCCTGCTGGCGCGCAATCCGCAACTCGACCCGGCCCTGATCGACGAGGTCGTGCTCGGCTGCGCCAACCAGGCCGGCGAGGACAACCGCAACGTCGCGCGCATGAGCCTGCTGCTGGCCGGCCTGCCGGTCGACGTGCCGGGCGTGACCCTCAACCGGCTGTGCGCCTCCGGCCTGGAAGCGGTCGGCTACGCGGCACGTGCGATCAATGCCGGCGAGCAGTCGCTGGTGATCGCCGGCGGCGTCGAGTCGATGAGCCGCGCGCCGTTCGTCGTCGGCAAGGCGGCCACGCCGTTCGGCCGCAACCAGACGCTCGAAGACACCACGATGGGCTGGCGCTTCGTCAATCCTGCCCTGGACAAGGTCTATGGGACCGAGACCATGCCGCGCACCGGCGAGAACGTCGCACGGGATTACGACGTCAATCGCGAAGACCAGGACGCGTTCGCGCTGCGCAGCCAGCAGCGCGCGGCCGCGGCCCAGGCCAGCGGCTTCTTCCGCGAGGAGATCGTGCCGGTCGCGGTGCCGTCCGGCCGCAAGGGCGAGACCACCGAAGTGTCGACCGACGAGCATCCGCGCGGCGACACCACGCTGGAGACGCTGGCGAAGCTGCGCCCGCTGTTCGAGCACGGCACCGTGACCGCCGGCAATGCCTCGGGCATCAACGATGGCGCCGCCGCGCTGATCGTCGCCGACGAGGCCGCCATCGCCCGCCATGGCCTGGTGCCGCGCGCGCGCATCCTCGGCATGGCCTCGGCCGGCGTGGAACCGCGGGTGATGGGCATCGGCCCGGTCGCCGCGACCCGCAAGCTGCTGCAGCGCCTGGGCCTGTCGATCGAGGATTTCGACGCGATCGAGCTCAACGAGGCCTTCGCCAGCCAGGGCCTAGCGACGCTGCGTGCGCTTGGCCTCGCCGACGACGCCGCGCACGTGAATCCGAACGGCGGCGCGATCGCGCTGGGCCATCCGCTGGGCATGAGCGGCGCGCGTCTGGCCCTGACGCTGACCCACCAGCTGCAGGCCACGGGTGGCCGTCGCGGCCTGGCAACCTTGTGCATCGGCGTCGGCATGGGCCTGGCCCTGGCGGTGGAACGTGTCTGAGGCGACCGCGCACGAGGACCGGCGGATGATCGTGCCGCCCGGCATGGAGCAGGTGCTGGAGACGGTGGGCTATGCGCCCGCGGTCCAGGTCGGCAATACGCTCTACGTGTCCGGCCAGATCGGCCGCGATGCCGGCATGCAACTGGTCGAAGGCCGCGAAGCGCAGATCGTGCAGGCCTTCGAGAACCTGAAGTCGGTACTGGCCGAAGCCGGTGCCGGCATGTCCGACATCGTCGACCTCACCACCTGGCATACCGACATGCGCGACCTGCCATTGTTCGCGCAGGTGCGCGACCGCTACTTCGGCGACTTCCGGCCCGCATGGACCGCGGTCGGCGCGCACATGCTGTGCGGCAGCCCGGGCTACATCATCGAGATCAAGGCGGTCGCGGTGCTGCGCGCGCAGGTGCCGGCATGAGCGGCGCATTCCTCGAACTGCCGACGCATCGCCTGCACTACCGCGTCGAAGGTCCGGACGCCGCGCCGTGGCTGGTGTTCTGCAATTCGCTGGGCACCGACCTGTCGATGTGGGATGCCCAGGCACCGGCATTCGCCGGCGATTACCGCGTGCTGCGCTACGACCGGCGCGGCCACGGCGCATCGACCGCGCCCCCAGGCGCATACACGCTGGCCGATCTCGGCGGCGACGTCCTCGCACTGTTCGACGCGCTCGGCATCGAACGCGCGCATTACTGCGGCCTGTCGATCGGTGGTCTCGTCGCGCAGTGGCTGGCGATCCATGCGCCACAGCGGATCGAACGCGTGGCGGTCTGCGCGACCGCATCGAAGATCGGCACCGCCGAAGGCTGGCGCACGCGCATCGCCGACGTCGAGGCGAAAGGCCTGGACTGGATGACCGGCGCGACCGCCGAGCGCTGGTTCGGCGCCGGTTTCCGCGCCGCGCATGCCGGCGAGGTCGAGCGCATCCTCGCCGGCTTCGTGGCGACCTCCGTCCACGGCTACGCAGGCTGCTGCGCCGCGCTCGCCAACGCCGACCTGCGCGGCGACATCGGCGGCATCGACATACCGCTGCTGGCGATCTCCGGCGACGACGATCCGGTGTGCCCACCGTCCGACCTGCAGGCGATCGCCGATGCCGGCGGAGGACACCACGTGTCCCTGCCCGGCCGCCATCTCGTCAACGTCGAATCGCCCGACGCATTCAACGCCGCGCTGCGCGGCTTCCTGTCCTGACCCGGGCGCGGCATCGGCTGGGCACCGCGAGGGGCCTGGGCGATGGGGCGCCTCGAAAGCGCCGCGCACATTCCAGCCGGAAGCGGCGTCCGTGGCGGCCATCTGTATGCGCCGGGCCGCTCTACCACCCGTCACTGGATGAATGCACCACCCTTTTTTCGGACCGGAGCCCGAAAGTGCTGTAAGGTGCACGCACTGTTCAAAGCGGGATCACGGTACATCGTGGCTCCGATGCGGTTGATCACAGGTTCCAGGGCCGGCAACGGCCTTTCCAGACGATCCGCTCCATCGCTTCGCGTTACCCCTTGCTCGATACAGTCCCGGCACCGCACTTGCGGGCCGTGCATCCAATCACTGATCCAAGGAGTAACACCATGTCCGATCGTCAGACCGGTACCGTCAAGTGGTTCAACGACGCCAAGGGCTTCGGCTTCATCACCCCGCAGAGCGGCGACGACCTGTTCGTCCACTTCCGTTCGATCCAGGGCAGCGGCTTCAAGTCGCTCCAGGAAGGCCAGAAGGTCTCGTTCAAGGTCGCGCAGGGCCAGAAGGGCCTGCAGGCTGAAGAAGTCCAGGCCGAGTAATCCACTCGACCTGTACCGCGCAAGCGGTATCGAAAACCCCGGGCGGCGACGTCCGGGGTTTTTTGTGCGTGGAATCCGTCCATCGGCGAAGCGGGCTGCGCTGGCGCGAGGGCGCTGGAATCGGACCCGTCGCGCTCAATGGCCGCCCTGGCGCTCCTCGGCGCGGTCGCCCGAATCGTCGGACAGCTTGCCGGGCGCCTCGCCCTGCGGCTTTTCGGGAGGCTGCTTGTCCTGCTGGGACTTCTTCATGCTGTCGGGCGTCTGGGGTGTGCTCATCTGGATCTCCGTCAATGTCCACTGGGGACGACGAGCCTGCACCCGCGCGCATCAACCCGCTGTGCAGCCGCGGACTGCGCCAGGCCTGCGCCGCGCCGCGCCGATGACCCTGCGCGCCCGATCTGCCAGACTGCGCTCCCTTCGCGATTCCCCGCCCCGCCACGCCCCATGCGATTGAACAAGCACATCAGCGATACCGGCGCCTGCTCGCGGCGCGAAGCCGACCGCCTCATCGGCGCGGGCCGGGTCACGGTCAATGGCATGCGCGCGCGCGTGGGCGCGGAAGTGGGCGAAGGCGACACCGTCATGATCGACGGCCAGGCGTTGCTGCAGCGGACCGCCGCGCCCGGCAAGCGCCGCCATGTCTACATCGCCCTGCACAAGCCGGTGGGCATCACCTGCACCACCGAGACCTCGGTGAAGGGCAACATCGTCGACTTCGTCGACCATCGCGAACGCATCTTCCCCATCGGCCGCCTCGACAAGGATTCCGAAGGCCTGATCCTGCTGACCAGCAACGGCGACATCGTCAACGCGATCCTGCGCGCCGAGAACAAGCTGGAGAAGGAATACCTGGTCACCGTGAACCACGCCGTCAGCCACGACATCCTGCGCGGCATGTCGCGCGGCGTGCCGGTGCATGGCCAGGTCACCCTACCCTGCCGCACCAGCCCGCTGGGCAAGTTCGGCTTCCGCATCATCCTGGTGCAGGGCCTCAACCGGCAGATCCGGCTGATGGCCGCGCATTTCAATCTGCGCGTGAAGCAGTTGATCCGCGTGCGCATCGGTCCAGTCAAGCTGGCGCATCTCAAGCCCGGCCAGTGGCGCAACCTCACCGACGCCGAACTGCGCGGCCTGCTGCCCGGCCAGGCGGAATTCTGATGCGCGACGCATCGACCATCGCCGTCGGCGAGCTCCACCAGGCCATCCGCCACGCACACTGGCAGGGCAAGACCTACCGCCAGTTCTGGACGTGGTTCAACGACCGCTGCATCGAGATCGTCGGCACGGCGGACACGGACGATCTCGACGCACTCGGCGTCGCATTGCTCGACGTGCGCGACGCGATTGAGGCCGGCGGCTACATGGTGGCGTCGGACCGGCTGGACGAGACGATCGACGCGGACACGTGACGCGTCGCGCACGCGCGCCGGGTGCCATTCAACGCGGTTGCACCGCGATACGCAGGCATTCCAGTGATGTCGAGCCCCGTCACGCCGATGCCGAAGGCGCCGACGCGCTTCTTCCCAACGCTTCACGCGATCGAAGGCGGCTCCACCGGTGGTCGCTCTCCCGCGAGCGGACCGACACTAGTCGACGCTTTCGCGCTTCTCGATGATTTCGCTGGCCAGTTTGTCCGCCGCCACCCGATGCTGCAGCGACTTGCACAGCGCGATGCCCGCGTGGGTCAGCCGGACACCCTCCTCGTGGTCTTCGATGAGCGCACTCTCGATGAGACGCTTCTTGATTTCGGTCTCCACGTGCGTCGACTCACTGGCCTGGCTGATCTGCTGCAGTACGTCGAGAAGCGCCAGGTCTTCCAATGGAATCGGATCGATCATGAGCATGGCCGGCGGAATAGAACCGCAAGTATGCGCCTGACACGCCTGGAGGCGAACGATTTCCCGGTCGCAAGTGGCCCCTGAAGCATCCGGGATGCAACCCGCAGCACGCCGCATCGCGGCTGCGGGTTGCGCTGGGCTCAGTGCAGGCCGGCCCGGTGATCGCCTTGCGGCCTGGCGGCAGCTACCGGAGGCACGTCGTACAGCGACGGCGTCTCCCGCACGCGCAGTCCTGCAGCCGGCGAATCATCGAGGTGCTGCGAGTTCACCTGCCGGATGATCGTATGCGCGGCATCCGCATCATTGAAGATGGACGCGCCGGTCACGATCAACGTGCCCTTCGCGAAATCGCCGCCTGCGCCGGCCATCAGGAGGTCGCCCTGGGCGGTCAGCTGGTCCAGCAGCCGGTTCATCTCGTCCAGCTGATCCATCGTCATGCCGAACTCGTAGTCATCGTCGACCGTCTCTTCCGATCCGCCCGTTTCGGCCTGCACGATTTCCGACGCGTCGTCGCTGGCGACCTCGGCGGCCTGCTCGACCTGCCCGACTTCGTCGCCCGCCGCATCCAGCTTGCCCTTCGCCTGCAGGCGTGCCGGCCAGGACACCGTATCGAGCACCTGCTGCACCTGCTCGGCCAGCAGCTCCAGGCAGCCGGCCAGCGCGGGGTGGTCGATCTCGGGTCCGTCCTCTTCCTCGTCCACGCGCGGCTCCGCCAGGCGCGACAGGAACTCGATGTGCTGGTGCAGCTTGCGCAGCCGGAACTGACCGTCCTCGGGCAGGAAGTAGCCCAGCGCACCGCGATCTTCCGTCTCGAACTTCGACATCGTCGTCTCCTCGTTCCATGAAGTGCCCGTCCGCGGAGATCCGCAGACGGATGTGGAAGGCCGGAATCGCATCACCAGCCGTGGCGCCGCCGGTCATGCCCCACCCAGCCTGTCATCGCCGGAAAGTGGACTTGCTCGCACCTGCTCCATGCCATGGCGCAACGCCGGATCTCTTTCCTGACGACGCCGAAAGTATCCTTAAAAGAAACCATCGATGTCAACAATTTCGAAACGACAGATATGTCCCACGCGTCGAGAATGCCGCCCATGAGCAGCCCATTCGGTACACGCCTGAAGGAATTCCGCGACGCCCGGGGCTGGTCCCAGGAACGCGTCGGCTTCGAGCTCGAGGTGAGCAAGGCCACCGTATCGAAATGGGAGACGGGGCGCGCCGAACCGGGCCTGGCGAGCCTGGCGAAGATCCGCCGTCTGTACGCGTCCGATGGCCTGTCGCTGGACTACCTGATCGACGACACCTACGCGACGGCAAAGCCCCGGGGCGAAATGCGCCGCTATGTCGGCGAAGGGACGCGCGAGTCCGCGAAGATGGCGCAGAACCCGGACGAGATGGCCCTCCTGACCCGCTTTCGCGCAGCGTCACCCGTCCGACGCCGCAGCTTCCTGAATCTGTTGTCGGACAGCGCCTGACGGAGTTAATTGAACCTGCCCCCTACCACCTCCAGCCACAAGAGCGTTATGTGAGCCGCTATCCGAGCGATTGGAGTGGCTGCAGCCGATGTCCCAACAGGAAGAGCACCGCCTGCGAACGCTGCGGCGCGAGCAGGCGCGAATACGAATGCAGAGATCCCTTTCTCGTCGTACCACGGTGCGAAATCACGGACGTCCCCTGAGAGAGCGAATCGAGCCGGCATAGCGCCGCAATGCCGGCCTCATCGGTCGTGCAATCGTCGGAGTGAATTGTCCCTGACACCCGACGGTCATCGACCAGCGCCCGGCCTTCCCCGCCCGCGAGCGCCCCGCCAACAGCCTGCTTGGCCTGCAGCCCGAAAGCCCCGAGCAGGCCCAGGAAGCCCTCGCCCGCTATATCGAACAGGAAGACGAATACCTGCAGGACAACTTCTTCCCCGACGAAATCGCCGGGCTGGACACCGAAGCCGAAGAAGACCTGCTGCTCGGCGACTACCTCTACGACGGCGAAGAAGGCGATCACGACCACGACGATGACGACGCGCCCGGCGAACACAAAGAAGTCGTGCTCGCTCCGCAAACCCTTGAGGAGGACGCTCAGGCATGAACACCAAAACCATCATCAAACAGGCCGAGACCGATACCCTCGCCGAAATCCTCACCTGGGTACGGGAAGTCGCCGAAGGCCGTGGCCAGTCCGTCAGCCAGATGGTCGTCACCGTCGTGCTCGGCTGCATCCCCGGTGTCGGCCAGGCGCTCGACGCCTACAACATCCTGCGCGCCCTCTACCAACTGACCCGCGACAGCGACAACGCCGACAACTGGATCGAACTGGTGCTCTGCCTGATCGCCCTGGTACCGCTGTTCGGCGACGCGCTCAAGAACGTCTTCCGCATGCTGCGCAGCGGCATGCCCATGGGCCGCATCCTCGACAGCCTGCCCAGGGACGTGCGCGGCAACATCGAAAAGTGGTTCCGCGAACTGGACTGGGCGGGCTACACCCGCCAGCTCGTCGCCAAGGTCAATCAGATCCTCGACGGCATGATCAACGTGCTCGGCACCCGCAGCGCCCGCTGGGTCATGGACAAACAGGGCCTCGACCGCCTGGTCGCCCAGCTCCGTCTGCTCAAGGGCAAGGCCCAGCAGAAGATCGAACAGGCCATGGGCTCGCTGCAGCAATCCCACCAGATGGCCATGGCCCAGCCCTTGCCCAATACCACCGCGGGCTCTCGCGCCAGCCGCCATGCCGACACCCCGCGCCAGTCGCCGCCCGGCTCATCGGCACCGGCATCCAGTGGCGGCAACGCAGGCAAGCCGGCACAGCAAAGCACCGGCACCGCCAGCCAGACACCGGCTGCCTCATCCACACCCGCGGCCCGGCGCGACACGCCCGATACCGCCGGCAAACCGCAAGCGCAAACCGGCAACCAGACCGCCGCCTCGGCTCCGGCCAGCAAGCCGCAGCAGCAACCCGCCGCCGCCCGGCAGGAACAGCCCGCCACATCGCCGGCTTCCACCAGCGGGCGCAGCACTCAGACCACGGCCGACAAAGCGCAGCAGCCGGCCCCGGCCAACCGCGATATCGCCACCGAGCCCAAAGGCAACGCCACCCCGCGCCAGGGCCAGGTCAGCCCGCAGCAACGGCAAAGCCAGCGCAGCCGCCGCAATCCCCGTGAAATCGGCGTATCAGGCGAACATATCGCTGACTACTTCTTCGTCAAACGCCAGAAGAACCGCTCGAAGATCAACAAGAACGGCCTCCTGTACGAGATGAAGCAGCCCGACGGCAATCTGCCGGGAGGGCATCAGGGCATCGACCACATCTGGCATGGCAGCCGCCTGCCTTTTGGCTATCGCATCAGCGACACAAAGGGCACGGGAAAAGGCATGCACCGACTGGAGACCCCGAAGCGTGTCTTCGAGGCACTTCGCTATGGTCTTGATTCCTATATGGGAACTGAGGATGAAAGCCGTCTGGGGAATAACCTCGGCGACACAAAGGATGGCCGCCAACTCAGTCATCGCTGGGTAGCTGCCAGGATAGATAAGGCAGAGATCGTTGCCGAGCATACGGATTTAGTAAGAAAAATAAGACAATGGGAAGCAGAACGCTTCAAGGCTGGCACGACCATATCTATTGAAGATGGCACACCTCGCCGAGTAGCGGTCAAGTGTCCCTACGACCGCAGCCTGATCACCGTGGTCGGTGCTAACCACAACCTGCACGACAGACGCAAGGGCAAGTCCAGGCCACGCTGCGCCAAGGGCCAGGCCAGCCACCAGATCGGCACCGAATTCGTCATCCCCACCGATATCCTCATAGGCTGATCGATATGCAAGCACTCCCTTCCATCGACTGGAAACATTGGGCCGTATGGCAGGTACAAACCGAACGTTTTGAACAGCGCCGTGAGCCCCACCTCAGATATGTTCGATATAAAGAACTGTTCAATGACGCCATCGGGCGTATCGCCATGATCACCACCGATCTGCCGAAGCACCTAGACAAGGCAAAACCCAGTGGCCTGATGACCTCCACTCGCCGACGTTTGTGGGACACTCTGGACTGGCTTAGCCTGCAATACTCCGCCGGCGCGCCGGTGGAGGCCTTCACCGAGGTTTGGCCCCATGCCTTGGTCTGGGCCGAGGAATATGCCAGTTTCCAGGAAGCCTACCTGCAAACGCCAGATGCCAATGGCCAGGTCATGCCACATGTCTATCTCAAGGGCAACGAATACTGGATCGTCGCCCTGCGCATGGTCTGCTTCGGCCTGCTCAGCGGCCATGCCGCACAGATGCCACGGGTCATGGCGATCCTCGATTTCGCCAACGCGGATCTGGGCATCCGCGATGGCCTACTCGAACGCTTGGTCGCGCCCTTTGTTGCTGGTCGTGGTACACCACCGGATATCGCCACCCGCCATCTGCCCTACCGCAAGCTGTTCAAGGTATTCGATGCCGCCCTCGAGAGACGTCCGGCACTGATGGCCAAGTACCTGGACGAGTGGTATCACGCCAGCCGCCGCGAACCCTATACCGACCTGCATGGCGAGGCGGATGTTTCTTTCTATGGCTATTGGGCCTGGGAAGCCGCCGCCGTCACCTGGCTGCTGGACATTGATGACAGCAGCTACCGCGATATGCCGTTCTACCCCCGCGACCTGGTGGATTTTGCCCGCAACCTGCCGCAAACACCGGCCGCCCCCTCGGCGCCGCCGCCCACCTACGCCGGCCAGCCCTGCCCGCGCGCCGGCTACTGGTTCACCCTGGCCCAGCACGGCTCGCGCCGCCACTTCGCCCAGGACGAGGCATTCCCTGAAATCCCCAGTGAAACCAGCAAGGGCCTGACCCTCTGGCAGTGGGCCGACGACCAGGAAACGTCCAGCCAATGACCATGATCAGCCCACTGCCAACAGCCGCTCTTAATACGCCAGCGCTGCCGAACTGGGAGCAGTGGGCTGCATCGAAAATATCCGCCGCTCAATTTGAACAGCAGAGGTTACGGTGTCAGGGACAATTAACTCCAAGTGATCCACTCGCCGTCAAGCGCGCCCAACCTGACGGTCCCATCGACTGATCTGACAGAGGTGGGTGGCAACAACGTCACCTTCTACAGTGGTACGGCTCCTATGCATGAGTTCTTCGGCCCGCTGAATGTTCAGTACGCGGTACAGGCATGTAATTCGGGCGGGTGCTCAGCTTGGTCCGCAGCAGTCTCAGCTTGGCCATTCAATCCCGGACCTATTGAGGCCGGACTGATCGACTTCGGCAAAGAGCAAAATCTTCAAGCACAGATCTTTCTAGAGGAGCACGCCCGATGAGACGTCTTAGCAGGATGCTGAAATACCGCCCACCTCGATAGACTATTCGGTACGACCCAACGGATGCCCCTTCATGCGCGGAACCGACGTTTTCATGGAGCAATTGTTCACAGTGAAGCGGCTGGAGGACTTCGTGCCCGCCGATCATCCGCTGCGCCCTGTTCGGGCGATGGTCAACGAAGCGCTGGTCAGGCTGGATGGCTTGTTCGCGCAGATGTATGCCTCCGACGCCAAGGGCGGTCGGCCAAGCATCGCACCGGAGAAGCTGCTGCGGGCGATGCTGCTGCAGGTGTTCTACAGCATCCGTTCGGAGCGGCAATTGATGGAGCAGGTGCAGTACAACCTGCTGTATCGCTGGTTCATCGGGTTGTCGATGGACGATGCGGTGTGGGTGCCGACGGT